>NZ_QVMK01000034.1 GCF_010500995.1 Bacteroides sp. 224 | reverse complement strand
CTCCGTGCCTGCCAAATTCCGCAGCGCTTATCTGCAAAGCCTTCGTCCCGAAGAAGTTCAGGCTTTATTGCCTCACGAACAGGATTCTATCCGTTTGGCAGCCGAGAACCTTTTGGGTAGAGAGATTGCTTTGAATGAGGAGCGTGCCGCCCGCAAGAAAGAAATGTTCAAGCTGCTGGTTCCTTCTCCTTACAAAGAGAACACACGTTATGATATAGTACTTCCCGAGGGAAATAACTTTACTTACCGTTATACCCAGGAGTATCCGGTAACAAAAAACCTACGCAACCTGGCTGTTACCCTGAAAGGACAGGTTACAGCTACCGACCGTAGTGGTTTTCCTATCGCCCCATTAGATACACTAACGTTCCTGATCTCTTCTTTGGACGAGTTAGCCGATGGTAAATTATTGATCAATGCCGACTTTACCGAAGAGCAGCGTAAGGACTACACTTTGGGTCTTCAGTTGCTTCGCAACCGGGAATACAGCCGTGCCTTAAATATCCTTAGTCCATATAAGGACTATAACACGGCCCTTACACTAACATGTCTGGGAGATAATCAGAAGGCCTGGAAGATCCTGACTTCTTTACCTGCCAACGGTAATGTTTACTACCTGGCTGCCATCATCTGCTGTAGGATGAAAGATGAGGGTGGTGCCGTTCAGATGCTTCGTGATGCAGTGAAGGCGGATGGTGATAAACTATTCAGAATCAATCGTGATTCGGAGATCGCTAACCTGGTAGAGAAACGAGGGCTGAAACAGGAGTTAGAGAAGTTGGCTGCTGCGAATTAGGAATTGGTTTATACAACGCACAAACATATCTATTGATATATAACAAAAAAGTGAGAATTGAAAAAGGTTTGAAACNGTTTGAAACCATTTATTTATTAACTAATTATTTTAAACAATGAAATTTAAATTTAAGTATGTAAGTATGCTTGTAATGGCTGCTATGATGGCAGGGTTTACAGCATGTAGCGACAAAGATGCAGTCGTTGAAGGTACAGACGGTACTGGTTCTGGCGATGGCTTGGAACTTCGCGAAGATGATCTGACTATTCAGATAACAGTTCCTACTGCATCAAAAGGTACTCGTGGAGAATCTACAACTAACGTAGGTATTGCCCCTCACGTTTTTGACATGACTTTGGTATTTGTAGGTAAAACAGTATCTACACTTCCTGAGCAAGTACTTGCAGTAATTGAAGGAGATGTTGCTTCTTTAACAGGTGCTGGACAAAAATTTAAAGCACTTCCTTTGGGTGTAACAGGTTTGTATGTTATTGGTAATACAAATCCTGCTAAATATGATGCAAATGTTATTACTGGGTATGAGTCTTCTAGTTCTACAATTAAGGATGACTTTGGAGTATTAGCAATGAAAAATGCAGCTAAAAGGAAAAAACTTTTGGACTACAATCCTAAAGAAACACCTGCTGGTTCAGGAACTTATACCTATGTAGATGTAGAAACTTTCATGAAAGAAGTTCGTATCTCATTGGATAACTATAACCTGAAAGATGCAAAAGCTGTAAATATTACAGGTTATGCTCCTATTACAGCAACTCAAGGAACTACTCCGGTAAGAGTAGTAGTTACTCCTGCTATTTCTCGTTATGAGATTGCTGAGATTAAATCAAGCGTAGATTTTGCTATTAAAGGAATCTATATCAGCAATACAATGAGAGAAATCAGTGTGGATGGTCAGCAATATCCTAATCCAGTTCAGGAACCGGAAATGGTATTGAACTATGGTTGGAATAACCCAGCATGGAACTACTCTTTGTGGAAATGGGATTATACAGCTTATTCTCCTAAAGATCCTAATAACTTTGGTGGTAGCAATGCTTGGTATGAATATAAAGTAGATGCTGAAGGTGATGCAATAACTCGTTCTGGTACTTATGCAGAATCTCATAATTACACAAAGAAAGGAGATTTGAATTATGATATAATAAAGAACGCAGCTATTCCTACAGCAAGAAAGAACCAAGAACGTTGGGCTAAATGGTATGAAACAGATTTGAGCAAAGCTGTAAAAAGCACAGTAAATGGTGTTATTGGCTATAGACCTTCTGATAGAAACTACTATTGGTCATTCTATATTGCTTCAGCTCGTAAACAAGATGATCCCAATTCACATCCAATTACTAATCCTTATTTAGATGAAGGTGTATACAATCGTGTTGGTTTGAAATGTGGTGATTGGGCTTACACAGATGAAGAAGCAGCAGTAGAAAAAGGTGATGTGTTTAAAGCACTTGGTACAGCTTATGCTGTAGCTGCTTATCCGGGAGTTCCAGGACTTGATATGGAAGTTCCAGATTGGGCTACTCGTGGTACCGGAATCCAATATGGTACTTTTCCAACTATCTGTATTGATATTGATTTAGCTACTGCTAATTCACATGGTTTGAAAAGAGGTTGGTATACTATTACTAAGTTCTTGGATGCTGCTAATGGTTTACCACTTCAATACCCAAAACCAGGTACAGTATATGTAATCAAAGCAATCAATATTGATGCTGATAAATTGACTCCTGATCCAATGTGGCCAAAAGAAGAAACAGATATTTCAGTAGAAGTAATTGTTGAAGGTTGGGTTGGTCAAGACACTATTGTTGAGTAATCAATTGCCTTTAAACTAAACAGAGTTCCGGGAAGCCTTTTCCCGGGCTCTGTTCCCCCAAAACAAAAAAAGATAAACTCATGAAACTACTAAAGATATTATCCTTGTTCACTCTGTTGAGTGGTTTGTGTATATCCTGCGATTCGATAGGTGATAACTTAGACGATTGTGGTATGTACGTTAACCTCTACTTTGAATATCCTAAGTTTCCTGAACGCATTCACCGTGTGAATGTGGGTATTATCAATAAGGATAACGGACAATTTGTTCGTGTTCGCAACTTGAGCAAGAAATATCTGATAGATTATCAGGGTATTCGTACCCGCTTGATGCCCGGCAACTATATGGCAGTGTGCTGGGGAAATGCTTTTGATAAAACCACCATTGGTGGTCTTGATTTTGATCTGCCTGCTGAAGATCATTGGGTGAAACACCCTAAATTCATAGCTTGGGAGGACCCCTTGGCTCTGCATGAGCAAATTCAAACCAACGACTCCCTTTTTTATGGGAGACATACTTTTGAAATCCCCGAAATGTATGGGGTTTATAACGATACTGTTCATTACCGCCCTGCACATATTACATTCGAGGTTTATGTACACGGTTTAGAAAGTACATTGCCCCAAAAACCGACTGACAACTATCCTTTTGTGACATTTAATAACCTGAGACCTTACTATGATTATGAGATGGAAACTTTGGGAGATTATGTAAGCTATTATCCCACAATGGAAGTAGATACCGACATGGTAATGGCTTCCTGCACTACGAAAGTATTGCGCTTTACAAATGAGAATCCTATAGAGATTGTGATCGACGAACCCCAGGTTCGCACACATCCCGAAATACCATATACAATCGATGTGAAGCAACTATTGCATGGTCGTCTTGATTTGATTGAAGAAGATAAAGAATACATCATTAAAATAGGAGTCTACTTTAATGGACTCGGAGTGGAAGTGAAATTACTTGGCTGGATAGGCCAGGGAACAGAAACACCCATAGATTAATAATGATTTTAATATAGACACAAGATGCGAAATAAATATCTATATATATTAATAAGTGCTTTGGTGCTTATGTTGATGGTTGCCTGCCAGGGTGATGAAATGAAGCAGCCTGTGGAACCAATAGAGGAGGAACTGATGGAACTATCCGTACAGATAAGACCCGACAAAACCGGATCTTCTCGCGGAGCAGAGGATGAAACCGCCATCAGCATTGTTCCTCACCTGAATGGTACTGTATTATTCCTGATGCTGGATAGAGATAGCGTTATACAAGACGTTGTTTCTGTAGATGCCGATGCGGTAAGATACCCTGCCCCTAATAATGGTATCCGGTTAAAGTTTAACCGTAATGAAATAGAGAAGATTAAAGTTATCGGTAATGTGGATGACAATAAATTATATTTGAATAATCCTTCCACTCCTCTTTCTCCTGCTACTCTTTTACCTGCCGGCACCGACTGGAAAGCAACATTAGTAGGCAAACGTTTTGAGGATCTTCAATACGACATAACCGGACAAGGTACCGGTGGAGACCAACTCGACCCCCAACAAGTAAATGTATTTGGTGGAGTGCTTACCCGAGAAATCCCTATGGGGAATGCTCATCTTATTGTTGTTGTAAAACCTGCCATCTCACGTATTGAGATAGGAGGACTGAAATCTACCGATAATATTAAATTCCTTCTGGAAGAGATCTTTGTGGATAATAATTTCAAGAAGATGGGACTAAACTATATGGCTTATCCTACTTATACGAATGATTTGATTGCATTCGATTGGTATAATTCTGCATTCACAACAGGACCTACTGCTTATCCTAAGGAATTCTACTTTAATGTAAATAAACAAGGAGCTGGTACAGCTAAGCCTTCGCCTATGCCTACCATTACCACTACCGAAATTACTCCCAAAGTAGATCATTGGTGGTCGTTCTATGTAGCTCCTGCTTGGGTACCGAATCCTGATTATGATGATGCTGATCCTAAGCAAGATCATGAATATATAGGTAACGTTATAGAACCTTATGTAGGAATAGATACTCCAAGCCCGATTTATAAGCGTACCTATTCTGCCATGCCTATGCTTATTTTTAAAATATTGCTGGATGATCCAGATGCAGTAGAAGCTGATGCCGACGATGAAGGTCGGCACTGGATTACCATCAAAAACTATAAAAATGCAGATACAGGAGAACGCATCCATCGTATGGCACCCGGATATGTATACCAGATTAAATGCATAGAGTTTACAAAAGATGATGTAGATAAGGAACCGATAAAAGAAGCAAGCCCGTATGGGATAGATGCTGTAGTTTCTGTAAAAGACTGGACTTATGTAGGTGGAGCCGGTATGCCGGGTCCTATTGAGAAACGTTGATAATAAAAATATAAAAATACAATTGTTATGAAAATCAAGTTGCTGAATATTTTATATGTTATTTCCCTATTCATGATTTGTATTTCCTGCGAAAAAGAGGATACGGAAATGCCGGAAGAAGAAAATGGAATCCTTGTTTCATTGGCTTATCCTAAAGAATCGGGTGGATCTGCTTTCACTCGGGCAATGAATGAAGGATTAGGAACCTTGCGTGTGCTCTATTTTATAAAGAGTGGTTCGGATTATATATATAGAGGATTAAATAGTTTTGATACAACACCTACTGCAGATGCTAATGGTAATTATACCTATCGATTAACGCCTCCGTTTGTGGATGCTGCTAATAATACAACAGAGGCAATGAAACTTGTTTTTATAGCAAATGCGGAAAGTGAAGTTGCAGCAGTAGCTGGTGTTGCAGGTAAAATAGTTACAGGAACCACCACATTAGCTAATGCATATCAGTATTTAACTGCCGTAACAAGCACTACAGCCAAAATTTCGCTATGGACAAAAAACAAAAAGGGGGATGAAGTCATTCCAATGGCTGTAGAAACAGAGGAAGTTAGTTTGCCTACAGGTAAAACAGCACCTACAGGTAATCATTATGTAGGAGGATCAAGTAGCGGAGCTACCAATGATAAAGTATACTCATTAGTACGTATGGCAGCTAAGGTTAAAATCGTAAATACGGTGATAACAACAAATACTTCCACTAAAAAGAATTTTAAAATAACAAATGCCTGGATTATAAATGGGAATGATGAGGGCTTTCTCTGTTATCAAGGAGCAATTTCGGGATCTGCCACACATACTTATACTATTGATAATAAAAGCGGCGAAAAGAGTGGACATGTGGTGACGGCGGTTAGTGCGATCCCTTCTGGTGCAGAGAAAAGTGTAAAAGATAACAATAATAAATTGACACCAACTTTATCAGCAGATGGAAAAACACAGACTTTGGAATGCTATATATTGGAAGCAACATCAAGCTCTACCGGTAATATTACTGATATTACATCAAACTGCCATATCCGTTTGGAAGGTAAACGTTGGGAACCGGGTGACGCGGAAAGTACAGCAACAAATGTAAACTATATGATTCCTTTCCCTAAGTTAACACATACCTCTGGGGCAAGTGGAATTACCATTGATATCAGTACTACAGATGGAGGGCATGTTTTACGTAATCATTTTTACGATTATACCGTAAATGGAGTAAACGACTTTGGAACTTTTGCTGCTTTAAGTGTAAAAAACTGGACTACTGTAGACCTGTCAAATTACAATCCGACTCCTATACGATAATTCCTTGTATTTATTTATTAATCCCTTTTCTCAGATATGAAGCATTACCATATTATATCAATATTCTTATTTCTTTTGGCAGGATTAACCTCCTGTCAGCAGGAAAGTGACGACGACACCAATGTTGTCGAACAGGTTATTGAACAGGAACAGGAAGCCGGACTTTATTTGGCACTTCATTCTTCTGCTACTCGCTCGGTAACTGATGAGGATGGGATAAATAATTTGTATGCTATTTATTTTAAGAATGATAAGTGTACAGGTGTTAGTTCTCTGGGCTATTCGCCTACTACCGGATTGTCTTGTCTCACAGGATACCCTACCGGAACAAATATTCAAATTATGTTTGTGGCTAACGCCAAAGAGGTAATGGAGGCAAAAAAAGCATCTATGGTTGGTAAAAATCAAAGTGGGGTGAGGGGGGATTTGCTCGTAACCGGAGCCTCCAGCATTTGGTGTGTAAACAAACCTTCAGACAATGGTAAGCATTTCATTCCTATGTATGCTATTACGAATGAGCTACAGATATCTGCTACTACTACTACTACCATTACCGATGTCAGATATATAAGAGATTTTAATGACGTTACAACAGACAAAAGCAAAGCTACCACTTATTACTTAATTCGGATGTTAGCCAAAATAGAAATCATAAATAAAGAAACCCCCGCTACCGGTAAGCTAAAATTCCAGATAAATAATGTTTCTTTAAAATATGGTAAAACTGCCGGATATATTGGATACAACCCAGACTGTTGGGATGCCGGTAATAATTGGGTGTTTAATCCGACTCTTTATGGAGCCGGTGTAGTAGGAGCCGACATAAGCACCATTTCCGGAATACCTACTTATAGCAGTAATCAGCAGGTTATTGAATTCTATGTATTTGAAACAGGAGTAAAGGAATCCGGTTTGGACAATGTAAACTCTACGGATAACTGCCATATCGTGTTGGAAGGGTATGTAGACAACGACGATAAAACTTCCAGATCTTATATGTTATCCATTCCTTCGCTCGACAGAAAAGGCGGTTCGGTTTCTGCCAATAAAGCAAAGCCCGGTTCAATTCTTCGTAATCATCACTATAAATATACTATCGAGGGGGTAACAAATGTATACCCTATAGATGCAAAGATAAAAGTAATTGATTGGACTGATCGTTATTTCGGCGTAGAACTTTGATGCATACGCTATTATATAAAATTGAAAGAATATGAATTATCAACACAATATATATACTGCCACTTTAATAGCATTTCTACTCCTGTTTTTGGTGGGATGCAAAGATGACGATAGCCCTAATAAGGAGGAGCTACCTGTAAAACACGATATTCAATTTTTGTTGCGTATTCAAGAAGAACCGGGAAATCCCAATCAGGAAGATAATACAAGAGCGTCTGATCCTACTAACGATAAAGATAAGAAGCTAAACGATGTTATTGATGTTATTGCACTAACCCCACATTCTACAAATACTGGTTCAACAGATGGTGGTAAATGGGTGTATAGCTATATGGTGCGTGCAACATTGAAGAGCAATACTCCTGATGCAAGTGGTGCATACACCTATACAGCTCCAATTCAAGAATTGAAAGGTGTAAAGCAACGCTTTATATTCCTTGGCAATATTAGCAATTATATAGATATAAACGAACTGCAGAAAGCTCTTTCCGGTAAAGAGTATGTTAAGGGTGAAACTAATCCGGGGAGTAATTCAATATTAGAATGCCTGAAACTCTCAAACGAATCGTTCTGGTTTGTTTCTGATGATGCGAATGGAAATTACGAAGTAAAGCCGGAAAATGTGAGAATCCCGATGTATTCGGTACCTACTACTCCCGAAGAAATTACATTAGCTACAAAAACAACAGGTCTAAATGGTGGCAATACCATTTACATATTACGAATGTTGGCACGTATTGATGTGAAACTTGATAAAACCCAAGTTACAGATCGTAACCTAAGAAGAGTTTACCTGCTTCATCGTCGCACAAGTGGCTATATAGGGCATAAGGATGACGCTACTTCTTGGATTTCGGACAATAATATCGATAATAAAAGCAGAGTAAAAACCGCTTGGGAAATTGATGAGAAAATTTTTGAGCAAGATATTTCTTACGCAGTATCAGGTAACGAACTTACCCACAGCATATACGCATTCGAGAGCGATGTAACCGAGCGTAACCTTACCCAAGCTATTGTTGTGGGAATTGAAAGTAGTGAAGGCTTAACTTATTACCGAATAGATATACCAAAGTATGATGATGTAGGGAATTTAGCTACACCTTTAGCCCGAGGCCCCATTTTGCGCAACCACTGCTACACCATAAACATAACCAAAGTAACAGATGAAGGAGCAAAAACCCCCGAAGAAGCTTATTATGGCCATATACCGATAGGAGCTACAATCGATCCATGGGAAGATAAGTCGGTAGATGCCAATCTTGGTACAGTATACCGCCTTTGGGTAGATAAAACACTTATAGAATATCCTGCCGATTCGAATGAAGAACTTATCTCTTTCTCGGCAGAAACCACTTGGAAAGATGGATTCTTGATAAACTGTTACAATGGAGGAGGCGTATTTGAACACCAGTCGCCTACTCCGGTTGCCACTTCTACTTCCGGAAATTATAACTTCCCTTCATCCGATTATTATGGCCTCAATGGCAAAAGAGAGGTAATAACATTCAAAACCAAAGAAAACAAATCTGATAACTCAAGAGGAGGAACTTACACCTTTAAGGCAGGCAATATAATTAAGTATGTACATATACAGCAATCGAGTTTTAAATGGGATAATTCATTAATTATAACCGATTGGAGTGATATGCCTATAGATGGAGAAACCGGAACCATGTACCACTTGGATGTATCTACTGATATAATGTATTTGGGACTAACAACGGACCTTAAGCTCAGAAACTCAGATAATTCTAAATGGTGGTTTAAAGTAACAGCCTTGGGTTATGACAATAGCTATTGGGTGTTAGATTCGCATAGTAGTTGGATGCAATTTCAGTGTGGTCCCGATAGAATGCTTACTAATGATGAAAAAATTGATGATGGAGATGGAGTATTCGAACCGAATTCAAGCAGAGCAGTTGCGGATGGAACAACCCGTACCTTGATAATGCACCATCATTATGAATTTGAAAGGAGGGACTTAGAAAAACCTAAATTTTACACAGGTGGAACTCAGGCTGAAATAGATGCAGAAAAAGAATATTTAAAGAATGCCGGAATAGCCCCCTATGTAGCAAGTGCAGACTATGGCTTACGTAGTGATGTTGAACGGTGTCTTAGCTTTGTGAAAATACGGCTTGGAAACTTGTATAAAGTAGTGCAGGTTGTTCTCTATAACCCAAACCCAACAAATGATGTGATAACTGTGTATGATGAGGCTGATAACAAATTGAAGAAGTCTTTCAATGGTGATTTTGGACAGGTCATATTCACATATAAAATCAATGCATCTGATCTGGAAGATGGAGATAAAGAATACAAACTAAAGATTAAAACAGCTCGAACGGGATGTGCTTGGGTGATCAATAATATCAGCTCGGCTGGAGATATACTTAGAAGTGTAAAAGTAGGATCGGGTAGAGGCTCTGTTGATGGCGAGGAATTTTCGTTTGTGATAAAAAAAGGAACTCAGGCTGGCTCCGCTACTATTATTATTGGGCCGGATATAACTTGGAACAATTACAGAGAGTTTGTTCAGGAAAGAGTAATAAATATAATAATAGAAAAGTAAGAGATAAAAAACGTAAGCGTATTTAGAATATGAAGAAACTATTTTTGCAGTTTGCTATAATGGGGGTTATAATAGGAGGGCTGATTTCGTGCGAATCGGAAAGCTCCTTTATGATCGATGAAAAGGAAACCTCCGAGGGTAAGATGGTAGTGGAATTTATATTGCCTACAAATTCGCTGCCACAAACGAGGGCTGTAGATGCTACCGACGAAAATAAAATTGTAGATATTTATGCATTGGCTTTTTCGAAGGCTAATAAAACATACTTGGGCTATCAAAAAATAGGAACTCCGGCTAATGCCAGCGGTAGTGAAGGGCGTAGAGCTTTCGTTATGAATGCTTTTAATAAGGCTGCAAATACAGCTGACGAAAAGCATGCTGCTATAACAGAAGATATCTTTCTGGTTTTCCTTGCAAATGTGGGTATAACTGGATTAACTATAGATACTGATACTTATGCCACCGTACGAAACAAATTTATAATAAATACAGAAAGTAATTGGTCTCGCCCGGAAGAAAATAGCAATTGGAAAGGCATACCTATGTATGGTGAAACGGACTCTTTCTCGCCGAATACCAAAGAATCGCTACCTGTGATTTATTTAATACGCTCCATGGCAAGGGTAGAAGTAAGATTTGCCGGTATTGGAGAAGCCGATAATAAATTCACGCCCGAACAACTGTATCTGTATAATGTGTCGAAAAACACTGTAGTAATGCCCGAAAAGACCAAATTGAATGCTAACAAAAATAAAGTGTTAGATGTATCGGTGGAAGATGAACTGTTCTATCATGTTACTGCAGAGAATACATATAAACTACTCCCTGAGAGCTATTCTACCGTTTTTTTTATTCCTGAACGAAAAGCTTATATAGGAGAAACTGACTGGACCAAAAACTTTGCCATCATAATTAAAGGTACTTATGATGGTAATCCATCTTATTATCGGGTAGATATAAAAGACCAGAAGAAAAATACTTTGCCAATTTTACGCAACCATAACTACGTAGTTACGGTTAGAAGAATTAAAGAAATAGGACGTGACTCAAAGGGAAAGGCATTAGAAACTGAGCATACAAATACAGATGCAGATATAACATGCAATAGCGGAGAAATATTGTACACCCGTTCTTATGGTCATCGAATGCTGGGAGTGAACCAGATTGAGTTTCATCGAGATGCTGAGGCACAAAATTTAAGAGATAATACTAAAGCAGGAGGCGAAAAATATACAACTTACTTGAAAGTAAGCAGTCTGAATTTTGAAGATGATGCTACTGGCACCTCAACAGGTACAGCTGACAAATGGAAATATAAGTTCGTAGATGAAAATGGTAACAACACCTCTGTAGGCTGGATAAAGATTGATGATTATGACACAGAACAAGAATTCCCCACTGTGAGATTAGAGAAATTTACGTCATCAAAAGTATACGATACCCGAACTGCCTACATTCGGATTTATTCCGAAGAGTTGGGCGAGCGCTTGTATATTGATGTGAAAATAGTACAGCACTACCCCGGCTTATTTAAACGCGAGAATAACTCGAAAATTAAAAAGAATTGGCTGGTAAACCATACGTATGGAACCGGACTTGTGATGAACTTTGCAACTCCCGTAGCGGTTGCTCTGGTGGAAGATCCTTACGGTGTAATCGTCGGATTTCCATTGAGGGTGGATGAGAAGGTGGAAGATGACTATGGAGCACCATTTGTTCCGGGCGAAAAAACACTGTTTCATATTCGAACCACCAATGGTTGGTATTTAGAACCGGAAAAGAATGAGATAAAGGCGAAATTAGGATTCCGATCTTTCTTAGACCCCGCATTCTATGCCGAACACGAAATGGAGTTTTTTAGAACAATCAAGATAAATGGCTATTATATAAGTCCGGTAATACCGGAATTTGAAAATAACGACTATAAATATGGTGCGCATGAACTAAAACTTGGAGACCTACCACGCGAGACATCATACCCTACCTGGTATCAGGCTATGGGAAAAGATGACCCGGCACCTTATAACTACACAAATCCCCAAAAAGGATGTCCTCACCTTCCAACAACAGATAATACTCAAGCTACAGGCGATTGGAAGCTGCCCACTTTGGCAGAAGCATACGCAATCTTTGGAGTAGCGGGAACAAACGATTTTAATGAACAGATGATTAATTTTTGGCACACTTTTGCAGAAACAAATTTTCCGCTCCAAAGCCCTCGTCCTTATTTGACTTTAGAGCATTGGGAATCTGCCAATAACGGCACTGGTGACCGTGTGGGAGAGTTCTGGCTACAGGATCAGATGATAGTTGATGGTCAAGCTATCGGAGATAACAAAAGGATTTTGAGGCTATTATTAAAACCTGGAAATACGAAGGTGTCTTATCACGATGGGGATGATCACATGTCTCTTCCAATGGGAGTTAAATCCCCTGCACCGCCACTGCCGGGAACTACAACTACCCGTTTCTCATATTTTTGTATAAGAAAAGCTAAGTAATATATGAAACAACTAATAAATTATTTCTCTATCGTTTTGCTTTGTGTATGCATAATGGCATGCGAAGACGATTTTATGGGAAGTTCCAAAGGAACTAACAGTGGAGAGCTAACAGTAGTATTCTCGCTTCCTATTTTTGATATACCAACTACGGATATTACAAGAGCCGATCCTGATGAAAATGACGTAAAGGCGATGAACATATTTGTGTTTAACGCATCAGATAATAAATGTGTAGCTCATCACCTGATAGAAGAAGGAAAAATTAAGAGTACAGTGATAGGCGGTAAGACAAAAAAGCAATTCCGCATACCCAGCACACGCACAGAAGGCCAATTCTATTTATTGGCAATAGCCAATGCAAAGGCCGATATTGAGGCCATTGGCGATGTGGATAGTGACCTTTGGAAAAACAAAACCTATACCGAAATTAGCCAAATGATTAATGTGGTTGACTTTTCGACCGAAAAATGGGAGAAGATAATTAAAGGAGAACTTGCTCTTCCTATGATGGGGAAGTCTGGCGATTTTAATTTGACATTTGGCGGCTATAACCAGATTAATGTAACCCCCCTCGACCCCCTCGAAACCTCCATTGATATACATTTGAAACGCTCGTTGGTTCGGGTAGATGTTGAGGTAAAAGCAAATGGAACGACTAAGCCGGAAGACTTCCAAATAAAAAAGATTTATGTATATAATGCCAATAATAAAATTGCTTTATTCCCGGAAGGAGACCCTACCATTCCGTCGGGAACGGGGCGTTTAGATGCTTTAGAATACGATAACACCGGAAGTAGCACACCAACCATAGTAGAAAAGAAATTATATTTCCCGGAGAGCGAAGCCGGAAGTTTAGAAACAATCAGCAAGCATACCTTTTTGGTAGTTGAAGCTTCTTACAAGAACAGTAATGGTAACCGCTTTTACCGCATTGATTTTGCCAAACCTAAAGATAAAGAAGACGGATTGATTAAAGACGTAGACTTCTTGCCATTGCTGCGCAACCATAAATATATAATAACCATTAAGGATATTTTAGGCCCGGGGTTTGATACATGCGATGATGCCACCAAAGTAATTGGAAACAATAACAATATAGCCATAGACATTGTGTGCGAGGACGATAGGTTCGGCACCATATTCTACGATGGTTATAACTTTGTGAAGTTAGACCGAAAATGCATTTACAGAGATTGGAATAAGGGTCATGAAGTTACATTTCAGGTGTTAGTCAGCACCGAAGCTACCATAGAATGCGGAGACGAAACCTGGCTTAAGATAACAAAAATTAAAAATGATTTAGGGAATAAGGAAACTGGCTTAGATGGAGAACAGACCTTGGCTGAAGGACTGAACTATGTAACTATAAAGTATACACAAGATCATATACTTACAGAAAACAAATCTCGTAGACAATACATCTCCATCAAACCAAAACACACGCAAACCGAGTTTGCTCAAATAAAGGTATTACAGTTTAGCCAGCAGTTGATAGAATTACCCAAGGAGGATGATAAAAACAACTTATTACACAACACCTATTGGGCCACAAGAAAACAATTTGGAACAGCTATACCCTTAGGCCTAAATGGGAAATTAATTGCTAACGACGAAAACGAAAAAGCAATAGACTGGATAGTTTCCGTTAAGGAAGATGAGGGTAACGTTTTAGAACGAATTATAACTAATAGCAATAATACGGATTATATTAAAGATGAAGATAAAGATTTGTTGTATTACCAACATGAAAGCGAATTGATTATACCATATCCGAGTGATCCCAATTATACAAATACCCCCCACTATTATAATGGGGTATATAAAGGTGTACCTTCTACTAGATCTGGATTATGGACGTATAACAGTGATCGTACGCAAGCTAATGATATGTTATTCAGATTTCAATTGTATAATAACTGGGAGAAGGAAATCGGCAAAAAGGAAGTAGTGTTCTCGTTTCAGGCGATAGATGACCCAACCTGTACGATGGATCATAAAATATACGTTTTTGGTAAAATGGTGCTTGGAGGTGTAACTATCACACCACCGGGAATAAAAAGGAGTCTGATAAAAGTAAACGAAGGAGAGGATAAAAGTAAGAAGTTAGGAGAGGAGATAAAAAATCCTCTATCCCCCGATGAGGAAAAAGAAAAGCATACTAATCAATACTACATGAAGCTGAGCTCTGCAGCAGGTATTCACGAAAAACGGTATGCTGATGTGGACATTTACGATGATAAGAAGTCTGATGGAGTCACACGTTATTTTTCAGGCACTGGTCTGACAGATCGTTATAAATACGAACTTACTTATAACACGATTGAAACTGGAGGAGAGATATTTCCAATATATCTCTATCATTACTGGAATCGAAATCGCCCAATAAGCAACGGATGGGGAAAAGACTACGAAGAAGATATTCCTTCTTGGGCTGCCGATTTTTTATTCTATAGTGGACTAAGCTTAACAGAAAAAAAAGCAGCATGTGAAGGTTTAAAGAGAGATGATTCCGCAGGTTCTGATTTTACAGTAATGGGAGCTCAAGACTGGAAGTTACCAAATAAAACACAAATTGAAAGTATCTTTACAGGAAATTATGAGGATAAGGAATTAAAACTGGCTAATTTACTCCTTCATTATCATTGTTTAGAAGAAAGGAGAATTTATCGTTATTTTAGCTTTCCGGATTATTATACAATTATGCACGACAAACAGCTAAAACCATCCGTAGAACCTCGAATTGGCTGGGGAGCCCAAGGAGCTGATTATGCTAAAGCATTTTTTTTGGTGTACGATTCTGTTAATCCTATTAATGATGGCTCATATAAATATCTGTATTTCGCGCCAGGAAGCTATATAAAAGATGGTAAAATTACGCTTGAAACAATCTCAACAACAGACACCAGAAAGATGAGAATTGGAGTCAGAGTCTACCCCGGCAGCGCCTATTTCTGTGTTAGTACAACTGTAAAATAACTAACCCCTAACCCCCGTTCCGGGCGGGGGCTATAAGTTCCCGGAATAGATGTCAGCATGCCTCGCTGCGAAGCGCGGTTCTGTAAATAAATAGGTTTTTTGCTAAGCCCCGACCAAGCGTGGTCGGGGATTTCTGTTAGTGCCTGTGCATAATACACACCACTTCTTAAACAGAAATAGCAAAAACAATGCAATTTTAAAGCGTTTATTAGAGAGCTTGGCCTAAAATAGTTAAATTTGCCATTCACCTTACAATAAGGAATAAACCATGGAAAAGCAAGCTAAATACATCCAACGAATAGAGATAGATCGGCTTTGGGGCAGATTGAACATTGTATGGGAGTTAAACCCGGAAGTAAACATCCTTTCGGGCATCAATGGAGTAGGGAAGAGTACTATTCTTAATCGGTCGGTTCATTACCTGGAGCAAACGGGCGAAGTAAAGAGCGATATTAAGAATGGAGTACGTGTGTTTTTTGATGATCCGCAAGCAACTTTCATTCCTTATGATGTAATTCGTAGTTACGACAGACCGCTGATATCCGGCGACATTGCTACCCGCATTCCGGGCGAATACGTGAAATCCGAACTGGATTGGCAACTGTACTTGCTTCAGCGGAAATACCTGGATTACCAAGTGAATATAGGAAACCAAATGATTGAACTCCTGAATAGCAACGACGAAGAGCAACGCAGCAAAGCTGCCGATTTATCGTTGGCGAAACGTAAATTCCAGGATATGGTGGACAGCTTATTCGGGTATACCAACAAAACCATCGATCGTAAAAGGAATGATATTGCGTTTTTTCAGAATAATGAGTTGTTATTCCCCGATAAACTATCATCGGGAGAGAAGCAAATGCTGGTTATTCTTTTAACTGTATTGGTGAGAAACAATGAACACTGTGTGTTGTTTATGGACGAACCGGAGGCTTCGCTACACATAGAATGGCAACAGAAGCTTATTGCTATGATCCGCGAGTTGAACCCTAATGTGCAGATGATACTAACCACACACTCGCCGGCTGTAATCATGGAAGGCTGGCTCGATGCTGTGACCGAGGTGAGTGATATTTCTACGGTTGTAGAAGATAGGGTTTAGGTTATGGCTAAAAAACTAAAAGATAACGTCAGCTCTTCTTATTTTGATGCGGCTCGTAAATTCTATCCCCGGAAAACCCGCCGGCGAATAATAGCTTATGTAGAAAGCTATGAAGATGTGGCTTTCTGGAAAACACTGCTCAATGAATTTGAAACAGAGGAACATTACTTTCAGGTAATGCTCCCTTCGGCCACTTCTCTTTCTAAAGGAAAGAAAATGGTGCTATTGAATACACTGAATACGGAGCAATTGGGGAGGAGCCTGATAGCCTGTGTAGATAGCGACTTTGATTTTCTGCTACAGAGGGCTACGGTTACTTCGCGAAAGATCAATGAGAACTCTTTTATTTTCCAAACCTATTCTTATGCCATTGAGAATTATCGTTGTTATGCAGAGAGCCTTCATAATGTATGTGTGCAGGCTACACTGAATGATAAACGCCTGCTCGATTTCGATAAATACATCATTCGCTATTCTCAAACAGTGTATCCTTTATTCTTGTGGGTAATCTGGTTCTATCGTAATAAAGATACGTATACTTTTCCGATGTACGATTTTAATAAATGTACCTGTTTGCGGGGAGTACGTTTAAGAGATCCGTATTCGAGCATTGATGAACTGCGCGAGAGGGTGAATCATAAATTGCTGGAACTGGAGAAACAACACCCCACACTAACTGCCAAAGTAAAGGCGCTGGGAGGGGAGTTAAGCGAATTAGGACTCTCTCCCGAAACCACATACTTATATATTCAAGGGCATCATTTGATGGATAACGTAGTTTTGAAACTGCTCATTCCAATTTGCACAGTGCTCAGAAGAGAACGCGAAGATGAAATAAAAAGACTGGCAGGGCATGGAGAGCAATATCGCAACGAGCTGACCTCTTACCAAAACAGCCAGTTAAATGTAGGAGTTGTATTAAAAAAGAATATAGGATATAAAGGGTTGTACCACTATCAATGGTTGCGCAACGATCTGAAAAAATTTGTAGATAGTTTAATTGAATAAGTAAGTGTTCATGATTGGTTTATATCATTGCCCCCTCCGCCCTTTGGGCACCTCCCCCTTGCAGGGGAGGATCGGCGAGGCGCCGAAGCCAAGTCCTCGATGCCGCAGGAATTCCTCCCCTGCAAGGGGGAGGTGCCCAAAGGGCGGAGGGGGACTTTCTCATACTATGAATTAATTTTGCATACCTACTACTTACATTAATTAATTTTGAATACCTACTTACCTATTTAATATATAATAAAGTAATGAGAATAATTGAGTATTTACGTGAGTCCCTTTTATCGTTAGGACTGAGTGAGAATGTAACAGGCATAGTATCTACTGTCGTCATAGTTTTAGTGCTTATAGCTTTGGCACTTTTTATAGAAAAAGTGTGTGTGCGTATTATATTAGGAATAATACAGCGAATTGTAAAAAACACCAAAGCAACCTGGGATGATATTATATTTAGCCCCCAAGTAATTGGAAAACTGCTGGGACTGATAACGCCTATTCTTTTATATGTGCTTTTCCCCATTGTATTTAAACCTACGGGCGAAGAAGGGGTTACGGCTTTGGTAGTAGCTCAGCGCCTCTGCATGGTATATATTATCGCTATGTTTGCTCGTTTCCTGAGCGAATTATTAACGGCTTGCTTTACTGTTTATAATTCGAAAGAGGAATTTCGCGACAGGCCATTGAAGGGATTATTGCAAACCTTTCAAATCGTTATTTATTTCATTGCAGGCATTGCTATTGTCAGCATACTGATTGATAAGAACCCGGCTATACTGTTAACCGGACTTGGAGCTTCGGCAGCTATTTTAATGTTGATCTTTCAGGATAGTATTCTGGGATTCGTATCGGGCATTCAGCTTACAGCAAACGATATGCTTAGAGTGGGCGACTGGATTGAGATGCCTAAATATGGTGTAGACGGTGATGTAATAGAAGTAACCTTAAACACCGTAAAAGTAAGAAACTGGGATAAAACCATTGTTACCATTCCTCCTACATTGCTTATGAAAGACTCTTTCAAAAACTGGCGGGGTATGGTAGAATCCGGTGGGCGACGGGTTAAACGTGCTATCTATATAGATATGAGTAGCGTAAAATTCTGCTCGGAAGAGATGCTCGATAGATACCAGAAAATACAAATCCTGTCTGAATATATAGATGATAAAGAAAAAGCGTTGAGCGAATATAACAAAGATCATAATGTAGATAATTCTGTAGTGGTGAATGGAAGACGCCAGACGAACTTAGGGGTATTCAGAGCTTACCTGAATAATTACCTGAGTAAACATCCTTCGGTAAACCATGAAATGACTTGTATGGTACGCCAATTACAACCTACCGAAAAAGGGATGCCGTTAGAATTGTACTTCTTTACAAATACCACAGCATGGGTGCTTTATGAAGGAATACAAGCCGATGTTTTCGATCATGTATTGTCGGTGATTCCTTACTTTGATTTGAAGGTTTATCAGAATCCTTCGGGAAGTGACTTCCAAAATCTGTCTAAGAGCTATTAATATTCTTGTATTTTCGTACTTTTGCAACGCAAAATGCAATAAACAAATTACTAATTCTAAAAAATAACACCTAATTATGAAGCCTACATTATTTGTGCTTGCGGCCGGAATGGGAAGCCGCTACGGAGGTTTGAAACAACTCGACGGACTGGGTCCTAATGGAGAAACGATTATGGACTATTCCATTTTCGATGCAATTCGTGGTGGATTTGGCAAAGTTGTTTTCGTAATTCGTAAAGACTTTGAAAAGGATTTCCGCGAAAAGATCATTAGCAAATACGAAAATCATATTCCGGTTGAAGTGGTATTCCAGGCTTTAGATAGCCTTCCACAAGGATTCGAAGTGCCCGAAGGCCGTGTGAAACCGTGGGGAACCAATCATGCCGTACTAATGGGAAAAGATGTTATCAACGAACCATTTGCCGTAATCAATGCCGACGATTTCTACGGACGTGATAGCTTTGCTGTATTGGGCAAGCAATTAACAGAGATGGAAGGAAAGAAGAATGACTACTGCATGGTAGGCTATCGCGTGGGCAATACATTGAGCGAAAGCGGAACGGTGGCTCGTGGCGTATGCGAAACCGATGCAAACGGCTATCTGACTACTGTGGTAGAGCGCACAGCTATTGAACGTATAGATGGAAAAGTTTCTTTCACCGACGAGAACGGACAATTGGTAACGATTGCTGATAATACCCCTGTTTCTATGAATATGTGGGGATTCACTCCCGATTACTTCCAATACTCGGAAGACTTCTTTGTAGACTTCCTGAAAGAAAACATGAGTAACCTGAAGAGTGAGTTCTTTATTCCATTGATGGTAAACAAACTAATTGTAGAAGGTACTGCCCGCGTAAAAGTGTTGGATACTACCTCTAAATGGTTTGGAGTAACTTATGCCGAAGATCGCCAAGGTGTGGTAGATAAGATTCAGGCATTGATTGATGCAGGAGAATACCCCGCCAAACTGTTTTGATAAAATAGATCTAAAATAATCCCGGTTAGCTTCTACTGTGGTAGGGCAAACCGGGATTTGTCCACATGCGCCCCATCGCAAAAGGGCTTATTCCGCGATTTGCCGCAACGGCACAGTGTTACCCGATTCCTTATTTCATAGCTTTCTCCATCGGCGCTTTCAATACGAATGCCGCCTTTTACCCATAGTGGGCCGCTAACTTTCAAGGTAGGATCTTCCAGTACTCCGATGGAAGGCTTAAACTCAGGTTCGTAAACTTCCTGCTTTTCCCTGTCATATAACAGTAATCTGCCTGCCGGACAATATCCCGCGGAGTGGCGGGCAAGTTCCTTTTCTTCTTCGGTTTGAGCTTTCTTGGCAAGCTTCCACGCTGTTCCATGAGAGTCGCAAAAACGGGCAAGGGCACAAAATTTCCGGTTGTCGGACAATACCAGGTTAGGTCCTTTGTACTCCTTACTATCTTCCAGGATGGGGCGTTTATCGCTTGTCTCTTCCGGATTCCAATCTGCCTCTTTATGAGAGCCATCGCAGAAAGGATGCTTTTTGGAAGCTCCGCAACGACATAGGGCAGCTACTTTAGTGGTATAATCGAATTTTAGCCCTTGGCAATACTCCCAGGGCAGCCCTTCTTTGTTTGGAACGAATGTTTCCTGAACAATAGGTGGATTTCCATATACCAGGTAGGGGCCTTGGGCGCTTACCTTAATATAGAATTCTTCGGGTGCTTGCTTGCTACCTGTTTCTTTTACTATTTTCTCTAAACGGTTTATCATAAAATGTTGCTTAATGAAATAATAACAGAATAAACAAGGGAATGGTTTTGGTTTTACTTATTTTAATTCAGTTTTGAGCTAATTCACCACAGATTAACACGGATTTTCACAGATTATTAACTAAAAGTTCTGTCCTCTTTGGTTTTGTAGTGGAATAATTTAATCTGTGAAAATCTGCGTAATCTGTGGTGAAAAGTCCTCCTTTCCGAACCGTTATGAGTTAAGTTGAAATGGGTACGCTGAAAAAACGGAATGAGCGGATGAACGCGGAAGATATATATTCGTCCTTATGTCGCAAGAAAAAAATAATTCCGCGTGTTTCTGCTCATTCCGCGTTTTCCGTGTATCTATCTTCTTTTGAGTTATATTGAACCGCAGAGTTACGCAGATTAACACAGAGTTTTTGATGCAATGCTGCATAGAACTAAAACTTAATCCTCTGCGTTAATCTGCGTAACTCTGTGGTTCAAATTCAATTCTTTCCAAACTGCTTTGAAGCAAACAATTCTACAGTAGCAAGTAATAATTTGTTTGCTACTGGCAAAAACCCGGAAAATAAAATTAGATGAAGTGGAAAGATACATAGAATACATTTCATATAAAAGATAAGAATGTATCTTTGTATTCAAGATGAAGAAAGACATGAAAGAACCAAATAAGCGTGTACTGGTGGGTATAAGCGGCGGGATAGACAGTTGCGCTACCTGCCTGATGCTGCTGGAACAAGGATATGAAGTAGTGGGAGTTACCATGAGGGTGTGGGGAGAGGCTCCCGAAGATGCCAAACTACTGGCCGATAAAATAGGAATTGAACACCACATAGCTGATGAACGAATTCCCTTCAAAGATACCATCGTAAAGTATTTTATTGATGAGTATAAGCAGGGGCGAACTCCCAACCCTTGCGTGGTGTGCAACCCCTTATTCAAATTCAGAATACTGACCGAGTGGGCAGATAAACTGAATTGTGCCTGGATTTCTACCGGACATTACTCTCGTTTGGAAGAACATAACGGAAATATTTATATCGTGGCCGGTGATGATGAAAAGAAAGATCAATCTTATTTTTTGTGGAGATTGGGGCAGGATGTTCTGAGGCGATGTATTTTCCCTTTAGGGAACTATACCAAAGTAAAAGTGCGCGAATATTTAAAAGAGAAAGGATTTGAAGCCAAGGCGCAAGAAGGAGAGAGTATGGAAGTTTGTTTTATTGAAGGAGACTATCGCGATTTCTTGCGCGAGCATGATGCAGATATAGATAAAGAAATAGGTGCCGGTTGGTTTGTAAACTCGGAAGGGGTGAAGTTAGGGCAGCATAAAGGATTTCCTTACTACACCATCGGTCAGCGAAAAGGATTGGAAATTGCACTCGGTAAGCCGGCGTATGTATTGAAGATTAATCCCAATAAGAATACAGTTATGCTGGGCGATGCAGAGCAGCTAAAAGCGGAGTATATGCTGATAGAGAATCCCAATGTTGTGAACGAAGACGAGTTCTTTGCTTGTAAGAAACTGACTGTGCGCATACGCTATCGCAGCAAACCAATCTCGTGCGAGGTAAGCCGATTGGAAAACGGGCAACTGCTGGTGCATTTTCTGGAAGAAGCTTCTGCCATTACTCCGGGGCAATCTGCTGTGTTTTATGACGGAAAAAGAGTGCTGGGCGGGGCATTTATAGCTTCGCAACGCGGAATCGGATTAATAGTATCATCCATACAATAATACAATGAAAAGAGCCATCCTATTTATATGGGCGCTTGCCGCGTTGACGGCTTTTGCCCAACAAGATTCTTTAAAATATCGTATCTACTTAAAAGATAAAGTTTCAACAACTTATTCTTTGGATAGACCATCGGAGTTTCTTTCGCTCAAAGCCATTGAACGACGCATGAAACAGCAACTCCCGATCGACTCTACCGATTTGCCCGTGTGCCAAAACTACATCGAGGCTATTCAGGCAAAAGGAGTTCGCATCGTGGCTAAAGGGAAATGGGAGAATTTCGTAACGGTATCTTGTAGCGATACGATTGTAATCGACCGGATTATGGAATTGCCTTTTGTTGCATCTGCAAAGAAAGTATGGAGGTGCCCGTCGAGGGTTCGGAATAAAGCAATCAAAAGAGATTCTCTTGTAAACAAAGCTTGGGGTGATAAAGAAGATTGGCATGGAAACGGTCATAAGCAGATAGCCATTAGCAATGGGCATAAACTTCATGAAGCCGGCTTCAAAGGCGAAGGAATGAGCATTGCAGTAATCGATGATGGTTATCATAATGTAGATATAATACCTGTAATGAGTAATATCCGCATATTAGGTACTCATGATTTTGTAACGCCGGGCGGCGACGTTTTTGCCGCAGGCAATCATGGATTGGCCGTGCTTTCTTGCATAGCCATGAATCAACCTTATAAGATGGTGGGTACAGCTCCCGAGGCTTCTTATTGGTTGCTTCGCAGCGAAGACAGTGCCACAGAGCAACCTGTAGAAGAAGACTACTGGGCCAATGCCATCGAATTTGCCGACAGCGTAGGGGTCGATGTAGTAAATACCTCTTTAGGTTATTTTGATTTCGACGATCCGTTTACAGACTATCGCCTGCGCGATTTAACCGGGAAATATGCCATGATCTCCCGCCAGGCCGCCCATGTAGCTAATAAGGGCATGGTATTAGTGTGTAGTGCAGGCAATGCAGGAAGCTCTTCCTGGAAGAAATTGACTCCTCCGAGCGATGCCGAGCATGTGCTGACCGTAGGAGCCATCGCGAAAAACGGCAAATTAGCCTCCTTCTCTTCTGTAGGAAATACCACTGACAACCGGATTAAACCTGATGTGGTAGCCGTAGGAGTATCGGCAGCCGTTGTAGCTACCGACGGGCAGCCTTCTTTCTTGGGTGGAACTTCCTTTTCATCACCTATCGTATGTGGAATGGTGACTTGCTTGTGGCAAGCATTGCCCCACCTCACTGCCAAGGAATTGATAGAAGTAATTCGCCGTTCAGGAGATCGATTGGAATATCCGGATAATATTTACGGATATGGTGTACCGGATATGTGGAAAGCGTATGAACTCTCTCTCCCTCTTTGAACTCAACTCGCTGGTAAAGCGAAGTATCTCTCAAAGCCTTTCCGATGAATATTGGGTACAGGCTGAGTTAAGCGATGTGCGTACCAATGCCGGCGGACATTGCTTTTTGGAGTTTGTGCAGAAAGACCCTCGGGGAAATACATTGGTAGCCAAAGCCCGTGGAACAATCTGGGCAAATGTCTATCGTTTGTTGGCTCCTTATTTTGAGGAATCTACCGGACAGCCCTTCGTTTCCGGCATCAAAGTACTGGTAAAAGTAACAGTGGAGTTTCATGAACTGTATGGTTACAGTCTGACGGTTTATGACATTGATCCCACCTATACATTGGGCGATATGGCTCAACGTCGCCGGGAAATATTGAAACAACTGGAGGAAGACGGAGTACTTACCCTCAACAAAGAGTTGGAGATGGCTGTGCTTCCTCAGCGGATAGCTGTTATTTCTTCTCCCACTGCGGCGGGGTATGGCGATTTTAGTCATCAGTTGGCTACTAATCCTCGTGGTTATTATTTCTATACCGAACTCTTTCCGGCTATTATGCAGGGCAATCAGGTTGAAGAATCTATTCTGGCTGCTTTAGATAAAATTATGCAACGAGAGAAAGAGTTTGACGTAGTTGTTATCATCCGTGGGGGAGGAGCCACTTCCGATCTTTCGGGCTTCGATACCTATCTGCTGGCTGCCGCCTGTGCGCAGTTTCCTCTACCCATTATCACCGGAATAGGGCACGAACGAGATGATACGGTACTTGATGCCATCTCTCATACCCGGGTAAAAACCCCTACTGCCGCCGCCGAATACTTGATAAATAAGGTAGATGAAGCTGCCAAATATTTAGATATGTTGGCAGCGCAATTGCGCGAATCGGTTATGGCTCGGTTAGAAAACGAAGAGAACAGGTTACTGTTATTGAAAAATCGTATTCCATCATTAGTAATCAGAAAACTGACGGAAGCCAAATACGAATTAAAAGTTGCAGAGAAAGGATTGACGCAGACAGTTTCTTCATTATTAATGAAGAGAAAACATCAATTAGAACTATTGAAGCAGCGCATATCCACTGCTTCTCCGGACGAATTGCTGAAAAGAGGATATAGCATCACATTGAAAGATGGAAAGATTGTAACCGATTCGGCACAGGTAGAGGCTGGCGATGTTCTTGTCACCCGTCTGGCTAAGGGAGAAGTAAAGAGTAAAGCGTTTTAGAATTCATTTAGAACACAGAGCCACAGAGCCACAGAGCCACAAAGCTGTATAAATAATTGCGAATTAGAAAATTAAAACCTCTGTGCCTCTGTGCCTTTGTGTTCATTATAATATAAGATAATTATGAAAAAAGAAACCTACTCCCAAGCCATCGAACGGCTGGAGAAAATAGTACGCCAGATAGATAATAATGAGTTGGAGATAGACGCATTAAGCGAAAAAATAAAAGAAGCCAATGAAATTATAGCCTTTTGTACCGAGAAGTTATCGAAGGCGGAAATAGAAGTAGAAAAATTGTTGGGCGACAAGCAACAATCTAAATAATAAAGAGTATTTTTGTTCTTTAGTTAAAAAGAACTATATTATAAAACATGTCGATATGAAAGAAATAGATTGGTCGAGTCTGGCATTTGGTTATATGCCAACAGACTATAACGTGAGAATCAACTATCGTAATGGTGAGTGGGGCAAACTGGAAGTAAGCAGCAGTGCATACATCAACCTGCATATAGCAGCTACAGCGCTTCACTATGGTCAGGAAGCATTCGAAGGCTTGAAAGCCTTCCGTGGAAAAGACGGTAAGATTCGTATTTTCCGGTTGGAAGAAAATGCTAAACGTATGCAATCATCTTGCGAAGGCATCTTGATGGCTAAGTTACCAATTGACAGATTTAAGGAAGCTGTTCTTGAAGCAGTGAGGTTAAACGAACGTTTTGTGCCTCCTTATGAAAGCGGTGCTTCTTTGTATATTCGTCCTTTGCTATTTGGTACAGAGGCACAGGTAGGTGTTAAGCCGGCTTCGGAATATATGTTTATTGTATTTGTATCTCCTGTAGGTCCTTACTTCAAAACAGGATTCAAGCCATCTCCGTATGCTATTTTAAGACATTTCGACCGTGTGGCTCCGTTAGGTACCGGACGTTATAAGATCGGTGGTAACTATGCCGCCAGCTTAATGGCAGGCGAAGAAGCTCATAAAAGAGGTTACTCTGCTGTGCTTTATCTGGATGCCAAAGAAAAGAAATATCTGGATGAATGTGGCCCGGCCAACTTCTTTGGTATTCGTGGAAACTCATATATAACTCCAAAATCAGAATCTATCCTTCCTTCCATCACCAACAATAGCTTGATGACGTTGGCAGAAGATCTGGGTATGACAGTAGAATGTCGTCCCGTTCCGGTAGAAGAACTGGCTACTTTCGACGAAGCAGGTGCTTGCGGAACAGCAGCCGTTATCAGTCCGGTACTTAAAGTAGATGATTTGGACGAAAACAAATCTTATGTATTCAGTAAAGATGGTGAGGCAGGTCCTGTATGTACCAAACTTTATAATAAACTGAGAGCCATTCAATATGGTGACGAGCCGGATACACACGGTTGGGTTACTATAGTGGAATAAAGAAGCCTCTCCCCAACCCTCTCCAAAGGAGAGGGAGGAAAACCATGCGGAGGAGGTTGTTAATTTGAAAAAAATAATTGATTAATAAAGATAGCGCAGCTCTTTCTCCCTCTCCTTTGGAGAGGGCTGGGGAGAGGCTGTTTTTTTATATATGAGCAAAAATAAACTCGCCAAGTTTGCCGACATGGCAAGCTATCCCCATGTTTTTGAATACCCTTACTCCGTTGCTGAGAACGTTCCTTTTGAAATGAAAGGAAAGTGGAACAAGGAATTCTTTAAGAATGACAATCCCATTGTGCTGGAATTAGGTTGTGGTAGAGGAGAATATACCGTAGGCTTGGGCAAGATGTTTCCCGACAAGAATTTTATTGCTGTAGACATAAAAGGATCTCGCATGTGGAGCGGAGCCACCGAATCTCTGGAAGCCGGTATGACGAACGTGGCCTTTCTGCGAACCAACATAGAAATTATAGATCGTTTCTTTGGCGAGAATGAGGTCAGTGAAATCTGGCTGACTTTCTCCGATCCTCAAATGAAGAAAGCAACCAAGCGTTTAACTTCTACCTACTTCATGGAGCGTTATCGTAAGTTTCTGGTTCCTGGTGGAGTGATTCATCTGAAAACAGACAGCAACTTCATGTTCACTTATACCAAATACATGATAGAAGAAAACAAACTCCCCGTAGAGTTTATAACCGAAGATCTCTATCACTCCAATTTGGTTGACGATATTCTTAATATTAAAACTTATTATGAACAACAATGGCTGGATCGTGGTTTAGCCATTAAATATATAAAATTTCTACTTCCGCAAGAAGGTACACTGGCTGAACCCGATGTGGAAATAGAACTTGATTCATATCGCAGCTATAACCGTAGCAAGCGAAGTGGATTGGAAAAAAGTAGTTAGTAGGTAGGAGATAGTAGTCCTAACTACTAAAGATTTAATTCATAATTCTCAATTCTCAATTAATCATGACTCTTTATCCCAAATTAATACTCGATGCCCTTGCTACTGTGCGCTATCCCGGTACAGGAAAGAACTTGGTAGAAGCCGGCATGGTCGATGATAATATTCGTATCGAAGGAATGAAAGTTTCTTTCTCCTTACTTTTCGACAAACCTACCGACCCTTTTATTAAATCTGTAGTAAAGGCTTCCGAAACGGCTATTCAAACGTATGTAAACAAGGATGTGGAAATAGTTGGTAACATTTCGGTTGTTACTAAGCAGGCTCCTCGTCCGGAAGCGGGAAAGCTTTTGCCGCAAGTGAAGAATATTATCGGTATATCTTCCGGTAAAGGTGGCGTAGGAAAATCTACTGTAGCAGCTAATCTGGCTGTAGCTTTAGCGCAGCTTGGATACAAGGTGGGCTTATTAGATGCAGATATTTTTGGTCCTTCCATGCCTAAGATGTTTCAGGTAGAAGATGCCCGCCCCGTTGCAGAACAAATAGACGGTAGAGATTTGATTGTTCCTATAGAGAAATACGGAGTGAAGCTTCTTTCTATCGGTTTCTTTGTAGATCCTGAACAAGCTACTTTATGGAGAGGTGGTATGGCAAGCAATGCCCTGAAGCAACTAATCGGTGATGCCAACTGGGGCGATCTTGATTATTTCCTGATAGACCTTCCTCCCGGCACAAGTGATATTCATTTGACTATTGTTCAGAATCTGGCCATGACGGGAGCCATTGTAGTAAGTACCCCGCAAGAAGTGGCCTTGGCAGATGCCCGAAAGGGAATCAATATGTTTACTAACGACAAAGTAAACGTTCCTATCTTAGGCTTGGTAGAAAATATGGCTTGGTTTACTCCTGCCGAACTTCCTGACAATAAATATTATATTTTTGGTAAAGAAGGTGCAAAGAAGTTGGCCGAAGACATGAACGTGCCCTTATTAGGACAAATACCTTTAGTGCAAAGCATTCGCGAAGGGGGAGATGAAGGTAAACCGGTTGCTTTGAATGAAGATTCAATAACAGGTCGAGCATTTATAGAATTGGCAGATCGGGTTATTCAACAGGTTGATAAGCGTAATGACGGGATGGCTCCGACTAAGATTGTGGAGATAAAGTAAAGAGTGCTGAATTTAGCGTGATAACAGTAAACCACAGATTAACAGATTACACGGATTTACTTATTTACAGATTATTGATAATCAATATAATCTGTGTAATCTGTTAATCTGTGGTTAATACTAATCCTTTCTTATCATTGTCAATCCAAGAACCGTCAACAACCCATTTATCAATAAGATCTCATTCCCTACAGTATAATTGAACTTAGCTTTCAGAAAGACTTCAATCCCAAAACACGCTATAGGAGCCAACACGCATACTATCGGCACAAATTTATCACGTGGTTTGACACGCGTAAACAACCCAAAGAAGAATAGCCCCAACAGAGGACCATACGTATAAGAGGCAATCTTATAAATCGTATTTAAAATACCATCCTGACTGAAATACTCTATCAGCAAAATAACAAAGAAGAAAGCGATACTGATTAATATATGTATCAGTCTTCTGGTCTTTACTGCTTTCTCTATTGTTCCTTTTCGGATGTCGAGTAAATCCACACAAACGGTTGTAGTGATGGAAGCTAAGGCAGAATCGGCACTTGAGAAAGCTGCTGCAATAATACCAATAGAGAAAAACAGCAGAGCCGGAAATCCTAAATATTGATTGGCTAAGAGTGGTAAGATTTCATCTGACTTCTCGGGCAGTACAATCTGAAACTGAGAAGCAAAAACCAACAACAGGATTCCTAATGACAAGAACAATAAGTTGAAAGGAATATACAACGCGCCAAAGGTAACCATATTCTTTTGAGAGTCCTTCAGGCTCTTGCAGGTCAGGCTTTTTTGCATCATATCCTGATCGAGGCCATTCATTACGATGGCTATTAATATACCATTCAGGAATTGCTTAAAGAAATACTGGGTAGATGTCCAGTCGTCAAAGACAAAGATTCGAGAGTTCGGATGATTGGCTATTACCTGAAAAACCTCCGGTAAGTTTAGATCAATTTTATCAATTACCTGCCAGGTGATGACTATTAAACTTGCAATGAGACAGAACGTTTGAAGGGCATCTGTCCAGATAATTGTTTTAATACCACTCCGATAGGTGTATAACCATATAAATAAGATAATACCCAACGCTACGGCATAAAAAGGAATATTCCATGCAGAGAAAACAAGACTGTGCAGAATGAGTACTACCAGAAAAAGCCTGGCAGCTGCGCCTATGGTTTTGGATAGAATAAAAAAGGAAGCGCCCGTTCGATAGGAACGAATGCCAAACCGCTGTTCCAGATAACCATAAATAGTGGTTAAGTTAAGGCGATAATAAAGGGGGAGAAGTACAAAAGCGATAATCGTGTATCCAACAAAGAATCCTAAAACCATTTGCATATAAGTCATATCTTGCCCTCTGACCATTCCGGGTACAGAAACAAAAGATACTCCCGATATGGATGAACCGATCATCCCGAAAGCTACTACATACCAGGGTGATTTTTTATTTCCAAGAAAGAAGGCTTGATTGTCGTTTCCCTTATTGCTTACAATATGAGAGATCAGGATAAGTGCTCCAAAATAAATAATGAGGATGAGTAAAAGTGTGTTTGCCATAGTATAGGATATTGAAAGTTTAAGAATTTAATATAGAACACGAAAGCACAGAGACACAGAGCTTTTCATTTCGTTGAAAATAATTCTCTGTGTCTCTGTGCTTCTGTGTTCATTCCTTATATTTGAGGTGGACTAAACAGTCATGATTTCTTTTTCCTTTTCTGCCAGCATATCGTCTACTTTCTTGATATACTTGTCGTGTGCTTTTTGAAGTTTAGCTTCATTGTCTTTTCCCATATCTTCAGAAAGTCCTTCTTTCACCGCTTTCTTGATAAGATCGATACCATCGCGACGAGCATTGCGAACGCTCACCTTAGCTGTTTCGGCTTCTCCTTTACACTGTTTGGAAAGTTGTTTACGGCGTTCTTCGGTTAGAGGAGGAATACCTATGCGGATAATTTCGCCATTATTCTCGGGCATAATGCCTAAGTCAGAGTCTATAATTGCTTTTTCTATCACTCTGAACATGCTCTTGTCCCATGGTTTGATGGTAATACTGCGAGCGTCGGGAGTGGTTACGGCAGCAACATTACTTATAGGTACCATGCTTCCGTAAGAATCAACCCTGATGCCATCGAGGATTCTGGGGTTAGCCTTACCTGCACGGATGTGTGCGAATGATTCTTCAAGATACATAATGGCCATATCCATTTTCTCTTGGGCTTCGTTGATGCAATTGTTTACGTCTATCATATTTTTGAGTTTTAAGTTTATAGTTTGGAGTTTACAGTTTTGAGTTTATAGTTTGGGGGTTATAGTTATGAGATGCAAAGTAATTAAAAAAACACACATCCTCAAAACTTAAAACTATAAACTCCAAACTATAAACTCAAACTCAATTATGTACCAGTGTTCCTATCTCTTCTCCCATGATAACTTTCTTGAGGTTACCAACGGTATCCATATCAAACACTACAATGGGAAGATTGTTTTCTTTGCACATGGTAGTGGCGGTTAGATCCATTACTTTGAGCCCCCGATTATAGATTTCATCGTAAGTGATTTCTTTAAATTTGGTGGCTGTTTTATCTTTCTCAGGATCAGCAGTATAGATACCATCTACCCGTGTTCCTTTCAGCATAACGTCGGCTTCTATTTCAATGCCGCGTAATGAAGATCCCGTATCTGTAGTAAAGAAAGGATTACCTGTACCGGCAGACATGATAACAACCTCACCGGCTTCCATATTTTCTATGGCTTTCCATTTGCTGTAAAACTCTCCGATAGGTTCCATACGTACAGCAGTGAGTACACGTGATTTTACTCCGGCCGATCCAAGCGCGGAACTAAGAGCCAGACTGTTGATTACAGTAGCCAACATACCCATTTGGTCGCCCTTCACTCGGTCGAAACCTTTGTCGGCACCGCTTAATCCACGAAAAATATTGCCACCTCCGATTACGATACCGATTTGAACACCCAACTCATGAATCTCTTTAATCTGGTTGGCATATTCAGCCAGACGTTTTTCGTCTATGCCATATTGTTTCTCGCCCATCAGGCTTTCTCCGCTCAATTTCAGAAGAATTCTTTTATACTTTACCATACTTTACAGGTTATTGTCATTTAGTTTATGCAAAAATAGCATCAACTAACCGATTTTACTCAATCTTCATTGAATAAATTTCTACTGTGGCATCTTTTTGATTGCTTTAGAAGATTTTGCCACGGCCGTTACGGGTTTTTGCCACGGCCGCAACAGTATTTTGCTACGGCCGCAACAAGTTTTTGCCACGGCCGTGACAAAACTTTGCCGCAGGCGTGGCAAAAACTGGCATAGGAACCCCCTTCTATTTTACAACAATCTTTTCTATTTTCCGGATAATATCCCCATATACCGATAATCCTTCGATAACGATGGTATAGGTTGTAGGGAAGTCGGAAGTATAGAAGTTGAATTCGGCGTTGCCATCATCTTTGGTGATAATATCCGGTTTCCAATAGATGGTAGTTCGGTAATCCGGAATGTTGTTGATTCTATTTTCATAAGTATCGTATTTGGGGGAGTAAAATTCCATATATTTCTGAAAACCCAGAGGGGTTGTTAATGTTTGATTGGGCATGGTTGCGGTTTGAAGATACCTTCCGGGCTGTATGGTGGTAATGTTGATTACACCATGATCTCCTTCCGGACCAAAGAATGTTGTGTTATTACCTGTAAATATATCAATGCGCTCTACTGTGGAAACGTGAAGTCTTTTCCATCGGGGGACACCTGAGTCATAAGTGCTAAAATCTTGATTGTCAATTCGGATTAATGCCGGCTTCTCGTGGTTTTTAATGTAAACTTTATCTCCGGATACTCCTAATACTCCCGGAGTTGCTATTAATATATCTGCAATACTTTTAGCACCCGAATTTAGTAGTTCATCTTTGCTTATAGATTGGTCTGCTATGGCAGAAAACATAACCTCTTTTCCTTTTCTTTTTGCAGTGATTTTTACTTCATCTAAATGAATGCTTTTTATATATTCCTCATACTGAATACGTTGATTTGCCTTTTGGAGGAAATTACTAACCATTGCAACTGTATCTTTTATTTCGAGTAAAGGAGCCTTATAAGGAATGCTGCTGATATTGGGAAATGTTTCTTTATCGAGAATCAGCTTTGCCTGCTTGCTATCTTTTTTGCTGGTAGCTTGTATGAAATAAACGGTACTGTCTCGTTTTTCCGAATTTGTGGAAAAACGTCCTACGGAGTCTGTGTCTAAGAAACTAAAGTTGAAAGGTGCAGTTAGTACTGTGATTTTAGCATCCTTTAAAGGCGTATTTAATAGAATATGTTTCACTTGCCCCGTAATTTTTTTCTTGCCTTCAAAAGGTATTTCCGGGATTTCGAAGTTTCCTTTTGCTACTTCCGGTATGTTGTACCTTCTCCAGCCGTGCGTCAACATTAAATGATCTAAAGCCAGCGTACGGTTTATGCTGTCGTTTTCAAAATAATATCCGGGGGCATCAATATATCCTTTTAGTTCGGATGTTAACAACAGGCAGCTTAATATAGATTCTGATGTTGTGTTCAGTTGAATATCTTTATCGTCTGTTACTGCTACGGAAATACTTCCTTTTAAAGGTATATTTAAACTATTCTTGATATTTAATTGAATAGAAACCTGTTCTCTTTTAGTATAAGATTTCTTATTGGCTTGGAAGGTGACATCTGCCAATTCCGTGTTCTTGCAAAATACAAGTCGTTCGCTTATTGGGTGCATAGCTGAATCAAAGAGAATAAACTGAATGATGCCGGCAGGAAATATCTTATTGTTAAATTGGATATATGACTTCTTGGTGTCCCAAATATCAAAATAATAAGGCTTACCTTTTATATGGGCTAACAAATAGAGAGTATCATTAGGGTTGATATTTCCTGCATGGTGTTTGCTGATATAAATATGCTCATCTCGCAGGATGCAGGAAAGCGTATGTCCGTTAGATAATGGGGTGGGTAGTTGAAAGCGTTTACTGACTCCCTCCTTATTACTACATTCCAAAAAGTAGTTTCTTCCCGGCAGAGGTGCAAAAGAGAAAGTACCCATTCCTTGATGGAAAGTTTCTGCTTTTGCTATGACTTCTCCTGTAGTACCATCAAGAACTTGCCCATGAATCTCTTCCGGAATTCCTTTTGCATTTAGTGCTTTGAATGCTACTTTACTAAATATGTTTTCCAATAAATTGCCTCCTTCCGGAAAGAAAGAGACTTCATAATCAATAGGATCAGTTTTCTTCTTTTCTTTTTGGGTGGGTGTTTCATTGGTTGCATCTTTAACAGGTGCCTCTCCAATGTAGATTTCTTTCTTGAAGAAGTAATCTTCTCCCAGATTTTCCATGTGGCGAGTGTAAGCACATATAGTGTAATACCCTTTGGATAGTTCTTCTGAAAGTGCAATATTGCCAAAAAATAAACTCTTTCGTGGAGGAAGCATTACTCTTTTGATAACACTTGCTGAAGAGTTAATTAACTCTACATACACAAAACGGCTTCGTTCGCAGTACTCATTTGTAAAAGCATCTGCTGTATACGCTTTAAACCACACTGTATCTCCCGGAATATAATATTCCCTATCGGTATGCAGGTATATTTTTTCTTGCGGATAAAGTGCTAATTGTTTGATTGCGTTTGTTTGAACTTGTTCTTTTAGTTGTTCTATATTTGTTTGAGCATAAGCCTGAAAGCAGGTTAAAATCATCAGACTAAAAAAGGTTCTTATTCTCATTCGTTTTTCATGTAGATAGTTAGTTTGCGTAAATATAAATAAAAAAAGAATAAGTGCGTTGTTTGCCTGAACAATAATGTGTTTAAATTGTCTTCTATAGTAGAACAGGGAACCTATTATTATAGAGATAGATTATCCGAGGTATATATTACAGACTATACAAAAGCGCAGGCTCATTTGCTCAATGTGGTGCAACAATTTTCTTCTCAGGAAGCTAAACTGATTTTGGAAAAGATAGAGAAGGTAAAGAGAGCTACAGATGGGAACTTACCTCCTTGAACGCATATTCCCTCTCGCGTCCTTCGTTATCTTCCAATACGAGTATTCCGGTATCTTTCACAGTTCGGATTCGTGCGTGGAATACACCTTCTTTGTCCGAATACAAATGATACCCCACTCTGCGGAAGAGCGCCCGATGATAGCGAGTATTAATTGCTTCCTTATCACCATTTTTCAGTAATTTATAGTATTCCTGAACCTTTTCCATCACTGAAGCAAGAACTTTCTCTATCGAATGAACTTTCCCGGTGATTTGTTGCAAAGAAACCGGGTTGGGAGCAGGGCTTTGAAACAATTCCTGGTTAATGTTAATACCGATTCCTGCAATACTCTTCTCAATGGTAGAACCTAATAAATCATTTTCGATCAGTATGCCGCAAATCTTTTTGTCCTTCCAATAAATATCATTCGGCCATTTGATGGAAATGTCGGCAGCATAATCTTCTAATGTCTCCTTGATAGCAAGTGAAACCATTTTGGATAATAGAAACTGCTCACGAATTGGCAAGAAGTGGGGGTACATAATGAAGCTGAAAAGTAAATTCTTGCCTGCTTCCGCTTCCCAGGAGTTGCCTCGTTGGCCTTTGCCTGCCGTTTGAAAGTCTGCCATTACTACAGTAAACTCCTCGAGCTGCTCCTTTTGCGAAAGTGTATTCAGGTAGTTGCTGGTAGAATCTGTTTCAGTCAAGTGAATCATATTCCTGCTTTAGTTTTCGGGTAAATTTCTTGATTACTTCTTCGTAAGAGTGATCAATCAATGATTTGATAAGTGCATCATCGGCATCACTATTGAAGGAAACTTGGTTCCAATATTTTTTGTTGAAGTGATAAGCACCCTCAATGGCATTGTATTTCTCGCGCAACTCAATGGCGTATTCAGGATCGCATTTCAGCGATAACTTGTTTGCGCTTTCCAGATCAATCAGTGCAAACATTTTATCCATCACTTTAATTACAAGCGAAGTATCGTCAAAAGGAAATGATTCGGTAGTTCCCTTTTTACTTAGGCAATATTCTCTGGCTGTTTCTATGTTCATAAATTATTGCTAATCTTTTAATTTCTATTGTAATTACTTTTTTGAACCGCAGAGTTACGCAGATTAACGCAGAGTTTTTAATTTATTCTCGTAATAATACTCCGCGTTAATCTGCGTAACTCTGCGGTTTAAAAGTAATACAATTAAGTATTTACCAAATAGGCGGATAAAACGCCTCCTTAATATGTTCTATTTTAAAATTCCCAGCATCACCCACTACCGATATAATATCGAACCGTACAGGGCTATCAATACCAAAGAACTTCATATATGTATCTGCAGCTATTACCGTTCTTCTTATCTTTTGGGCATTAACCGCCTCTTGTGGTAACGAGAACAACGTGCTTTTACGTGTTTTCACTTCAATAACCACCAGCTCGTCGTCTTTGGCGGCTACGATATCCAGCTCCAGATTTCCCTTTCGCCAATTGCGGTGACGAATGGTGTAGTTATGCTCTTTTAAGTACTCAACGGCAGCGTCTTCTCCTGCCTGTCCTAAGTCATTATGCTCTGCCATATATACATTTAGTGTGTTTTTTGCAAATTTACGCTTTTTATTTTTTGATATTCAAGAAGTAAAAGTAATTTTGCGGAAGATATGAAAAAGAGAGATCGGATATGTGCAAAATCATCGTCAACTGAGACAAAAAGACAGTTGAGGATGACTTGTTTACTCAGTGAAGAGGAGCAACGGATTATAGATCGTTATCTGGCTAAATACAAGATATCAAATAAATCCCGTTGGTTTCGCGAAACGATACTCTCTGTAATCCATAAAAGCATGGACGAAGATTATCCCACACTTTTCGAAGAACATGATATGCGCCGCTGATCTATGCTGGATGATGTATACTTTATGAAACAAGCCTTGCTGGAAGCCGACAAAGCCAAAGCAAAAGGAGAAGTGCCGGTGGGTGCTGTGGTGGTTTGCAAAGAACGTATCATTGCCCGCTCTTTCAACCTAACGGAAACACTGACCGATGTAACTGCCCATGCCGAGATGCAAGCCATTACTGCGGCAGCCAATGTACTTGGTGGAAAATACCTGAACGAATGTACTCTTTATGTAACAGTAGAGCCCTGTGTGATGTGCGCCGGAGCCATTGCCTGGTCGCAATTGGGAAAGCTGGTGTTTGGTGCAGCAGACGAAAAAAGAGGATATCAGGCTTATGCACCAGAGGCATTACACCCTAAAACCGTTGTAGTAAGTGGAGTGATGGCAGAGGAATGTGGACAAATAATGAAAGATTTCTTTCGGTCTAAACGTTGATAAAGATTTTAATTCTCTTCTTCTTCTTCTTTAACCTCTTCGAATTCAACATACTCTCCTTCATTATCATCGAATAACTTTTTCTTTTTAGGAGAAGGGTTACTGACTTTTTGTCTGGTTTGCCCTTGAGAACTTCCCGATTGTTGAGAGGAAGATGAAGAACGCCCTCCAAATCCGAATAAAAAACGGAGTATATTACGGATAATGGATAAACCGAATACGAATATAACGAAGATGATGAATAGAAAAGTTAATAATACTCCTCCCATTGAATTAAATGTTTTTTTGTTTTGAATAAATAGAAAACAATAAGTATGCCAGATATAGTTGCAGGCCTACTTCTTTTTATTCGTAATTAATGAAAGTATAATGTACCAAACCATACTTGCTGCGATTCCGCTTATACCCAGAAAGACGATAAGCAGTATGGCAACAACTAAAAAGAGAACACGTATTTTATTTTCCTGCCAGGTGAATGATTTAAATTTAAATGCAAACATCGGGATCTCGGAAACCAACAGCAACGAGAAGATAATCACCAGAATGATTAAGTATATAGCGTTGAATTGTGTAGAAGTTAAGAAAGCATGATTGCCTACCACCAGCGAACTCCAGAAAAAAGCATTAGATGGAGTGTTAAGTCCCACAAAAGATTCTGTTTGGCGTTCATCTATATTGAATTTAGCCAATCTTAAGGCAGAAAATACCGCGATAACAAAAGCGAAATAAGGAACATAAGCACTTATTCCTTCCATGAAAGCAGGGTAATGAACTTCTTTAAATAAACTGAAAATTATAAAAGCAGGGGCAGCGCCGAAGCTGATATCATCGGCCAGTGAATCCAGTTCCTTGCCAATAGCAGAAGGTGCATTCAATACACGGGCCAGCATGCCATCGAGGAAATCGAATATACCGCTGAATATGATAAAAAGAAATGCCAGCGAATAATTCGCTTCAAATGCCATGACACAGGCAATACACCCGGAAAAAAGGTTTAGGCAAGTAATGGTGTTAGGTATATAGCGGGTGATGGTATTGGCCATTTTTATTTAAGTTTTGCGATAACAGTTTGATTACCAGTAGTCAGCTGTCCCATTGTTACATGGACTTCTGTACCTAATGGGAGGTATACATCCACACGAGAACCGAATTTAATGAATCCCATGTGCTCGTCGATATAACATTCTTCGCCTACCTTGGCGTATGTAACAATGCGGCGTGCCATAGCTCCGGCTATCTGGCGTGTCAATACCTCTACTCCTTCGGGAGTCTCAATCACTACAGTAGAACGCTCATTTTCCGTACTGGCTTTTGGGAGCCATGCTTTCAGGAATTTACCATTATGGTGAGCAACCTTTTTCACAACGCCGTCTACGGGATACCAGTTAGCGTGTACATTAACTACACTCATAAAGATGGAGATCATCAAACGACGATCGTGAAAGTACTCATGTTCATCTACTTCTTCGATTACTACAATCTTACCATCGGCAGGAGCAACTACAATCTTCTCTGTGTCTTGCTCAAATACCCGAATGGGGCATCGAAAGAAGTTCACCAACAAAGAGTACAGTACAATACTGGTGGTAGCTATAATATAGAAAGCGATTTTGCATTCGAATGCATAGTATAACATAGCATTCAGTAAGAGTAGTAATAAACAGGAGACTATTAAAAGTTCTGTTCCTTCGTGATGTATTCTAATCTTTCTTAGTTTTTTTAATCGTCTACCCATGTTTTTCCTTTAATGAATTATCGGCAAAAATAGAGCTATTTTAAAAATATAACAAGTAATTAAGGTATAAATGAAGTTTGTTGATAACTTTTAGAGAATAATCTTTGTTAGTCGTGGCGTAGGTAGTAACTTTATGAACTCAAAAAAGAAGGAGCTTCACACTATGCAAGATTTTGTTCATTTACATGTTCACACCCAATATTCTTTGTTAGACGGTCAGGCCAGCGTAAGCGCATTGGTCGATAAAGCGATGAAAAACGGGATGAAGGGAATCGCTGTTACCGATCATGGTAACATGTTTGGAATCAAGGAGTTCTATGACTATGTATCGAAGAAAAACGGGGGTACTAACAAGGCAATTAAAGGGCTGAAAAAGCAAATTGCCGACTTGGAGAAAAACGAAACGGAAGGCGAAGATAAAGAAGCACAATTGGCCGCTCTTCGAACAGAATTGGCAGAAACCGAAGCCAAACTCTTTAAACCCATCATCGGGTGCGAAATGTATGTGGCTCGGAGAACCATGGACAAGAAAGAAGGAAAGACCGATCAAAGCGGATATCACTTAGTGGTGCTTGCTAAAAATAAAACCGGATATCATAACCTTATTAAACTTGTATCCAAAGCTTGGACAGATGGTTATTACATGCGTCCACGTACCGACCGGAATGAATTGGAGAAATATCACGAAGGTTTGATTATTTGTTCCGCCTGTTTAGGAGGAGAAGTACCCAAGCGCATTACCAACGAACAATATGAGGAGGCAGAAGAAGCCATTCAATGGTATAAGAATCTGTTTGGCGACGATTATTACCTGGAACTTCAACGCCATAGAGCCACCGTTCCGAATGCCAACCATGAAGCTTATCCATTGCAGCAGCATGTCAACAAGCACCTGATAGAACTTGCCAAAAAGCACAACGTAAAGTTGATCTGTTCCAACGACGTGCATTTTGTGAACGAAGAACATGCCGAGGCGCACGACCGCTTAATCTGTCTTAGTACAGGAAAAGATTTGGACGACCCCAAACGTATGTATTATACCAAGCAGGAGTGGATGAAGACCCGCGAAGAAATGAATGAACTCTTTGCGGATGTTCCCGAAGCACTGTCCAATACAACCGAAATTTGCGATAAAGTAGAATACTATACTATTGATAATCCGCCTATCATGCCCCAGTACGAGATTCCCGAAGAATTTGGTACGGAAGAAGAGTACAGGCAAAAATATACGGAAGAAGATATATTCAATGAATTTACCCGCGATGAAAACGGGCAGGTAGTATTGAGCGAAGCCGATGCACATGCCAAGATCAGCAGTTTGGGAGGCTACGAAAAACTATACCGTATCAAATTGGAAGGTGATTATCTGGCTAAATTAACTTTTGACAAGGCTAAGAGCAAATATGGCGATCCGTTAGAACCCGAAGTGAAAGAACGTTTGGTTTTCGAACTTCACATTATGAAAACAATGGGTTTCCCCGGCTACTTCTTAATTGTACAGGATTTCATTGCCGCCGCACGTAATATGGGCGTTTCCGTAGGTCCCGGGCGTGGATCTGCTGCCGGTTCTGCCGTGGCTTATTGTTTGGGAATTACATTGATTGACCCAATTAAATACGATTTGCTGTTTGAACGTTTCCTTAATCCCGACCGTATCTCTTTGCCCGATATTGATATCGACTTCGATGATGATGGTAGAGGGGAAGTTTTGCGTTGGGTAACAGAAAAATATGGATATGAGAAAGTAGCTCATATCATTACGTATGGCACGATGGCTACCAAGATGTCTTTGAAAGACGTAGCCCGCGTACAGAAATTGCCATTATCGGAGTCTGACAGGTTAACCAAGCTGGTGCCCGACCGAATACCCGATAAAAAAGTAAATCTGCAAAACGCCATTGATTATGTGCCGGAATTGCAAGCCGCCGAAGCATCTCCCGATCCTTTAGTCAGAGATACCATTAAGTATGCCAAGATACTGGAAGGGAATGTGCGTGGTACAGGTGTACATGCCTGTGGTATCATTATTTGTCGAGACGATATCACCGATTGGGTACCCGTAAGTACCGCCGACGATAAAGAAACCGGAGAGAAAATGCTGGTAACCCAGTATGAAGGCTCCGTGATTGAAGATACCGGACTGATTAAGATGGACTTCTTGGGACTAAAGACTTTGTCCATCATTAAAGAAGCGGTTGAGAATATCCGTTTGCGTACCGGAGAAACCATTGATATGGAGAACATCTCCATTGAAGACCCCGCCACTTATCAATTATATAGTGAAGGGAGAACAGTGGGAACATTCCAGTTTGAGTCTGCCGGGATGCAGAAATACCTGCGGGAGTTGCAACCTTCTACCTTCGAAGACTTGATTGCGATGAACGCGCTTTATCGCCCGGGACCTATGGATTATATTCCCGACTTTATTGAACGTAAGCACGGTCGGAAGCCTATTATCTATGATATTCCGGTTATGGAAACCTACCTGAAAGATACTTATGGAATTACGGTATATCAGGAACAGGTCATGCTTTTGTCTCGTCTGTTGGGTAACTTCACTCGTGGAGAGTCTGATGCCCTGCGTAAAGCTATGGGTAAGAAGCTGCGTGATAAGCTGGATCAGATGAAGCCCAAATTTATCGAAGGTGGAAAATCGAATGGGCACGACCCAAAAGTATTGGAAAAGATCTGGGCCGACTGGGAAAAGTTTGCTTCTTATGCGTTTAACAAATCACATGCTACTTGCTATTCTTGGGTAGCTTATCAAACGGCTTACCTGAAGGCCAATTATCCGGCCGAATATATGGCTGCCGTTATGAGTCGAAATATTTCGAACATTACGGAAATCACTAAGTTCATGGACGAGTGTAAGTCTATGAACATGGAAGTGTTGGGGCCGGATGTGAATGAAAGTAACCTGAAATTTACTGTTAATAAAGAAGGAAACATTCGCTTCGGATTAGGAGCCGTGAAAGGAGTAGGAGAGAATGCAGTACAATGTATTGTAGATGAACGCCGTGAGAATGGTCCTTTTAAAGGTATCTTCGATTTTGTGCAACGCGTCAACCTGAATGCCTGCAATAAAAAGAATATGGAAAACCTGGCTTTGGCCGGAGCTTTCGATAGTTTCCCCGAGATGAAAAGAGAGCAGTATTTTGCTGCCAATTCCAAAGGAGATGTCTTTCTTGAAACACTGATGCGGTATGGAAATAAGTACCAAACAGATAAATCTGTAGCTGCCAACTCTCTTTTTGGAGGTGAAAATGTGATAGATGTGGCTACTCCCGAAATACCACAGGCAGAGCGTTGGAACGATCTGGAAAGATTGAATAAAGAAAGAGAATTAATTGGTATCTACCTCTCTGCCCATCCGTTGGATGAATATGAAATTGTGCTTGAGCATGTGTGCAACACTAAAATGATTGAACTTGCCGACAGAAGTGCGCTGGAAACCAGAGACATCACCATGGGAGGCATTGTGATAGGTGTGCGTCAGGGGATATCTAAAAAAGGAAGTCCGTACGGAATTGCCCGTGTGGAAGATTACTCCGGTTCGGCCGAGCTGGCATTCTTTGGGCAGGATTGGATTAACTTCCAGAACTATATGCAGGAAGGTCGCTTTTTGTTTATGCGAGCCAAATGCCAACCCAAACAGTGGAATGCCAATGAAATGGAAATTAAAGTAGGTTCTATTGAATTGCTTTCCGATGTGAAAGAAAAACTGATTGAAAAGATAACCATCACCATTCCACTGCCTTCTTTAAATACAGCACTTGTAGCCGATTTAGCTTCCATAATACAGAGCTCTCCGGGCAATGCCGAACTCTGTTTCAGGATACAAGATCCGGACGACCATCAAGGGGGGACTATTGACTTTGTGTCACGTCCGGTGAAGCTTTCTGTAGGAAATGAGCTTGTTTCTTACTTAAAAGAGCATTCGGAACTTGAATATCGTATAAATTGATTATCTTTGTATAGAATATAGTAACATAGAATACTAACCTAAAAATAGAAATTGATATGGCATTAGAAATTACCGACAGCAATGTAGAAGGTTTATTGAATGAAGGAAAATTAGTTGTTATCGACTTTTGGGCTCCATGGTGTGGACCTTGTAAGCAAGTAGGTCCTGTAATTGAAGAATTAGCAGCGGAATACGAAGGAAAAGCAATCATCGGCAAATGTGATATTGACGAAAACCCCGATCTTCCGGCTACTTATGGCATCCGTAATATCCCTACTGTACTTTTTATTAAAAATGGCGAAGTAGTGGATAAGCAAGTAGGTGCTGCTGCAAAGAATGTGTATAAAGGAAAAATAGACTCTTTAGTATAAGTAAGATAAAGGAGTGAATCCTTTAGTAACTAAAAAAACAGATAGTTTTATGGGACAGGAAGAAGACTTTTTACTAAATGATGCCGATGACGAAAAGACCATCGAGTACATCAAGAACTATTTGCCCCAGGAATTGAAAGAGAAGTTCACCAATGATGAATTTTGCTACTTCCTGGATCTAATGGACGAATATTATGCAGAAAGTGGTATACTGGACGCCGAACCTGACGAAGAGGGATATGTGAATCTCGATTTGGAACAAGTGGTTGAATATATCGTTAATGAAGCAAAAAAGGACGAAATGGGTGAATATGATCCGGAAGAAATCTTGTTCATTGTACAAGGAGAAATGGAATACGGAAACTCCTTAGGACAGATAGACTAAGGTCCTGTAAAACTCGAAAATAAATGGAAGCCCGGCTGAAAAGTCGGGCTTTATTTATAGTGTACTGCCAACTATTTCCTCATAATCAGTCAATCTGGTACATTTCTGAATTTTCTTCTTTACTTTTCTGTCTAATTCCGGATAAGGGTATTCCCAGAACGTTTTCATTTTGTTGAGAAGTTGCGCATCTCCACCTTCGATGCGATTGCGATAATGTTCATACACATATTGGTGCATTCGATTCATCTTTTCTTTGAACTCTTCAACAGTAAGTTGTTTACCCTCCTTGTATTCCAGTGCCAGCGCGGGATTGGTTAATAGGCCTCTGCCGATCATTACTCCCGAAAGTTTAGGGTAATGTTGCTGTATTCTCTGAATATCTTCAATACATTTAATATCTCCATTGTAGATTAATGGATGATTGCATTGCTCATAAAACAAGCCAAATCCTTTTAGGTCAACCTCCCCTTTGTATTGCTGAATCCCCAGTCGAGGGTGCAGGGTGATGTGTTTTAAAGGTATGTCGTTCAATATCGGAAGCAAGTTTATACTTTCTTCGGCCGAATGTAAACCTAATCTCATTTTAACGGAGAACCGGATGTCTGGAAATTGCTGCACAGTACATAGCAGTTCTTTCACTTGCTCCGGATAAGGTAGAAGCCCCGAACCCTTTTTCTTCTTAACAATTAAGGGAAAAGGACAACCCAGATTGATATCAATCTCTCGATATCCATTTTCTATAAAGAGAGTAACAATCCTTTTCATTTCCTCCGGTTCTGCGGCAATTAGTTGAGGAACCGGGGAAGATATTTTATTGTTCTCGGGTATTATATCTTTGAGGTCTTTGTTTCTGAATTCTCCCTTCTCTATTCTCACAAAAGGAGTATAATAATGATCTATACCACCAAGGCTAAATGCATGTGCATGGCGATAGATGGCATCTGTATATCCCTGTAATGGAGCAAAATGAATAGGGAGAGTGATGTAATGCATGGGTGTGGTGGTATTAAAACGATACCCACTTTACCACAAAATACCCCCCAACCAACAGCCATAAAAACAAGATAAAGGCTAATAGGAAAGGTTTAGCACCTGCCTCTTTGAATTTCTTTAAGTGAGTTTCCATCCCTAAGGCAGTCATAGCCATGGTGAGTAAGAATGTATCTATATAATTGATGCCATCCACTACAACTTGCGGCAAAAGATTCAACGAATTAAAACCAATGACGGCAATGAAGCCGAATGCAAACCAGGGCACCGCTATTTTGATGCTACTTTGGCCGCCGCCTGCTGTTCGCTTGGCCTGTTGAGCAATGATGAGTGCGAAGATTAACAAAACAGGAGCCAGAAAGATTACCCGGATCATTTTTACAATGATAGCTACTTCGGATATGCTTTCGCCCATTGCATTTCCTGCTCCAACTACATGCGCTACCTCGTGCACGGTGGCACCGGTATAGAGTCCCCATTGCTGGGCGTTAAGGTCGAGCCATCCGTTTCTGTAAAGTATGGGGTATAAGAACATCGAGATGGTGCCGAAAATAACAACAGTAGATACCGCAATCGCTGTTTTATGAGGCTTGTTATTCAATACCGGTTCCATACCTAAAATAGCGGCTGCACCACATATTGCGCTACCGGTACTGGTAAGCAGGGATATTTCCTTATCTATCTTTAGAAGCTTACCTAATAAAAGCCCAAGAATTAATACACTTGCAATAATGATAACATCCACTACGATAGCCGAAAGACCTACTGATATCACATTCTGAAAAGTAAGCCTGAAACCATATAAAATGATAGCGAGCCGCAAAAGCTTCTTAGATGAAAAAGTGATACCGGGAAGCCACTCATCGGGCATATTCTTTTTTAATGTATTTCCATAAATCATCCCGATAATGATACCGATAATCAGTGGACTGAAGGATAGGTATTGCAATGCCTTAAAATCTGAAATATAAAATGCAGCGCAGGCAAATAAAGCCACAAACAGTACACCATGAATGGTGTTTGCTTTCTTTTTAGTCATGTTCTTTCTTTTAGCTCACAAAGCTAAGCATTATATATGAATATGTTATCGTGTTTATACATTTTTGTATTATCGGCTGATTCCTGTTTCGTAGACAAATCACCTTCTGTTTTTGATAAGTGTTCAGAAATAATTCATACTTCAGCAATCACCCCGATAGGGGTGAGATGTGCATAACCCCGGGTCAGCGAAGCGCAGCCCGGGGCTGGCAAGTCACCACACGCAGACTCAACCACATAATAGATTTGACGAGTGTAACAAATGTTACAGATTATGTCTCCATATCACTGTATGTTTGCAAAAGAATAATTGGAGAAGATTAATGAGAAGAAAGACTGTAAGAAATAAATAACTATGTAACTTCCTTTACTTCACAATTACTTTATGCGTAATTACACTTTAGCCATAGTTTGTCCGAAATTAGATAGTGACAAAGAAACTCAAGTGTTTAAAAAAGCTGATATGATAGACGAGGTGCAGGGAACAGACATTAAACAAAGTTCCCGTAAAAAAGTTATTATATAATATACAAAGAGAAATAATAGAAGAAAACTGATTACTAACAAATTAAAATTAAAGAAAAGATGAACATGTTTTGCTATCAATGTCAGGAAACAGCACAAAACAAAGGTTGTACTTTGAAAGGTGTATGCGGAAAAACTTCCGATGTGGCTAACTTGCAGGATTTATTGATATTCCTGTTAAAGGGTATTTCTTGTTATACAGTAGAAATGCGTAAAAAAGGGGTTGAGGTATCGGCAAAGACCAATCACTTTGTGATGGAGTCGCTCTTTATGACAATAACCAATGCCAATTTCGATAAAGAGCGTTTTGTAACTCGCATTCAGGAAGCTATCGCCTTACGCGATAAGCTTGCTGCAGAGGCGGGAAGCATCACTGTCGATTGCGATTGTATGACTTGGCGAGGAAATACGTTGGAAGAAATGGAGGCAAAGGCTGCTATGGTTGGAGTTCTTAAAACAGAAAACGAAGACATACGTTCTTTACGTGAATTGCTCAAATATGGATTAAAAGGGATGGCCGCATACGCAGAACATGCTGTTAATCTGGGCTTTGACGATGATGCTATCCAAACCTTTATACAAGAATCCTTGGTGGCTACCACTCAGGAGCTTTCTGTAGATGAGTTAACAGCATTGGTTCTTAAATGTGGAGAATACGGTGTAAAAACAATGGCTCTACTCGATAAGGCTAATACTTCTACTTATGGCAACCCGGAAATAACCAAAGTAAATATCGGTGTCCGTAATAATCCGGCTATATTGATATCCGGGCATGACTTGCGCGATATGCAAGACTTATTGGAACAAACCGAAGGTACAGGTGTAGACGTTTATACACACAGCGAAATGCTTCCGGCTCATTATTATCCCGCATTTAAGAAGTACAAGCACTTCGCAGGTAACTATGGTAGTGCATGGTGGCGTCAGAATGAAGATTTTGAATCATTCAACGGTGTTATCCTATTTACCACTAACTGCATCGTACCTCCCCGTTCCACCTCTACTTATTCCGACCGGGTTTATACCACAGGTGCTTCCGGGTTTAGCGGATTCGCACATATTGAAGACCGCAAAGAAGGACAAGCGAAAGACTTCTCCAAGCTGATTGAACATGCCAAACGCTGCAAAGCCCCTACCGAAATTGAGACGGGAGAGATCATCGGAGGTTTTGCTCATGAACAGGTATTTGCGTTGGCAGATAAGGTAGTTGATGCCGTAAAATCGGGTGCTATCCGTAAATTCTTCGTAATGGCAGGTTGCGACGGACGTATGAAGAATCGCAACTACTATACGGAGTTTGCCGATAAACTTCCAAAAGACACGATTATCCTTACAGCAGGATGTGCCAAATACCGTTACAACAAACTACCATTGGGTGATATAGGTGGAATTCCACGTGTATTGGATGCCGGACAATGTAACGATAGCTATTCGTTGGCGTTGATAGCTTTGAAACTGAAAGAAGTATTTGAACTGAATGATGTAAATGAACTTCCGATAGCTTATAATATTGCCTGGTATGAACAGAAGGCAGTAATTGTTCTTCTGGCTCTGCTTTCTTTAGGAGTGAAGAATATCCACTTAGGGCCTACACTGCCTGCATTCCTTTCGCCGAATGTTGCCAAAGTGCTAATCGACAATTTTGGTATTAGAGGAATTACCACGGTAGATGAGGATATGAAGATTTTTTTAGGATAATCAATTAAATACTCTATACTTGAAGTTGAAGAATCCTCTTGAAGGCTTTCCTTTGGGAGGATTTTTCTTCAATGGGTAAACTAATACCTGGTAGGCTGTGTTATCTAATAAAGAACTAAAAGATACGGATATGAAAAAGAATGTTTTCGTATTCTTATTTTGGATTTTCGTCTACTTTTTAATTTTCGTAATTACTATTTCTCTACATTCGCACACCCTATATTGATGGACTGAAATTAGAATTCTAAATAAAATATACCGGTGGCAGAGCAAAAAGATAATCACGAAATACTGTACAAGCTGTTGATAGACAGAAAGTACAGAGCTTTAAGGCATATTATATTAGTCTTTGTGTTGTTGAGTATTGCACTGAATTATGCAATTCCTTATGATTATTTCGAGGTTTGTACTGCTCCATTATTTATTTGTTATGCTGCCGGTATATTTTTCACCTATCTGTTACCGAGTTATTTCAATCTTTATTTCCTTATGCCTCGGTATCTGCTAACGAAAAGATACTTAACTTATTTCCTCTTATTGGCGCTGCTTATTTTTATTATTCTTATCCTTCAGTTTTATCTGGAAAATAGGGCTTATGCTGCCATGGAGATTGATCCGGAACCTACCTATAACTTTAACAATAACTATGTACTGATACTTGATTTGTTCGGTAATTATTTTCTCTGTTTCATCGCCTTTACCGGTTGCTCGGTTACCCTCCTGCTGCGTTATTGGATCACAGATAATCAGCGTGCCAAACAATTAGAGAAAGAACACCTCAAAACCGAAGTGGAGCATTTGAAACAGCAAGTGAATCCTGGTTTTTTATATAACACTTTACATCGTATTGCTCAGATAGGTGAAACGAATACGACAGAGGCATCTGTTACCTTAATGAAGTTCAGCAAACTGCTTCGTTATCAACTCTATGACAGCAATCGCAACGAAGTTTTCCTCAGTTCGGAAATACTATTTGTGAGCGATTACCTCAAATTAGAACAATTATACAACAAACAGTTGAGTTATGAGATTAATACACAAGGTGATATATCTTGCACACTTGTTCCGCCTTTGCTCTTTACTCCATTTATCCAATTGTTGATAAGTGGAATAGAACATCCGGACAAATATGCAAATCTATCTTTGACTTTCAACGTAGATGAAGAGAAACTCCTTTTTACCTGTGTAACAGATTTACCTATCGAGAGCCATAATGAGTCTTTCATCACCATCAGGCAGCGCCTTGATTTTCTATTTGGAAAGACCTATTCATTGCAAGTGCTTCCTCCTCCCTTTATTATTCCCGATGGGCATATCATTGCTCTAACCCTTTATTTTAATGAAGAAGTATGAAGAAGCCTGAGGCATGAATTGTATTATTGTAGATGACGAACCACTTGCCCGGCGTGCTGTGGAGATATTGATTGAAGAAACCGGAGAGCTTACTCTTTTGGGTATGTTCAATAGTGCGGCTTCTGCTGCCCGTTTTATGAACGAGAACCCTGTGGATCTTGTTTTTCTGGATATCCAGATGCCTAAAATGACGGGCTTGGAGTTTGCCCGCTCTTTGTCGGATCGTACCCTTGTGATTTTCACCACTGCTTATACTGAGTATGCTGCCGAAAGTTATGATATCGACGTTATTGATTATCTCGTAAAGCCCATTGAACTACCACGCTTCCAAAAGGCTGTAAACAAAGCAATTTCTTATCATTCTCTTTTGCTTGAAGGGGGAGATAAGAAAGATAATATAGAAACCATAGAGGATGATTTCCTTTTCATTAAATGCGATCGGAAGTTTTTCAAGGTAGAGTACAAAGACATATTGTTTATTGAAGGATTGAAAGATTATTCGATTATTCAATGTGATAACCAACGCCTGATTGCTCGCATGAACCTCAAAAATATATACGAGGAATTACCTTCGGACACTTTTCTGCGAGTGAGTAAATCATATATTATTAATATGGAACATATTCACTCCTTTGACAACAATAGTGTGTACATCAAAGGAAATGAAATTCTGATTGGGAATAACTTCAGAGAGTTGTTTATGGAAAAGGTATTGAGGAAAAAGAAGCGATTGTAAGAGCCTGTTATTAAATGTCTTTCAATCTTAAATGAAGAATAGGAAATGGTTTGCCCATTCCGTCTGTTTCATCTCGTGAAACTACTTCAAATCCCATTTTATAGTAAAAGCCAACAGCTTGTTCGTTTTGTTCATTTACATCTACGCTATCTATGCCCAGTTGTGTGGTGGCGTAATTTACCAAATATTTCCCCAACCCCTTACCTCGCTGATCGGGGTGAATGAAGAGCATCTCCAGGTTATTTTCGGCAATGCCCATAAAGGCGATAATGGCGCCTTCTTCATCTTTCAGACAGTAAAGATTGACGTTTTTAAGATACTCATTAAGAACCAATGGTCTGAAGAAAGCAATATCTTCTTCGGATAGAAAGGTGTGAGTAGCACGTACGGAAGCTTCCCACACAGTTGTGATTTCAGCGAAGTCGTTGGAAGAGGGACGATGTAGTTTCATGATTTATATTGATATAATAACGCTATAACTTTTCTATTTCTTCCCAAAGATAGTTTATTTTTATTCACTGAACTATACTATTCGTATAGATGGTGCACATGGATTTGATACCGGACAACTCTTTCGAGAGTATTTCTGATTATGTTGTATACAAAAAGGTTGTGAAGTGATTCCTATTTAAACTCCTGATGGATTATATCTCTTTTGTATGCCTTCATTCCTATGCGTGCTGTTTCTGCATAGTGTTCTCCAAGGTTTGTTACTGAGCGAACAAATAGCCCTGCCATTATGATAATGGCAAGTATACCCAGAATATTCTTTATCGTTTTCTTTCGGGATAGATAGCCCAAGATGGAAAAGATTAGAAATTCCAATAATAATACCATTGCATTCAACATTCGTTTGTAGTACTCGGATGTATGCAATAGATGTTCAATCTTACTTTTGTATAGCTGCTCGGAAGTGTCGAATAGTTCATATTGTTGAATGTGAATTACACTATCCTTGCTTATCGTTACAGGGGATGGCGCATGTTGGTAGTCTACACCCAACCATTTGAGTTGATAAGCCTCGTAGGCTTTGTTGGCAGCAGTGTCGGGCAGTTGAATAAGTAGTTTGCTGCATTCTTCTCTCAATTCGCCACATTGATTTTTGAGTGAATCCAAGCGAAAATACAGATCGTTTTTAGTGCATAGTTTTAGAATGTGGTTTTTGAAATCGGGGTATTCTAAGGGTTTGTCGTCTACCGCAAGAAAAGGACGGCCATTTTTAACTTCCCAAAGTATCTTCATTGCATCTGTTTGAAAGCGGGGCTGAATGTCGAGATCAAACCAATAAATAGCGGCAGCCAAAGGAAAGAAACACAACAATCCAATACCAAACTTCCTAAAAATACCTATTGCCTTTATGTTTGCCGGCAGATTTCTAAAGGATATGAATGTAGCCAATGCTGTGGAAATGCACAATGCTGCGGGAATTATTCCCAGAGCTATACATGCGCATAGTTTAGCAAGTGTTTTAAATGGTGTGGAGTTAGCTATAAACAAATCTATATAACGGTTGCCAACTCCCAAAGCACTGAGGATGAGTACTAGAAAGAAGGTAATAATAAAGTATTTCCAAAAACGGCGGGTGAAGATATCTTTCATAAATGTGTTGGTTGAATTTAAACAGGCTGCAAAGATATAGTAATAGTTTATATAGAACACATTTTCTCTGCTTTTATGATTGCAATTTACTTCTGGATTTACCACAAGATTGTCTAAGGCATACTACTAGCAAGTCTTAGGGAAACCTGCGGTAAGTCCAGGAGGATTTTCCTTGCTAAGTATCCAATTGTCGAAGTTTGATTAGGGTAAAAGTGGTGCGCATAATTAGCTTTTCTATCTCCTCCAAAGATAATCCTGTTAGTTCTTGAGTTGTTTGTAAAGGAATTGAATTTATTAATATTCGTTTTGTTCTTGTCTTCGCTCTTTCCTCGCTCGCCCTTTACACAACTCATGGTTTAACTTAGAACAGAGAGGGATGCCTAATAGTAACCTAAAGGGCCAAGCGAAAGCCCAGGTCGTAGTAGTGAGAGTTGGGAGTGTTGAGGTCGCGAAACGAAACACGACAATACTTCGCATCGTAGTACCAGCTACCGCCGCGATTCACCCGGAAATCACTTGTATCAGAACCTTTAGGATTAGTTTGTGCATTGCTACTGTAAGCACCATACCAGTCGGCACACCATTCCCATACATTTCCACTCATATCATAAATACCCAATTCGTTCGGGCTTTTGGTGCCTACGGCGTGAGTAGTGTTGTTGCTATTATCTGTATACCAACCAACATTAGAGACACTGTGACTACCGCTGTATTTATATCCTTGGCTTTTGTTTCCTCCGCGAGCTGCATATTCCCATTCTAAACCCGAAATCGGTATAGGGGTTAATGTGTTTTTCTATGAGTCTTCGCCTCCCATGACTTTAGTTTATTATAACTTTTCTATTTCCCCAAAAGATAATCCTGTTAGTTCTTGAATTGTTTGTAATGGAATTGAATTGGATTTCATTTTGCGGGCAACTTCAAGAACGCCTTCTGTTCGTCCCTTTTCAAGCCCTTCTGCCAAGCCTTTCTCAATTCCTTCCGCCAATCCTTCCGCTCGTCCTTTATTCAGCGATGTTTCCATTACACTGTACCAATCGCGGAAATTCTTCAAACTATCTTCGTACTCTACCAACTCCTGGCGGTTGAAGCGAGCTATTTCGGCCGCTTCGAACAGGCGAGTAAATATGCGTTCTTGCAAGGCAGCCGGTCGTTCCATCAATCTGGAGAGGTTGCGGAGTACAAACATCCATTTGTCGAACATATTTTCCAACTCATGTTCTGTTTTGTTGAACTTGGGCATTTCCAGGTAAATGAGTGTTAGTTTATCATAGAACACTTCCTGAGAGCCCATATCTACCAACTTTACTTCGTGGTGAAAATAATCGTTGTTTTTATTGTCGAATGCGAAGTTAAGTATGCCAACAGTGTATACAGCTTTCAACTCATAATTCCAACTTCTGCCTTTCATAGCTTGTTCGCGAATGGGGAATGTGGTGTAAAATATGCTACGATCTTTAAAGAACTGCTGTTCTCCTTTTTGCATCTCTACCAAGAACTTCTCTCCCTGTTCGTTTTCGCAATAAACGTCGAATACGGCGCGTCGGTCGGCTTCCAATGTACCAAGTTGCTCGGCATTGAGATAGGTTACATCCTTAATAACCTGTCCGTCGGGCAACAACGAATTCAGGAAACTGATTAACAAATCCTTGTTAAGTTCGGTTCCAAACAGCTTTTTAAACCCGAAATCGGTATAGGGATTAATGTATTTTTCTATGAGTCCTTCGCTTCCCATGACTTTAGTTTATTATAACTTTTCTATTTCCCCCAAAGATAATCCTGTTAGTTCTTGAATTGTTTGTAAAGGAATTGAATTGGATTTCATTTTGCGGGCAACTTCAAGAACGCCTTCTGTTCGTCCCTTTTCAAGCCCTTCTGCCAAGCCCTTTTCAAGCCCTTCCGCCAAGCCCTTCTCAATTCCTTCCGCCAATCCTTCCGCTCGTCCTTTATTCAGCGATGTTTCCATTACACTGTACCAATCGCGAAAATTCTTCAAACTGTCTTCGTACTCTACCAACTCCTGGCGGTTGAAGCGAGCTATTTCGGCCGCTTCGAACAGGCGGGTAAATATGCGTTCTTGCAAGGCAGCCGGACGTTCCATCAATCTGGAGAGGTTGCGGAGTACAAACATCCATTTGTCGAACATGTTTTCCAACTCATGTTCTGTTTTGTTGAACTTGGGCATTTCCAGGTAAATGAGTGTTAGTTTATCATAGAACACTTCCTGAGAGCCCATATCTACCAACTTTACTTCGTGGTGAAAGTAATCGTTGTTTTTATTATCGAATGCGAAGTTAAGTATACCAACAGTGTACACTGCTTTCAACTCATAATTCCAACTTCTGCCTTTCATAGCTTGTTCGCGAATGGGGAATGTGGTGTAAAATATGCTACGGTCTTTAAAGAATTGTTGTTCGCCTTTTTGCATCTCTACCAAGAACTTCTCCCCCTGTTCGTTTTCGCAATAAACGTCGAATACGGCGCGTCGGTCGGCTTCCAATGTACCAAGTTGCTCGGCATTGAGGTAGGTTACATCTTTAATAACCTGTCCGTCGGGCAACAACGAATTCAGAAAACTGATTAACAAATCCTTGTTAAGTTCGGTTCCAAACAGCTTTTTAAACCCGAAATCGGTATAGGGGTTAATGTATTTTTCTATGAGTCCTTCGCTTCCCATGACTTTAGTTGTTAGTTGCGACAACAAACTTACATGAAATTCGGCAGATTTTCAAGAGCTATAATAAAGATTTAACAGCTTATTCCGCTTGTAACCAATGAATCATACGTAAAAACAGAAGGAAATGCACTACCTTTGTATCATAAAGCATAATTGAATATATTTAGATGAGCAGAATTACATTCGAAGATATAAAACATTCAGAGGAAATAAGAACCTATATAAAACAAGCAGATGCCTCTCTTGAAGCATTGGGATATACAGAGCATAGTTTTGCACATACCACGAAGTGTGCCGAAGTAGCCGGAAATCTTTTGGAAGACTTGGGTTATGATCCTCATGAAGTAGAATTAGCAAGAATCGCTGCCTTTATGCACGATATAGGCAATGTGGTAAACCGGGTAGATCATGCACAGAGTGGAGCTATCATGGCTTTCCGCTTGTTAGATAAAATGGGTATGGACCCTAAAGATACCGCCGCTGTTATTACTGCCATTGGTAATCATGATGAGGCTACCGCTTATCCTGTGAACGCCGTGGCTGCAGCTCTTATCATTGCAGATAAAACGGATGTACGTCGTAGTCGCGTTCGTAGTCTGGAAACCATACAAACAGATATTCACGATCGGGTGAACTATGCCGTAGAGAAAGCAGATATAAGTTTAAACATAGAGGCAAAAACAATTACGCTTTGCCTTACCATTGATACCGAAATCTGTTCCGTGATGGATTATTTTGAGATATTCCTGGGGCGTATGTTATTGTCTCGCAAAGCAGCCGAGTTTCTGGGGCTAAAGTTTAAGCTGAATATAAATAATAGTATGATGCTGTAAAGAAGATTGAGATATGAAAACATTTAAACAAAATCTAACCGCATTAGCCACCCTGCTATTAATAGGAGCCTCTTGTTCGGAAGTAGCTCCACCCGAAAAACTTGAGCCAACCCCCACAAAGCATCAACAAGCATGGCAGGAGTTAGAGTACTATATGTTTGTTCATTACGGTCCTAATACATTTACCAATGTGGAGTGGGGAGATGGTAGCGAAGACCCCAAGGTCTTCAATCCCACACACCTTGATACCGATCAATGGGCATCTGTCGCTAAAGCCGCTGGTATGAAAGGCATTATCATTACTGCAAAACACCACGATGGTTTTTGTTTGTGGCCCAGTAAATATAGCACACATACAGTGCGCGAAAGCTCATGGAAAGATGGGAAAGGAGATTTGCTGAAAGAGTTGTCGGAATCATGCAAAAAACATGGATTGCTGTTTGGCGTATACCTTTCTCCCTGGGATAGAAACCATCCGGCTTACGGTACCTCCGAATATAATCAGATATTTGCTAATACTCTTGATGAGGTATTGTCGGGTTATGGACACGTATTCGAGCAATGGTTCGATGGTGCAACCGATGGAACCTCGAAGCAAGTTTACGATTGGGATTTGTATCATGAAACTGTATATAACCATCAGCCGCACGCCATTATATTCAGTGATATAGGTCCGGGGTGTCGTTGGATGGGTAACGAAAGGGGATACATGGGAGAAACCAACTGGTCGAAGATGGATGTTGAAGGTTTTACTCCGGGACATGGCGCCCCCAACGCAACAATTCTGAATGAAGGACAAGCAAATGGTGCCAAGTGGATACCTGCGGAAGTAGATGTTTCTATTCGTTCGGGATGGTTTTATAGCCCCGAAACAGACGATAAAGTAAAATCGGCAGAGCGCTTGATGGATATTTATTATTCGTCGGTGGGAAGAAATGCCAACCTCTTACTGAATGTACCACCCGACAGAAGAGGGCGGATACATCCCACAGATTCGGCAAGACTTATGGAGTTCAAAGAGTTGAGAGACATCTCTTTTGCCAATAATCTGGCTAAAGGTGCAACCATTATTGCAGATAATGTAAGAGGAAACAGTAAAGCTTATGCGCCTGCAAATCTTTTGGATGGAAACAAAAACAGTTATTGGACTACAGACGATGGCATTACCTCGGCAGCAATAGAGGTTACATTGAATGGTGAGAAAACGTTTAACCGCATTTTGTTGCAAGAGTACATTCCGTTGGGACAGCGAATTAGTAAATTCAATATAAAAGTTTGGAATCAGCAGACTCAAGAATGGGATGAAGTAAAGCAGGCAACAACAGTTGGTTATAAACGTATATTAAGAATCCCGTTGGTTACTACAAGCAAAATAAGAATTGAAATTGCCGAATCATTGTCTGTGCCTGTTCTTTGCAATCTGGAGATATTCAATAGTCCCGAAATACCTTCTTTTGATACCGGAAAATTTGAGAAGAAAGCATTAGGAAAAGAAGAAGCAATTGTGGTTAGCCTAAGCAAAGAAACTACATTGACCGGTTTCTCATTTATACCTTACCCATCGGAACGGGTATCGACTGTTCAGCGTTACGACTTCTATATAAGTACAGACGGAAAGCAATGGGAGAAGGTAATAAGCAATGGTATATTTAATAATATAAAGAATAACCCTATACAGCAGGATGTTCGCTTTGAGAAGAACATAAAGGCATCATATATTAAATTGCAACCAACGCAGCTAACTGGTGATGCAAAAGAGTATGTTTATTCATCATTGAAGGCGTTAATAGCTGATTAAAGTAAAACTTTCTTCTCTTTTTGTAGACCCGGATGTATGAGGCTTGTGCACCCGGGTCTACCTGTATTTTACACCCGGATGTACCCGAATGATACACCCGGGTGTAGAAAAACTTTATCTAATTAGTGGGTAAATGAACAAAGGGAGATGAGAAAAGAATAGGATGGTGGATAAGCAGACTTTGTGTATAGAAACAAGAAAAGATGGGACTTTGGTGGTACTTGATGGAACTTTTTATGGGAAGTTACACCTGTGTAATATCTTGAATATTAGGTGGTTGTCTTCGAGGTGGGACTTGCGGTACTTTTTTGAAGGAAAAACTTTCTGAGGGAAAAATAAAATTAGATAATTTCCAATGCATAATATTGGTAATCTCTTATTAAAGTTTGTAGAAATTGTTCATCGTTTAGTTCTGTGGAGTGAATACCAAGCACTTCTTTAATTTTCTTCGATAACAATTGCAACATTTGCCAACGTTTGCCGGGAGGTGCGTCCAAAGTTTTGGAAATAACATTGACTTGTTCCAAAGATAAGTCGGCAGCCTGTGGAAAGGTAGGGCGATAACTGTCCGTTAAATAATCGTATTCATCCAGATTGACTTGTATCTTCTTGTAGTTCTTTTCTTTAATAACTAAAGTGCCGGCCGCCAAGTCGCCTAATCGTTGATTGTTTTTGGATAATAATATAACGAGTAGCCCCAAACCTCCGGTTAAAGGAACGTCTACTATATAGAGCAACCATCGGAGCAGATAAGAACTAAAAGTAGGGGTGCTGCCATCTGCCTTTACCACGCGAATGTTGAGAAGCATTTTACCCGGACTTTGCCCTTGGTTAAACACTTCGAAAAGCAGAGAATAACAAATCCAAGGCACATAAATGATAATTGCCCAAACGATCATCGTTACATCGGAAAAAGAAGTAAGCCTGAATAAACTAACTATATAAATGGTAGATATCAGGTACAAAAAGAGTATCACATAATCAATGAATTTAGCAATCAGACGATCGCCAAGACTTGCAGATACCTGGTTGATGCGAACAAACTGTCCTGTAATGATGGTGGATGTAGCCATTTCTCTTTTGAAACTATTTGTGCGTTTTGATTGCAAATATATGATAATTCTCTTACTTTTGTCTCTCGCTAAACTGAAAGTTTCACGGCAACGGGATAAAGTAATCAATGAAAGAAGTCGTATTTATTCGTCGGAATATAGAAAAATGGAGGAAAACGGAAGAAGTGGTGGAGAAAGCCTCCCAACTTAGTCCCGACCAATTGGCCGACGCTTATATGGACTTGACCGCCGATCTGGCTTTTGCGCAAACTCACTACCCGAACTCGCGTATTACTATCTACTTAAATAATCTCGCCTCTTCTTTACATAATGTGATTTATCGTAATAAGCGGGAGAAATGGACACGCGTTGTTTCCTTTTGGACATCTGAGGTGCCGCAAACCATGTATAATGCCCGTAAGGAGTTACTAATATCCTTTACAGTTTTCGCCATCAGTGTATTGATAGGGGTGGTATCTACCTTGCATGATGAAACGTTTGCCCGTCTTATCATGGGAAATCAATATATAGATATGACGCTCCGCAATATAGCCAATGGAGAACCAATGGCGGTTTATAACGGAGGGAGCGAAGTGGCGATGACGCTGGGCATCACCCTGAATAATATAATGGTTTCGTTCAATACATTTGTTTTTGGTTTATTAACCAGCTTCGGCACCGGACTTCTTTTAGTAAAGAATGGTATAATGGTAGGTGCTTTTCAGGCATTCTTTTTTCAACACGATTTGTTGGGAGAATCGATGCTTGCTATCTGGCTGCATGGTACATTAGAAATTTGGGCCATTATTGTGGCAGGAGCGGCCGGACTGGCATTAGGCAACGGATGGCTATTTCCCGGAACTTATTCCCGCCTTACCTCCTTTATGCATGGAGCGAAGAAAGGATTGAAAATAGTTATAGGCACTGTGCCTGTTTTTATGCTGGCCGGATTTATAGAAGGTTTTATAACCCGACACACTCACTTGCCGGTGGCTATCCGGTTAGGGATTATACTATTATCGTTGGCTTTTATTCTATTTTACTATATTTATTTACCCAATAAGATACATCATGGAAACAGAAAAAACTAAAATCCCCTTTTATGTACAACGCTCTTTCTCGGACAAGATAAATGCAGCTTTCGATTTTATTAAAGAGAATTGGAAGATTCTGCTGAAAACTACCACCTATTTGCTTCTGCCTGTAAGCTTAATACAGGGAATCTTTACCGGTTCCGTAATGAGTATGGCAGGGTTGCTTTACAATCCGGCTTTTCAGAGTCAGATAAATCGTGGAGTTCTTCCTTTCGACCAGGAAGGTTTTTTGATTAATTATGTAGGGCTGATGTTGTCGTCTTTTGTAGGGCAGTTTCTGCTTCTTTCTCTTGTTTATACATTGCTGAAAACGTACAATGAAAGAGAAGAGGGTTTGAAGGGAATTACATTATCCAACATTACATCTCCGTTAATAGGTAATATCGGACGCTGTCTTATTATGTTTCTTGTATCCTTATTATTGTATATTGGGGTGGCGTTAGTGCTTGGGCTGCTGGCTGCTGTTACTCCATTTACCTTAATACTTACTATACCTGCACTGATTGTGTTTTCTTTTCCTTTATTGATTTGGCCGGCAACTTACCTGATGGAGCAAAATAGTGTATTCGGAGCTTTGAGTAAAAGCTATCGTTTAGGTTTTGCTACACTCGGTGGTGTACTTGCCATATATTTGGTAACGGCTATTCTGGCTTCAGTTGTTCAGGGAGTGTTCTCTACTCCTCTGACGGTCAGCACTATGGTGAAGAATATGTTTAGTCAAAGCGATACGGTAGGAGATGTTTCTGTTGGCTATAAATTTATGCTGTATGTGTTAGGAGTGCTTCAATCTTTCAGTGGCTATTTGTCTGCAATTCTTGTTTGCCTTGGATTGGCCTATCAATATAGCCATGCCAGCGAAAAAGTAAGCCGTGTATCTGTTGAAAGTGATATTGATAACTTCGAAAATCTATAAATAACAGCATGCTTCACCCCACCGATACTATAGCATACAATGCGGAGAAGGTTGCCCGGTGGCAATCTGATCCTGCGTATAACTATAATCGGGAGCTCATGATGCCGGATGTGAACATCTATGAGTTGTTGCTTCGGTGGTTGAATGAGTTGTTGGGAAAGTTCTTTGGCAGTAAGTTTGCAAACGATTACGGAGAACTCGTACTGGTACTTATTTTTGTGGCAATTGTATTGTTGCTGGTTTGGTTTTTGTACCGTAAACGCCCCGAACTGTTTATGCGCTCGCGTAAAGTGCCGTTGCAGTATACCGTACACGAAGATACCATTTACGGAATAGATTTCAATAAAGAAATAGAACGCGCCCTTTCGGGATCGGATTATAAAGAAGCCGTTCGTTTATTATACCTCCAAACCCTCAAGCAATTAAGCGATAAGGAGCTGATAGACTGGCAATTGTATAAAACACCTACCGAATATATCTATGAGGTAAAAGCCGAAGGAATGAAAGAGTCTTTCCGCAACCTGACCAATAGCTTTTTGCGGGTTCGTTATGGAAACTTCGAAGCTTCTGAGTTGCTTTTTCAGGAGATGAGGCAGCAACAGGAAAAGATGTTCAAAGGAGGAAACGGATGAAAGGAAACAGTATATATATTATTTGTATATTGGTATTCCTTGTCATTCTATTTGCCGTGGAGCACAATAGACCCAAGAAGTTTAGCTGGATACCCACCTATAGCCGGTATGATAAACAACCATTTGGGTCGGCAATTTTCGATGATGTAGTGTTATCTTCCTTAGATACGGAATATACAATATGCGATCATACCCTTTATCAATTAGCCGAAGATTCGACTCAAAACCGGAATGTGTTGGTTGTTGCCGATCAGCTTCAGTTAGGAAAACCTGATGTGGAAGCAGTTCTTTCTATGGCAGAGAAAGGGAATAAAATAATGTTGGTGGCCTCCCAATTTGGTTATTTACTGGGCGATACACTTGGCTTTAAAATGCATTACGGGTATTTTAATATACAGCAATTTAAGAAATATGCTACCTCTTTTGTATATAATCAGGATACTATCTGCTGGCAGAAAGATGCTGTGTACAACGAGGCTGAGTATTACCTGAAGTCTCAACTTTGTTATGCTACCTTTTATAAAAGAGATTCGTTAAAGACTGCACTTGCCAAGAAGAAAGATGGCTCGACGATTGCCATTAAACGAGAAGTAGGTAAAGGAGAAGTTATTTTAGTATCAACTCCTTTGTTGTTTACTAATTACGGAATGTTGGATAATAACAATGCTGCGCTGATCTTTCGTTTGCTTACACAACTAAAAGGAGCACCCATTGTTCGTACGGAAGCTTACGGGGCAGGGGCTACCGGATATGAAGATGAAACGCCTTTCCGTTATATTCTCTCGCAACCATCGCTCAGGTGGGCTTTATATATAACTATGGCGGTAATTGTGCTGTTTATGGTTTTCACAGCCCGTCGTAAACAGCGACCCATCCCCGTGGTTCGTAAACTGGAGAATAAAACCGTTGAATTTGTAAAGCTGATAGGCACACTCTATTTCCAGAAGAAAGATCATACAGACTTGCTTTGGAAGAAGTATGTTTATTTTGCGGAGACATTGCGCAGGAATATTCAGGTAGACATTGATAATGAGGAAGATGATCGCCGCCTGGCGCAAGTTATATCAGATAAAACAGGAATGGATAAGGGAGAGATTGAACAACTCTTCCGCAACCTGCGTCCGGTTTCTCGTGGAGAAAGAAGGGTAGAGGAGGAAGAAATGAAGAGAACAATAGATCAAATGAATAAGATAATCAACCAATTATAATCACATACAGCCTTATGGAAGAAATGAATACGCGAACAGATTTAACCCTTTTCTCCAGCAAGATGAAAGAGTTGAAACAACATATCGCCACAGTCATAGTAGGTCAGGAAAAAACAGTGGATCTGGTACTAACTGCCATCCTTGCCAACGGACATGTGCTGCTGGAAGGAGTGCCCGGTGTAGCTAAAACATTGCTTGCCCGACTTACCACCAAATTGATAGACGCGGATTTCAGTCGTATACAATTCACGCCGGACTTGATGCCCAGTGATGTATTGGGTACCACCGTATTTAATATGAAGACCAATGAGTTCGACTTTCATAGAGGTCCCATCTTTGCAGATGTCGTATTGGTTGACGAGATAAATCGTGCTCCTGCCAAAACCCAATCTGCTTTGTTCGAGGTGATGGAAGAAAGGCAAATCAGTGTCGACGGAAACACCTATAAGATGGGAGAGCTTTATACGATTCTCGCTACTCAAAACCCGGTAGAGCAGGAAGGAACTTATAAGCTTCCGGAGGCACAACTCGACCGCTTTCTGGTGAAGATCACCATGGATTATCCTTCTTTGGAAGAAGAAGTAGATATCTTGGAGCGTCATCATACCCGTTCCAACTTGGTGAAGCTGGAAGATATAAAACCGGTAATCACCAAAGAAGAGCTTCTGTCATTGCGTAAGTTAACCGAAGTGGTTTTTGTGGAACGTACTTTGTTGCAATACATCGCCCTGATTATACAGCAGACGCGTACCAGCAAAGCTGTTTTCCTGGGAGCTTCGCCTCGTGCTTCGGTAGCTATGTTGCAAGCATCCAAAGCCTACGCATTATTGCAGGGAAGAGATTTTGTGACTCCCGAAGATATTAAATTTGTGGCTCCTTATGTATTGCAGCACCGTTTGATACTCACCGCAGAGGCAGAGATGGAAGGCTATTCGCCCATAAAAGTAACCCAAAGATTGATTGACAAAGTAGAAGTACCTAAATAATGTTTCTGAACCAACGGTTTTATTTGGTTTGCACGCTGATTATTCTGCTGTTTGTGGTTGGCTATGCATTCAGTTCTCTGTTTATAATAGGGCAGCTCGCTTTTGTTGTATTACTTATTGCACTGGTGGTTGATTGTTGGTTGTTATATGCCGTCAGAGGAATTACAGCATCGAGAACTTGCGCGGATCGTTTCTCCAATGGAGACGACAATCCGGTACAGATAAGAGTAGAAAACCGTTATTCTTTTGCTATCCATTTAAAGGTAATAGACGAAATACCCGTTATCTTTCAGCAACGCAATATTGATTTCAGGTTATCACTTGAGAGCGGAGAAGGAAAGAATATCGAGTATAAACTTCGGCCCACGCAAAGAGGAGTCTATAACTTTGGTAAGATTCGTGTATTTGCAGCCACTCCTATCGGCTTGATATCCCGTCGTTTTACCTGTGGAGAACCGGAATCAATTAAAGTGTACCCTTCTTATTTAATGCTTCATCGCTACGAAATTATGGCAATGAGCAATAATCTAACCGAATTGGGTATTAAGAAGATACGTCGTATTGGGCATCAATCGGAATTTGAACATATCAAAGAATACGTAAAAGGGGATGATTACCGAACAATCAACTGGAAAGCCAGCGCCCGCAAACATACGTTGATGGTGAATGTGTATCAGGACGAACGATCGCAGCAAATATATAGTGTAATAGATAAAGGGCGTGTGATGCAACGTGCCTTCCGGGGAATAACACTATTGGATTATGCCATAAATTCTTCGCTGGTTCTTTCTTATGTATCTATCCACAAAGAAGATAAAGCCGGCCTGGTTACTTTCAACGACCATTTCGATAGCTTTATTCCTGCTTCCAGAAGATCCGGACAGATGCAAGCACTGTTGGAGGGATTGTATCAGCAGAAAACATCTTTTAAGGAAACCGATTACTCGGCACTTTGTGTACATTTAAGTAAATATTTAAATAAGCGTAGCTTTCTTATCCTCTACACCGATTTTGATACCATAGCAAGCTTAAACAGGCAAATGCCTTATTTGAAACAATTGGCCCGGCAGCACCGTTTGCTGGTAGTATTCTTTGAAGATGCCGAACTCAAAGAGCAAATAGAAAAGACTCCGGAAAGTACCGAGGCATATTATCAGCAAGTCATTGCAGAGAAGTTTGCTTTTGAGAAGAGGCTGATTGTGTCTACTCTGAAGCAACACGGCATCTATTCATTGCTGACTACTCCCGAGAGTCTCTCGGTAGATGTAATAAATAAGTATCTGGAGATGAAGGGTACTCATAGTTAAAATTCATCATTTATAATTCATCATTATTTAATCCCTCGCCGTTATTCGCCGAAAATCTGTATATTTGCGATCTTGAATGTAGTAAGTTCAAGAAAGTTAGCGTGATATGACCTTGTAGTTATTAACAAAACCGGGGACTTATCAACAAATATTGCAAAGACTTTCTTTTTTCGTAGGTGCTCTGAGTGATAATTACTTATTTCGCCTCGTAACAAAATGAAACTGTATGGGAAAAATTATTGCTTTAGCCAATCAAAAAGGTGGTGTAGGAAAAACGACGACTACGATTAATCTGGCAGCTTCGCTGGCTACGCTTGAGAAGAAAGTGTTGGTAGTAGATGCTGACCCGCAGGCAAACGCATCGTCCGGACTGGGTGTAGACATTAAACAGTCGGAATGTACTATCTATGAATGTCTTATAGATAGAGCAGATGTGAAGAAAGCCATTCACGACACAGACATAGATTCACTAAAGGTGATATCTTCGCACATCAATTTGGTGGGAGCAGAAATCGAGATGCTAAATCTGCCCAATCGCGAGAAAATAATGAAAGAGGTATTAGCACCTCTAAAGAATGAGTATGACTATATTCTGATTGACTGCTCGCCTTCATTGGGATTGATTACCATTAATGCACTTACTGCTGCCGACTCGGTTATTATTCCGGTACAGGCCGAATATTTTGCTTTGGAAGGAATTAGTAAACTTCTGAATACCATAAAGATCATTAAATCGAAATTGAATCCTAACCTGGAGATTGAAGGATTCTTGCTTACAATGTATGATTCTCGTCTTCGTCAGGCTAACCAGATTTACGATGAGGTGAAAAAACACTTCCAGGAGCTTGTATTTCAGACGGCTATACAGCGTAACGTGAAGTTGAGCGAGGCACCAAGTTATGGAGTACCTACCATATTATATGATGCCGAATCTAATGGATCAAAGAATTATATGACATTGGCTAAAGAGCTGATAGACAAGAATAGTTAATAGACGAGGAATAGTTATATATGGCACAGAAAAGAAATGCCCTGGGAAGAGGACTCGACGCCCTACTCTCTATGGATGATGTAAAAACCGAAGGTTCTTCTTCTATCAACGAGATAGAACTTTCTAAAATATCTGTTAACCCCAACCAACCACGTCGGGAGTTTGATGAGGTAGCTTTGCAGGAATTGTCGGACTCTATTGCCGAAATAGGTATTATTCAACCGATTACATTGCGTAAGCTGTCGGAAGATGAATATCAGATTATTGCAGGAGAGCGCCGTTATCGTGCTTCATTAAAGGCCGGGCTTACACGTATCCCTGCTTATATACGTACCGCCGACGATGAGAATGTGATGGAGATGGCACTCATTGAGAATATTCAGCGCGAAGATTTGAATTCCGTTGAAATAGCCTTAGCCTATCAACAACTGATTGAACGCTATAGTCTTACACAAGAACGTTTAAGCGAGCGAGTAGGGAAGAAGCGTACTACCATAGCCAACTATTTGAGATTGTTGAAACTTCCTGCGCAAATTCAAATGGCTTTGCAAAATAAGGAAATTGATATGGGGCATGCCCGTGCATTGATTGCCTTGAATGATCCGAAATTGCAAGTCAAAGTGTTTGATGAAATCCGCAAGCATGATTATTCTGTTCGTAAGGTTGAGGAAATTGTAAAATCTTTGGGCGAAGGAGAAACCGTTAAGAGTGGTTCTAAAAAGTTGACCCCCAAGAATGCGCGTTTACCGGAAGAGTTTAATGTGTTGAAACAACAACTTTCGGGCTTTTTCAATACAAAGGTTCAGCTTACTTGTTCCGATAAAGGGAAAGGGAAAATAAGTATTCCGTTTAGTAATGAGGAAGAGTTAGAACGAATCATGGAAATGTTTGATTCGTTGAAGAAATAAATGATAAAGAAGAGCATAAAATACCAATTACGGATAGCCCTGCTTCTCTGTTTCTTACAGGTGGCAGGGATTGATGTGTATGCACAGCAACCGGATTCGTTGGTTGTTGAATCGGAGAGGATTATTGCTGATAGTTTAGAACGGGTTAACCAAGAGAGTCTTGAAAAGTTGGAGGCTTCTGTCTCGCCTGAAATAAAACTGGATAGTATTCCTCTGGAACCGATAAAAGAGAAAAAAGTATGGGTGCCTAAACCACAAACAGCTACATGGTTGGCTGTTATATTCCCCGGAGGAGGTCAGATCTATAATCGTAAGTATTGGAAACTACCTATTATATATGGAGGGTTCGCAGGCTGTGCTTATGCACTGAACTGGAATAATAATATGTATAGGGATTACTCAAAAGCTTATATGGATATTATGGACGGAGATCCGCAGACAAAGAGCTATTACGATTTTATAAGAACTAACGAAACAATTGTTGAAGGAGATATGTCCGGGCGATACCCTTCTTTATTAAAAAAACGAAAAGATTATTATAGACGTTACCGTGATATCAGTGTTTTTGCTTTTATTGGGGTATATTTGTTATCAATAGTAGATGCATACGTGGATGCGGAGTTATCTAATTTTGATATATCCGATGATATTAGTATGCGTTTAGAGCCTACAGTAATCAATGATAATTTGCATCGAAAGAATAATGCAGTGGGGCTGCAATGCAGTTTTAGATTTTAAGAAGAAAGAAAAAGAGAGGATTAGAGTAAATGAAATCTATTAATTTATTTGGCTATTGCCTGCTTGTTTTTTGTTTCCTGTTTACAACACAGGTAAAAGGGCAAGATGTGAATGAAGATATACCCCTTCCCGAAGGAATGACTTTCCCGATGGATAGTTTGTTAAGCGACTGGCGTGTACGTACTTTCATTGTTTCGGACGAGGATTGTAATACTTCCAAAGTGAACCCGGAGTTTCCCGACTCGGTATATATTGATCGCCTTTCGCGTATACCTACCATTATGGAAATGACATATAATGAGGTGGTACGTAAATTTATAGATACCTACAATGTGCGGTTGCGCAATCAGGTTTCATTGATGCTTGCCAGTTCGAACTTCTATATGCCTATTTTTGAGGAGGCATTAGATGCTTATGGGCTTCCTATAGAATTAAAATACTTGCCTATTATTGAGTCTGCGTTGAATCCGTCTGCCGTATCTCGTGCAGGAGCTTCGGGTTTATGGCAGTTTATGATAAAGACAGGGCAGATTTACGGCTTATCTTCTAACAGCTTAGTAGATGAAAGAAGAGATCCTATTAAGTCAACCTGGGCAGCTGCGCGTTATCTGAAAGATTTGTATGATATTTATAAAGACTGGAATCTTGTGATTGCAGCTTATAACTGTGGGCCGGGTAATGTAAATAAAGCCATTCGACGTTCCGGAGGTAAAACCGATTACTGGGAAATCTATGAGTATCTGCCCAGAGAAACACGTGGATATGTACCGGCCTTTATTGCTGCCAACTATGTAATGACCTATTATTGCAATCATAATATCTGCCCCATGGAAACTAATATCCCGGCAGATACAGATACATTACAGATCACTCGTAAACTGCATTTTGAGCAAATATCCGATTTATGTAATATCTCTGTAGATCAGTTGGCGAGTTTGAATCCACAATACAAGAATCATATAATTCCGGGGGATTCTAAACCTTATACGCTTCGTTTGCCGCATAATCAGATATGTGCATTTATAAGTAACCAAGATAGCATTTATGCACATCGGGCAGATGAATTGTTTAAGAATCGAAGAACAGTTGACGTGAAAGCGTCTCAGGCTTCTTCTTCCAGAAGAACATCTTCCGGCTCTGCTTCTGCTTCCGGCAAATTGGTTTATCATAAAATCAGAAATGGAGAATCGTTGTCTACTATTGCCACTAAATATGGAGTACGTGTAAACGATATTATGAGTTGGAATAATATGAGGAACAATAAGATTATTGCCGGTAAACAACTGAAAATATATAAAAAGAAGTAGTTGCCCCCGGCGGTCTAACTAAATATACTATGGATAATAACGCATTATATAATATATCGGACGATGAATTGATTGAACAGACATTTCAGGAATTACTGAATGATTACCTTTCTACCAAACATCGTAAACGTGTTGAAATAATAACCAAAGCATTTAATTTCGCCAATCAGGCGCATAAAGGAATTAAACGACAATCCGGTGAACCTTATATTATGCATCCGTTGGCTGTGGCAAAGATTGTGTGTAATGAAATTGGTTTGGGATCTACCTCTATATGCTCGGCTTTATTGCATGATGTAGTTGAGGATACTGATTATACAGTGGAGGATATTGAAAATATCTTCGGGCCGAAAATAGCACAGATTGTCGACGGGCTAACTAAAATTTCCGGTGGTATATTTGGCGATAAAGCTTCGGCTCAGGCAGAGAACTTTAAGAAACTGCTGCTCACTATGTCGAGCGATATACGTGTTATCTTGATTAAGATAGCCGATCGTCTTCATAATATGCGTACATTAGGGTCGTTAGCCACCAATAAGCAATTGAAAATAGCAGGTGAGACGCTTTATATATACGCTCCTTTAGCTAATCGTTTAGGGCTTCATAAAATAAAGACTGAGCTTGAAAATCTTAGCTTTAAGTATGAACACCCGGAAGAATATGAAGAAATAGAGAACAAGCTACATGCCTCGGCTGCTGAGCGTGATGAGGTGTTTCAGCAATTTACGGCTCCTATTCGTAGTCAGTTAGATGCGATGGGTATTAAGTATTATATTCTTGCCCGTATCAAATCTATTTATTCCATTTGGAATAAAATGCAAACTAAGCATGTGCCGTTCGATGAAATTTTTGATCTGCTCGCCGTACGTATTATCTTTGAACCAAAGAATTCGGCTGAGGAATTGAACGAGTGTTTTAATATCTATGTAGCAATATCTAAAATATACAAACCTCATCCTGACAGATTACGAGATTGGGTGAGTCATCCTAAAGCAAATGGCTATGAGGCGTTGCATGTAACATTGATGGGCAATAACGGTCAGTGGATTGAAGTGCAGATCCGAAGTGATCGTATGAATGATGTAGCCGAGCAAGGATTTGCAGCCCATTGGAAGTATAAAGAAGGTGGCGGAGGCGAAGATGAAGGCGAACTTGATAAATGGTTGCGTACCATTAAAGAGATTCTGGACGACCCTCAGCCTGATGCAATTGATTTTCTGGATACCATTAAGCTGAACTTGTTTGCTTCGGAAATATTTGTGTTTACTCCTAAAGGAGAAATTAAAACGATGCCTCAAAATGCTACGGCATTGGACTTTGCTTTCTCTCTGCATACAGATATTGGACGGCATTGTATTGGAGCCAAAGTGAATCATAAATTGGTGCCTCTCAGTCATAAGTTGGAGAGTGGCGACCAGGTAGAAATATTAACATCCAAATCTCAGCGTGTACAACCACAGTGGTTGACGTTTGCCACTACTGCTAAGGCGCGTTCGAAGATATCTGCGATTTTAAAGAAAGAACAACGTAATTATCAAAAGAAAGGAGAAACTGTACTGAATGAGTTTTTGCTTGAAGAAGGCATACGCCCGGAAATAGTTAACTATGATAAATTGTTGAACCTACATAATATACACACCAAAGAAGAACTATTGGCAGCTATTGGTAGTCGGATGATTATCCTGGGTGACAATGATAGGAATGTATTGAAAGAAAAACAGAGTTCTAATTGGAAAAAGTATTTAACATTCTCTTTTGGTAGCAATAATAAAGACAGCAAGCAATCCAAAAAACAAGAAAATGAGATTGAAGAAAAAACTTCGAAAGAAGTTATCAATCCCAAAAAAATTCTCAAACTAACAGAAGATGCTATACAGAAAAACTATGTGATAGCTACCTGTTGTAATCCTATACCGGGCGATGATGTATTAGGATATTTGGATGAAAGGAATAAAGTAACTATTCATAAAAGGCAATGCCCTGTAGCTGTGAAATTGAAAAGCAGCTATGGAAATAGGATTATTGCCACCGAATGGGATTTACATAAATCTCTCTCTTTCTTAGTTTACATTGTTTTGAAAGGAATTGATCGTGTTGGCTTGCTGAATGAAGTAACTCAGGTGATATCTCGCCAATTGGGGGTAAATATCAAGAATGTAAATATCGTATGTGAAGAAGGCATTTTTGAAGGTAAATTCCAGCTTTTTGTTCATGATGTGGATGATGTGAAACAGATTATCGATAATCTGAAGAAAGTGTCTGATATAAAAATGGTTACTCGTGTTCAGGAGTAGAGGATGGTAACTTCGAGATGGAGGGGGATGGGCAATTATTCGTCTTTGCCCATTTCATTATCAGGTAATAAGTAATCTTTCGCTTTCTCAGAAGAAATAACAGAACGCCCGAGTTGTGATTCAAGTTGTTGTCTTGCTACTTTTGCTACGCTACCACCACTTTTTGCCGTTGCTGCATTTTGATTAAAACCCTTTGGATTTCTTTGTTTTGATATCTCCGTAGTAGAAGCTTCTGCAAGCGTATTCAAAGCAAGCTCAATGTTAGTCATATTGTCTCGAAGATTTTCTTTTTTCAGCCCTTTCAGTTTTTTGTATTCCTTTGTGGTGCGTCCGCTCCATTCTTTGGTGATAATGTCAGTAAGTGAAGCGTATTGTACACCATCAACTCCACTACGTTGCCATTCATCGGTAAGCTCTTTACGTACTTCGATGCTTTTGATACGTTGATTTATCCAGTTGTCGGAGTAACCAAGCCGCTTATAGTCCATAATTGCTTGATCAATGGATAATTCCGGGTCTTGTAATTGATCTACCCTGTCGCTGGCAACTTTTGCCATCCACTGTTTGAAAGGTTCTGCTTTGGGTGATGGTATGGATTGAATAAGTCGGAATAATTGTTCTGTATCCGCTACATCCGTCATTCTCATTTTACCATCAGCTGCTTGCATCTTCAAAGCGTGACAATTCGTCACGGTTTCATTTCCTTCTTCTTTTAGACGTTGTTTTAGTTTGCGCCAATAGGCTTGAGGATCCACACTATCAGTTAATACAGCTATTACATCTACAATAGAAAAATACCATTTTTCTTGTTCGTCATCCCAAATGGTACGGATTTTCTTATCTTCGAATAGTTTTAAAGATTCTTTCTTTGTCATGTCTTTCTGTTTTAACTGTGATTCTCTTGTCTATTATCCGATTGAGAGTTAGGAAACCCATCTAACTCTTTTTTTATGGATAACAGTTCCTCTTTTATATCTCTCAATCTACTGATGATCTCAAAGTTTCGGGTGGTATTCTCTTTGTTATCGGAGAGCTTCTGTCGGGCTCCGGGTAGTGTCATACCTTTCTCCTTCACTAAATGATAAACGAGTTTTATGGTCTCTATGTCTTCTTTACGATACTGTCTTGTGCCACGTACTGTTTTATGAGGAGCGATCTGTGGAAACTCTTTTTCCCAAAAACGAAGTAAAGACTCGTTGACGTTAAACATTTGTGCTACTTCGCCAATAGAGTAATATAGCTTAAAATCTTTCTTATCTTTCAGTGGCATCTTCACAAAGTTTTAGTCAAATACCTTACCGTGGTTGGCTGCAATCTGTATCATGCGGTCGTAATCTTCTGCACTTAAATCCATAAAGTAATAGTTGATGGGGTTTACATGTTGTCCTTTTACATGAACCTCATAATGGAGATGTGGACCAGTGCTTTTCCCCGTATTTCCTACGCCACCAATAACTTCGCCACGCATAACTTTCTTGCCCACTGTGGTGCGAAAATCCTGCAAATGGGCATATAATGTACGATAGCCAAAGCCATGATCAATCTCTATGGTGTTACCATATCCACTTTGCCATCCTACTTTCACTACTACGCCGTTTCCGGTGGCATATATATCTGTTCCGGAAGGAGCCGAGAAATCCATTCCTGCGTGAAATTTACGTGTGTTGTAAATCGGGTCTATACGCATACCGTATCCGGAAGCTGTTTTACGAAGATCCTTGTTGGATACCGGTTGGATGGCCGGCATACATTGTAGCATTTCCTCTCTGCTCTTGCACATATCCAATACATCATCGAAAGATCTGGATTGTATATAAAGCTGTTTAGACAGTAGGTCGAGCTTTTGAGTGTTGTCGATAACAACCTTTGCATTAGGCATATTCATCAGGTGCTTGTAGCGGTTGGTACCACCATAGCCGGCTTTTCGTATGTCTGATGGCACGGGGTCTGCTCCAAATAACACCCGGTAGAGGTTATCATCTCTTTGTTGTATGTCCTGCAATACGCCTATGGCTTCATCCAGACGTCGCGAAAGTACATTGTATTGTGCTTCCAAGCGGCTGTTTTCTATGCGAAGTTCTTTCTCCGAAGGCGAGCCGAATATAATCAGAAGAATAATAAAAGCTCCGGCCCCAAAACCCATACCAATGAAAAGGCGACGGAGTATGCTTAGCCATCGTTGACGAATGGTAGGATAAATACGGTCGTACGTTTGAGTTTGAGGGTTATAGATATAGTATACTTTACGCATAGTTGGGTTAATATTTCGCCGATAATGCGACAAAAATAATAAAAACGAGCTATCTTTGCACCATTTAAGTTTTTAAGTTTATAGTTTTTAAGTTTTTAGGTTGTTTGCGAACTGTTTTCGAATTACTAATAATGAAGATTAACATAAGTTCTTGCTTGAAGCAGCCCTTTAACTCTTTGATTACTTAACCCTAAAAACTATAAACTTAAAACTCAAAACTATAAACTTAAAACCCTAAAAACAATAAACTTAAAACTCAAATATGACTGCTAAAGAAATCAGAGACTCATTTAAGAGTTTCTTCGAGTCGAAAGGCCATAAGATAGTACCATCGGCTCCTATGGTTGTTAAAGATGACCCTACACTGATGTTTACCAATGCGGGAATGAATCAGTTTAAAGACATTATTCTGGGTAATCAACCGGCTAAGTATAAAAAGGTTGCGGACTCGCAGAAATGCTTAAGAGTAAGCGGAAAGCATAATGACTTAGAAGAGGTAGGTCACGATACATACCATCATACCATGTTTGAGATGCTTGGTAACTGGTCGTTTGGAGATTATTTTAAGAAAGAAGCCATTGAATGGGCGTGGGAATATCTGGTAACAGTATTAAAGCTTAATCCCGAGCGCTTATATGCCACCGTTTTTGAGGGTAGTCCTGAAGATGGTTTGGAACGCGACAATGAAGCTGCCTCCATTTGGGAACAGTTTCTGCCTGCCGGTCGCATTATTAACGGAAATAAACATGATAATTTCTGGGAGATGGGCGATACCGGTCCTTGTGGTCCTTGCTCCGAAATACATATTGACTTGCGTAGCGAGGCTGAACGTGCCGAGGTAGATGGGCTTACTTTAGTAAACCAAAGCCATCCGCAAGTAATTGAAATCTGGAACCTTGTATTTATGCAATATAACCGTAAGGCTGATGGATCACTCGAAGGGCTTCCGGCCAAGGTGATTGATACAGGTATGGGATTTGAGCGTCTTTGTATGGCAATGCAAGGGAAAATATCTAATTATGATACGGATGTATTCCAACCCATCATTAAAGAAATAGCTAAAATCACTCATAACGAATATGGCAAAGACGAACAAAAGGATATTGCCATGCGTGTGATAGCCGACCATATTCGTACCATTGCTTTCTCGATTACCGACGGACAATTGCCTTCGAATGCCAAAGCCGGTTATGTAATTCGTCGTATTCTTCGCCGTGCTGTTCGTTATGGATATACCTTCCTGGGACAAAAGAGTGCGTTTATGTATAAGTTGATTCCGGTTCTTATCGACAATATGGGAGAAGCTTATCCGGAATTGGTTGCTCAGAGAGTGTTGATAGAGAAAGTGATTAAAGAAGAAGAGGAAACTTTCTTGCATACGCTCGAAACTGGTATTCGCATGTTGGATAAAACCATGGAAGATGCGAAAGCCAAAGGCACAACAGTTGTAAATGGTAAAGATGCCTTTACGCTTTACGATACATTCGGGTTTCCTTTAGACCTGACAGAACTTATTCTCCGTGAGAATAAAATGACGGTGGATATAGAAGAGTTTAATGCCGAAATGCAGAAGCAAAAAGAACGTGCACGTAATGCGGCTGCCATAGAAACAGGAGATTGGGTTACTTTAAAGGAAGGTAATTCCGTATTTGTGGGTTATGATTATACCGAATACGATGCTTCTATTCTTCGTTATCGTCAAATTAAGCAGAAGAATCAGACATTATATCAAATTGTACTTGATTATACTCCGTTCTATGCAGAGAGTGGAGGACAGGTAGGAGATGTAGGTACGCTGTCTAACGAATTCGAAACCATTGAAGTGATAGACACCAAGAAAGAGAATAATCTTTCTGTACACATCACCAAAACACTACCTAAGCAGCCCGAAGCTCCTATGAAGGCTTGTGTGAATTTAAAGAAACGCGCTGCAAGTGCGGCTAACCATACTGCAACCCACTTGTTGGACGAGGCATTGCGCGAAGTTTTAGGTACGCATGTAGAACAGAAAGGGTCTTTAGTTACACCGGATGCTCTTCGTTTTGACTTTTCTCATTTCCAAAAAGTAACCGATGAAGAAATACGTAAGGTAGAGCACTTGGTAAACAAGCGTATCCGCGAGAATATAATGCAGACCGAGTTCCGGAGTATTCCAATCAGCGAAGCGAAGGATTTAGGTGCTATTGCTCTTTTTGGAGAGAAGTATGGCGATGAAGTACGTGTTGTTAAATTTGGCTCATCTATAGAGTTCTGTGGAGGTATCCACGTGCCATCTACAGGTAACATTGGTATCATGAAGATCATTTCCGAAAGCTCTATAGCTGCAGGTGTGCGTCGTATTGAAGCTGTTACAGGAGAGAGGGTTGAAGAATTGCTTGATACTATTCAGGATAGCATTGCAGAAATCCGGTCTTTATTTAATAACGCTCCCGACCTGTCGGTAGCTGTTCGTAGGTACTTGGATGAAAATGCCGGCTTGAAGAAACAAGTGGAAGACTACATGAAAGAAAAAGAAGCTTCCATCAAAGAAAGACTGATTAAAAGTATCCGAGAAGTAAATGGAGTGAAAGTCGTTAAATATGTAGGACCAATGCCTGCTGATTCTGTGAAGAATATAGCTTTCCAGTTGCGTGGAGAAATAACGGAAAATCTTTTCTTTGTAGCAGGAAGTACAGATGGACGTAAGCCATTGTTAACCATTATGCTTAGCGATAATTTGGTTGCCGGTGGAATGAATGCCGGACAATTGGTGCGCGAAGCTGCCAAGCTGATTCAAGGCGGCGGTGGAGGACAACCTCATTTTGCTACGGCAGGGGGTAAAAACATCGAAGGTTTAACATCTGCTGTATCGAAAGTACTTGAACTGGCAGGATTTTAAAAATGAATCTGTTTACTTGGAAAAGAGAGCAGATTATGCTATATTTCCTCTATGAATAGAATGAACACAGAGTCACAAAGACACAGAATTTATATTCTTTCTTTGTGACTTTGTGGCTGTTCACCTCTTTTTTTGTATACGTATCCCTCTTCTTCCGCGTATCTGTTTTAAATACTGTTACTCTGTTTGATCCTTCGGATAATTTACCAAATACAAATTATCTGTAGCTCGTGTAAAAGCTGTGTACAGCCATCGAAAATAATCCGGCGTTAAATACTCTTCCGATACATATCCTTGATCCAGAAATACATTTTTCCATTGTCCGCCTTGTGCTTTGTGGCAGGTGATAGCATAAGCATATTTCACTTGCAAGGCATTATAAAAAGGATCAGATTTAAGCTTTGCCATGCGCTCCCGTTTGTTACCAATATCGGCATAGTCTTCGAATACAGCATAGAATAATTTGTCATTATCGGCTTTGGGGAGGGCAGGGGTGTCGGTGTGGAGCGTGTCTAATAGAATTTTAACTTCTATTTCCAAGTCGTCGTAGTCGGGGAAAGAAAGTACCACATCTAAGAAACGGAAATCGTATAGCTCCTTTCCGCGACGTATTCTGCGTACGACGGCAATATCTCCGTTGGCTATAAAATCAATCTCCTTATTCTGTGCAGTCCAATAGTAGTTGTTTTTTACAATCATCAGAATGTCTCCGGTATTCAATTCATCTTCCCGATACAGAATCGTGTTTCTTATTCCCTTATTGTAAATGTTGGCACGTTTATTGGAACGACATATAACGGTTGTTTCTTCCATGCCGTCGCGCTCGTAGCATGCATTTAGCGTATCAATGAGTTCATCTCCATTGAGGCGTTTAATGTCTGCGAAGCCACTGACTTTGATGGGTGGAAGCGCAAAGCAATCTTCTTCTGCAATCAGTTTTCGGAGTAAGGTTGCATTCCAAAGAATCCCAGAGTTGTATCCCTGCCTTACTACTTCTGTAAGATTGATCTCCGTGACATCCAATCCATAGCCTTTGATGACTCCTGTAGATAGAGCCGGGCTTTCGGAATTGCCTATAGGCGGTAGCTGCGCTGTGTCTCCCATTAATAATAAACGACATCCCGGGCTTGAATAAACAAACTGTATCAAGTCGTCAAGTAATCGACCCGTACCGAATGCACTTCCTGAGAGGCCATCGTTAGAAATCATAGAGGCTTCATCAACAATGAAAAGAGTGTGCTTGTTCAAATTATCATTGATTGAGAAGTTGTTGGTATCATTCGAAAAAGATTGTTGCCTGTATATTTTTTTATGAATGGTGAAGGCCGGGTGTCCCGAATAGCCGGCAAATACTTTGGCGGCCCGTCCGGTGGGTGCCATGAGTATCACTTTCTGCTGGAGTTTATCCATTGCTTTAACCAAAGCACCTATCAGCGAGGTTTTTCCGGTTCCGGCATATCCTCGTAATATAAACAGCGCCTCATTAGACGTTGAAACCAGAAAAGAGGAAAGGTTATTTAACGCTTTTCCTTGTTCTGCGGTCAGTTCATAAGGGAAATATTCCTTAATTTGACGTTCTAAATAGTTATTAATCATTTCTGTTATGGAAAAAAGTCTTGTGAACGCTCGTTAATTAGATTTATTTATTTTATTTTTGCGGCTACGAATATAAACTAAAAAAAATATATTTATCATGAAAACAGTTGTTAATGTATTATTAGGTCTATGTATTTGTGCATTAGTATATGTTTGCTATGCAAGTATCATGGGCCCTATTAACTTTGAGAAAGACAAAAAAGTTAGAGACGCCAAGGTAATTGCGCGTTTGATTGATATTCGTAAAGCTCAGCAGGAATATCGCGTACAAAAGCTTACGTATACAAAAAGCTTCGATACATTAATTGACTTTGTTAAAACCGGCCAAATTCCGTATGTGGCTAAAGAAGGTGTTTTAACAGATAGACAGTTGGAAGATGGTTTGACTGAAAGAAAAGCGATGGCCATTATCAATAAGGCAAAACAAACCGGAAAATGGGATGAAGTGCAGAAAGCCGGTCTTGAAAATTTCAAGCGTGACACTATATGGGTATCTGTTCTTGATACACTTTACGGAAAAGGATTTAATGTTGATTCTATCAGATACGTGCCTTTCGGAAACGGAAAAGAATTTGAGATGGAATATAAACATGATACAGCTGAGTCTGGTGCTCCCCTTATTTTGTTAGAGGTGAAAACTCCTTATTCTGTTTATTTGGATGGACTTGACAAACAAGAAATTATTAATCTTATCGATCTTCAAACAAAATTGGAGAAATATCCTGGTTTGATGATTGGTTCTTTAACTCATCCAAATAACAACTCAGGAAACTGGGAATAATAAAATAAAACCAAAGAATGCCCGAAAGAGCAACTTTAGAAACACTATCCATCCGCCTGAGTGCGGATGGATTTTCTTTTTCTATCTATAATCCGATCTCTGATAATTCGATACACTATTTTGACTACAAAGTAGATCAGGCACTATCTCTGGCTGCCAATCTTAAGCAAGCATTTAAAGAACTGGATTTTTTATCTCGTGCCTACAAACGAGTTAATGTTATTGTAGTAAGCAAACGCTTTACGCTTATACCTCTTGAACTGTTTGATGATGAAATGGCCGAAACGCTTTTTTATTATAATCATCCGGTATGGGATAATGAAAAAGTATTATATAATATACTGAGGAAATACGGTACGGTTATTCTATTTGCTTTCGATAAGAGTGTGTATACTTCTATCGGCGAACACTATCCGGATACAAAGTTCTATTCGCAATCAAGTTCATTGATTGAATACTTCTCTATGAAAAGCCGTTCGGGCAATACAAAGAAAATGTATGTATATGTACATCAAAACTTTATAGATGTGTATTGCTTTGAGCGCGGACAGTTGTTGTTGGTAAACTCCTTTACTTGCAAACAAACGGAAGATCGTATTTATTATTTGTTGTATGTATGGAAGCAACTTAATATGGATCAATTGCGTGATGAATTAAATCTAACAGGTGAACTACCGGATAAGGAGCAACTGATAAAAGGACTCCAACGCTTCGTGCAACAAGTTTTTGTAATTAACCCAAGTGCAGATTTAGCCCAATCAGCAGCTTTTAATATAGAAAAGGTACCGTTTGATATGCAAATCTTACTATCTAACGATTAAACAACATGCGAATAATCAGTGGTATTTATAAAAGGAGACGTTTCGAAGTGCCCCGTACATTTAAGGCGCGTCCCACTACAGATTTTGCCAAAGAAAATCTATTTAACGTATTGAGTAGCAATTATCTTGATTTTGAAGATATAACAGCCCTCGACCTTTTTGCAGGTACAGGCAGCATTAGTGTAGAACTTGTGTCTCGTGGCTGTGAAAAGGTGATTAGTATAGAAAAAGAGCCGGCACACTTTGCTTTTATAACTAAGATTCTCAAAGAACTCAAAACAGATAAGTGCTTTCCGATTCGTGGTGACGTTTTTAAATTCGTGAGCAATACTCGCGAGCAGTTTGATTTAATATTTGCTGATCCTCCTTATGAACTTAAGGGATTAGAAACAATTCCGGACTTGATCTTTAATCACAATTTGCTTAAAGAAGATGGGATATTAGTGCTTGAACATGGAAAGAAGGATAACTTCGATGATCATCCTCACTTTATAGAAAAAAGAGTGTATGGTAGTGTAAACTTCTCTTTCTTTCGTTGATAGGTTATTTTATAAAATTCAAAACGGTTTCTTAGAGTAGGGGAGCCAATAGCCTCATAACAGACTCGATCATTCTTTGGTGAATGGGTCTTTTAACCCAATTCTTTAAATATATTTGTTTGCAATCTTTCTGATCCCGAATAAATATATCCTTCATGTAGAGGGCAGTTTCTTGGTCGTATATAAAAGCATTGACTTCAAAATTGTGTTCAAAGCTTCGGAAGTCAATGTTAGTAGAGCCAACACTTGATAGTGAATCATCAGAAACCATCATCTTAGAATGGAGAAATCCTTTTTGGTAGATATATACTTTGACTCCGGCTTTCAATAGATCCTTTAGATAAGAACGACTGGCCCAATGGGTAAATTGGTTATCGGCACGTTCCGGTATCATTAGCCGAACATCTACGCTTGCCAATGCAGCTGTCTGGAGTGCTGCTAATATGGTTTCGGTGGGCAAGAAATAAGGTGTTTGTATATAGAAATATTTTTGGGAACTGTTAAGTGCCATTGTTATCCCTTGCATAATTTCTTTCCATTCTCCAATCGGGTCGCTGGTTACAATTTGGGTCAATGCATTTCCGCTACAGGAATCAATACGTGGAAAGTATCGCGAAGCGGTGATTAAGGTACGGTCTACAAAATACCAGTCCAATAAAAAACTGGTTTGTAGGCCATGTACAGCCTTTCCTTTAATCATAATATGAGTATCTCTCCATATCCCCCAGGAGTATCCTTTTACGTAGCGCCAGGCAAGATTCATACCCCCAACAAATCCTACACAGCCATCGATCACTACAAGTTTGCGATGATTACGATAGTTGACCTTACTGGTAAAAAGAGGGAAGCGGACTTTGAGGAAGCTACGTACTTCTATTCCTCCATCGCGCATTTCTTCATAGAAGTTATTAGGTACATGCCAACATCCTACATCATCAATGATAACGCGTACTTCCACACCTTGTTTAGCCTTATCTATTAATACATCACGTATAAGCCTACCAACAGGATCATCTTCAAAAATATAATATTGCAGATGAATATGATTTTGAGCTTTCGAGAGTTCGCGAATAAGAGAATGTAGTTTGCTATAACCGTCGGTGTATGTTTCTATCTGATTACAGTCGAAAGGGAAAGATTGATTGATACCCCAGAATAAGTGCATGAGGCGGTTGTGCTCTTCCGGAATATTGAGAGGCTCTTGTGCTTGATATTCTGCCATTGGTTTCTGTAGCAGGCGGTCATAACTTTTTCTTTCAATGATGCGTTCGCGCCTGCTGGTTTGTCCAAAAAAGAAATAGAAAACCAAGCCAACTAAAGGTAGGAATATTAGTATAAGGATCCATGCAATTGTTTTTACCGGATTTCGGTTATCCAGTAAAATCACGATGATAGTTCCTATAATAATACCGGTATAAATGATATTGAAAACTATTCCGGTAATTTGGTTAGCGAGAATATTCCATTCCATATTCCATTGGCTTATAACATTCAAATGTAAACAAAATATAGCATATAAGCCAATGGAATGGTAGGAAAACTAGAAGCGTCCGCCACCGCCACCGAAGTTGCCACCGCCGTATCCGCCACTTGGGCGTTCACCTCTTGGGGGCATTCCTTCCGGACGTCCACCACCTCCAAAGTTGGCTCTACGGTTAACGCTTTTGCCGCCCAATGTGTTCAACTTATATACGAAGTGAACCATGAAGTAGCTGCCTAAAGTGTTGGTTTCGGTATCGCTGATCATATTGGCAGAAATGCTTCGGCTCAGGTTAGTTTGCTCCTGAAGAATGTCGTAAATCTTAATACGGATGGTACCTCTGTTATTTTTGAGGAAGTTCTTTGAAAGTTGTGCATTCCAAATAGCTTCGTTTTTCTTAAAATCTCCATTGTATCCATCTTTAATTCGGTAGTTTAAATCGGTAAAGAGATACAACTGCCAGGGAAGGTTGATGTTTGTACTTCCTCCTACAATGTAGTCGAATGTTTCCCTGTTGCTATTGGCTTGTTTATTGTTGGTTGTATGGTTGTAACTTACAGATCCTTTGAGTGATACATCAAAGTTATCGGTACGGTAGCTACCTGTAAGTCGTTCTCCAAGTATGAGGTTGTGGGTGGTGCTTAGCTCCGCCGGTACTTCTTCTCCTGGTTTTTGTCTTGTGCGCGTATAACTCACCGCATCAGACAGTGTAGCATTAGTGGTAGTAGAAATTGTAAATCTCCTGTTTCTCAGTGGGGTATTAAAGGTAAAAGAACCACGAGCATTCCAGTTACCATTTACATTTACTTTCTTAGAGATGGTTCCCCCTTCAATATACGTAATTTGGTTGGTTACTGCATTCTGGGTATTGCTATAAGAAAGGTTGGCTGTGTAGCTACTCATAGATGTCGGTATATACCGGTTGTAACGTAGCATCATGTTATGTGTAAATGTGGGTTTCAGGTTAGGGTTACCATATCTGATGTTTGATTTATCCGATAAGTCTATAACCTCTTGCAAATCTTCAATATTGGGTTCGCTGCTTCTACCCCTGTAGCGAAGCATCAGTATATGTTGTTTGTCAAACCGATAACGTAACATTACCTGAGGAGCAAAGTTGGTTACATTCTGCTTGGGTAATTGTTTGCTTGAGTTAGGGCCTATAGTTGTTTCACTTAAAGAAGATTGAGGGGTCAGTGTAATACCGGCGCTATACATCAGTTTAGGATAAATACCCCGAATGGAGGCTTCTATCGAATGTGTATCGTAGAAATTCTCAACACGCGAACTTAATGAATCAACATAGAGTATATTACCGGTAAGGTTGTCGTACACCAGTGATTCTGAAAGTTGCTTCCGGTGTGCAAATTCATAACGCATCTGCAAGAAGTGGTTCTTGAATATTGGTTCTGTATAAGAAGCTCCTATACTCCAGTTTCTGCTGTCTCTGGCAATGTCGGTATATAAGTCTAAGGTATCGTTGGGTATTGTGTCGTTAGAGTATACATTGGTGGTGTAAGAGTCTCTATCTGTGCCTCCATCGCTATAACCAAAACTTCCCCTTAACGAGAAATTACGCCCTTTGTTGTTTAATTTTCGGTAGAACTCTAATCTACCATTCAATGTGTAATTATTGCTTTTGCTGGAAGACCATCGATTAGATACTCTCTGTAAGGTATCTCCTTCCCACACATCCGACCAAGTAGCACTGCTTGAATTGGTGTGAGAATAAGAAGCACCTGGGCGAAAAATAACCGTAGTCATGCTATCCGGTCGCCATTCTATCCGAAAGTCGGCACGTGCATCGTGTCTTTTTCGGTTGGCGGTATTGATGTTGTTGGTGAATCTTGATCCTCTGTCAGTAAACTCTTCAGAAGAACGTTTGGTATAGGCATCATTATCAGAGAAACCATATTTCACGTTTCCTCCTATTTGCCATTTTTCGGTGTTCTTAGCATAGTTTACTCCTAACATTTTCGAAGCAGTCACTCCTGTGCCGGCATTTCGATCGCTCATCCCTTGCCCTGCATCTCCAAACTCAGAAAAACCTTGATTATTTGTGTTATTGAGAGATCCTATAATGCTTAAACTTGCATCGTCTTGGAAACGACTCACCATACCACCGGCTTCATAGCGTTCTTTGTTACCCATTCCTGCAATCAGGTTTCCTATCCAACCTTGCTTCATGCCTTTTTTAACAGTAAGGTCGAGAATGGATTCTTCGTCACCGTCGTCTATACCGGTGATTCGGGCCATGTCGCTTTTTCTTTCATAAGACTTCACATTCTCTACCATATTAACAGGTAGGTTTTTCATGGCTACTTTCGGATCATCGGAGAAGAACTCTTTCCCATCCACCATAATCTTTTTTATTTCTTTTCCGTTGATGGTTATTTTTCCTTCATCGGAAACCTCTGCACCGGGGAGTTTTTTTATTAGTTCTTCCAACATAGCCCCTTCGGGGGTTCTGTAAGCAGTGGCTGCATATATAAGCGTATCTTCTTTTACTTGTACGGGAGGTGCTTCTGCTACAATCTGAGTTTCTTTCAGCATTACTGCATCTGGCTTGATAACTATTGTACCTATATTAACGTTAGGGTTCGTAGCATTGAGTTTCAGAGATGTAATAGAGGGTTGAAAACCAATATAGCTTATTTTTAATGCATAATTACCAGGTTTTACATTGGAAAGGTTAAAATTACCTCCTGCTACTGTAGCTATACCGGCAGTATATGTGCTGTCGGGCAGCGAAAGTAGTTGTACGGTAGCTTGTACGGCCGGCTCTGATGTCTCAGCTTCAACTACTGTTCCTGTAACTGTGATTGTTTTATTATCATTTTGTGCAAAAGTCATACAGGTACTAAGTAATAGTACCGTTAAAAGAGAGATTTTTTTCATATTTATGAGCTATGAATGAGTAATAACGATTGATCCTTTGACTTGAAGATATCCGAAAGGTTTAATCCGTATTACATTATTTTTTGAACATTTTGTCCATGGTTGCTTTTTTAAAACCATACTCTAATGTTAAAATGTTCATTATTAGGAAGATAAGAAATGAAGTTGAATCTACATAAGTAATGTCTTTCTGCGCAATATGGTAAAGCATTCCTCCAAAAATAAATATGAGAGTTAGGAATACAGCATTGCGCATGGCTTTAATCCTGATTTTTTCCGTTTCAAGATTTTCGTTTTTGGTAAGTGCTAAAAGAATCATCAAGGCACCGGCCATCATTAGTAGTTTAGAACATTCTTTATAAAATAAAAGATTGTGATCGGTTACCTTGCCAAACATGGCAAGGATGAATGGTAGAAAAACTGCAAGAAGAAGGATGATATATCCCATTGGACGGCAGAATATGGGTAGTAAAGCTTTCATATAAGTCTATATTTTATGTTGCAAATATACTCTTTTGTTTTCTAAGTTCTATCTTTGCATCATAGAAACCCAATAATTATGAATAAGCAAGAAGTAATACTAAGTGAGAATTTAGAGAGTAGTGTAAAACGAGCAATTGGTCGTTGTGCTCACGATAAGATATTTATTCTAACTGATAAGCATACTCATCTACTTTGTATGCCGCAATTGATTGGTATTCCGGAATTGCATACAGCCATTGAAATCTGTATTGAAGCCGATGACATATCTAAAACGCTTGATACTTTAGCTCATGTCTGGCAGGTTTTGAGCGATAAAGGAGCTACCCGTCATTCTCTCTTAATTAATTTAGGGGGTGGAATGGTAACGGATTTAGGAGGATTTGCTGCTGCTACTTTCAAAAGAGGGCTGAATTATATTAATATTCCTACCACTCTTCTTGCTATGGTGGATGCCTCTGTAGGTGGGAAAACCGGTATCAACTTTAATGGTTTGAAAAATGAAGTCGGTGTTTTTGCACCTGCCGATTCAGTATTGATCGATACTAATTTTCTTCGTACGCTTGATTCTTACAACTTCTTTTCTGGTTATGCAGAAATGCTTAAACACGGATTGATTAGTACAGATGAACATTGGAATGAACTGCTCGCTTTCAATACAGAACAAATTGATTATAGCTATTTGAAATCATTAGTTGGACATTCGGTACATATCAAGGAAGATATAGTTCTGCAAGATCCTTTAGAACATGGAATTCGAAAAGCCTTAAATTTAGGGCATACAGTAGGACATGCTTTTGAAAGTTTGGCATTAGCCGAAAAACGTCCGGTTCTTCATGGTTATGCAGTAGCTTGGGGCATTGTTTGTGAATTGTATCTATCTACTATGAATGTAGGTTTTCCAAAAGAGAAGTTACGGAAGACTGTTTCATTTGTTAAAGAGAACTATGGTACGTTTTACATTGACTGTGATAAATATGATACTTTATATGATTTCATGCAGCATGATAAAAAGAATGTAGGAGATACTATTAACTTCACTTTATTAGAAGATATTGGTAAGATCGTTATAAACCAAACTGCCAATAAAGATAATATCTTTGAAATGCTCGATTTTTACCGTGAGTGCATGGGATTATAAGTTTCTTGTAGAAAAATTGCTAAAATACTTTGTCTTTTTCAAACTAACCCCTATCTTTGCATCCGCATTTCGGGATGTAGCTCAGCCCGGTAGAGTGCTCGTCTGGGGGGCGAGTGGTCGCAGGTTCAAATCCTGTCATCCCGACAATGATATACTGATTATCAATAACTTAGATGGAAAATGTTCGGTTATTGTTCGGTTTTATCAAGAATTTATAAAAGCGGTTAGATTTAGGCAACTGAACTAACCGTTTTTTCTTTATATGCAAAAATAAAGCATTATCTTTGTGTTGCTACTGAATAAACTCTGTTTTATTGGTGGTTGAATGATATACGGGTGAGGGTGGTTTCTTACCCGTTTTTTCTTTCACACGTGTAGTGATAGGGAGGTAAGCTTCGTTGTTTCGTTGAAAGGAGTACAGAAAAGCCCCGATCTTTCAACCGGGGCAAGCTGTTGAACAAACGTTCAGTGTCAAGTTAAACATCATAATTCCACAGCCAATAACTCTTTGCCTAATTTATGAAAGGCTTCCTCTATTTTTTTTCTTTGGGCTTCTCTGGGTTTCTTTAATCCAGATGCATAATGAAACAACTGAAGTGTGTCAAAATGATATTATTTATGATTTTAACCCGGCTATCAGAAACTTTCCCGGCGTTTTTATTTTTCCCCATTGTGTATGGTAGAGCAGTTGCCAGATAGTATTTCCTAACTTTCCATAGTCGGATAGTTTTAATATAGCATTTACTTCTTGCGAGTCGTTAATTTTTAGGCGGGCTAACTGCTGCAATAGCCCTTCCAGGTTATGCGTTTTTTTATTGAATGCGTATTCCGGAGGAGCTTTAATAGAAGAATGCCCTCCTTCATCATCTATCTTTCTCTCCTCTTCTTTCCTTTCCTCTTCTTGCACTGCGCACGCAGGCGGTTGCTGCCTGATTTTCATCCACTTAGTTTCGGCTGCCCGCCGACATTGATCGCTCTTGGCAGCTCGCTTATCGTCGAGGGGGCGCATTCTTTCGTTCAGGCCGGGCGAGAAAAAACAATCGTCTTCTACGGCAAAGAGCGCGTAATGCGTAATAATACGTTCTACCACCACGCGTGTTGTCTTTATTCGCCGGGCCAGCATATCCAGCATCTTGAGCTGACCTCTGTAGCCGTTTTGCTGACGGAGAAACTCAATAAGAAACCAGTATACCCCATAGCCTTTGGCACCTTCTTCTTGTATAAGCGCCATCAGCTTCAGGTTATTGGCAGCGGTAGCGTCGTGTGGAAAATACTGATCGTTTATCATGCAAACTCCTTTCCGACATCAAAACAGGGGCAAGCTTTGTTGCTTACCTCGTTATGCCCTAATACGCGTTTAATGGGGATGAGCTCTTTGAATCGTTCCACCAGTTGCCTGATGGCTTTTTTCTGTGCTTCTGTTCGGGTGTCTTTCGGGGTGCCATCGGCATCTGTGCCGCCAATGTAGGCTATGCCAATGGCGCTGCTGTTCCACCCATAGCAATGGGCGCCTGCCCGCGTGATGGGTCTTCCTTCTTCGATGCAACCATTTAAATGAATAACATAATGATAACCTATACCATTGAATCCCTTTTCGCGGTGCCACCTGTCTATCTCTTTCACAGTATAATCTTTGCCTTCGGGGGTAGCTGTGCAATGAATCATAATATATTTCCAACTCATACTACAGGCCTCCATTCCATAAAATTCTCTACCTGAAAAGTGCGCCATCCCTGTTCGGCTACATCCCAATAAACCACGGTTGTTTGTATGCGTTTAAAGTGATAATTGCATTTAAAAGCATTCGGATAGTAAATGAGTGTGCCGGTGGTCAACCTGAATTCTCCATTTTGTTTGCGATAGGCAATTACGGCATGTCCATATTGCAGGTGATCTACCAATTGTTTCAGTCGCTCAATCATCCATAAGGCAGTGGTTTCGGAATAGCCTTTCTCTCTCATAATGTGATACCGGAGGCGTTTGTTATGATCTCCTATTGTTCTCTTTCTCATCTTTTAATCTTTTGTTTGTAATGTTTAAATCCTTTTGAATACAAAAGAATAAAATCAATTTGTAATGGAATGGGAATATTTTTTCTCATTTTATTAGGAAACGGTTTTATTCCTTTGTAGAGACGCACGGCGTGCGTCTGAAACGATTTAAAATAATCAATCAATGAATACCCCTTTTATAGATGATATAGATTTTTTTGCAAAAACATTTGAAGAAAGAAAAAGTATGGTTGGATCGCGCATTGGTATTGTATTGTGGAAAATTCGTAAAGCAAATGGATTAACACAACACACAGTTGTTGCAAACACTTTTATAACACGTAGGTTTCTTACCTACGTTGAGAATGGGCGTGGCGGTTCTTTGGAGCTAATGCTAAGGCTGTTCTATTACTATGATAAGTTTTGTTTCATTCCTTGTTTTTTGAGGGAAGAATTTGAGGCTTTGCTAACAGCTGTTTGGAATAGAGGCTACTATTGATTCTGATGAAGCGGTCTAAATTTTTTAACTCAAAAGAAGATAGATACGCTGAAAACACTTCCGCGTTCATCCGCTCATTCCGTTTTTTCCGCGTACCCATTTCCATTTCCTTTAAAATGGTTCGGAAAGGAGGACTTTTCACCACAGATTACGCAGATTTTCACAGATTAAATTATTCCACTACAAAACCAAAGAGGACAGAACTTTTAGTTAATAATCTGTGAAAATCCGTGTTAATCTGTGGTGAATTAGCTCAAAACTGAATTAAAACAGCAAGCATTTCAAAATAACTCTCTCGGATTAATCTTCAGAAACTCATTGTAAGGAATTCCACCTGTTCCAACGAGCAGAACCTTTTCCGGATGAAATCGCTCTGTAAAAATTCCCATTCCCGCATTTTCTGCTTTCATTCCACTTTTTACTTCAAGTCCGATTACCTTATCACCTTTTTCTAAGACAAAATCAACTTCGTAATTTCCATCTCGCCAATAATAGAGGTTGTATCTTTCGGAAATAGCATGATTTATCAAATGAGCTCCAATTGAAGATTCAACTAATCGCCCCCATAGCTTTGGATCAACAATTGCTTTTTCGTAGGTATCATCGCTTTGTGCTGTAATTAATGCATTGTTATATACTTGGAATTTGGGACTTGATCCACGTTTGCGGATTATATCTCCGGCGTACTTATCTAATCCGCCTAATAATCCACAATCGGATAACAGTTTTAGATAGTTGGCCAATGTTGTTGTATTACCAGCATCTTGAAGTTGACCCAATATCTTCGTGTATGAAAGTATCTGACCTGAATAAAGGCAACCCAACTCGAATAATCGTTTTAACAAAGCAGGCTTATCTACCCGCGTCAGCATCAAAATATCTTTGGAGATACTGGTCTCAATAAGCGAATCTTTTATATAGTTCTTCCAACGTTCCTCATCACTAATCAGTGTTGCCGATCCGGGATAGCCTCCAAAGTAGACGTATTGTTCTATACTCCATCCAAATGCCTCCTGCATTTCGGGATAAGACCAGTGTCCTAAATATAAAGTTTCAAAACGACCGGCTAATGATTCGGTTAGCCCTTTCTGTATTAGCAATCGAGAAGAACCAAGCAGAATCACCTTTATGTTGATTTTCTCACGAGTATCTTTATCCCATTGTTGTTTCACGACTTCACTCCAATTGTCTATTTTCTGAACTTCATCAATTATAAGCAAGAACTCTGAAGCGTTCGACGCTTTCATCCGCAGGCGAGCTGATTCCCAAATTTGTGTGATCCAAGCTGAGTTTGTAGCTGAAATGGCATCTGCTGATTCGAATAAGTTTGGGATTAACAACTGTTCAACAAGTTGTGTTACCATAGTGGTTTTGCCCACTTGGCGAGGTCCCAGAATAACCTGAATAAACTTTCTGGGCTCTTCAATTCTTGATTTAACCGACTTCAGATAAGGACGTTCAAACATATATTTTCAATTTTACTCAATATAGATAGCAAATTTACTCAATATTTTGAGGTTTGCAAATAATTCATGATAAATCATACATTCCCAACTACTTTCGTTAGGTATAAGTTTAATCATGTAAGTAGATGTTCATAATTAGTTTATATCATCGCCCTTTTTAACTCAAAAGAAGATAGATACGCTGAAAACACCCATTTCCATTTCCTTTAAAACGGTTTGGAAATGATTAAATTTGAACCGCAAAGTTACGCAGATTAACACAGAGTTTTTAATACAATGCTGCATAGAACTAAAACTTAATCCTCTGCGTTAATCTGCNTCAATATAACTCAAAACAAGATAGATACGCTGAAAACGCGGAATGAGCAGAAACACGCGGAATTATTTTTTCTTGCCACATAAGTACAGAAATATATCTTCCGCGTTCATCCGCTCATTCCGTTTTTTCAGCGTACCCATTTCAACTTAACTCAAAACCGAACCCAAATGAATAACCAAAATGCTTAGATAATTACGAGCACCTACTTACCAAAAATAAACATTCCAATTTTCTACTTTACATTGTTTGTGATTTTGACTCTATTTGCAATGTATTTATTTGTAAATAAAATCAAATATACATTTCATATCTCATACAATTTCATTTTTAAACATATATCTTTGAAGCCTGTTTATCAGAAACCTATTTTCATTAATAAAAGTATATTATTATGTTATTATTCACTTTAGTAGATTTACGTTCTAAGGAACGTTTGAGAAACGGGCGTTATCGTACTTCAAGAGCATATAGAAGTACATTTAATAGCGTAAAGTCTTATTGCTTATGCGATATTACTCTGGAGAAATGTTTTACCAAGAAATTTCTGGTAAGTTACCAACAGTTTTTGGAAAATAGAGGATTGAGTCTAAGCACTATTTCTTTTTACATGCGTATGCTCAGGGCGCTGTATAACTATGCTGTAGACTGTGAGTATGTTTCTTTTACACCCAAATTGTTTGCCTGTGTATATACAGGCACAGGTAAAACAGTGAAGAGAGCTGTTTCGGCTGATAGTATCCGGAAGTTGAATGAACAGATGTTTTCAGAAGGTTCTGCTTTGGATAAGAGCCGCGACCTTTTCTTGTTCAGCTTATATGCACAAGGTATTTCTTTTGTAGATATGGCCTTCTTAATGAAGAATAACCTGTCTGGTGATACCTTGACTTACCATCGCCGTAAAACAGGAACTAGTATCACTGTTAGCTTGATTCCTGAAGCACAGGCTATTTTGAAGAAGTATGCTTCTCGTGTATCGGATAGTCCTTATCTTCTTCCGATTATAACAAGTACTTCTTCTCAACGAGCTTATACGCAGTATGAAAGTGCTTTACATTTGCATAATCACCATTTGAAACAAATTGGTCGCTTATCCGGTATGGAAAATAAGTTAACTTCATACGTGGCACGCCATTCTTGGGCTACTATTGCTTATCATAGTGGTGTAGATGTAGCTGTAATTAGTCAGGCAATGGGACATCGTACAGAAGAAGTGACTAGAATTTATTTGGCCTCCTTTAGTGTAGAGACGCTAATGAAGGCTAATAGTCTGGTAATGAGTAAATTAAGTGGTTCTTGTTGAGAGGGGAAATTGAGGATGTCCGTCACTTAGTAGGTGACAGATAAAACGTGTTGCAAATGTAGTGCATTCGTCTGAATTGCGCAAATTTTGTTCTCAATCACTGTTTTTATCTCGCTTCTTGAAACATTGTAACAAATAATATATCTCTGTGATATATTATTATATACACGGTGTGTTTTGCGTAAAAATACACTACAAATAGGTATGTATTTCCCTTATGTTAATTAACTATAATTAACACGTACGCACAATAACTCTTCGTTCCTTCCTCAAAAAAGAGTCGTTTTTTTACTTTTTCTAATAAAGTATGAGCTGCTTAGATTCTTCTTATTACCTCGTCATACTTCCTTCTGTTTTGCAACAGCTTTTAGAGGGCTTATTTGCTTGGTTTTATCTGTCACCTACTAAGTGACGGATATTTGCAACAAAGCTAAAACCATAAAAAAATCCATTATATCTATGAACAGGAAATTCTTCTTCCTTTTTTCCCTTTTGTTTTTCAGCCTGTCTTCTTTCAGTCAGGTTTCCTTTCCAGGTACTGCTCATGATGTTCCTTTTCGGTATAAAGGTTCCTCCATACCTCGTTTTGCATTGAAAAACAACTTGCTGTTGGATGCTACTCTTAGTTTTAATCTTGCTGCTGAATTTCGTTTGTCTCGTAGGCATACGCTCGAAGTAGGGGGGAGTTATAATCCCTGGACTTTTTCCGGCAATAAGAAGTTTAAGCATTGGATGGTTCAGCCCGAATTTCGTACTTGGCTCTGCGAGCCCTTTACCGGTCATTTTTTTGGTATTCACCCCATGTATGGTGAGTTTAATATCGGTCACCTGTCTATAGGTTCTTTAAAAGATCATCGTTATGACGGGCGTTTTGGTGGAGGCGGTTTTAGCTATGGTTATCATTGGTATCTTTCTCCTCGATGGAGTATAGAAGCCAGTGTAGGTTTTGGCTATTTATATATTGATTATGACCGATATGAATGTGCCCATTGTGGCGATTTGGAGAAGAGCAAGCATAAACATTATGTAGGGCCAACAAGGGCGGCTATTAACTTGATTTATGTGCTGAAATAACAGCCTCTCCCCGGCCCTCTCCCAAGGAGAGGGGGAAGGGGGATAGATTTGACTAATAATTAAGATTTCTTTTTTCAATATTAATATGTACTAATTATGGCAACAATAACTAATATACATTCAATCATTCACACTTTACGACGCATTCTTTCTCCCTCTCCTTGGGAGAGGGCCGGGGAGAGGCTGCTCGGGGTGAGGCTCCTCTTTCTCTTTGTATTGAGTTGCGGCTCAGCTTTTGCACAGAACTACCAGGGTTTTGTTTATGTGAATGGACGCGAATTTCTGGAACGAAATGATACGTTGTTTGTGAGTTTCGATATTCATGTTGATTCCAAAGCTGTACCTACTTGCGGTACTGTGATATTCGAACCGGAACTTGCCGATGATACTCGTAAAGTGATATTGCCTTATATACGCCTCACCGGAAAAAAACGTGCCCATCTGGATCGTCGGTGGTTTGCTTTGTGTAGTGATGAATGGTTGTCTTATTATCAACCTCCTCATATTTCGGTTACTACAGGTAAATATACAGATGAGATACTCTCTTACAACATTCACCTTCCTTATGAGGATTGGATGGAACAGGCTAACCTCTCTCTGAAACAAGAGATTACAGGGTGTCGTCATCAAAGTCAATTGTATGTGTATACATTAAATAATTGCCTAAATCTGTCTCCTCGTGCTCCTTACCAGGTACAACCTTTGGTTAGTATGAGTACTCCGGATGATGCTTCTAAAACCCGTGTCCGTCAGGGTAGTGCTTTCCTCGATTTTCAGGTGGGTCGCTCTGTGATCCTTCCCGATTTTCGCCGAAACCCGGTGGAGCTGGCTAAGATCAACGATGCCATTTCAGGCATTGCCGATGATGCCGATGTACAGTTAAAGGGAATCACGGTAGAGGGCTTTGCATCTCCCGAGGGCACTTATGCATCGAACGAGAAGTTATCGCGCGAACGGGCAGCGGCTTTAAAGGAATACATACGAAACCGTTATTTCTTTGCCGAGCAGCTATTTACAGTGCGCTGGACGGGCGAAGACTGGAAAGGACTCAAAACACTGGTAGAGCAAAGCGACCTGGATTATAAGAATGAATTGCTGGCAGTTATTTCCGGCTATGAGGAACCGGATGCCAAAGAACGCAAACTGAAAGCAGTTGGTCGCGGTATACCGTACTCCAAAATGCTACGCGAGCTCTTTCCGGAACTGCGCAGGGTGGAATACCGGGTAGATTATATGGTTAGAAACTATAACCTGAGCGAAGCCAAAGAGGTGCTTCGCCGAAACCCCGATAACTTATCGCAACTGGAAATGTACAGGGTAGCCGAAAGCTACGGAAAAGACAGCCGGGAGTACCGGGAGATTATGACGGAAATCATCCCCAAACATTTTGCTACCGATGCGGTGGCGATAAATAATGCTGCTGCCTTATTAATCGGCAATGAAGAGTACCAAACGGCACGACGCTTACTGGAAAAGGTATCTCCACAAAGCCCTTCGGTTTGGAATAACCTGGGAGTAATTGCCTTGCAACTGGGAGAACTGGATAAAGCAGAAGAGTTACTTAACCAGGCAGCACTGGTAGGGCTGAAAGAGGCGGTGCATAACTTGGAGGAGATGAAGAGGAAAAGGGAAGATGATAAAAAGAGGTGATTTAGTTACGAGTTACGAGTTACGAGTTACAAGTTACGAGTTACAGGTTAGGATGCTGCATAGAACTCCTCGCCCCTTCGGGGAGAGGTGCCCGTAGGGCGGAGAGGGGAATTAAGACACGGAAGCAGGACTATTCAGTTCTAATCTCTCTCTTTATCAATTGCCGTCTGCTCTCTTTATCAATTGCCGTCTGCTTTAGCTGACGGACTATGAAATCTTTATGCAACCAGGGCTTTAGCCAAATGATTTGTTTGGCTAAAGCCAGAAAAAAGAAAGAAATGCTCTGAACCGTCAGCTAAAGCAGACGGCAATTGATAGAACTTAACAGTTCTCCCTTCGGGAGGGAAAAGACTAAAAATTGAACATTAAAAATTGAACATTAAAAATTAAATGAATCGTTTTATATATATATTGATTTTATTAACTCTCCTATTCATTTCTTGTGCCACCTCGCACAAGCATTTGACAGAGCGACTTTTCCTGGAACGGGAGCGTATCTCTATCACTCATCCGGATGGAGGCAGTAACTCAAGTAGCCGGACATTGGGCGAGCAGGTAAATTACACGTTGGTGGCCGATGAACCTGAAAATCCGGAGGGTAGCGACCAGCCTACTCGTTTGGATACAACGCAGGTGTATGCACTGCCCGAGGTAAAGGTAACTTCGCGTACCCGTTTTACTTCTGTGCGCGAGGGATATGTAGATGTGGATTTCGTAATCCAAATTCCGGGGCGATTCATCTCCGATGATTATCAGCTTTGCTTAACGCCCGAACTGTTTCATAATGATTCGTCGGTGGTGCTGGCAGATGTAGTGCTGCGTGGTAAGAACTTTGTGGAGATGCAAGAGCAAGATTATGCAGCTTATGAGGATTATCTTTCTTCGTTGATTGATCCTTCCGGTTATGATACGGCTTTTGTAGATCGTAAAGGGTTGACACGCGACATTAGACACCGCCGTGAAAGCGGTTTGAACGATTACTATAGCCGTTGGGCTTCGGTTACTGAATATTGGCAATGGAGATATGCTAAAGAAGAAGCATACAGTAAAGATAACCTGATGCAAGAATTCCGTTTAGCCAATGAATTAAGTAGCGCACGTCGTAAATACGAGGGTGAGTTAACGCGTCGCCGGATGGCAGGCGCCGATACCGGTTCGTTAGGACGTGCCTATCGGAAAGAATGTAATCGGCTGAACCGTAAGTATAGTACCCGCAAAGAAATTACATTGGCCTCCGTACCTAAAAAGTACAGAGAGATTCACTTGCAGGGGCTTCGTCCGGAGGATGTGCAACCAGCCTTGCCGGCTGAACGTGATTCGCTGAAATTGGCCAATGAATATCTGCTGCATGAGCGCATTCTGATGAATGAATTTCAAACCGGTCGTAAAGACGCTGTTTTTTCTCAGTTGGTTCCTTATCCTTACTTGCCGGATGCTCATTATAATATGGTACTTCCCGAGGGGCAGGCTTTTAGTTATCGCTATACGAAGCGTTATCCTGTAAAAGCAACACTCCGCAACCTGAAGCTTACGCTGAAGGGGATGATCAGTGCCACGGATCGCAGCACCTATAGTATTAAAACCGATACGTTGACGTATGTAATTTCTTCGTTAGACGAGTTGGCCGATCCTAACTTGTTGGCTAATCCGGCATTCACCGATGAGTCTCGTAAAGAATATGCTTTTGCTTTGCAATTATTGAGAAAGCGCGAGTATGGACGGGCATTAAACATCCTCAAAGATTACAAAGATTACAATACGGTCCTTGCATTAACATGTACCGGATATTCCGGAGAGGCATATACCTTGCTTCGCAAAATACCCGCCACAGCGCAGACACACTATTTAGGAGCTATTCTCTGTTGCCGTCTAAAAGATGAACAGGCAGCAGTGAAGCACCTGAAGAAATCTTTGGAAATGGATGAAGATAAAATTTTCCGGATGGAGAAGGACCCGGAGATCTCTGAGCTGGCAAAGAAATATCAGTTGAGAGCTTCTTCAGTTGAAAATTGAAAATTGCGCTACCGTAAGGTAGCCACCAAATAGTTTTTTAATTAACTAATTTTTTAAACAACATGAAATTAAATTTTAAGTATGTAAGTATGTTAGCTTGTGCCGCTTTAATGGCCGGATTTACAAGCTGTAGTAACGATGATGAAGCTGCTGTTGAAGGCTTGCTTCCTAACGGAAAGGTTACTACTGCCCGTTTTATTTTAAATCAAACCGGTACTACTACACGTGCAGCTTCGGCTACACCAACAGATGATGAGAAAGCAATTAAGAACGCTACATTGTACGTGTTCAATAATTCTCAGGTATTGGAAAAGGTAGTTAATTTTACAAATACCAATACTTCTCCGGTGGTTGAAATTACTTCAGGTGGTCATTACTTCCTGGCAGCTGTTAACGCGCCTGCTGTAACCGGTATTGAAGAAGGAAAAAGCACATTAGGCTCTGTAGAGAAAATAATTGCAGAGGTTGCCCTTGCTTCTATCACCAATGCTGCCAAAGGTTTCTTTATGACAAATGTAGACGGTGCTGTAAGCAAGAACCTGGCTGTTAATGTTGAAAACGCTGTTGATATCAATGTAGGGCGTGCCATGGCTAAAGTAGCTTTGACTTGTGCGGATGGTGACGACGCAACCAGCCTGAGCGGTCCTAATGGTAAACTGCTTAATGTGAAGTATGTAACTGCCAACAATCCTGCTAAGATGTATTACTTCCCGGTAATAGAGGCAGGTATTTACAAGGCTCCTTACTATGCAGATCAAACAGTGACAGATGCCAACTATCTGCCTGCGTTGAAATATACCGACTCTTACGCTGCCATCGGTGCTATGTCTGTGGCTCCGGGTACTAATTCTTACCTGATGGAAAATGCAAACGAAAAAGTGAAAAAAGGTAATATGTCTTACCTGTTGATTAGTGGAAAATTTGAACCGAGTGCCTCTCTTTTGAAAAACAAAGACAATACTGCTTCAGCAGTTTTACCGGCCAGTGGTACTTTCTATCGTCTTTATAACGTAAACAACGACGAGTATTATGATATGTATATTGTAGCTGATGCGAAAACGGATATCGACCCTACAAAGTTTACTTATGATGCACTGCCTACTACCGACCCAAGCGGTAAAGGTAAGGGACATACCGTAAACGTAATCGAATATAAAGACGGTATCAGCTATTACGCTTTTGCTTTGGAAAACAATGAAAATGCAGATCCTATCAGCAAATTCACCGCTAAGCGTAACGTTTGCTATGATGTTACTTTGAACAAGGTAATGAACGCAGGTGCTTCTGTGCCCAACATCAATGGTAACAATGATGGCAACAACACAGATGATACAGATTACATTCCGGGTACCGGTGGTGGCGACGGTGGTGGCAACAATAATGATGACACTAACAAAGGTGGTAAAGAAGAACCGGTAGAAGGTGTTTGCAAAATTAAAGGAACCATCACAGTGCTTCCTTGGACTGTAGTAAGTCAAAACGGGGGTATTGGTTATTAATACACCTATAAATAAATGAATGGTTAGGGCCGGTGTCGGATTGCACAAACCACCTGTTTTCAGGGTCTTTTCGGCCCGGCTCTTTCCTTACTTAAATCAATAAAACAAAACTGCGATGAAATACTGTTTTTCTTTCCCTTGGGGCAGGTTATCCTCTTTGTTGGTCATACTTCTGTTTCCTGCTTTTATTTTTTCCGGTTGTATCCATGATGATAATGATGATTGTCCTACGGGCGTATTCTTGCGGTTTTCTTACGTACTGAATTCCCGTTTCACTTGTCTGTTTTCTCAGCAGGTGAATAATCTGGCTGTGTATGTATATCAGGATTCAACCTTCGAACTTTTGAAAAAGTTAGATGTAGGTTTTGATGAACTCTCTTCCGGTAATCGTTTGCACCTTGACTTGCCTGCCGGTAATTACCGGGTGGTGGTTTGGGGAAACCCGGATACTCGTTATTATAGTTGGGCGGATGAAAACAGCTATGATTCTTTCCGTTTGTCGGCCCTTTGCGATGGTGGTGGTAGAGTACCTTCTTCTTTGGGTTCTCTTTTTTACGGTGCCTGCAACCTCAGGTTGAAACAATATAATAATGCAGAGCAACCCGTGGAGATGATTAAAAACACAAATCGTATTCGTGTGTTGATAGAGAAACATACAGGTGTTCCTTCCGTTAGTATCTTCGAACGTTATGCGGTGAATATGTCGGGTAGTAATGGTTGTTATGATATTTGTAACGCCAATGTGTCTACCTCCGGTTGGCATTATCCTGCCGAGTGTATGACGGCTCCTGAGGTAGAGGTAGACTTTACTGTGCTTCGTTTGGCCGAGAATGATGATCTGACCCTAACAGTGAGCCATGCTATAACGGGCGAGGTGTTCGATGCAATCCCTGTAGTACAAGAGTTGATGTTGCATCCGCATATCAATAGCAGCGAAGACCTGGATCGTTACGATGAGTATCTTCTTCGTTATGAGCTTAATGAAACGAACGGATTGGTCTTGCTTGGTGTCAATGACTGGACGGTGGCCGAACAGGGAGGAGGGATTTAATTAATTATGAATGATGAATTAAGAATTATGATAGGAAAATATTCAATATGCCTCTTCTTCTCTTTCCTGCTGTTCTTTTCTTGTATGGGAGATGAATCTTCGGTTAGTTCTGATACTCCGTTGGATACGCCTCTTCATCTGAAATTAGTTACTCGTGCAGATGCGAATGCTATTAACAAGGAACAAGTACTGGAAAAACTGCGCTTGCTTATTTACGATAAGGATGGCAGATTGGAGGGTAATGTTTTGTTTACCGGCAGTGATTTGAAGACGCTGGCTCCGGACCAGACCTCTGAGGCAGGTGTTTATTATGTAGATGCTACTTTAACGCTGACTCACGGACGGAAAACTTTTTGTTTAATTGGCAATGAGACTTCTGTGCTTGCCTCCAAGCTTTCCAATGCTTCTGTGGTTGGCCGGTTAACCGATCTCGACAATTTGCATTGGGTGAGCCCTGCCATCGTAGATGGTTTACTGCCTTTTACCTGGTGTGAGTCTCGCATGATTATTGTGGGCGACAATGAACTTACTTTCAGTTTGCTGCGTGCTGTGGCCAGAGTGGATGTGCGTTTGTGGAAAGCTGCGGATATAACCGGTACTATTGCATTGGATGCATTGGAAATTTTGAATGAAGCTTCCGAAAGCCGTTTGCTGGAAGGTAATCCGCTGGATAAAACATTGGCTCAGGTTGTTTCGTCGGAGCAAAAGAAATCTTGGGGAGATGCTCCTTTGGCGGTTTCTACTGTTCCTGCTTCGTTGACCGATCAGAATGCTGCTCTTGCCATTGCTACCTTTTATCTGTTTGAATATAGCCCGGCAGGTACCGATGAGCCTACTTCGTTGAAGTTGCATTATACGCAAGGAACCGAAAAGAAATCGTATACCGTGAAATTGGCCGGCGGCAAAGATTCCGGAGATAATTACATCTACCAAATAAAACGTAATACCCTAACAGATTTAAGATTGACTTTTGAGACCGACGGCAAACTGAAAGCCGACTGGCAGGTAATGGATTGGACCGACGATAATTATGACCGCGAATTGGGTAGCGACGATTCCAACTGGTGGTATGCCGATTGGATTGATGTGGATGATTACTCTCATCAATTAGACGGAGTTAAATAATGAGTAACAATAAATAAAAAAGAATTGACAATGAAATTATTACATGTAAGAGGATTGCTGATACTCTGGTTATGGGTCGGTTTGTTTTCTCTATCCGGCTGTTCCGAGGAGGATTATGAACTTCCGGTTTCCGGGCAGCTAAACGAATTGAAACTCTTTTATCAGCATGAGGCCGACACAGAAGTGCTTACCCGTACTCAAACGGCTGATGAAGTAAAGATCAATAAAATATACGCTATTTTTTATAATTATAGTGCTGATACAGAAGCTGCTCGTACCTATGCAGGTGTTGCCGAGGCTACCGATATGGTGCCGTCTGGTGGAAGCGGTTTGGCTACCTTTCAGTTGCCCTCTGATTTAGATGCTTCAAAAAGCTATCATATCTATGTATTGACCAATATTGATAATTATGTATCGAAAGGTTCGAGCGCTACTGTGGAGGCATGGCTTAAAAGCGCGCTTTCCTCTTCTTCTGCTACATTCTCTCAGGCTGAGGGCATATTGGAGGCTGTAATCAGTAGTGCTGGTATCGCTGGTGACGATCTTCCTATGTTTGGTAAAACCGTTAAAACGAGTGCAGGTTCTCTGATTAGTGTTATGCTTACCCGCTTGGTTGCTCGTATTGATGTAACCTCAACAGTAGATGCTGCTACTTTTGATTTGGAATCGGTGCAGGTTTATAATGCCCGCAAGCATTCTAAATTGCTTACCGGTTCTTCTTTGGATTTAAGCAGTGATGCTTTTGTTGAGAGCTTTGATGCTGCGGTAGTTTATGATGTTACTGCCAAGGAATTAAAGAATAAAATCTATGTTCTTCCTAATTATCAGGCTGCTACTTCTAAGGGGGATAAGGTGACTACTTGTTTAATCGTGAAAGGTAAATACAATGGAGGAACTTCTTCTTATTATCGGTTGAATGTAAAGCCTAAAACCGGTAGTCAAGCTTTGAAGCCTAATCATCGTTATAAAATAAAAATAACGGGTGTTTCCGGAGCAGGTTCCGAAAAGCCTGGGGATGCTTATGGTGAGTCTGATGCTAAAATCTCTTATGATATTAACGACTGGAAAGAGGGTGATATGGGCGATGGCGCTTCCGATGAAAACGGTAACCGGTTGGATGTAAGTCCTCGTCAGGTAGTTTTCTCTTATCTGAAAGGTCAAAAAGCAACAATAAATTTACTAAAAACGGAAAATACAAATTTGGGTGCCATAACACTTACTTCTTCCGACTCGGATAATTTTGGAGCCAAATTGATTAATAGTAATACTCAGGTTGAGATTGAGGTTTTGACCGATAACTATGGGAATACAGATCGTGAGGCTTACATTATGGTGAAGTGGGGTTCTATGGAAGTTCCTGTTTATATTACCCAGTTGGGAGCAACCTCTACTGCGGGTGGTTTACGTGTGGCTCCTAATTCGCTACGTTTTGGTGCTACGGCTAATTTTCAAATTGCGACATTGGCCGTATCAGGTGATCTTTCTGGTGTCAATGTTTCTCAGATTAGTTTTCAGGTTATGAAAACAGAGAATGATCTGGAGGCTGGCAATGATTGGTGTACCATTAATGGTGCCACTTCCGGAAATAATGGTGCTGGGTTTACTGCAAAGTCTGGTACGAATGGATTGTTTGATTTTCAGGTAGATGTTACTGCTATGGATCCTAATGCCAAATATGCTCGTTCAGCTATCATTTATTTTACTTTGACTAAGCCTAATGGCGAGATCTTGAATGCTACTATGTCTGTGCGTCAGGCTCCAGGTAGTGGTGGTGGTAATACAGATAAGTTAGCTATTACTCTTTTTGAATGGACTAAAAATGATACTAATTATCCGGCTGCAGATAGTGATGTTGGCTATGCTAATCAAGCCATTAACGGTTTTGATACTAATATCTTTCGTGGTTTTCCGACTGATAAAGTAGGTTTGAATCATTTGCATTTTAGTGTGGTGGAGCATAAAACACTTAAATACCGTATTGCTATTCCTATGGATAAGAGTTGGCGTATTATAGTGAAAGGTAATGCTGTAGGTAAAATAGCCTTTACGGCTACTACTTCTACAGATCCTGTTGCTATTGCTGCCAATGGTAATGTTTGGGTTACTGCTACCAGTGATCCTATAGCTACATGGACTGATGGTAGTTTTGTGATTGAGTATGGTGATGGTACCGAAAGTGAGTTCTTTGTCTATCAGATGGGAATTGTTTCGCGTTTGAAGAATGCAATACAGCATAATGCGACAGAGCTTAATGGTAAAATATTTTATTATGGCGTAATGACTATCAATGGTGTGACTTGGTTAGATCGCAATTTGGGTGCAAGTGATAATGGCTATTTTTCTACGTATGATACTGGAGTTACTGGTACTAAGGAAGAGAAAAATAGGGGTGCTTTCTTTGAATCTGTGGTCAAAGCCGAAGCTGCTTGTCCTGCTGGTTTTCGTTTGCCTACATTTGATTTGAAGGCAGGTGAAACTGAAGATACCAACTCTGACAATGAGTGGGGATATGTTTACAGGCATGCTCAGTGGACGAAAGCCGCAGGTATGCAGGTAAATGGTAAAACGTACAAATATTCTTGGTATATAAGTATGAATTCCAGCGGTGAGTCTTGGCTTATCCCCCTTAGTGGCTACGGTTACGGCCCGGCGGGCGGGAACGGTCACTACTGGTTCAGTAAGGGCTACGTGTACTTCTACGCCACCAGTGAGTCTAAGAGCCGGGGCACGGGTCAGAGTAACACGAACGGGTTCTCCGCGCGCTGTGTTCGGAAATAACTTGATTCATTTGCTTTATTCTCTTCGGGCTTGTAGGCCCGAAGAGTGAATTACCGCCTTTGGCGGTCGAAAATATAAAATGTGATTTGAGACTTTGATTCTTTGATTATTTCTCCGGGCTTTTTGCCCGGAGATCATAACCACCGAAGGTGGTTCGAAATTTAGAAAAATATAGTATGACATTACAAGAAAAGCTATCGGCTCAAAATGGAAACGAACATCGTATTCATTTGTTTAAAGAGGGGAAGTTTTGGAAGGCGTATGAGAGTTCTGCTTTTCTTTTCGTTACATATATAAAAAAATATAAGGTGCAAAAAAAGATGGTAAAGTATCTGTCTATGCCGGTAGTCTCCTTAGGGTTTCCGGAAGAAGTTTACCAGAGTGTGGTTGGGAATATAGAAATGTTGGAAGTAAATGAGCGGTATAGAATATTATCATCAGAGCAATTCTTGTTTTCTATGAATGAGTTTACTGAGTGGAAAGAAGAACAACCTTTGATAATGGAAGCCGGGACTGTACAACTTCAATCAAAACCACTGTCACAAGTTCAAGAAAGTAAATCTGTGACTATTATTGAAGCAGAAGTACTGGAACAAATAAAAAGTTTTGGTATAGAAAGTAGTACACCTATTGAGTGTATGATGTTTTTGATGCAAATCCGAAAGAAATTGTATGGCACCCTATAGTAATTTGCCAGTATATAAAGCTATTTATGATTTGTTACTGCTTGTATTTAAAGACAGTTTCAATCTGCAACGGGAATATCGATATACCATTGGTGAAAAATTAAAATCAGAATTAACGGAATTGGTTATGTTAGTTTATCGGGCTAATGCAACCAAAGAAAAAAATATATTTATACAGGAAGCCCGCGAGCGGGTGGAACTGGTAAAACTTAACTTTCGTATTCTGCACGACCTGAAACAGATCTCTCTAAAACAATATGTGAGATATGCTGAAATGGCCGAAGGCATTTCCAAGCAATTGGCGGCCTGGCAGAAATACGTAAACAGTTGAAAACTGAAAGTTACGAGTTACAAGTTACAAGTTACGAGTTACAAGCTGCGAGTTACAAGTTACAAGCTGCAATACTGCATAGTAACTTTCAACTTTCAATTCTCAACTTTCAACTAAATAAAAACAGGGGATAGGGGTGAGCATTTCATAGGCCAAGGTCTCATGAGAGAGTGCCGGATAAATTAGGTAATCCACCGGTTTTAGCAATAAAGTCGGTAATAATCATCTCATTTCAATATTGCTTTTAAGCTCTGTTGGATTGTGTAGTACAGTGATTACTAAATATCCCCCTTAGTGGCAACGGTAACAACCCGGCGAACGGGAACGGTAACTACTGGTTCAGTAAGGGCTACGTGAACTTCAACGCCACCAGTGAGTCTAAGAACCGGAACACGAATCAGAGTAACACGAACGGGTTCTCCGCGCGCTGTGTTCGGTAATTTATCAATCCCCTGTTTTTTTAGCAGGAGTAAAAAAGAAAAAATAAATGAGCAATGAAGGTAGTACATTATTAAATGATTTGTTTGTGGCTTATTACGATGCCCGCAAAAATAAACGGAACACCATCAATCAGTTGCGCTTTGAAATGAATTTGGAGCATAACTTGTTGGAATTGTATCGTCATATTAAAGCGCGTACTTATAAGCCTAAACAAAGTATTGCTTTTATTGTAACTAAACCTGTAACGCGTGAAGTATTTGCCGCTGATTTTTCGGACCGGGTGGTGCATCACTTGATTCATAACTATGTGAACCCTATTTTTGAACGCATATTTATAGAAGATTCCTATTCCTGCCGCAAAGGAAAGGGTACAAGCTACGGGGTGAAGCGCTTGGAACACCATGTAAAAAGTTGCTCACAAAACTATACGCGTGATTGCTATATATTAAAACTTGATATACAAAGCTATTTTATGAGTATCGATCGGAAGATACTACATGAAATCATTAAGTCTATATTGAGTAAATATGCCGAGCGGAAAGATGCAAATGGGGTGATGTGGAAAGATAAGTTTGATTATGACACCGTATTATATTTAATAGATATTGTAGTAAACCAAGACCCTACCAGTAATTATATAATGAAAGGAGATCCTACCGGTTGGGAAGGGCTACCCTTGGGGAAGAGTCTTTTCCATGCTCCTCCCCACCGGGGGTTGCCTATTGGTAATCTTACCAGTCAGCTTTTTAGTAATGTTTACCTCAATGGTTTCGATCATTATATAAAGCGCACTCTGGGTTTTAAGCATTATGGGCGATATGTAGATGATTTTTATATTATCCATGAGGATAAGGAAGTACTAAGGAAAGCCATAAAGCAGATTTCGGATTACTTGCAGGAACACTTGAAGCTCAACGTGCATCCCAAGAAGATTTATCTGCAACATTATACCAAAGGTGCATTGTTTGTAGGAGCTTATGTTCGTCCATACCGGATGTATGTGAATCATCGGATTAAAAAGAATTTTAAGAGTCGTATGTATCAATTAAAAGACCACGGAAATAATCCGGTTAAGGTAAGAGATTCAGTGAACTCTTATTTAGGGGTTATGGCTCATTATCGTTCTTTTAAAATAAGAAGGGAAATTATGAAACAGCACGCTTGGGTGTTTAAATATGGCTATGTGCAAGACTGTTGTTCGGTTTTTCGACTGAATAGTTATTAGTTACAAGTTACGAGTTACTATGCAGCATTGTAACTCTCAACTCTCAACTAATAAACCCTAATTCCCGTTCCCGGCGGGAAATAGAAATTCCGGGAATTGATGTCAGTGTAACTCCGCTGTGAAGCGCGGGAATGATGTAAAATAGGTTTTTTGCTAAAGTGACCCTGCCAGGCGTGGCAGGGTTTTTTAAAATTAAAATGGTTTCTGAAAAATAGAGAATTATGGTACATTATGAAGCACATTTGTGCAGTGTGAAAATAGAGATCGGGAAGTTGGTTCGTGAAATTCGATTGCGGAATAACTTTACCCAAATTATTCTGAGCGAAAATATAGATATGAGTAGCAAGCAACTGCGTATTATTGAGTACGGAAGGGGTGCTTCTTTATGGGATATCATGAAGCTCTTTTATTATTTATCGGCAAAAGGATATCTGATGGAAGAGGAGGAGGGGAGGTTTAAGGGACTGCTGATTGAACTGCTTCATTAGAAAATGGTTGTTTTGTATATAGGGTTTTGAAGGAAATGGGAATGGGTACGCGGAAAAAACGGAATGAACGGATGAACGCGGAAGATATATTTTCGTCCTTATGTGGCAAGAAAAAATAATTCCGCGTGTTTCTGCTCATTCCGCGTTTTCAGCGTATCTATCTTGTTTTGAGTTATATTGAACCGCAGAGTTACGCAGATTAACGCAGAGGATTAAGTTTTAGTTCTATGCAGCATTGTATTAAAAACTCTGCGTTAATCTGCGTAACTCTGTGGTTCAAATTCAATCATTTCTGAACCGTTTTGAGTTAATCCCCTCCGAACTCATTGCCTCTCCAAATAAAAGCGTTATTTTTGTAATAGATAAAACAAAATAAACCCATATATGCGATACCTCGACCCTAAAGCCGATCTTACCTTCAAGCGTGTATTTGGCGAACACCCCGATTTGGTGATGAGCCTTCTGAACGCCCTTCTGCCTCTAAGCGAAGAAGAAGAGATAACCGATATTGAGTACCTTGCTTGCGAGATGGTGCCCGAAAATCCATTGCGCAAGAATAGCATTGTAGACGTTCGCTGTAAAGACAAACAAGGCAGGCAGTTTATTGTAGAGATGCAAATGATATGGTCGCCCGAGTTTAAGCAGCGTGTATTGNTTATGTTCGGCAGATAGATACCGGCGAACATTATGAGCTTTTGCAACCGGTATATTCACTCAATCTGGTGAATGAAGTCTTCGAATCGGATTTAGAGGGTTATTACCATTACTACAAACTGGTGCACGTAGAGCATACCGAAAAGGTAATCAACGGCCTTCACCTGATATTTGTTGAGCTTCCTAAGTTTACACCCAACACCTACGCTGCTAAGAAGATGCAGGTATTGTGGCTTCGTTATCTTACGGAAATCAGTCAGCATACCCGAGAAGTTCCGCAAGAGTTAATGGATAACCCTCAAATAAAGAAGGCAGTTACTGCCTTAGAGGAATCTGCCTTTACTGATGCTCAACTGCTGGGCTATGAGAAGTTCTGGGATATTATTAGTGTGGAGAAAACACTATATAGTAGCGCAGAGCGGAAAGGAAGAAAAGCAGGGATGGAGCAAGGTCTGCAACAAGGCTTAGAGCAAGGCTTAGAGCAAGGCTTGGAAATTGGTCGCGAAGAAGGTGCAAGAAAACAAAACTTTTCTAATGCGCGAAAATTCAAGCAGTTGGGAGTAGCTGCTGATATTATAGCTCAAGCAACCGGGCTTTCGATAGAGGAGATAGAGGGGCTGTGATAGGTTATTTGAGATAGGTTTTGAGTTAATTCACCACAGATTAACACGGATTTTCACAGATTATTAACTAAAAGTTCTGTCCTCTTTGGTTTTGTAGTGGAATAATTTAATCTGTGAAAATCTGCGTAATCTGTGGTGAAAAGTCCTCCTTTCCGAACCGTTTTGAGTTAAGTAGAATATATTTTGTGTTTATCTATTATTATATCTTTCTGGTAATCAATTATTTATAACTCTTCTACAGAAAACCGCTTTCGGGAGTGCAAATTGCTTGGTGGCTTCCTGTATAATTATCACCTTTGCATTGTTGATCAGCACAAATATTTTTTTAACCTAAACATTAACAATTAAAGAAAGGAGACAATTATGTCTGTAATTTACCGCGTGGTTGAAAGACCATCCAACCCGCTTGTAGCCAATTCGCCTAAAAAACATTATCCTCTTATTGTAACCGTAGGTCGGAAAGTGGATACCAAATTTATCTCAGAAAAAATCAGAGATAGCTCTTCACTCTCTATGGGAGATATTCTGAGTGTGCTCCAAAACTTTGTGGAGAAACTGAAAGAGCAACTTCTGGAAGGGAAGACGGTGAATATCGACGGCTTGGGTGTGTTTATGCTCTCTGCCCAATCTAATGGTGCCGATAAGGCCGAAGATGTAACGGCAGATACCGTGAAGGCTGTTCGTATTTGTTTTCAGGCCAGTAAAGCCCTTCGTATATCCAAAGCGAGTACCCGCGCCGGCGAGAAATTGACCCTGATTAAATTGGAGGACTATCTGAAAAACTTAGGTCTGAGTGTGGGAGGAAACCTAACCGGAGGAGGTAACGACGATGGAGCCGGGGGCAATGATGATGGAGGTTCCGGCGGCGGAGGTGATGAATTTATTGATCCGTCGGCTTAATGAATTGATTTAAATAAAATCAGCATGAAGAAGAATAAAAGAACATGGGATACATTATTGCGGGTGCTTATTGCTGTAGCAAGTGCTATTGTAGGAGCTATAAGCGGACAGGCTATGAATAACTAATGAAAGAGGCTGTCTCTTGAGGTTTATACACTTACTTTTAAGACGTTTATACATAATTTGTAGGCACGTCATAAAGAAATTAACCCGGAGACAGCTTTTTTTAGTATTTTTATAGTAAGTTTCTCCTATAAATGTCTCCGTTAGCCTTGTGTGGGGTTTCCACCCACAAGGCTAACGGTCTGTCTGAGCACACTTTCCTTAGTCTTCCTTTTG
>NZ_QVMK01000033.1 GCF_010500995.1 Bacteroides sp. 224 | reverse complement strand
CAACTTAAATGTTTCACTGTAGAAACGATGTACTTTTTTTTGCATAAATAATAAAATATTATGCAGCAAAAGGGTGTCAACCTAATCCCGTATAAGACATCTACCTTCACTTACTTCTTCTTGCCAAGATGCTCACTTTTATCCATCAACTGCAAATTGATCTTGCTCAAAATCAGATTCATTTCTTTTTCGAGGCTATCTAACTCTGCATCAGTGAAGTCTACGTTGTCAACTAAATAGTTGCCAGGATATGTTAATTCTCCTCTGTTGGATATGGCACCATCATTAATGTTTTCCAAGACATTATGTATAGTCCGTAGTGTAGGAAGCTGATCTTTCAATGCATATAGAATATATTGAAACGATTCAACATGATCAATCACGAGCGACTTAATATTAGTTACGCACGCTTCTACCACTGCGTTCTCGGCTGAAACAACAGTATGAAGTCTATGCTTTCCATTTATCAAAACCACGCCATCTTTGTCTATATCCAAGGTTTCTACATCTTTGAATAATAATTTGAGTGACGGACCGCCATAAACTGTAATATTATCCATTTGGTGGTTAATCCAGTTATCGAAAAACGCTTTTCTTTCTTTCTTATAGAATAGCTTTTTCAGTACACTAACCGGAAAATACAGAAAATTGTAGAAGCGATCTTGTGTAGCAAGTCTTAAAGTAAAATTCTTTCGTATCTCTTCTCTCTCGTGATGATAAGTTATTGTTTTCTTTCGAGGTTTCTTTAATTCAGTTGCTTCTTTATCTGCATACCATACTTCAAGAAACTTGAGATAATTATTATCTCCTAAAATTGCACGTGGCATATGAGATGGTGCGCTAAATTTTCCGAACGAGCTATCATCTGTATATACATCTTTCTTCAATATAGCTATTTTTTCTTTATCCACCTTAAAAGGATTATATCCGTATGCCAACGCAAATTCAACTGCATAATCAGCAACTTCCGCAATAAAAAGATCTTTATCGTCATTAAAGTTATTCGCTAAATAATTAGCTGTCTTTCCTTCATTGTTTTCAATATACCAGTCAATGAAATTGATAAGTAAATTCTTCATATTCTAATTAAATTTTATATTCATTACATTCATTCTTTTATCACTATTTTCACACTCCCTACAAGAGCTCTTGTAGCACTCTCTCAACACCTCTAATCTTTAATTTTAGTACAATAAAGCATTTCCGTTCTGGCATAACCAAAGATTCGATCAATTCGGATCACTAACGCCTTTTCAGAAAGATTTTTTATCTCAGCTAAATACAGATGAGAAAAATCTATAGAATCAGGATCAGTGAATTTTATCACATTGTAGCTTAAATATTCCCAATACCCTCTTATGTTATGGTGCTTTCCTTCTTTTGTATCACTATCGGGATAATAGTGTATATCAAAATTCATTCCGGTGGTAAATTGCAAATAGCTCCTTTCATCAACCGGAAATTCCTGAGAACCATCTGTTATCTTATCTATTCTCCAAACACCTGACAATCGTTTGGTTGAATCTGTTGGATGTTCAACTGTTCTATCTCGCTCCACTTGATAAGCAACACCTGCAGGCGTTAAAAATTCACCGGAATTTTCATCTTGCAATGTCAATGCGTATCCGGTTTTCGATCTATTAGTGGCAAGAATAATTTTGTTTTTATCGACCTCCGCAATAGTATATTTAGAAAATATGTACTTATTATACTTATCGAAGATATTCGTTTTACCTATTGCCTGACCTACAACAAGATAATTATTATCTGTAACTTCAAAAAAGCCAATAAGTGGCAATGTCTTAGTATTAATTACATTCCATTTACCTCTAATTGTTTCTATGGGGAAACTTGGTAAATCCGGCTCTTGCTTCTCGGGAGTTTCGGGCGTTTCGGGTGCTTCGGGCGTTTGAGGGTTTTCGGGAAATTCTGAAGAATCACCCCCCGAGCTACACGAATAACCAGCAATTAAAGCTACACCCAATAGTGCTACTAACAAATTTCTGAGTTTCATAACTGATATCTAAATTCTTTTACTCAAAGGCTACCCCACACAGATAGCCTTTTATTTATAATTGTACTCTAACGAGATAACCACATAGTATACTCATCCTCTGGATCGTATTCTTCAGGTTCAAATTCGACTATACATTCCAGCGTTAATTTATTATTTGTAAATTCAGTAACTGTATATCTTGCAAGTCTTGTTTCAACTCTATGACCACTAAGATAGCCATTATATGACATCTCAAGAGTTTTTGAGTCTATCCATTTCCAAGTACCATATTCATAATCGGGTATACCATCATATTCTTTTTGCTCTTCTGTTAAATTTGCATTATATTGAACATAAGTACCGTTATTCGTAAATGTTATAGTTTCTCCATTACCAATAAAGATATATTCCGGTGCTTCTTCATCAGAAGGGACATATTCCCTTGCTTTATCTAAATTCCATGTATGACACAACAGCTTAGTTCTATCAGTAATCGCAACCTCAGGTGCTTTACTAACATCATACATTTCTCCATTCACCGTAATCGTTGCTCCCGATTCGGTAATGCTTATCACTATCGTACCAAATTCCTTTAAGTCTAACTTATACTCATTACCTTCTGTACTTTTGGTCGAATAATCGCCAAAAATAACAATGATGTAAGTTTCTCCGGCGCGAGTTACCGAGCGAGAACCTTCAGTCGGTATGGTGGTGCGTTGCGTAATGATATACTTCTGATCTCCGGTAAACTCGAAAGAGCCATATTCGGCATTTTGGTTAGAAACTTCCCATTTGCCTACAAGAGGGGCATTGGTGGTTGAATCGTCCGGACCATCATCATCCGAACTACAAGAATAAAAACTTAACCCTAAGGTTAATGCAGCAAATGCTAAGAAAGTTTTGAAATGTTTTACTCGTACCATAATAATATAGTATTTAGTGGTTCTTCTGCCAGTTCCCAAAAGAAGAGTTTATAGGATAAAGAAAGCGTGGAACTGTTGGCTTACTTTATCAAGTGCGGTTCTGGTAAACCTTGGAAGTAAAATAAGCAACAGCCCACGCCTATACAGCATGAGAGCAGTCAACTCATTCTCCTTCCTTTAAAATTTACCAGATTTCACTTGAGAGAGATAAGTCAAACACTTTCAATGTTTGATTTCTAAGATGTCTACCAATTATTGCTAATCGGTACGACAAATATAGTTATTATTCAGAACATTTCAAGCATTTCTGCTCTAAATGGGCTGTTGCGGTTACAAAGGTGTGTGTTATTGCTGTAAAAAGCAAAGTCCTTTTTAGTCCTTTTCTTTGAGCAATCTCTGTTTTTTCTTTTATTTGCATCATGAAACAAACGCCCGAACTTGCCGCACTTAAAGAAGCATTAGAAAAATCCGTTCATCGAAAGATGAATGGCCCTACCGATTATGAATTCCTGTCGGATGCCATCAAACAGAAACAGAAAGAAGGATTGAACCCTACCACCCTCAAACGTTTATGGGGTTACATTAGCGGAGCAGAAGCACCACGGCGGAGCACGCTGGACATTCTTTCCAAATTCCTCGGTCATGAAGACTGGGACGGTTTTCTTAAGTATCTGGCAGATAATAGCGAAGTAGAATCAAGCTTCTTTAGTGCCAAGAGAATTGATTGTAAAGACTTAACCGTGGGCGATAGGATCTCCGTCAGTTGGCGCCCTAATAGAAAGTGCGAGTTTGAGTATTTGGGTAATGCCCGTTTCAAAGTAATAAGCTCTTTGCATGCCAAGCTCCAACCCGGCGACACATTTGAGTGCCTATCGTTTGTACAAAACCAACCGCTCTATCTCACCAATTTGGTTCAGGGCGAGAATGAGGCGGTCGGCTATGTGGCAGGGGCTAAGGGAGGGTTGGTGATGGTGGAAATAGAGATGTAGTATTACCTATATATTATTTTTGCATCACAGTTTTTATTCCAATTGGGCAACCGTTTAGTTGTGCTTGGTATGGAAATTAAGCCGTTGCTATTGGAAAATGCATACGAACCAATAGATTCTAACGACTTGGGAAAAGTTACTTTCAACAATGGGCAATGAGCGAAACTTGCTTCTCCAATTACTTTAAGCGAAACGGAAAGTGTAATTACACACAAGTTATCACACCCATAAAAGGCATATCGTTCAATTTCGACTATGCGGTCTGGCAGGCTCACCTCCTTAAGTGAATGAGATCTGCGGAAAGCCCCTTCGCCTATTTTGGTAACAAAATATGTTTTACCTTCATAATTCACTATACCAGGAACTTTAATCGTTCCGGAATACTCCTTACCTGTTTTTCTAACTAAAGCAACTTCGGTTGGCGATATTTTCGAATAATAGAGCATTACTCCATCAGTATTAAGGTGACCAAAATTCAAACTATAAGAATTTGTCTGAGCCAAACCAGACAAAGAAAAGCCTACAAATATCACAAACAATCGGAACCTGATTAAAGAATGTGTGAACCTGCTTATATTCAACTTACTCAACAGCCAAGCCTCGATCTGTTCAATCCTGAACAGAAATAATTCAAAGGCTTCATGTAATTTGCAATAACTCATTTTATGGCTGTTAAGTTTACTTTTGCAAAGTTATGGAGCCTTCAGGGCACTATTATTATCAGGAAATTCTCATCTAATTATCATCTTATTATCAGGAAAACAACTATATTTACACCCAATTACTAATAATTACAAATATGCCCCGGATTTACACTACAGAATTAAAAAGGCTCAAACAAGAGATAGAAGAGAAACTCGGTCTAACAAGAGAAAAACCTGGACACATAGCACGAAAGGTCGGTGAAAAATTAGATGAAATATCCAAAGGAGGAATAAGCTCTGCCACACTGAATAGAATATGGTATAATAATTGCTCCAAAGAAGAATGTATAGGTTTTGAGGATGCCACCATCAATACCCTCCTTAAAATATTAGGATATAAGAATTGGGAGGAATATAAAAAATATTTAAATCAAGAAAATAACAATAAAATAACCATCGAAAATCCGGCAAACACATTTTACGAAGTAGATATAGACATCTCCCGATTAGAGCAAGGCGAAGAGATCGTAATTGGATATACAAATAAATATGCAAAATTACGATATATTGATGGGTTTGAATTTGAAGTTTTAGAAAGCCATAATACTCGTAAAAAAACAGGCGAACGATTTATAACACCCGGATTCAGTACAATAATATCCGGTTCCGGTGAAGTAAATATAATGCTTGACGACTATGGAGATGGTTATTTTGACTATCAGACAGAAGAATATGGAGAAGTATTTGACGACGATTATTTTTATCTCTAAAATATTATTTACCCGAAACATCTACGGAGCTACCATCATGCTCCGTAGCTGCTCTATCTACAAAGAAACCGAAAACATCTTGTGTATAATTAGCAAAGTCATTATCCTTTGTCTCAATATACTTACCACAAAGTTCGTCTTCCTTTGCTGCACGATAGCATTCATCGAAAACTTCTTTAAATGCCGCAGCAAATTCATCGCCCACTTTCAAGCTATCACTTAGTAATGAATCAACAGGGGCAAAGAAATATCTCATTTTTTCTTCATAACGATTGTATTCACTTAGTTTCGCCCCATCTTGCCTATCGAAAGATAAAGCCCCCACAAGCACAACCCCCACCCCACAGGCCACTACCCAATACCGCCACCTACCCGAAGCCGATTGTAATGCAGCTCTCAGTTCTTCTACCGATTGATACCGACGCTTCGGATCATCAGCCATGCATTTATTAATCACTTTCCTCGAACCGATATTCAATTCTTTCAGTACTCGTCCGATGGCATAAATATCACTGGCAGGAGATAAGTCAGCACTTCCGTTTATCTGTTCCGGAGCCGTGTATCCTTCTGTTCCGGCAGGTTGATAGATAAAACAATCCTGATAAGCAAAGCCAAAGTCAATTAGCTTCACATGGTTTCCTTGCCGGGTGATTAAGATGTTAGTTGGTTTTAGGTCTAAGTGCAAAACCTGATGCAGGTGCAGGTAGTCGATGGCAGAGGTAAGTTCGTCGACAAAGCGTTTCCGATTGGCTTTGTCTTTGAAGTAGTTGGGCTTCATCTTAATAAACTGATTCAGCGGAAGCCCATCTACATATTGCATAAAGATTTCGGTGTCGGTTCCATTTACATATCGCACAATATTGGGATGATCCAAATGCTGCCCCACTTCAAACTCTTTTTTCAGCGCTTCCAAGTATAGCGGGTCGGTAGTAAACTCTTGCTTCAACTGCTTCATCAAGAGCCATTTACCATCCCGGTTAACTTTGTAGCAAAAAGAAGTTGCACCCTCGCCAATAAGCAGCGAGAGAGAAGACATAACAGGTTGCGATGTATTTTGCAGAATAAAACTCGGCTCCACACATAAACTATTTATGGGTTATAGCACAAAATTAATTATTTATATTACTATGCCACAACGAAAGAAGTCTTTTTTCAATACTTCTTTCGTTTCCCAATAGTCCACCAACCTTAGAAGGCGTTATGAAACAGTTTCTTACTTTTTCAAATCTTCTGATATATCCCTCACCTTACGCTTAGCCTCCGTCATCAAGTCTTCTGCTTTATCCGAGATAATATCAGAATATTCCTTAGCTTTATGAGATAGTGAATCGAAGAAAGATTTAGATTGATCTTTGATCTTTTCATATTTCCCGGTTAGATACTTACTCCAATCAATATCCATTCCTTCTTTATCCATAAAATCCATAACTACCATTACAGATCTCTTAGCCTGTTCTTCTGTCAAACCGGCTTCAACTTGTAGTCTTTTAATTAAATTTTCCATAGGGCTTGAGTTATTGTTTGTGTAAGTAACAAAGGATGCGGTAGGAATGTTTGAGGAAGTAAAAGGTATACAACAAAAAATCTTCCATAAATCGTTGACTTATAGAAGATTAATTTGTACCCTTAACGAATGAAATATTGAACCTATTCTTTGCATTTCGAGAGGTTGTCAATTATATTGAGAGCACACCTCAAATACTAAAACTGCTTCAATCATTATAATTTGCATAGGTAACTTCTATCTAGTATCCGATAGAAGCTACCCCACTCTACATCAAGAACGGTTACTCGTGAAAAAATCTGGAAAAAAAATTAAGCTTTTTCTCCATAGACATCCACCGAAACATTAGGATTGAGGTTATAACTCTTATATACCTCAATCATTAAGGCTTTAAGTTCATCCATATTAATATAATTGTTTTCCTCAATACTAGGCACTACTATGGCATCATGGATTGAAACAACTTTCCAACCACGATTATAACATTCTGTTAATATCCGACGAAACAAACGGCTTTCAAACCGCATCATTAAGTGAGGCAGTTTATCTGACTTCTTCATATTTCTGATAACCTTCCATACATTAGGGTATTGTTTCACGAATATTTTAGCAAAGTCTTTATTTCTTGTTGTAGTGCTATGGCTATAAAAAACCTCTTTAAATAGAGTGGCTTTCACTTCTCCCCTATTCATCGACCCAAAGGTTTCAACAAAATCATCCCAAAACTTCCCTTTACTCGTAACATAGATATATTTCAGAACATCATTTGAAACACCTATCTTCTTAACATTCAACATATTACAGAGTTGTTTGGATACATTATGGTCTTTATTATTATCATATTCCGTAATAGATAAATTATATAAACAATCCAATATATCATTATTGATTTTATAATATTTAATTAAATAATAAGAAAATAATAAAGGATGAGAATTAGATATATCTAATTGATATTTAATATTATAGAATGGTTTTAATACTTTTGGTAAGTTTGTAAAATAATGATATATTCTATTATTATTATCAACACTAACTACTCTCAACTCATCTTTATTAAAATCTTCAATTCTACTTAGATAGAAATGATAACTGTGTGAACTACTATATTTACGAGAATGGATATATTCAATAGCCTTATCCCTCTTAGTAAGATCTAAACACGATAGTGATTCATTGTATTTAGTCACAAATTCATCTTTTTTTGTATTTTTGAAATATTCTTGTTCTAGCTTGTTTTTACATTTTTCATATTTATGAATATACTCTATTACTTTCAAATTTTTCGATTCTAAAAATTCTATACTCCAATTTAGAAGACTAATACCTCTGCTTTTTTTGCTAGGTGTATAGGCGGTTTCCATATCAATAATTCTCATTTTTTTAAGGTTATAAAGCATATCGCCATAACAATCGCCAAGAATACTTGTCAATATTTTATACTCTACACGTATTCTATTTTCCTTATTTGTTCTACACCGTATAATTATCAAGTGAAGAAGAAATATATATTTATGACACAAAACAGCCTTTCGAGGAGCCTTTTTAGCATTTTTAGTTACTTCTAACTTTGGCATAGCACAATTTTCGTCACATGTTATTTCTTGCCAATTTGCCACCCTAGTGATGGGAGTTGTGACGAATTCGATATGAGCATCTACTATTTCATCAATGCTTATATTTGAAAATTGAGCTATTCTGATTTTTCCTTCTTTTATCTTTCCCATGATTTTTTTGCTAAAATACGGCTTTTCTGCTTTATTGTGATATTTATTAGTAGAAGTAACATTAAAGTAACTTCATAATAATAAATATAAAGAAGAATCTGAAAATCATTATTCAAATAATATATAATTATGAAACAAACAAAACGAGGTGTAATGAAGAGCGGTAGCCTTAACCCAATGTGGGGAAAGAAGCAATCCGATGAAACTAAACGTAAAATATCCGATTCACAAAAGAAAAGATATGAGATAATTAGACAAGCCCTTCAAGTAGAAGACACTACAGTGAAAAAGTCAGTTGGAAGAACCGATAAAGCAGCACGTATGGATTTACTCAACCAATGCCTTCATAGGGATACAATTGCCTTTGATTCTGTTGAACAAGCTCATAACTTCGTAGCCATAATGCTCCAAAATGAGGATAGTTATCTCAAGAAAGTTATTAAGGAAGAAATAAATAGGTTTATAAATGACCGAAACAGACACGCTCAATAATGCATATTTTTAGACAATATACACATAGAATGCATACAGCAAAGAAAATAACCGTTCATCACATACTGAAATATAGAAAAATTATTCCTTGAAACGGTCAATAAGGGCTTCTAGGTCACTGAAAGACTTTATTCTAAATATCTCATGTCTTATTTCAACATATCCATTTATTGTTTTGGAATCTTCCTCTTCAAACAATTCTTGAATTGGAACTTCCAAGGCAGCGGCAATCTTTTCTAAAACCGCAACAGAAGGATTACCATTAATATGGTTACTAAGCCCCACACGATTAATCCCCATACGTTCTGCTAAGGTCTGTACTGTTAGACCTTTTTCTTTAATAACATCCTTAATTCTTAATCCCATTTTCTTTACTATTAAGTGTAATGTAGCAAATATACAATCTATGACATTTCGTATATCAATCAATATACATAATTAATGTTAATGTAGGGCAAATAATATGCATTTTATTTTAATACGTATATTTAATGCACTACATTTGCAATACAATAATTAACCAATAACACTACAAGTATATGAAGCGGTATAATAAACAACAGATAATGAAGGATGCACACAAACTTTATAGCAATGAATTTCAACGCAGAGGACGTTCATGGTCTGAATGTTTGAAAGCTGCTTGGTCTTGGGAAAAAGATGCTGTTCGCATTCGTGAAGAAAAAGCAGAAAAGCTTAATGCTATCATTGCAGCAAGTTGGGCTGCACACGATGCTCGCAAAGAGCAGAAACAAAAAGAAGTTTGCTTTAGTGGGTTATCCGCAGAAGCGGTTTCATTTGCGATGGGTTACGGTCGTGGGAGTGGTTCATATTGCGGAGATTAAAATGGCTGAAACAGAAAAACACGAAAGAATCTATTTTGACATGTTGGTTGGAGTGATTGATAATGCTATTTGGCATTACAAAAACTACGATGAAAGAGTAAAGAACGAATATTCACTTCTATAAAGTTTGAATATTAGTTGATTATCAGCAGTTTATCAAAACACCCTATTCCAAAACATTCAAAAACAAAGATTTACCAATAAAACAGAATATTATGAGCCTTAAGAATAGTTATGTAACGAGTGATTTTATAGAATGGGATTCAATGTTGAATTTAGTCCGTAGATTGTACGCTGATGGTGATTATCGCATGAGCTTACTAATTGCATGTGGTTCCTTCTTTGGCTTGCGAATTTCAGATTTATTAACCTTAACTTGGGGGCAGCTCCTAGAAAATAGTACCTTTGCACTTAATGAGAAAAAAACAGGGAAACGGAGAGAAATTAAAATCAACCCTCAACTGCAAAAGCATATACAAGATTGTTACCATGCTTTAAATATCACATATATGGATGAGAAATGCTTTTTGAGTCGCAAAAAAGTAGTCTTCTCTATTCAGCGGATAAATGTGCGTTTTAAAGAGATTAAGAAAGGCTATAAATTAAAGGTGGAACATTTCAGCACTCACTCAATGCGGAAAACATTTGGTAGGCAAGTGGTTGAAATGGCAGGTCAAAATAGCGAATTTGCACTCATAAAACTATCAGAGCTATTTAACCATGCGGATGTGATGACAACAAGGCGGTATCTAGGTTTGCGGAATGAAGAGCTGCTTGAAACATACGATATGTTAAGTTTTTAAGCTATTTTAAAATAACTGTTCACAAAGAACGTCTAATCCCCAAACATTTTTTATCTTTGCGGCGCTACATTAGTAGCAAGCATATTATAAGAAGCGTTTAATATTCTTGTCAAGGAAACTTCGACACTTTTCAGCGACACGAGAATAGGATTAGGCGTTCTGCTTTTCGTATATATCATCAATATATATGCGTTAAAGGCGTGAGCGGTTATTTTATTCGTGTCGTGGGCAAGTCGAAGGCCTCCTTGACGGATAATTAACAAGGCTCACGCTTCTTTATTATACAAATAGCACTGTAGGGTCTGAGGTGCAAAATAAACGTTTTTTATTTATGAAAAAATTATTTATTATTGCTATCATTTTTATGATAGGTTCTAATGCTATGGCACAAAAAGGTGAAATGGCTGGTGGTATTTTACTTAATTACGGCACTGAAATTGAAAGTTTGGGCATTGGGGCTAAATTTCAGTATGGTATTACAGACGCGATTCGCATTGAGCCCTCTTTTGACTATTATTTCGGAAAAAATGACTTTAATATGTTTGATTTCAATGCCAACGTCCATTATCTGTTTAATGTTGCTCCGAAAATTAATATTTATCCATTAGCAGGCTTAGGTTATACTAGTTGGAAGACTGTTGACTTTGACTTTGACTTTGGATACGACGATGACGACTTCGACCTTTGGACACGTGCAAACTATGATGACGACGATGACTATGATGAATATGATAGCGGAAGTTCTCGTAGTGGAAAAATCGCCATCAACTTAGGTGCTGGTGCTGAATACCAACTCACGAATAAATTGAAAATTAATGCTGAATTGAAATATCAGATTATCAGTAATTTCAATCAGCTTGTGTTTGGTGTGGGTTTAGCATATAAATTTTAAGGGACAATAGAAATGAAGAAATCTTTTTATTTTTTAAGCGTACTTTTACTTAGTAGTGTCTCATTTATAGCTTGTTCTTCCGATGATGACAAGAACAACGATGAACTTATAGGCAAATGGCAAGTTGAATCTTTTTCCGATGAAGATGAATATGAGTATTCATCTTGTGATTATTTAGCTTGGTTTGAACTGAAAAGCGATGGAACTTATACAGAATATGATAGTGAGGGCAAAACAACGGAAGGGAGTTGGTCAAAAAAAGGGAACATATTAACAGTTGCTTCTGAGGATGTTCTATTTCCGATAACAATAAAGATTGTTTCTTTGACAAACGACAAGTTGGTTCTTCAATTTACTACTTTTGAGAAAAGTTGGGTTACATATAAGAAAATTGGATAAATTAGTTATTTACTTTTTTATGTGAGTAAAATAAAGCTCGTAAAAGTGAACAATAAATCACATTTTACGAGCTTTTAGTTTCAATATGAAGTCAGTAGTTGACGACCTCACAATGACCTCAATATCCACTAAGAATATTAGTGAATATTAAAACATCGTATAAACAGCTGAAAATCAATAATATACCTATTTATCCCCAAAAACGACTTTCTAAAATATTCATTTTTAGTTATTCCTCAATGAAAATGAATATCATTCTATGTTAAAAATAAACAACTTAGATTTTAACATTAATTTTAAAATATTAAATTTCTGTTAAAATATTCTGATTATTTGGGAATTAATATTTTTTCTGATACGTTTGCATTGTTCCGACACACTAAATCCCAGACAATCAGAACAGTACGTCTACATTTATCAGTAAGACAAACCCACCACGAGAAAATACTTCCATTTCATTTTAATTGAAAGAGGTCAGAAGTAGGGCAGCACTTCATGCGCATGCACTTCCCTACTTTGTGAGTTTGATTGAAGTGCAAATATAATCCTAAGCTATTATTAACTTAGGAAGCTTTAAATATGAGCAACAGTGAGAACCGAAATTTTAACTAAAGAAGAAATCTTAAAATCTGGAAAATACAAAAGTTTGAGTGACAAAGATATTGAGAGATTAATCGAAACACTATACTTATACTCTTTACTAAGCTATAGTGCATTTATCCACATAAAATATTATAATGATGAAAGACTTTGAAATAAAAAAATTCGCTAAAGGCGAAAAACCAAAAACCTCCAAAGATGGAGGTACCGTAATAATTTACACACGTGTAAGTAGTAGTGAACAAATTGATGGACAAAGCCTTGAAGTCCAGCTCGACAAATGTAGAGAGTATGCTCGAACACACTCTTATACTGTATTAGAAGAGTTTGGCGGCACTTATGAATCCGCTAAAAGCGATAAGGAACGTAAAGAGTTTACTCGCATGCTTAATTTCATAAGGAAAATTAAAATAGACTTTGTTATCGTATTTAGCACATCACGCTTTAGCAGAACTGGGAGCACGACAATTATCGAGGAAGTTGAAGCAAGAGGAGCTTATGTCCTTTCTGCAACATCAAACTACGACCCAAGAACTCCAACTGGCAAATATATGCAACTCATGGAACTAGCGAATGCTAGATTTCAGAATGACGACAAACGTGTTACAACAATAGAAAATAGTCTAAAGGCTCTATTGAAAGGTCGTTGGATAGGAAAAGCTCCAAGAGGTTATGATCAAAAGACTACAAAGAAGGAGCAAATTATAGAAATCAACGATGAAGGAAAAAAGCTTCGTAAAGCATTTGTTTGGAAAGCTAATGAAAATATCACAAACGAAGAAATTCGCAAACGTTTAGAATTAGAGGGGTTTTGCATATCTAAACAAAAGCTATCAGAAGCATTTAAAAACCCTTTCTATGCTGGATATATGGCTCACAAGTTCTTGCAAGGAGATATTGTTCTAGGAAACCATCCCCCTCTAATATCCAAAGAGATTTTTCTAAAAGTAAATGGACATTTAGCAAAAAACCATAATGGTTATGAACAAAAATTAGATAAAGATTATGCTCCCCTTTTAGGGAGCATTAAATGCCCATGCTGTGGAAAAAACTTATCCGCCAGCTTATCTACTAAAATGAGAAAGAAATTTAATCGAAACATTGGGTATTATGTATGCGGACGTAAAGGATGCAAATTTAATTGTTCAACCAAGAACGTGCATGATGCCTATTCTTTTCTTTTAGATAGTTATGCTATCGCTCCAATTGATGAAGAATTATTAAAACTACAACTTGAAAAAACATTTAATAACCTCAATACTGAGAATAAAGAAAGGGCAGCAGAAATAAAAGCGCATTTAAGAAACAAACAGAAAGAGTTAGATAAAGTAGAAACCAATTATGCTCTTGCCACAAGTACTAAACAAAGAGAGATATGCCAAAAAGTAATGGACAGACTAGAAAAAGAAATCATCGAAATTCAAAAGGAATATCAGAATATTGATTTGGAATTATTGAACCTAGATAAATTTCTTGATTATAGCCTCCATCTACGAAACAACTTATTGGAAATGTGGAGATTACAAGGCTTAAGCGGAAAAAGAAAAATGCAAGAAATGCTTTTTCCTAACGGTTTTCAATACAATAAAAATAATGAGGTTATTGAACCTAATAAGGTGAATCCTTTCTTCGTTATAAACCCCTTAAAATCAGCGAAATACCAATATAAAAAAGAAAAGACGGATAGAGAAAAACCCCATCCGTCCCTTAGTGTACTCGAAGGGGGACTTGAACCCCCACAGCCGTTATGGCCAAAGGATTTTAAGTCCTTCGTGTCTACCATTCCACCATTCGAGCAACATATAAAAGATCGAGAGCGAAAGACGGGATTCGAACCCGCGACCCTAACCTTGGCAAGGTTATGCTCTACCAACTGAGCTACTTTCGCGTTTTAACGGGTGCAAAGATAAAAGGATTTCATATAACAGCCAAACTTTTTAGGCTGAAAGTTCACTTTATTTAGGCATATTTCCATTTACGGTACTCAAAATCTGACTAATCGCCTCCAATTCTTCCTTAGTAAAGGAGCTATTATTCAATGCATCGAGGTTATCCGACAACTGACGCACAGAGCTTGCACCTATTATAACAGAAGTTACATATTCATTATTCAATACCCAAGCCAAAGCCATCTGCGCTAAAGATTGGTTTCTCCTTTCGGCCAACTCATTTAACGAACGAGCTGCCCTAATTTTATCTTCTGATATTTGTTCGCGCTTTAGGAAGCCGGTGGCACGGGCAGCACGCGATCCTTCCGGAATGCCGTATAGATACTTATTAGTCAGCATCCCCTGTGCCAATGGAGAAAACGCAATAAATCCTGCACCTGCTTCGTGAGCAGATTGCAATGTTCCATTTTCAACATCACGAGTAAACATGCTGTATCTATCTTGATGAATCAGGCAAGGAACTCCTGCATTCTTTAGGATGCCATAAGCCTGTTTAGCCTTATCGACCGGATATTTGGAAATCCCAACATACAATGCTTTCCCTTGTCGAACTATATCAATTAAGGCTTGCATGGTTTCTTCCACAGGAGTAACACCATCATAACGATGACTATAGAAAATATCGAAATAATCCAGACCTGTTCGTTTCAGGCTTTGGTTGATACTTGCCATCAGGTTCTTACGAGAACTACCATCACCATAAGGTCCGGGCCACATCAGGTGCCCTGCCTTCGAGGAAATAATCATTTCATCCCGATAACCTAAAAAGTTTCTTTTGAGAATCTTGCCGAAATTAGTCTCCGCAGATCCGGGAGACGGTCCATAATTATTAGCCAGATCAAAATGAGTGATTCCGGCATCAAAAGCATATTTAATCATATCTCCGGCTACGCCGAAGTCGTCTACATCACCAAAGTTGTGCCACAATCCTAAAGAGATACGGGGAAGCAGCAATCCGCTGTTACCACAGTACTCATAAGGCATCTTGTCGGTATAGCGGGTTTCGGAAGGGATATAGTTCATATCAGGTTCTATTTGTTTATATTATTTTGAACCGCAGATTTACACAGATTTGCACAGATTATTATTTTATTTAAAATCTGCGTAAATCTGTGGTTCAATTATATTTTCACTTATTTCAGTAACGCTTTCTCAGCAGCTTCCGCCCGTTCAAAGTCAAACCCATCCATCACGTTCTGCATAAGCACAGAAACGCCTTCATTACAAAGATTTCCGATACTACCTTCATGGGTATGGGCTACTTGCTTATTATGCGTAAAGTTGCCTGCTTCAATATCTAAGCCAACTTTTTTATATGCATCGCGGAAAGGCATGCCTTCTCGGGCCAGACGATTTACTTCTTCTACACTAAATATCAGCAAATATTTATCATCATCCAGAATATGCTCGTTCACTTTTATTTCCTTCATTATGTAGGTAGTCATTTCCAAACAGTCTTTCAATTCTTCGAAAGCAGGAACAAACACCTCTTTAATAACTTGAAGATCGCGGAAATAGCCGGAAGGAAGATTATTGGCTATCATCATAATTTGCTGTGGAAGCGACTGCAACTTATTGCATTTTGCACGAGTCAATTCAAAAACATCCGGATTCTTTTTGTGCGGCATAATGCTTGAGCCGGTAGTACAATCATCCGGTAGCTTAACAAAACCAAAGTTCTGACTATTATACAGACAAGCGTCATAAGCCAGCTTCGAAATCGTTCCGGCAATACTTGCCAGCGCAAATGCCACATTGCGTTCCATCTTCCCACGCCCCATCTGCGCATACACTACATTAAAGTTCATGGAATCAAATCCTAACAGTTCGGTAGTCATGGTACGATTTAATGGAAATGAAGAGCCATATCCGGCAGCCGAGCCCAATGGGTTCCGGTTGCACATTTTATAAGCTGCTTGCAGAAACATCATATCATCTACCAGACTTTCGGCATAAGCACCAAACCATAGTCCGAAAGACGAAGGCATGGCTATTTGCAGATGCGTGTAGCCGGGCATTAATACATGTTTGTATTTCTCACTTTGGGTAATCAATACTTGAAACAAATCCTCTACTACCTCTGCTACTTCTTTAATTTGTGCACGGGTAAACAGCTTCAGGTCTACAAGAACCTGATCATTACGAGAACGTCCACTATGAATTTTTTTGCCTACATCACCTAAAGAACGGGTCAGCATCAGTTCAACTTGAGAATGCACATCTTCTACCCCTTCTTCAATAATAAAATCGCCGGCTTCGGCTTCTTTATAGATCTTCCGGAGCTCGGCAAGTAATACTTTCAGCTCTTCGGCTGTTAGCAAACCTATACTTTCGAGCATAGTGATATGAGCCATAGACCCCATTACATCATGCTTTGCAAGATAGAGATCTAATTCACGGTCGCGCCCCACAGTAAACTTTTCTATTTCTTTGTTTACTGAGACGTTCTTTTCCCAAAGTTTCTGAGACATGTCTTTGATGATTAAGCGTATTGTATCATGGCAAGAGCATCTGCCATTTTTTCTAACCCTTCTTTAAGAGGTTTTTGAATCATCCCTTTCATAAATGGATTCACATCTACACCCACAGTAAGTTTCATTTTACATTCACTTTCCGTCATGGGCACTATTTGTATCCAAAGGTTCAGGGGCATAGGAGATTGCACCGTAGCAAATTTAACACATTTATGAGGTTCTCTTTCTACCACATTAAAGGTTATTTGCCCTACCGGAGATACACTGAAGCTCAGTGTATCTGTATCAAAACTAATATCCTGTACTTTATCGGCAGGTATTTTATCTTTCAAACTCTCCAGATTGTTTAGATCCGATAGCTTATTGTATACCTGTTCGTTACTAAAGGGTATTGTTTTAACTGCGCTTTCTATTTTAGTCATACGTTATTGCTTGGTTGCCAGTTAGCCGGATCTTTACGCCATTCTTGCAAAGTAGGCACATCACTTTCGTCAATATAGTCTGTTTGTAAAGCTACATTAAGCACCGCTTCATAGTTCGTTAATGTCACCAAAGGCACTTTTGCTTCTTTAAATTTCTTCACAGCTATATCAAAGCCATAGGTAAAGGCAGCAATCATACCAATTACCTCGCAACCATCCCGACGAATAGCTTCTACAGCTTTCAAGCTGCTTCCGCCTGTTGATACTAAATCCTCTACTACTACTACTTTCATTCCCGGACGTAATTCACCTTCAATCAGATTTTCCAATCCATGATCTTTCGGGGTGGCACGTACGTAAACAAAAGGTAAATTCAGTGCATCGGCAACCAATGCTCCTTGTGGAATAGCTCCGGTGGCAACGCCTGCAATAGCATCTACCTGCCCGAACTTTTCTAATATAAGGCGAGTGATTTCAATCTTAACAAAATTACGGAGAGAGGGGTAAGATAATGTTTTGCGATTATCACAATAAAAAGGTGATTTCCAACCCGAAGCCCAGGTAAAAGGATTCGCCGGCTGAAGTTTTATCGCTTTTATCTTCAATAGTTTTTCTGCAAATAATCTCTCTAAAGTCTTCATAATTAATCGATATATAATAATATGCGATGCAAAAATACAGAAATCAGATGAATAAGGAAAGTAAAAGGGATATCTTTTTTCTAAAAGTTTTATGTAATGTAAGCTTGTAATTACTAAAACACATTAGTTATTATATTTAGTTAAGCCATCTCCCATTCTCCTAAGTTCCTTTCTTCCCGATCGAAGCTCACATCTATACTATTCACTTTTCACTATTCACTTCTTTCCTTATAACCCCTGCTCCACCACATGATACAACACCCCGAACCGTGTACGCCGCGAAGGAATTTCGTGCTTGCGCAACACCCTTCCGAATGTACTTACCTTGCTGGCAGAAAGTGGCATACCACTATGCTTCTTCATGCGCCTCAGAATCTCGGCCGGCGATAGCCACTCGCCTTCGTCGTCATTTTCGGCCATGCGGAAGTAGCGATAAAAGAGCTGTTCTTCGGTAGAAACCTGCTCAAAATCACGGTTGGCAGTAGTCATAATTTCTTCATCTTGCTGATCGAACCAGTAACGCTCACCGTCGTCAATCTCGTGCATGGCTTGTGCGTAAAGCTGATTGTAATCGATGGGGCCGGCATTGATTACGCCTGTTACTTCTATACAAATAAACCGGCGACTACCCGAAGGGTCGGTAAGCAAATCCATTTGGTTGCTGGTAGCAATAAAGGAGGCATAACGCTTCATCTCGAGCACAGAACTGGCATGAGGCTTGCGTACATTGACCACCGGTTTTTGCAAAATATGCTTCAAAAAGCCTTGCTGCTTGGGAGTAATCTGGTCGAATTCATCCATATTAATCAGTGCGAAACGATTCAGAGACAGTTCCGCGTCGCGTTTTTGCGAAAAATCTATACTATCGGTGTAATAACTACGTAGTTCGGGCGGAATCAGGTTGCGGCAGAAAGTAGACTTTCGCGTACCTTGCGCTCCCACCAATAAAGGCGAAACATTATTGGCAAACCTCTTATCGGTATTTCCTCGCCAGTGTGCCACCATATTGAGAAACCAACGATGAAATAGCAACGGCCAGTGTGGATTATGACAGGGAACGGTCTTTGCCAATGCAGCAATGCGGTCTTTCCCATCCCAACGAGGAAGGTTGTAGAGATATTCTGCCAACGGATTAAATACCGGCACCCGGTTGGAGTATATGTAGCGGTTTACATCTCTATCCCACACGGGGATACCTTCGTGTTGTGCATCAAGCAAAATACTGTTCAGCGTACGTTTGTTGATGGGCGAGAAACGAAAACGGAACGAGTGCCTTTCCCGATATTCCACCTCATCAATTTGGGTATTGTAACGAAAATCGTAGCGTCGCTTCATAAATTCATCCAACTGCAAAGCCAGTCGTTGCTCTTTGGTCATACAACTTTGGGTACCGAATCCGTTGCACTCCATATACACACTATGCACTATCTGCCGAACTACTTCCTCTTTCAGACGCATGTAATAATGAAAGCTTGTACGTTTCACGGCTTCTTCTTCGGGAATACCCGATCGGAAACAGTTCTCCGCCAAACAGGTGATGACGGGTTGCAGGTCACTTCCAAAAGAACCTGCACCGTTATTTTCGGCTTCGTACAGTTCGGTATATGTTTTTTGCACAGCAGCCTGAAACAGCATAATGCAAGCTTCTTCGGTTTCGTATCCCGGAACGGCACGCCACAAGGGCGACTTTTCGGCCTGCCTGGCTTCCCGATGCGTCTGTTCGTCGGGCATGGCAACAGGTTGTGCCAAGTAAAATTGAATAGAATCCGGACGGTACAAGGGTTCAGGATCATAAGAAAGACGCGAATACTGCTCCAACTTAGGCTCTTTCAACAAGATATCATAAGGTATTTGGGGTTGATAACATTTCACCGCCAACCGATAGGCATGGGCATGAAAAGTCTCGGCAGCCTCGCGGGTAGTAGGAAGCGAGTTGTCGGGTCGGGTAAAGGTAGTCCAGATCTTTACCGTTCGTCCACTGGAGCCGGTAAATACCAGCCGCGTTTGTGGCTGTTCCCACGCCACACGCTTTACAAGGGCTATTTCGGCCTTTCCGGACAAGGGACCCACTGTTAATTCCACAATGCCATTGTACTTTTTTAGTTGCTGGATGCCATTTACTTTCCGGAATTCTGCGGCGGGCAGTATTCGGGGCGGCTTGTTTTCCTCTGTTATGGAGATGCCGGGCAAACTGCTTTTTAGCAGTAAACGAAAGGAAGAAACGCGTTTTTCTTTGGTTTCCATCTCTATTTTCTGCAAAAAAGTGTCTAAATCCAGTGTACTTAGTGCTATATTAGCATTATTATGCCTTAGTTGAGTGACCTTTATCATGCTTTAATTTCAGTTGTTTTGTTCTATCAATTCAATTGTTTTATTATTCAAAACAAATAGTTTGCCGGTAGCAAACAATCAGTTTCCTGGTAGCAAACAAGTTGTTTTCCGGTATAAAACAAACCGTTTTGTACTATAAAACAGTTGGTTACATATAATCTCCTCTTGTTATCACCGTGAACAGCTATTATTTTTACCGATTTTAGGGCGTGCTGGCAAATTTGCCGTCACGCTGCCAGCACGGGTTGCCAGCACGCTGTAATTAGCTCTGTTTCAATCAGATACAAGCAGATCGTGCTGGCGTGCTGGCAAAAATGCGAAAAACAAAATCCTGGGAGGGGAATTGCAAGCTGCTACCTAAAATCATATTCTTCGGTGTATTTTTCGTACTGTGGCTCCTCCGCTATGCCATTGGCACGAAACACATTCTGTATATATGCTTGTTCTTCAGGAAGTATCCCACGCTCCAATCGGTAAATGTGGTAATACATATTTCTACCAAAGTAATCTATCAACTGCTGTCGTATTGAGCTTCCATCTTTGTAGGGCACATTATCTAACAGGTGTTTGACACCCCAGGCCTTGCGAATTTTCCGGTTGCTTTTAAAGAAGGGGCAATTGTTGGTATCAGCAGGAATGCTCTTTGGATTTATAATACGTATCACATTGTGTTGTGATGTGTCGGCTTGCGCCACTAAGTGCCGCAGGCATTGCGAACGGCGGGAACATTGCTCATTTAAACAATGCGCGTAGTAGTCTGGTACTAATTGATAATCGAGATTGTTTTCCATCAAAAGGTGATTTGTTTACAAAAATAAGAAGAACTTTGTGGTTTGGCAAATGGGCGGCTACTGTTTTCACCTCACCTTCTCCACATCTTCCACATCAAACCCCCTCCCCATAGCAAAGCGAAAGAGTTTACCTCTGAATTCATATTCATCTTTCGCTTTGATGCTTTTCTTCTTGGCTTCCAGTAGTTGCTTCAGGATAGAAAGGTATTCTTCTTCGTCCACCTCATTAAGATGCTTTTGAATAATAGCATCCGGTATTCTCTTTTGGTATAATGCCATGGCAATCTTTCGCTTTCCCCATTTAGAGAAACGAATTTTATCATTTATAAAGCTTCGGCAATAGCGTTCCTCATCTATATACTTTTCTGCTTGCAAGGCTTTTATGATACACTCTACCTGTTCAGTCGCCAACTCCCACTTTTTCAATTTCTCAATGACTTCCGAGCAGCAATGCTCGGCCATAGAACAGTATGAGGCCATTCTGCTGAAAGCTTCTTTTTCGGTTATTTCTTTCATAAGGTAGCAGTAATTATGCGGTCGTTCTCAAATAAATCCTTTACAATCCGTATATCTTTGTATCCGAAATCTTCCAGCATTTGGGCTGTTTCTTGGCTGTAATATTGATTGATCTCAAAATAAAGCCTTCCCTTAGGTGATAGCATGTTCTTACCCACTTTGGCAATCCGACGATAGAACAACAGCGGATCATTATCCGGTACAAACAATGCCAGGTCCGGTTCCCAGTTAAGCACATTGGGGTGCATATCAGCTTTTTCTTTTTCTGTTATATAAGGAGGGTTACTCACAATGATGTCGAATGTCTTGTTTTCGATGCCATCATTCAGTATATCAACCAGGCAAAAAGAAACATTAGCTTGTAATTCTTCATTATTTCTTCGAGCAATCTTCAATGCCTTTTCCGATACGTCCCACCCTTCAACTACAGCCCCGGGTATATTCTTCGAGAGTGTAATCGCAATACATCCGCTGCCAGTACCAATATCAAGTATCCGGCTATCTGCTGAAGACTCTTTGATGATAAGTGCAGCCAGTTCTTCGGTTTCAGGGCGTGGAATCAGAACACCCGGAGCTACACAAAACAACCAACCACAGAAGGGAGCCAACCCTTGAATATATTGCAAGGGTTCAAATTGCCGTAAACGCTGAATCGCATTGCGCAAGAGATCTCTCTTGTCGGTTAATAAATCAGCATATTTGCCGGTATAGCAGTCCAACTCGGATAGCTGCAGGATCTCTTTGCTGATAATTTTCGCCAGACTTTTTAATTCCTCCGGCGGATAGACATCCTGCAATTCATTATATATATATTCTCTTAAAAACATAAGCGGCAAAGATATTAATTTATTCTTTATATTTCCTCTATAAATAGAACGAACACAGAGGTACAAAGACACAGAGAAAGAATATAAACTCTGTATCTTTGTGTCTCTGTGTTCATTAATTGTTTTTATTCAACTCGTTTATTAATCATTCTTTTTAGGTACATTTGCCAATGCATTTTGAGTTGATATTTTATGAATAAAGATATACTATATATGCGGCGCTGCCTGCAACTTGCTGCGAATGGTCGCAACAACGTTTCTCCCAACCCCATGGTAGGAGCCATTATCGTTTGCGATGACAAGATTATTGGCGAAGGCTACCATGTGAGATGTGGTGAGGCCCATGCGGAGGTCAATGCCATTCAGTCTGTCGAAGATCCTTCGCTTCTTAAACGGTCCACCATTTATGTTAGCCTGGAGCCGTGCTCTCACTATGGTAAAACCCCTCCCTGCGCAGACCTTATTATAGAAAAAGGCATCCCACGAGTAGTAGTAGGATGCGCAGACCCATTTATCAAAGTGGCCGGACGAGGAATTCGTAAGCTGCGCGAAGCAGGTATACAAGTAACCGTAGGAGTACTGGAAGATGAATGTAAAAAACTTATCTCCCATTTCATTGTACGCAATACACAGCAACGTCCTTACATTATATTAAAGTGGGCAGAATCTGCCGACGGCTTCCTGGATATTACCCGCACAGCAGGAACCCCCGCCAAATTATCGACGGCGTTAACCGGCATGTTGGTTCATAAAAGGCGAGCAGAAGCCGATGCCATACTGGTAGGCACACAAACGGCAATCCTCGACAATCCCTCACTTACAGTCAGGAATTGGGCCGGTAAAAGTCCAATACGTATTGTTTTGGATAGAAATCTCGTCCTTCCTTCCTCTTTGCATCTATTTGACGGAAGCACCCCTACACTGGTATATACCACTCAAGAGCATCCTGATAGTAAGAACATCAAATACATCACTCTGGATGCAGTCTCCTATTCATTGCCACAGATAATGGGCGATCTCTATCAAAGAGGAGTTCAAACTCTATTGGTAGAAGGAGGTAGTAAGGTACTCAGCTCCTTCATCAAGGAGGGTTTATGGAATGAAATTTTCGTAGAAAAGAGCTCTAAAACGCTGCATTCCGGTGTTAAAGCACCTGAAATAAACAATAAAATTAGTTATTCCATAGAGCAGCATTTTGGTGTTTTCATACTTCATTACCTAAATCCAAAAGCCTGATTCAGCCCTATAGTAGCGATTTTTGCCGATAAAAAGCCCGTTATTATCTATAATTTTATATAAAACTTGCTGCCAATGTTCAATATAGCGAAAATAGTTTCTATTTTTGCAACTTGATAAATAATCAGAATCATCACGAAGAAATGAAAATAAAGCTTTTACCTGCCATTGTAAGTACTCTGTTTCTGACACTTGCTGTAACTTCATGCCTTGACTCCAACGATAATATCGAATACAGTTCGGATGATACCATTAAGGCGTTCTCACTCGATACCATTTATGGAGTAACTTACAAATTTACCATCGATCAGGTGAATGGTTTGATATATAATGTAGACTCTGTGCCATTTAGAGCAGATACGATTATCAATAAAATACTTATTAAAACATTGTCTCACTCTGGATATGTTCTTAGTGGAGATCCAGACACACTATTTACAACTACCGATTCTCTTGATTTTTCCAGAACTATGGATGAACCATTAAGGATATCAGTAATATCACAAGATCAGAACCATAGAAAAGACTATAAAATTGAAGTTCGTCGGCATTTACAAGAACCAGATGAATTGGTATGGCGCCAAGTTTCCGAATCATTCTCTGCCGGAAAAGCCACAGGAGAACAAAAATCGGTTATGCTCAACAATCAATTATTGACATTCATCTCTAATGAAACAGCATTGCGAAGAGTTAATGAAAATAACTCTTGGTTGTGGGAAGAGCTTAACATAACCGGTTTACCTACAGAAATCAAATTATCAACCATCACCAACTACAACAATACACTTTATGCAGTAAGTACTGATGGAAAAGTGTATGAATCTGATGAAGATGGAGACACCTGGGAAGTGTCTTTGGCTATCAGTGGTAATGTAGTAACTCTAATTGCAGCTTTCCCTAATTATATAGCAGGTATAGTAACAAAAGATGGAACTCCCTACTTTGCTATTACTAAAGTTGATGGAAATAACATTCCTACAGAATGGGAACTACAAAAGAAAGTACCTGCCAGCTTCCCTACAGAGAACTTATCTTCTACTGTATATAAAACTAATACTGGTATGTATAAATACATGGTAGTAGGTAAATCAGCCAATAAAACATTCCCATGGTTTAGCTTTGATGGCAAAAACTGGGCAGAATCAAATACTGCATCAAGCTATTATTGTCCGGCAATGAATCAGCCTACCATTATGCATTATGCCGGTCAACTTTACATATTCGGAGAAGACCTCAGTACATTCTATACTTCTCTTGATGGCCTGATATGGAAGCCTGTAACCAAACACGTAATGTTCCCTAAAGAGTTGAAAGAAAACGAAGATAATTATTCTACCATCATTGACGAAGATAATAATCTATGGATTTTCCGAAGCAGCTCAACCGGTACAGACGAGGCTTGGAGAGGACGTGTCAATAAACTTTCATTCAAGATACAGTAATAGTTATGATGCCGGAAATTGATTTAGACTATATACCCAACCATGTAGCCATTATTATGGATGGTAACGGCCGATGGGCCAAACAACATGGTAAAGAACGTAGCTACGGGCACCAAGTTGGTGTAGAAAGCGTGCGAGTTATTGCGGAAGAGGCTGCAAGATTAGGCGTCAAATTTCTTACTTTATATACTTTCTCTACCGAGAATTGGAATCGCCCGGAAGAAGAAGTCTCAGCCCTGATGGGATTGTTGATGGACTCTATTGAAGATGAGATTTTTCTTAAAAACAATATAAGTTTCCGTATCATTGGAGATACAACTAAATTGCCGGCAAAAGTGCTGGAGCGTTTGAACTCATGCATTGAGAGCACAGCAGGTAATACCGGAATGTGCTTAGTGTTGGCACTTAGCTACTCCTCTCGTTGGGAAATAACCGAAGCTGCCACACAAATTGCCAAGATGGTAGAACAAGGAAAATTGTCGGTTGATGGTATTAATGAACAAACATTTGCTACCTATCTCTCTACCAACTTTATGCCCGACCCTGATTTATTGATTCGTACCGGAGGAGAAGTCAGATTAAGCAATTACCTATTGTGGCAATGTGCTTATTCTGAATTGTATTTCTGCGATATCTTTTGGCCGGACTTTAGAAAAGAAGCGTTTTACGAAGCCATACACAACTACCAAAAGCGTGAACGGAGATTCGGAAAAATCAGCGAACAAGTTAATTAAGAATGAAATAATATATAACTCAAATTTACATTATAAATGCATTATCGTATTTCCCTCATATTCGCAGCGTTCGTCAGCTTGGTCTTTTTTACAATACCGACCTATGCTCAAGAGACAGTAAAGATGAATGATGAGCAATCTAAACCGGTTATTTTGTATTCGGGAACGCCCAAGAAATATGAAATTGGCGGAATTGAAGTAGAAGGCGTAAGCAACTACGAAGATTATGTGCTTATAGGTTTGTCCGGTTTATCTGTTGGTCAAACAATTACTGTGCCCGGAGATGAAATCACTCAGGCTTGTCAGCGTTATTGGAAACATGGTTTGTTTTCTAATGTAAAGATAACAGCAGAACGCATAGAAGAAAATAAAATCTATCTGAAAATATCTTTGGCTCAACGCCCCAGGGTATCGGAAATACGATACAGTGGAGTGAAGAAGTCGGAACGCGAAGACCTGGAAATGCGGTTAGGCTTGGTGAAGGGAAGCCAAATCACTCCTAACATGATAGACAGAGCTAAATTACTTATCAACAGATACTTTGATGAAAAAGGATTTAAAAATGCAGAAGTGAGCATTCTTCAAAAAGATGATCCTAAAGATGCAAACCAAGTAATTGTGGATGTTGATATAGACAAAAAGGAAAAAGTAAAAGTACATTCTATAACCATTGCCGGCAATGAGGCTTTGAAAGATTCGAAGATCAAACGGGTAATGAAGAAAACAAACGAGAAAGGTAAGCTTAAGAACCTGTTCCGTACCAAGAAATTTGTTCCCGAAAACTATCTGGCCGACAAACAGCATATTATAGACAAGTATAACGAATTAGGATATCGTGATGCACGTATTGTAACAGACAGTGTAAGCAACTTCGACGAAAGAACAGTAGATGTGTACATCGAGGTTGAAGAAGGTGACAAATATTACATCCGCAATATCAGTTGGATTGGTAATACACTCTATCACTCCGAAGACCTGAACGAGCTACTTCGTATGAAGAAAGGCGATGTTTATAACCAAAAGCTACTCACAGAGCGTACTGTTACAGATGATGATGCTATTGGTAACCTCTACTACAACAACGGTTATCTGTTCTATCAATTAGACCCGGTAGAAGTGAATATCCAAAACGACTCTGTTGATTTGGAAATGAGAATCGTGGAAGGTCGCCAAGCTACCATCAATAGAGTAAAGATCAATGGTAATGATCGTCTATATGAAAATGTGGTTCGTCGCGAACTTCGTACACGTCCCGGAGAATTATTCAGCAAAGAAGACTTGATGCGTTCCATGCGTGAAATTCAGCAGATGGGACACTTCGACCCGGAAAATATCAGCCCCGACATTCAACCAGACCCAGTAAACGGTACTGTAGATATTGCTTATGACCTTGCTTCAAAGGCTAATGACCAGATTGAGTTCTCTGCCGGATGGGGACAAACCGGGGTGATTGGTAAGTTGAGTTTGAAGTTTACAAACTTCTCTTTAGCCAACTTATTACACCCGGGAGAAAACCACAGAGGTATTCTTCCACAAGGAGACGGACAAACACTGACCATCAGTGGTCAAACCAATGCCGATTACTACCAACAGTATAGCATTTCTTTCTTTGATCCCTGGTTTGGTGGAAAACGCCCGAATTCATTCTCTGTATCGGCTTATTTCTCACTGCAAACAGATATTAGTAGCCGTTATTACAACGATTCTTATATGAACAACTACTACAACAGCTATTACAGTGGTTATGGCGGTTATGGTTCATACAACTATGGTTATAATAACTATGAGAACTATTACGACCCGGATAAATCCGTTAAGATGTTCGGTCTGTCGGTTATGTGGGGTAAACGTTTGAAATGGCCGGATGACTTCTTTACATTCTCAGCTGAGCTTTCTTATCAGAAATATATCTTGAGCGAGTGGTTATACTTCCCGGTAACAGATGGTAACTGTAACAACGTCAGTTTAAATCTTACTTTATCAAGAAGTTCTATAGACAATCCAATATTCCCTCGTCAAGGATCTGAATTTACTTTGTCTGCTCAACTCACACCTCCTTACTCTTTGTTTGATGGTAGAGATTATAGCAAATATGACCTGAATAATCAGGATGATGTTAACAAAATGCACAAATGGGTAGAATACCACAAGTGGAAATTCAAATCAAAAACCTATATGGCATTGACAGGCGCTAAGAAAACTCCGGTTATCATGACTCGTGTAGAATACGGTTTGATTGGACACTATGATAAAAACAAGAAATCACCATTCGAAACATTCGATATGGGGGGAGATGGTATGACCGGTTATTCAAGTTATGCTACTGAAAGTATTGCCCTTCGTGGTTACGAAAACAGTTCATTAACTCCAACTCGTAATTCTGCCGGATACGCATACTCTCGTTTAGGTTTGGAATTGAGATACCCTTTGATGCTTGAGCCTTCTACAAGTATCTATATGTCTACCTTCCTGGAAGCAGGTAATGCATGGCATGATGTAAGCAAATTCAATCCGTTTGATCTGAAACGCTCTGCCGGTGTTGGTGTTCGTATATTCTTACCTATGATTGGTATGATGGGTATTGACTGGGCTTATGGTTTCGATAAGATAAATGGCTCTAAACAATATAGTGGTTCACAATGGCACTTTGTATTGGGTCAGGAATTCTAATTGTTTCACTAAAAACTAAACATTATGAGAAAATCTGTTCTATTCATTATGCTGATGCTGGGCGTAAGCATGGCTGCCCAAGCACAAAAGTTTGCTTTCATTGACACAGAATACATTCTCGAAGCAATACCGGCATATAAACAAGCCTCCGAGCAAATGGATGCATCTGCTCAGAAGTGGCAAAGCGAAATAGAAGCTGTTGCTAAAACAGCAGAAGAGCTATACAAAGATTACCAGGCTAAAATGTCTTCTTTGTCCGAATCGCAAAGAAAGCAAAAAGAAGACGCAATCATTACTAAAGAGAAAGAAGTTAATGAGCTAAAACGCGCTTACTTCGGCCCGGAAGGAGAACTGTACAAGATGAGAGAAAAGTTGTTGACTCCTATAAATAATGCTATATACGAAGCAGTTAAAGCATTAGCTGAGCAAAATGGATACTCTGCTGTTGTAGACAGAGCGTCGGCATCGAGCGTAATTTTCGCTTCTCCGCGTATTGATATCAGCAACGAAGTATTAGCAAAATTAGGATATTCAAATTAATTTCATACATTTGCATCTAATAAAAACAATCACTAATAATAAGAAATAAAGAACTATGTTGAAAAAAATCACACTTGCATTAATGCTTATCTTACCGATGGGTGTATTTGCACAAACGCTTAAATTCGGTCATGTTAATTCACAAGAAGTTATTACGGCTATGCCCGAATTCACAAAAGCACAAGAAGATCTACAAGCTTTAAACAAACAATTAACAAATGAGCTTCAACGTACTAACGAAGAGTTCCAAAAGAAATATCAGGAATTCCAGAAAGCTATGGCCGAAGAATCATTGCCGGCAAACATTGCTGAAAGAAGACAAAATGAACTTCAGGAAATGATGCAGAGACAAGAGCAATTTCAGATAGATGCTCAACAAAGTATGGAAAAGAAACAAAGCGAATTGATGATGCCTATCTATCAAAAGTTAGAAAATGCAATCAAAGCTGTAGGTCAAGATGGTAGCTATATTTACATTTTTGACATTGCAAGAACATCTATACCTTATATCAACGATAGCCAAAGTACAGATGTAACAGCTGCTGTTAAAACTAAATTAGGTATTAAGTAATACATACTTTTAATAATAAACGCGGATAACGCGGATGGAGCGCCAATTCGTTCTATCCGCGTTTTTCTTTATCAACCTGCAAAAGACAAATGATAAAAGAAAATCTATCCCAGGCACCTGGTCCTATTGGAGTGTTCGACTCCGGTTATGGAGGATTAACCATTCTCAGCAAAATTAAAGAGTTACTTCCTGAATACGACTATATTTATTTGGGAGATAATGCCCGTGCTCCTTATGGCACCCGTTCTTTTGAAATTGTTTATGAATTTACGCTGCAAGCTGTGAATAAACTTTTTGAGATGGGATGTCATTTGGTTATATTGGCTTGTAATACAGCTTCGGCTAAAGCACTACGTACCATACAGATGAATGATTTGCCCAATATTGACCCGGCACGTAGAGTATTAGGAGTAATTCGCCCCACAGTAGAGAGTATAGGTGCCATTACACAAAGCAGGCATATTGGAGTGTTAGGCACTACCGGAACTATTAAATCGGAATCCTATCCGCTCGAAATTCATAAGTTATACCCTGATATTCAAGTAAGTGGCGAAGCTTGCCCTATGTGGGTAGCTTTAGTAGAAAACAATGAAGCCCAAAGTTTGGGAGCCGATTACTTTGTGCAGAAGCATATTGATAATCTGATGCATAAAGATCATGAAATTGACACCATTATTCTGGGATGTACACATTATCCGTTGCTCTTACATAAGATAAAACGCTTTGTGCCTGAAGGGGTAACAATTGTAGCCCAAGGAGAATATGTGGCACGTAGCCTGAAAGACTATTTTCATAGACACCCCGAAATGGATGCCAAGTGTACCAAAGAAGGGAAACGATTATTCTATACTACGGAAGCCGCAGACAAGTTCAGCGAGTCTGCTTCTATCTTCCTGAACGAGAATATAGAAGTACAAAGGATATCGCTTGAATAATCATTGCAGATACAACCTTTATGGCATTTTTTTGTTATATTTGTATATAACCTAACTTCATAAAACTTACCATTATGAAAGAAAAAGATGCCCCTTTAGTAGAAGTATTCAATGGTTCTCCGTGGGAAACCGAATTAATCAAAGGTTTACTCGAAAGTAATGGCATACAGGCTGCACTTAAAGATGGTCTTTTGACTACAATTGCACCCTATATTAGTCAGGAAGTAACAGTGCTTGTGAATCAGGATGATTATGAATCCGCTATGGAAGTAATCAGAAACCGCGAACAAGAAAAGGAATAATTAGGAATTTGGAATTAGGAATTCGGGTGACTATACTACACTTAATTCCTAATTCCTAATTCCTAATTCTCAATTATTCGCTATCTTTGCAATTCAAATTGTCAGCAAAATGAAGAAAAAGCTAACACGAGTTGCAATAAAGATAGGAAGTAACGTACTTGCGCGCCAAGATGGAACGTTAGATGTTACCCGTATGTCAGCCATAACAGATCAGGTGGCAGAGCTTTATAAATCCGGTATAGAAATCATTCTGATATCTTCCGGTGCAGTAGCTTCCGGTAGAAGTGAAATAAAAACATCCAAGAAACTGGATAACGTACTTCAACGCCAACTTTTTTCTGCTGTAGGACAAGCCAAACTTATCAATCGATATTACGAATTATTCCGCGAACATGGTATCCCTGTTGGACAGGTATTAACCACCAAAGAGAACTTTGGTACCCGCCGCCATTATTTGAATCAACGTAATTGTATGACGGTTATGCTTGAAAACGGAGTCATTCCCATAGTGAACGAGAATGATACGATTTCAGTAACCGAACTGATGTTTACTGACAATGATGAACTGTCAGGGCTGATCGCTGCTATGATGGATGCACAAGCACTCATTATATTAAGCAATATCGACGGAATATATGATGGCCCTCCCTCCGATCCTTCTTCCTCCGTTATTCGGGAGATAGAACAAGGAAAAGATTTATCCTCTTATATACAACCTTCTCGTTCGGGTTTGGGACGGGGGGGAATGACCACCAAAAGCAACATCGCTCGTAAAGTAGCTGATGAAGGCATCACTGTTATTATAGCGAATGGCAAGAAAGAGAATATATTGATTGATCTGATTGAACATCCGGAGACAACTCTATGCACTCGTTTTATTCCGGCTCAAACAACTGTATCCAGCGTCAAGAAATGGATTGCGCATAGCGAAGGATTCGCCAAAGGAGAAATACACATAAACGACTGCGCTACGGAAGTGCTGAACTCCGATCGGGCTGTCAGCATCCTCCCCATAGGCATTACACGTATTGAAGGAGAATTTGAGAAAGATGATATCGTTCGCATTATAGATGCTTCAGGACGCCAAATAGGTGTGGGACGTAGCAGCTATAGTTCCGAACAAGCCAGAGCCTTAATAGGCAAACATGGCAAAAAAGCTATCGTACATTATAATTATCTTTGTTTAGAGTAGAATTATGGATTACTTTAAAGAAACATTCAACGCCGCTCGCATTGCATCTCGTGAGCTGAACCTGATTAGCAATGAGCAAATCAATGAAGTACTAAATGCATTAGCAGATGCTACCGTTAGTCATATTCCGGCTATTCTTACAGAAAACAAAAAAGATCTTGCAAGAATGGACAAAGAGAATCCCAAGTACGACCGTTTACTTCTTTCCGAAGAACGTTTGCAAGATATAGCTGCCGATATTCGTAATGTAGCAACCCTGCCCTCTCCTCTTGGAAAAGTTCTAAAGGAAGAAACTCGTCCTAATGGCATGAAACTCAGAAAGGTAAGTGTTCCTTTTGGAGTAATTGGTATTATATATGAGGCGCGTCCTAATGTCAGCTTTGATGTTTTCTCTCTCTGCTTTAAGAGCGGAAACGCCTGTATCTTAAAGGGTAGCACCGATGCTTATGACTCTAACACAGCCATTGTTACTTTGATACAATCTGTATTAAAGAGATTCAATATAAATCCGAATGTAGTGATTCTTCTACCACCCGACAGAGAGTCTACCGGAAAACTATTACATGCAGTAGGTTATGTCGATCTGATTATACCCAGAGGTAGCAGTAACCTGATTAACTTTGTACGTGAGAATGCTACCATCCCTGTTATTGAAACAGGAGCAGGTATTTGCCATACCTATTTCGATGAATATGGCGACACTGCCAAAGGAGCCGCCATCGTTTTCAATGCCAAAACTCGCCGGGTAAGCGTATGCAATGCATTGGATTGCTTAATCGTTCATGCCAGCCGTTTATCCGATCTTCCTGTTCTCTGCAAGGAACTGCCGGATAAAGAGGTGATAATCTATGCAGATCCCCAGGCATTCGAAGCACTGGAAGGGCATTACCCTGTTGACTTACTAAAACAGGCTACAGCAGAAAGCTATGGTACGGAATTCTTATCCTACACCATGTCCATAAAAACTGTGGCTTCACAAAAAGAAGCTATGGAACACATCACCACCCACAGTTCTAAACATAGCGAATGTATTGTTACTGAAAACGAAGCAAATGCAGACTTATTTATTCGTGCAATAGATGCTGCTTGTGTATACGTCAATGTATCTACAGCCTTTACAGATGGTGCGCAGTTTGGGTTAGGTGCCGAAATTGGTATCAGTACACAGAAGTTACATGCCAGAGGCCCTATGGCACTGGAAGAAATTACATCTTATAAATGGATTGTTGAAGGGAATGGACAAATAAGAAAATAGAGGATGTTCTTTTCTTTCAATCCAACATCAGGCTCATATAAGCATTAAGCTTATCAAATACAGTCTTAGTAAGCTCCCCAATAGTCATCTGATGATAAATTGCGGGAGCTTTTTCTTTATCGAAAACACATTTACCACTTGCTATACGATAATATCCACTATTCTCCGGTAGTTGGTTGTCTACAAGTTCGATATTCATTTCTAAATCCGGATAAGCTGCCGCGTATCTTTGCAAGATGTCTTTAGCAAGAATGATGCGAGCCATTCCTAAAAGCAGTTGCGGAGCATCCTCTTCGGCAGCAGGAGTTATTATAGAAATCTTCTTGCATTTATAGGTTTGGCAACCTTCATATAACAAATGATTTTCTATTTCCGCACTATCTGCCAATAACTCTTTAACGAATAAAGTTTCTCCTTCTTCCGGCAAAACAAAAGCAACTCCAACAACTTTACCCTGTTGATAAGCTGTAACCGTAGTACCTCCCGAAAGAATAAGATCGGCAAGTATTACTTTGTAATCAGCTTCGGTATGCTGAATGCAGCAAGAACGCTCCTGCATCTTTTGATTAAAATAATCGAATACCTGTTTATTATAAGTTTCGGAAATGCTTAGTTGATACTCCCCAAGAGATAGTACCATCTTAGATGCATCTAAATTACGGAGGCTATATCTGAAGATTGAAGCATAGCCCATGCGGGCATAATACTCAAAAAGCCAAGCCTCGGCAGGAATCAGCGTGCTGAGCGATACGCCAGTTTGAACCATTCGGTGGAAAGATAAAGAAAGCAACTCTTTCATTGCACCTTTTCCACGGGAGTCCGGACATGTGCAGGCACCGGAAATATAAGAAGTTTGTACAATGTCTCCCCATAAAGTCATGGGGTAAGGAATCATTTGCAAGGCAGAAGTTATTTTGCCTTCCTTTTCAATAACAACATTTACATCATCGTTGAACCTGTGCGTAAAGTACAGATCCATAAACTCTTCGCTGTCATTGAAACATGTTCGCCACAGTTCTTTTACCTGCTCTTTGATATTCATTGGCTCTTAAGTTTGGGGTTCAAATTGAAAAAGTAAAGAGATCTACTTTGTGCCAAGCGCGTGGCACGACAGTGCCATGCTTGTGGCACAGTTGTGCCACGTGCTTGGCACAGCTGTGCCGCGGGCTTGGCAAAACTCTCAACTGTATGTTAACGTTTTTAGTTGACTACTTTCAGTCTTATTAATAGAATTGGTTGCCTCGGTTTATACTTAGTTATAAACTAGGTTGACCTTTTTCATT
>NZ_QVMK01000032.1 GCF_010500995.1 Bacteroides sp. 224 | reverse complement strand
AAACAGTGGACTTGATAATCTATCTGAAAAAATAATAGGCAGGAAAAGACACATTTTTATACGCTTGTGTGAAATATGAAAATTATCATGTACATTTGCAAGACTAAAAAACTACAAACATCAAATTACTACTTTATGAGAAAAAGAAATGTACCCCGTTTCATTAAACTTATGGGGGTTTTAGGGATTTTGTCGATGATCCCAATGTCGGGCTTTGCTCAATATCTTCGTACGTCTTATTTTATGGATGGAGTTTCCAGCCGTATGTGGTTGAACCCAGCTATGCGTCCCACTCACGGATTTGTGGATATTCCGGTGGTAGGAGCATTGAATGTGTCTGCTTCTTCCAATGCACTGGGCGTAAAAGATGTGGTTGATCTTTTTGATTCTGACGAAGATTTCTACAAGAACGATAAACTGTATAATCGGTTGAAAAATTCAAATAGACTAAATGTAAATGTAAATACAGATATCTTTTCATTAGGATTCTATAAAGGAAAAGGGTTTTGGACGGTTAACTTAGGGCTTCGTTCGGATATCAATGCTTCGATTCCGAAAACCATGTTCGAGTATGCGCGCGAATTTGATAATGAAGATTGGATGAATGGCTTTATGGGAGCAGACTATTTGATGGAAAATCAAACACTCAATGCCAATGTATATACCGAAATTGGGGTAGGCTACTCTCGCTCTATTGGTGATAAACTTGTAGTAGGAGGTAAAGCTAAAGTACTGTTGGGGCTTGCCAATATTGATATGAGCATTGATAAACTGCACATTAAAGAAAATGGGAAATCTTCTGAAATCAATACGCACGGTAGACTGAAAGTTGCCATGAAAGGACTTTCTGTAGAAGAAGAATATGACTCGGAAATTGGAAGTGATGTGGTAGATGATGTCGACTTCGATAAATTTGGTCTTGCAGGGTATGGTATGGCATTTGATTTGGGAGCTACATTCAAACCTATTGAAAACCTTACTTTATCGGCTTCTGTTCTTGATTTAGGTTTTATTTCATGGTCGAAAAACTCCGTGACTACCGCAACAGCCGATAACGAAATCTATTATGATTATGGAGATACGTTTAAAAGTTTGTTTAATGGTGATATGATCGATTTCAGCCTACCCAAATATGAGATAGATGACGAATCAAAATCATATAAAACCACATTAGCATCTACTATGGTATTGGGTGCTGAATATGCATTCTTAAACAATAAGTTAAGCGCCGGTGTTTTATCTACCACCCGTTTCTCGAAACCTAAAACCATTTCAGAATTAACTTTCTCTGCCAACTATCGCCCCAAAAGCTGGTTAGCAACTACCTTAAGCTATTCAGTAATACAAAGCGAAATGAAAACCTTTGGTTTAGCAGTAAAAGTAGGTCCGTTATTCATCGGTACAGACTATATGTTCTTTGGTGACTCATCGGATTCGAAATCTGTAAATGCTTATCTGGGATTGAGCATTCCGTTGGGGAAAGGGAAGAATTAAAAAAAGCTGAGAGCTTTTTTAGTTGAGAGTTAACTATGAGGTATGTGCCGCATGGTTAACTCTCATCTACTTATTAAAGAGAAGAAAAGTCGATTCTTTTCTCAACTGTACAATATAGTTTTCTATTTTCCATATTCTTATTTATTCGGCTCACAAAAATAAGAAATTCGGCTCATAATTGAGCCGGAATGAGCCAAATAAGGTAGAGAAATGAGCCGAATGCTTTAGTTTAACCTTTCATCTCCTTCCATCCGCCCCCCACATCATCTTATTGCGTAGTGTGCTAAAGAAATCCTGCTCATAGCGTTTTACTACCTTGATGGTATAATCGGCTTTGCGAATGGCCAGGCGGTTACTTTCTTTGCAGGTTTCGCTACGTCCGTCGATGGCAACCAGGAAGTGGTGGCTGCGGCTTTCTACCTCCAAGGTAATTTCCCAATCATCTCTTATTACTATAGGACGCATATTTAAACTATGCGGAGCAACAGGCGTAATGGCAATGGTGTTAGATTGCGGCACAATAATAGGGCCGCCTACACTTAATGAGTATGCCGTAGAACCGGTGGGAGTGGAAATAATTAAACCATCGGCCTGATAGGTAGTCAGGTAATGATCGTTGATTGCGGTATGAATGGTAATCATAGAAGAGCTGTCTCGCTTTAGAATGGCTATTTCATTGAGTGCATACGGTCGCATTTGGAGCCGTTTATCATCACACTCCAGTTCTAAGACGCTGCGTTCTTCTATTTTATAGTGATTACGATGAATATCTATGATGGTGGTTTCAATCTCCTCAGGAGCTATGTCGGCCAGGAAGCCTAAACGACCTGTATTTATGCCCAGGATAGGAATGTTCTTTTTACCCACCCGATTGGCTGCTTTCAGAAACGTTCCGTCGCCTCCTATGCTGATAACCATATCGGCATCGAAGTCATCTCCTTCAAAAAGGCCATTAGCATTAATGGTAAGCTTAGACTCGGTAGTGAGGAATCGGTAAAAGTCTTTGCAGATATAAACTTCGCTATCCAGCTCTTTGAGTAACCTGAATAAGGTTTCAATGTGGGCAGACTTTTTAGCTTGATAGGTATTTCCAAATATAGCAAACTTCATCATCGAAAATTATCAAAATACATTTGTACATATTTAATAGATACAAATGTGGGCTTTTTTTCTGAGATGAGCAATTTGGGGAATAAAGAGTTAACCATGATTATAGAAATTATTTAGGATAATATGACAGAAAGAAGTACATTTGCATCACTGAGAAACCGTTTTGAATTTTATGGAATAATCTATTATTGTTTATTATAGATAGAAATGACTAAATTGAGTGTAAATATAAATAAAGTGGCTACACTTCGTAATGCCCGTGGAGCAAATACTCCCAATGTAGTGAAAGTAGCTTTAGATTGCGAACAATTTGGAGCAGAAGGCATTACCGTACATCCTCGCCCCGACGAAAGGCATATTAAACGTGCAGATGTTTATGAACTGCGTCCGTTACTCAAAACTGAGTTTAATATTGAAGGATACCCCGATAAGGATTTTATTGATTTAGTATTGAAGGCGAAGCCCAATCAGGTGACTCTTGTACCCGATTCTCCTACACAAATTACTTCCAATGCAGGATGGGATACTAAAACGAATCTGACATTCTTAACTGAAATACTCGATGAATTTAAAAATGCAGGTATTCGTACTTCTGTTTTTGTAGATGCCAATGTTGAGATGGTAGAATATGCCGCGAAAGCAGGTGCCGATAGAGTAGAACTTTATACCGAGCCTTATGCTACTCTTTATCCGAAAAATCCCGAAGCAGCCATTGCGCCGTTTGTGGAGGCTGCCAAAGCCGTCCGAAAATTGGGCATGGGATTAAATGCCGGGCACGATTTAAGTTTGGAAAACCTGCGCTATCTGTTTGAGCAGATTTCGTGGCTGGACGAGGTATCCATTGGTCATGCACTGATTAGCGATGCACTGTATCTGGGATTAGAAAAAACAATTCAAGAATATAAAAATTGTCTTCGTAAATGAATTTGATGCAAATGGCTCAGGGAGCCGAAACACTGGCTGACTCATTGGCTACAGCCAACCCCGTACTGACTCCTGTTACAGAAGAAAGTATGAATCTGTTTGATATGGCCCTCAAGGGCGGGTGGATCATGGTGATACTCGCTGCTCTCTCTCTATTGTGCTTTTATATCCTGTTTGAACGTATCTATGTAATTCGGAAAGCAGGAAAAGAAGATCCTATGTTTATGGAGAAGATCAAAGACTACATTATGGGAGGCGAAATAAAATCGGCACTTAATTACTGCCGAACTATGAATACACCTTCTGCCCGTATGATTGAAAAAGGAATCAGCCGCTTAGGTCGTCCGATCAATGATGTACAGGCTGCCATCGAAAATGTAGGAAACTTTGAAGTGGCCAAACTCGAAAAAGGGTTAACCATCATGGCAACCATTGCAGGAGGTGCTCCGATGATTGGATTCTTAGGTACAGTAACCGGTATGGTGCGTGCCTTCTATGAAATGGCCAATGCAGGTAACAATATCGACATCACTTTACTCTCAGGAGGTATCTACGAAGCCATGATCACCACCGTGGGAGGTTTGATTGTAGGCATCATTGCCATGTTTGCTTATAACTATCTGGTTACTTTGGTTGATGGGGTAGTAAATAAGATGGAAGCAAAGACAATGGCTTTCATGGATTTGTTGAATGAACCGGTGAAATAATTTTTAATTGTGAATTTTTAATTTTTAATTAAGGTGAAGCCTCATTTAAAATTCATCATTCATCATTCAAAATTCAAATAAATATGGCTTTAAAACGAAGAAATAAAATATCACCCAACTTCAGCATGGCATCTATGACTGATGTAATCTTTCTGTTACTGATTTTCTTTATGATTACATCAACTGTGGTATCTCCCAATGCAATTAAAATATTATTGCCACAGGGAAAGCAGCAAACCTCTGCCAAACCACTGACACGGGTGGTTATAGATAAAGAACTGACCTACTATGCCGCCTTCGGTAATGAGAAGGAACAGGTAATTCAACTATCGGAACTGGCAGGCTTCCTGCAAAGTTGTGCTACCAGAGAACCGGAAATGTATATAGCTTTGTATGCAGACGAAACGGTTCCATATAAAGAGATTGTGAATGTGTTGAACATAGCAAACGAAAATCAGTTTAAAATGGTGCTGGCTACCCGTCCGCCCGAAAGTCGTAAATGATGAACGAGAAAAAGAAGGGTAAATATACAGGATTGTTGGGTGCGCTTTTGGTGCACGTAGTTATTATTGCCCTCTTGTTCCTGATAAGTTTTAGAATACCCGAAAAGGAAGAAGAAAGTGGAATACCTGTTATGATGGGTAATACAACTGATGCCTACGGAGGTTTCGACCCCTCTTCGTTGGTAGATGTAGAAGTACAAGCTCCCCAAGAGGCAGTAGCTCCGCCTAAACCTCAACCCGCTGTTGAACAAGACCTGATTACCCAGACCGATGAGAAAACAGTAACCATTAAACCCAAGACCGAGCCTAAAAAAGAAAAGACAAAGAAACCCGAGAAAACAGAAGCCGAGAAAGCGAAAGAAGCGCGTAAACTTGCCGAAGAAAAGGCCGAACGGGAGCGTAAAGCCGCTGCCGAGGCTGCTGCAAAAAGAGTGGCAGGAGCTTTGCAAAAAGGCGCGCAAATGAGCGATAAAGGAGAAACTGAGGGTAAAGGAACGGTTGGAAGTCCTACCGGAAACGCTCCTACAGGTGCAACTGCCGGAACCGGAGGATATGGTACATTTGATTTAGGAGGACGTTCATTAGGTGAAGGAGGACTACCTAAGCCTACCTACAGTGTGCAAGAAGAGGGAAAAGTAGTAGTAACCATTACAGTAAACCCAAGCGGATACGTGGTAACTACAAACATCAACCCCCAAACAAATACCGTAAACGCAACCCTTCGCAAAGCTGCTGAAGATGCTGCGAAGAAAGCGAGATTTAATACTGTAGAAGGATTGAATAACCAAACAGGTACTATTACTTATTACTTCAATCTGAAATGATTCTTATAGTAGTGTATGTATAAATTCTTAATTCATAATTCTTAATTCTAAATTATAATATGACTACAGTTTATATGTTTTTTGCGGATGGCTTTGAAGAAATAGAAGCTCTCACCACCGTTGATGTGTTGAAACGTGCCAATCTGAATGTAGAAATGGTGACTGTTACCGAAAAAGAAACCGTAACAGGTGCACATGATGTTCCGATTGTTTGCGATTCCTTCTTTGAAGATCATGACTACAGTGATGCGGATGCTTTGGTATTGCCCGGCGGTATGCCCGGTGCTGCTACATTGAGTAACCATGAAGGATTAAGAAACCTGATTCTCAACTTCATAAAGACAGGCAAGCCGATGACAGCTATTTGTGCTGCTCCAATGGTATTGGGTAAACTTGGTCTTTTGAAAGGTAAGAAAGCAACCTGTTATCCGGGTTTTGAACAATATCTGGAAGGTGCTGAATGTACCGGAGAACAAGTAGTAGTAGATGGTAATATCATTACAGCAATTGGCCCCGGCGGTGCGATGGACTTTGCACTTGCTATTGTGGAAGCCCTTGTAGGTAAAGAAAAGGTGGCGGAACTGGAAGAAGCCATGTGTATAAAACGATAACTTCATGAAAAAATATGCTTTGATTGTTGCCGGTGGGAAGGGAATGCGCATGGGGAGTGAACTTCCCAAGCAGTTTCTTCCCGTCGGCGATGGCAGGGCTGTATTGATGCATACCTTGGAGGCTTTCTATCGATATGATTCTCGGATAGATATTATTTTAGTACTGCCTCCCGATCAACAGTCTTACTGGAAACAATTGTGTGCGGAACAAGCATTTACGATTCCTCATCGAATCGTGAACGGGGGAGAAACCCGATTTCATTCCGTGAAGAACGGGTTGACTTTTGTAGAAGATGACGGAATTGTCGGGGTACATGACGGCGTTCGTCCGCTGGTATCTCAGGAAGTAATTGCAACCTGTTATCAAAAAGCAACAGAGCATAAAGCCGTTATTCCTGTGGTGGATGTGGTGGAAACTATGCGGAAAGTTGCTCCTGCCGGGAGTGAAACAGTAGATCGCAACGAATATAAATTAGTTCAAACCCCTCAGGTATTTGACTGCGGATTGTTGAAACAAGCTTATACACAAACGTACACCCCCTTCTTTACAGACGATGCCTCAGTTGTAGAAGCTATGGGTGAAACCGTTTACCTGACCGAAGGAAATCGGGAAAACATTAAAATAACCACTCCTTTTGATTTGAAAATAGCCAGTGCCATTCTATGATGTTCGATCTGACTACCCGTGACATAAAATACCTATCAGGCGTAGGTCCTCAGAAAGCTACAGTATTAAATAAAGAACTGGAAATTTTCTCCCTTCATGACTTACTCTATTATTTTCCTTATAAGTATGTAGACCGAAGTCGCATCTATTATATTCACGAGATAGATGGCAATATGCCATACATCCAACTTAAAGGAACCATTTTAGGATTCGAAACCATTGGCGAAGGAAGAGCAAGAAGGCTAATAGCCCACTTTTCTGATAGGACGGGAGTCGTAGACTTGGTATGGTTTCAGGGAATAAAATACATAACAGGTAAGTATAAACTGCATCAGGAGTACATTATATTTGGTAAACCCACAGTCTTTAATGGACGTATTAATGTGGCACATCCGGATATAGACGATCCTTCTTCCTTGTCGTTATCGACCATGGGGATGCAACCTTATTATAATACTACCGAGAAGATGAAGCGAAGCTTTTTGAACTCACACGCTCTCGAAAAGATGATGGCTTCGGTAGTTCAATTGCTTCAGCAGCCTTTGCCGGAAACCTTACCTCCTCATATTATAGCGGAGCATCATCTCATGCCTTTAACAGAGGCTTTGAAGAATATTCACTTTCCCGTAAACCCCGAATTACTTAGAAAAGCTCAATACAGACTTAAATTTGAGGAACTGTTTTATGTGCAACTTAACATTCTGCGTTATGCCAAGGATCGGCAACAGAAATATCGGGGGTATGTATTTGAAACGGTAGGAGATGTATTTAATACTTTCTATGAAAGGAATCTGCCTTTTCAGCTTACGGGTGCACAAAAGAGAGTGTTAAAAGAAATTCGGAGAGATGTAGGCTCGGGCAAACAAATGAATCGACTGCTTCAGGGAGATGTAGGTAGTGGTAAAACACTGGTTGCATTAATGAGCATGCTCATAGCACTTGATAATGGTTTTCAGGCGTGTATGATGGCTCCAACGGAAATACTTGCCAATCAGCACTTCGAAACAATTAAGGAACTATTGTTTGGAATGGATATTCGGGTAGAGTTATTGACCGGCTCCATAAAAGGAAAGAAAAGGGAAGCCATTCATGATGGTTTGCTAACTAAAGATATAAAGATATTGATAGGTACCCATGCGGTGCTGGAAGATACTGTCAACTTCTCTTCATTGGGTCTGGTTGTGATTGACGAGCAACACCGGTTTGGAGTTGCGCAACGTGCCCGTTTATGGAGCAAAAATGTACAACCGCCTCATATACTGGTGATGACGGCAACCCCAATCCCCAGGACATTAGCCATGACTTTATATGGCGATCTGGATGTTTCGGTGATAGATGAACTGCCCCCCGGAAGAAAACCGATAAGTACGATTCACCAATTTGATAACAGGCGGGAAAGTCTTTATAAATTTGTGAGTAAAGAAGTAGAAAAAGGACATCAGGTGTATATTGTCTATCCACTGATTAAGGAGAGTGAAAAAATTGATATTAAGAACCTGGAAGAAGGGTACGAACATATCTGTGCGGAATTTCCCGGTTACAAGGTTTGCAAAGTACATGGCAAAATGAAAGCAGCAGAGAAAGATGCTCAGATGCAACTGTTTGTGGCCGGAGAAGCTCAAATCATGGTAGCCACTACCGTAATAGAGGTAGGGGTGAACGTGCCCAATGCCTCGGTAATGATCATTGAGAATGCCGAACGTTTTGGGTTGTCTCAATTGCATCAGCTTCGCGGACGAGTGGGGCGTGGAGCAGAACAGTCTTATTGTGTACTGGTAACAAGCTATAAATTGGCCGAAGATACCCGAAAGCGATTAGAAATAATGGTTCGCACCAATGACGGCTTTGAAATTGCCGAAGCCGATTTGAAATTACGTGGCCCCGGAGATTTGGAAGGAACTCAACAAAGTGGTATTGCTTTCGATTTAAAGATAGCAGATTTGGCAAGAGACAGTCAGTTATTGCAGTATGTACGCGAGATAGCACAAGCTGTTGTTGACCGAGATCCTACCGGTCAATTACCTGAGAATGAGATCTTATGGCGTCAGTTGAAATCTCTTCGCAAAACTCATGTAAATTGGGCGGCTATTAGTTAAAATAAGACCCTCAATTGTTATTTTTTCATTTTGTTCACCCAATAGATAGAAAAAAAGTTAAGAATTAAGGGCTTTTATCGGATGTAAATATTATCTTTGAAAGAATTTTGAATAAAAATACAAACTAAACCCTTAAAAATCAGTTGTGCCATGCTTGAAAGAACACTTATAATATTAAAACCGGGAACCCTTCAAAGAGGTCTCGTAGGTGAGATTACCAGTATTTTCGAACGTAAAGGATTACAGTTGGCTGGTATGAAGATGATACAACTGACAGATAAGCTTTTAGATGAACATTATGCGCATTTGGTAGATAAACCTTTTTATCCGCAACTAAAAAAAGCAATGATGGCTACACCAGTTATTGTTTGCTGTTATGAAGGCTTAGAAGCAATCAGTGTAGTAAGAACATTGGCCGGAGCTACAAACGGAAGAAAGGCCTTGCCGGGAACTATTCGCGGAGATTACAGCATGAGTGGGCAAAGAAATATTATTCATGCCTCTGATTCGGTGGAAACCGCAGCGGCAGAACTAAAAAGATTTTTTGGACCGGGAGAGATTTTTGATTATACGTATGCTACTTCCGGCTTTATATATGCAGACGATGAGTATAAACCTAAAGAATAACGAAGAATATAAACCAATGAGTTTTAAATGTATTAAGGTCGGATTAATAGCTGTGGCAGCATTTGTAGGAGTAAATGCTTTCTCGCAGGATTTAATAGCTCGACAAGCACCGATAGATAAAAAACTTAAAAGTGTAGATTCATTAGCTTTACAAAAACTTATAAAAGCCGAACAATCGGAATTTCCCGCTTTTGACCTATATCCCAGTTGGAATCAAACATCCGTTCATAACTATGCCGGAGCAACTGTGCCCGAAAGTTATACTTTTGATTTAACAGGCTTTGCTATGCCTACACCCAGTACACGCATTACATCGAAATTCGGTCCTCGTAGAGGAAGAATGCATAATGGTATAGACGTGAAAGTGTATGTGGGAGATACTATTTATGCCGCTTTTAATGGTAAAATACGTATGGTGAGAGATCAAGGGCGCCGCAAAGGATACGGAAAGTATATTGTAATTCGTCATGATAATGGTCTTGAAACAGTATACGGGCACTTGTCTAAGCAACTGGTAGCAGAAGATCAATTGGTAAAAGCCGGAGAACCAATCGGTTTAGGTGGTAATACCGGACGTTCTTACGGATCGCATCTTCACTTTGAAACTCGTTTTCTGGGGGTAGCTATCAATCCGGCACTCATGTTCAACTTCGAAAAGCAGGATATTGTAGCAGATACCTATACCTTTAAGTATAATAAGAGAGCAGGAAGAAGCGCATCCGGTATGATGGTAGCCGATGGAGACGGAGTGATCAGGTATCATAAGGTGAAAAGCGGAGACTCATTGTCTAAAATCGCTGCACAACGAGGCGTTTCCATTGATACTCTTTGCAGACTGAATAGAATAACTCGTAAAACAGTTCTCAGATTGGGACAAGTATTACGCTGTTCATAAATAAAATTGATTCTTGAATGGAGAGGGCACTTTAATAATAATTTAGAGTGCCCTCTTTTTCATAGTTCTTTAATTATTGCTACCTTTGCAATCTATTTGTAAGGATATGAGAGATACCAAGCAACAATTTGAACATGTCATGGCACAATGCCGTGATTTATTCTCGAAAAAACTTCATGATTATGGTCCTGCGTGGCGTATATTACGTCCTGCATCTGTTACGGATCAGATATTTATCAAAGCAAATCGTATTAGAAGTATTGAAACCAAGGGCGTTTCCTTGGTTGGAGAAGATATACGTGGCGAGTTTATTGCCATTGTTAACTACGGAATTGTAGGGCTTATCCAATTGGCACTGAACTACTCCGAAACAGCCGATATCAGTAATGAAGAAGCATTGGCATTGTATGATAAATACGCTCATGAAGCGTTGGAATTAATGCTGATTAAAAATCATGATTACGATGAAGCTTGGAGAAGCATGCGAATCAGTTCGTATACAGATTTGATATTAATGAAAATTCATCGTACCAAACAGATAGAAAGCTTATCCGGAAATACGTTAGTATCCGAAGGAGTAGATGCTAATTATATGGATATGATTAACTATTCAGTATTTGGTTTAATAAAGTTAGAGTTTGAAGGATAAGAATAAACTTATTATAAAGGTAGTTTGGGCAAATATTTGCCGTTTTTTAATAGCGGTAGTATTTACTATATCCGGGTTTGTGAAGGCGGTTGATCCGTTAGGATCGGTATATAAGATTCAGGATTACCTGGAAGCTTTCGGAATATTGTCGTGGTTTCCCTCTTTCTTCGTCTTTTTCCTGGCTATTTCATTATCTACTATAGAGTTTGTAATAGGGATTTTATTGCTCTTTGGAGTAAGAAGAGGTACAGCCACCTCATTAGCTGTGCTCTTTATGTCTTTTATGACTCCCCTGACTCTTTACCTTGCCATAGCAAATCCGGTGGCAGATTGTGGTTGCTTTGGTGATGCATGGATATTGACTAACTGGCAAACGTTCTGGAAAAATGTGGTATTGCTGATTGCGGCAATCTCTGCATTTAAGTGGCGAAAGTTGATTATACGTTTTATCAAGCCAACTTCAGACTGGGTGGTTTCTTTATATGGCATGCTATTTATCATAGTTTTATCTCTTTATTGTTATAGCCGTTTACCCATTCTCGACTTTCGTCCTTATAAAATAGGTGTAAATATTCCCGATGGAATGAGAATACCGGAAGGAGCCAAGCTCACTGTTTATGAATCTGTATTTGCCCTGAAGAAGGATGGTAAGGTACAGGAGTTCACCTTAGATAACTACCCGGACAGCACCTGGACTTTTGTGGATGCCCGTACCATTGTGAAAGAAAAAGGATATGAACCCACTATTCAGGATTTTTCCATGATTGACCAGGAAACAGGTGAGGATATAACCAGCGATGTTTTATCAAGGAAAAGTTATACCTTTTTATTAGTAGCCCATAGATTGGAAGAGGCCAGCGACAACCATATTGATCTGATCAATGAAATATATGATTATGCGGTAGAGCATGAGTATGCTTTTTATTGCCTGACTGCTTCGCCCGATTATCAGATAGAACAGTGGAAAGACAGAACCGGAGCGGAATATCCTTTCTGCTTAATGGATGATATTACCTTGAAGACAATGATTCGTTCTAATCCCGGCTTGATTTTGATGAAAGAAGGTACCATTCTTAATAAGTGGAGCGATGCAAATCTTCCGGACGAATATGATTTAACTGATTCATTAGATAAAATAGAATTTGGAAACCCCAAAGATGTAAATGATTCACGAACCATAAGATGGGTATTATTATGGCTCTTAGCTCCTATACTGATAGTAGGAGTGGTGGACTGGATTTTTGTAAAAGACGACAAACCGGTTGCAGAAGAAAAGAAAGGTAAACAGGATTCATTTAACCCTTTAAAATAAAAAAGAAATGAGAAAAAACATTGTTGCAGGAAACTGGAAAATGAACAAAACCTTACAGGAAGGTATTGAGTTGGTAAAAGAGTTGAAAGATGTATTAGCTGCTGATAAACCCGCTTGCGAGGTGGTAGTATGTACTCCTTTCATTCATTTAGCATCTGTAGCTACTATTCTGGAGGTAACTAATATTGGTGTAGGTGCTGAAAACTGTGCCGATAAAGTATCGGGTGCCTATACAGGAGAAGTATCTGCTACTATGGTAGCTTCTACCGGTGCTAAATATGTAATCTTAGGTCACTCAGAACGTCGCGCTTACTATGGCGAAACTGCTGAGATCCTTAAAGAAAAAACTAAATTAGCTTTGGCTAATGACTTGACTCCGATTTTCTGTATTGGTGAAGTATTGGCAGAACGCGAAGCAAACAAACAAAATGAAGTTGTTTATGCACAATTAGCCGAATCTTTATTTGATTTCTCTGCCGAAGAGTTCTCTAAAATAGTATTGGCTTATGAGCCGGTTTGGGCTATTGGTACCGGAAAAACTGCTACTTCTCAGCAAGCACAAGAAATACATGCTTACATCCGTTCGGTAATTGCAGAGAAATACGGTAAAGAAGTGGCTGATAATACTTCAATCTTATACGGTGGAAGTTGTAATCCATCAAACGCAAAAGAATTATTCAGCAATCCTGATGTTGATGGTGGTTTGATTGGTGGAGCCGCTTTGAAGGTAGCCGATTTCAAAGGTGTAATCGACGGCTTTAAAGCATAATTATAATCACATAAATCTGCATTCGAATGAAACATCCTATTTTTTACTGCTTTATACTTTTTACTTTATGTGCTGCTACTGTAAGTGCGCAGGATAATATTGTAAAAAGCCTTGAAACCCCGGTTGCGGGAGAAGGCAAAGTGACTGTTCATCAAGACGCTCGCATCGAAGCACTGCTTGGTGTAAGACGTGGAGCCGACGGAAGTGATGCGCAAGTAAAAGTGCAAGGTTATCGGGTGCAGGTTTATGCTGGTGGTAATTCTCGTGCATCAAAAACAGAGGCAGAGGGAATGGCAGCTAAAGTAAAAGAGTATTTCCCGGAACTGTCTGTTTATAAATCATTTATCCCTCCTCGTTGGCTTTGTCGCGTAGGCGATTTTCGCAGTGTTGAAGAAGCTGATGCCGTTATGCGTAAGTTGAGAGGAACCGGCGCTTTTAGAAGCGTTTCGATAGTTAGAGATACCATCATTCTATATTACTAATATATGTTAGCAAAAGAAGAAATAGAATATCCTCAGATAGAGGAACTAAAAGATCATTATCGTCATATCATCTCTTTATTTGGTGAAGATGTAGAACGGGAAGGGTTATTGAAAACACCGGAACGTGTAGCTAAAGCCATGTTAACCCTTACCGAAGGATACCGGATGGATCCTCACGAAGTACTTCTTTCGGCCAAGTTTAAGGAAGAATACAGTCAGATGGTGATTGTAAAGGATATAGATTTCTTCTCTCTTTGCGAACATCATATACTCCCTTTCTACGGGAAAGCACATGTGGCTTATATCCCTAACGGATATATAACCGGACTCAGTAAAATTGCCCGGGTAGTTGATATCTTTTCGCATCGCCTGCAAGTGCAGGAAAGAATGACCTTGCAAATCAAAGAATGTATTCAGAATACACTGAATCCTTTAGGGGTAATGGTGGTAGTGGAAGCCAAACACATGTGTATGCAAATGCGTGGTGTGGAGAAGCAAAATGCTATCACAACTACTTCTGACTTTACAGGAGCATTTAAGCAGGCAAAAACCCGTGAAGAGTTTATGAACCTTATCCGGAATAGCTAAAGGAGTAGAATAACTCGATCTCCTTCCTGTTTTTCTATCACTCTTAAAATCTCATGTAACTCCTTGTAGCGTTTGAGGGTGTTCTGGCATTTCTCAACATCGTTATACACAGCCGGATCTTGTAAAGCACTGCTGATGTATTTTATCTCTGTTCGGATAATAGCTCCTTTATAATTAATGAGAAGCATAGGTACAATCTCTAACAGGCGTTCCTCTTCACTTAATATTTTTTGAGTTTTAGAGTGTATATTGCTTAGTTGATATCTTTCGCTGGCTAACTCGGTGCTGAACTTGGCTATCTCAGGATCCGGATAGGATGTAAAGTACCTTTCTGCTATAAAACCTTCTTTTTGAATCTGATTAACAGCTTCATTGAATATTTTGATGTGCAACGGGTGGTGCAATGAAATTTCATCCGCCCTTAAATCATCGGCTATGTATTGAATGACCGATATTGGGACTTCATTTCCTTCTTCATCGGGTATGCTGCAAATAATTCTTTCGCCATATCGGATAACCATTTGCAGAATCAAACGTTCAAATTTATAAAACTCCTGATTCTCAGTGCCTTCTTGGGGAATGAGAGATTGGTAGGCATCCGGCGATGGTGTCATCGGAGGTTGTTCCGTTTCCGGAGCAGGATTGGCGTCGGCAGCAGGTCTATTAGCTTTATCATGTTGGCTTGCCAGCATTTTGGCAACTTCTCTCACTAATAGCTTTTCTTCTACTTTTAGTTGCCGCGCCGATTCTCGCGTATACACATCTCGCATAATACTTTCGGGTACAATAGAGATGCTTTTTACGATGTCGCTAATTAATGCAGCTTGCTTGATTGGATCTTTCTGAGCATCCTCCATCAGCAGATTAATTTTGAAGCGAATAAAATCAACTTCATGCGCAGCAATATATGCCTGGAAATCGGTGGCGTTATGTTTGCGGGCAAAGGAGTCGGGGTCGTCACCATCCGGCAAGAGAACAACTTTGATGTTCATCCCTTCTTCCAACAGCATATCAATACCACGAATTGAAGCTTTGATACCTGCCATATCCCCATCATACAAAACGGTGATGTTATTGGTAAATCGATGAATCAGCCGGATTTGTCCGGGGGTGAGCGAGGTGCCCGAAGAAGATACTACATTCTCTACGCCCGACTGATGCATAGAGATAACATCCGTATACCCTTCTACCAAAAAACAACGGTCTTGCTTTACAATAGATTGTTTGGCAAAATAGATTCCGTAAAGTTCATTGCTCTTGTGGTAAATTTCCGATTCCGGGGAGTTGACGTATTTGGCCAGCTTCTTATTTTCGGTGCTGAGAATACGTCCTCCAAAAGCAACCACCTTGCCGGAAAGTGTGTGCACAGGGAAGATTACGCGTCCGCGGAAACGATCTCGCAGTTTATTATCTTCCGTTTCATAGCACAATCCCGTTTTTATTAGAAATTCTTTTTTGTATCCTTTCTTTAGAGCTTCCTGAGCAAATGCATCTCGTTCGTCGATGCTGAATCCCAACTGAAACTTATCAATGATGTCGTCTCTGAATCCTCTTTGCCGGAAGTAAGCCATACCGATGCTTCGGCCGTCGATGTGATTTTTTAAGATCTCCTGAAAATAATCGCGCGCATACTGGTTGACGACGAACATACTCTCGCGGATGCTCTGAACTTGTTTTTCTTCGTTGGTAAGCTCCCGCTCTTTGATTTCAATATTGTATTTCTTTGCCAGGTATTTGAGCGCTTCGTAGTAAGATAACTGCTCATGCTCCATAATGAAATGGATGGAGTTTCCTCCTTTGCCACAGCTAAAGCATTTGCAAAGCCCTTTGGCCGGAGAAACACTGAAAGAGGCTGTCTTTTCATTATGGAAAGGACATAGCCCCACATAGTTAACCCCTCGTTTACGAAGGGTTACAAATTCCGATACAACATCCACAATCTGTGCTGCATCTATTATCCTGTCTACTGTAGCTTGATCTATCATATCTATAACGCCATACAAATGTACGCCATATTTTCTGCATAATATAGAGTTTGCAGCAGGAAAATATACAATGAATTCTAATCGTTTCTATCTTAAATTTATGAGTCTATTTTGAAATGTTTTTCCACATCCGGGTGTAGAAGCCTGCTCCACCCGGATGTATAAACCGCTTACACCCAGGTGGAGAAGGTGTCTACACCCGGGTGGAGAAAGATGCTTAAAACTGTGTCTGAATTCAGGACAATACGTCGTTTGTAAGTGTGACACTTGTGACACTTCTGTGATGCTTTTTAGAAAAGTGTCACCCACTATTTGATTCTGTAAATCAACCTGTTAGCGCGCTGTGTGACACTTGTGACACTTTTTGATCGAAAAAATCAGTCTGATAAGGTTTAAAATGACTATTTAATGTTTTCTCTGATCTTAGCGAGATAATTCTTCATACCCTCTCCATCTTTAGTGCTGATAATATCTAACAGCTTTTTGAGCTCGGTTCGTATTTTCTCTACCTGAGAAGGCGTTCTCGGATTGAATAGAATTTCCTGTAGCAAATAATCATCTTCGCCCAGCAAGCCTTTGGCTATGGCCATGTGTTTTTTGAAAGTGGTGCCCGGAGCCTCCTGGTGTTTCATTATTGCTGCGAAAACGAATGTAGAGACAAAAGGAATAGATAAAGAATAAGCCACAGTATCATCATGCCCTTCGAAAGTGTATTCGAAGATGTTCAGGCGCATACTACTGTATAAATCTTTAAAGAATACTTTCCCTAAATGATCGCTTTCGCTGATAATGATCGCACTTTCACTGCTCAGGTTATTTAAACTGGCAAAGGTAGGGCCAAACATCGGATGGGTAGATACATACCGGAAGCCGCTTTCTTCGTAGAATTTCTTCAATCCGTTTTTAACCGATGCAATATCGCTTAGAATACAATTCTTGGGCAATACAGGCAATACCTGTCGGAAAGCGTCCAATGTGTACTTCACCGTAACTGCGTTGATAACCAATTCCGGTTCGAACTCTTTAATTTCCTCTAAAGTAGTGAAGCGGTAGGTGTTATATACAAACCGAAGTTGATGAGGGTTGATGTCGAATACAGCAGTTTCATGCTGAAAACTTAAAACGTCGGTGAAGAAGGAGCCCATTTTTCCGGCTCCCAGTATCAATATACGCATGATGGTTACTTATTAATGATTTCAACTTGCTGACGCACACTCTCTTCGTGTATAGCCTCAAATACTTTCTTGATAAATTCGGGATCTAACCCGCATGAAGTAGCCTGGATGGCATATTTATCCAATATTTCATTGTAGCGACCGGCCTGCAATACGGGCATGTTATGCTCTTTTTTGTAAGTACCGATTTCGCGTGCTATACGCATACGTTTGGCCAACTCTGCAAGTAGATTATTGTCGCACTCATCAATTTGCTTACGAAGCTCGTTCAGGTTTTCCGTGGTTTGAGTTTCCTGACGTATAACTAACAGGTTGAGAATGTATTCTAATACCTCGGGGGTTATTTGTTGAGATGCATCACTCCATGCGGCATCCGGGTTGCAATGACTCTCGATGATTAATCCGTCGAAATTCATATCCATAGCTTGTTGGGAGATTGGTGCTATCAGTTCTCTTTTGCCTCCGATATGGCTTGGGTCGCAGAATATCGGCAGATTGGGGAATCGTCTGCGTAACTCAATGGGGATGTGCCATTGGGGTAAATTGCGATATATTTTCTTGTCGTAGCTGCTGAATCCACGATGAATGGCACCGAGCCTTTTTAGTCCGGCATTGTTCAATCGTTCGAAAGCACCTATCCAAAGTTCAATATCGGGATTCACCGGATTTTTAATAAGTACAGGAATGTCGACTCCTTTCAGTGCATCTGCTATTTCTTGTACGGCAAATGGGTTGGCAGATGTACGGGCACCTATCCAGAGTATATCTATGCCGGCTTTGAGTGCTTCGTACACATGCAATGCGGTAGCTACTTCGATGCCGGTGTACATGCCTGTTTCTTTTTTAACCTGTTTCATCCAGGCTAAACCGGGAACGCCTATTCCTTCGAATCCACCTGGTTTGGTACGCGGTTTCCAAATACCGCCCCGGAATATCTTAATACCTTTCTCTGCCAATTGCTTGGCGGTATTCATGGTTTGCTCCTCTGTTTCAATACTGCAAGGACCTGCTATTACAATGGGTCTTTCAGCGGTTATGCCGGGCAATAAAATTGATTCTAATTCCATGTTATTTGAGTTTTTAAGTTTTAAGTTTATAGTTTTTTGGGGGTTGGAGGTTTTGGAGGTTTGCTTCTTTGAGCTCAAAAACCTACTTACCCTCCTACATTTTCTTTATTCTTTTCAATGCTTCTTCCAGTTTCTCTTTTTTGCAACAAAGGGAGATACGTATATATCGTGCGCCGTTGCTTCCGAAGATGAATCCCGGTGTAATAAATACGCGAGCTTCATGAAGTACTTGCTCTGTTAGTTCTTCTACATTGGCACAAGTATCGGGAATCTTCCCCCACAGGAACATGCCTACTTGGTTGTCATTGTATGTACATCCCAGTGTGTCCATTATTTCGCCGGCTATTTTTCTACGTTCTCTATAATTGTTGTTGTTAGATTCGTACCAGTCTTCTTCTGCTTTCAGGGCTTGTGCGGCAGCTAATTGTATCGCACGAAACATGCCACTGTCTATATTGCTTTTCACCTTTAGTATCCATTGCACAAAAGTAGGATTGCCAAGCAGCATGCCGATACGCCATCCGGGCATATTATGACTTTTACTCATAGAGTTAAGCTCAATGCAACAATCTTTGGCTCCGGGTATGGAAAGAATGCTAAGAGGTTGTTTATTCAGAATGAAGCTATAAGGATTGTCGTTCACTATTACAATGCCTTTGTGTTGGGCAAAATCAACTAATTGCTCAAACAGCTCTGTAGTAGCATTTGTTCCGGTCGGCATATTCGGGTAGTTTACCCACATCAGTTTTACACGGCTTAAATCCAGTTGCTCCAGTTCTTCGAAGTTGGGCATCCATCCGTTTTCCTCTTTCAGATTGTAGTTTATTACTTCGGCTCCCAAGAGAGTACTTAATGATGTATAGGTAGGATAGCCGGGGTTGGGAACAAGTATCTGATCTCCCGGATTGACAAAAGCCAGCGTGATATGTAAGATACCTTCTTTAGAACCAATTAAGGGAAGTACCTCGCTGGTTGGGTCGAGTTCTACGTTGTACCACTTCTTATACCAGTCGGCCATTCCTTTGCGTAGTTCGGGGATACCTGTATAAGGTTGATATCCATGCCCGTCGGCTTTGTGGGCATTGCTGCATAAAGTTTGAATCACATCATCTGATGGAGGCATGTCGGGGCTTCCGATGCCTAAACTGATAACGTCTTTACTTTCTGCATTCATCTGTGCTACTTCTTTCAGCTTTTTAGAGAAGTAGTATTCGCTCACACTATTTAAGCGATTGGCTGGCTTTATATTATATGCTCGACTTTCCTTCTTCATATTCGCCTAATATTTTTAATTCTTTGGTTAACGGACTGATAGCAGCAATAGCTTGTTTGTATCTTACATAATCGGTAAATACCACATCTATATAGAATAGATACTCCCATTCTCGTCCGATGATGGGTAACGATTGTATTTTGGTAAGATTAATATTATAATAAGAAAGGATAGAAAGCACCTGCGAGAGACTTCCTTCTGCATGTGGAAGAGAAAATACGATGCTCGCTTTATTAATATTTTGCTTATTCAGATATTCATCCGATTTCCAGGAATCGGCTATTACAAGAAAGCGGGTGAAGTTATGTTTGTTTGTTTCGATACCCTCCTGTAGAATTTTCATTCCATAGAGTTCGGCAGCCGCTTTGGAGCAGATGGCGGCATGACCACGTAGGTTGTTTTTTTGGATAGTTTCTGCACTACGTGCTGTATCTTCTCCTTCCACTACCTTTATATTAGGGTGTTGATCGAGAAATTCCCGGCATTGCATCAAGGCAATGGGGTGGGAATTTACCTCTGTAATATCATCCCAATCTTCATCGGGTAGGCATACAAAACAGTGGGAAATGCGTAGCTTATATTCTCCGATAATTTGTGCATTACTCTGACGAATCAGCTCATAGTTTTGCAGTAAGCTGCCTGCAATTGTATTTTCGATAGCCAACATACCTATGATATGATTATCCTTTCTCATGGCTGCAAATATATCATCGAATTTGGTACAACAAAGAAGTTCAATGCTGTTATTGCTGAAATACTTATGAGCTGCAATGTCATGATAAGAACCTACTGTTCCCTGAATAGCTACTTTTTCCATATTATACATCTATATATAAAAAAATCCCACTCAACTTTGAGCGGGATTTGCTGTTATTATTCGTATTTTGAATTCTACGTATATTTACTTACACATAAGTTCCCGCTCTACTTTCTGGCTAAAGTAAAAGTAAAAAAAGAAGCTATATGTAAATGCAAATGAATTCATGAAATGACTTTTGTTTTTGTTTCTGTTGACAAAAGTAATACTTTTCTTTGGAAAACAAATAAAAAGTGATGTTTTTTATCAATTATCTAACCTAACATGCTTCTCAATCCACTATCTATCTTAGATTTTTGATAATTATACTCTCCATTGATACCCTCTTCATTCTTCGGGTTAAGCTGCAAAGACATTTTCATATCTTCTGTAGAACCCTCCTTATCTCCATTTAGTAATTTCGCTCTTCCTCTTTCATAATATGCTTGAGCAGAATTAGGATTCAACTCAATGGCTTCGTCGAATAACTCTATGGCTTCCGGAATTTTCTTTTGTTCAATGTATAATTGTCCTAAGCAAATATAAGCTTGCTCATTAAAAGGATTCATGGCTGTGATGGTTCTGAAATCTTTTTCTGCTTCCTCTGCCTCTCCCGTTGCTTCTTTTATTTTACCGCGCAATAACAAGGCATGCTCTTCTTCGGCATTCAGTTGGAGAACGGCTGTTACATCTTCCATGGCTTCTTTGTGTTGCCGCATGCCTAAAAGAATTTCGGCACGCATCAGGAGTGCATCAATAAACTCCGGTTTTAGTGTGATGGCTTTGGTTAGGTTGACGATGGCGTTGATTTCATCATTCTTTCCGTGGTTTGCCTTGGCCAGTAAGTAGAAAGCCATATCATTATCTGCTTCTAACCGGATGGCGTTTTGGGCAGCGGTAGCCATTTCGTCGTATTCTTCCTGCATATAGCAAATGTTGGCAAGGTTTAGGTAGGGATTTATTAAAGAAGGTTCCAGCTCTACCATACGGGTGATGGTTTCTTTGGCTTTGGATATTTCTCCGGTTTGAGTGTAGATTTGAGACAGATAACTCAATACCTCGAAATCTTCCTGTAGCTCGATGGCACTTGTAAAGCACTTAATGGCGTAATCCATTCGTCCTATGCGTTGGGCGCGCATACCATCATATTTCAGTATCTCGAAGTTCTTTTGTTCTTTGCTGTTCGCATTTTCCTCTTTGTCTTTTCCTTTAATCAGGGATTTCAATAACTTTATCATGAGTTCTTATGTTTTGAGATTATAATTTTACCATCTTGCATGTTCAATATTTCTTCGTCTAACAAATAGCGGATTACTTTTGTTAGTTGATTATGCTCTATCTGTATCATACCGGCAATTTCTACCGGAGTTAAAGCCGCATCCTTTAACAGATCAATGATTTGATCTTTGATACGATTAAAATCGTCGGCGCTTAATGATTGTTTCTTTTGGTCGATACATACATCACACTGTCCACAATCTTCTGTTTCCTTCTCTCCAAAGTAGTGTAATAGCATGCGACTTCTGCATTTATTTTCTGAGGTTGTATACGCTATCATTGCATGAATTCGCTTCTCGTATCGTTCTTTGCGTTCCTCATAAACAGACTTGCCGATATGTAGATATTTGAGATCGATGCGCTCTCTTGTATAGATAATAAAAGGAGTCTTTTTATGAGGGATGTAGTCAATGATACGACGCTTGGAAAGCATTTTTAGTAATTCATAGATCTGCGGACGCGTAAGCCCCGTGCGCAAAGATAATGATTCTTCATTAATATACGTATAATCGGTGAATACTCCGGTATACGAGCGAAGAATGCATTGTATCAATGTATCGGCTTCGGCACCCATTTCTTTCAACTTATATAATTCTTCGCGGTGAATGATGAATATAAGTCTTGAAGCATTGTCTTGTTCTTCTGTATATTCAATATATCCGGCTTGCGTCAACAGTTTGAGTGCACTGTCTGCCGGAACGGGGAAATATTTGAAGCGGCGACAGAATTCCTCCAGGTTGAAATCGTACACACAATCCTGTCCGTCGCCCATAGCCATCTGATAATAATAGTTCAGATTCTCATAAATACCTTTAATATAATCTTTCTCGGGGAAGGTGTCGGCAATACGCTTGCTCAACGTCAGTTTGTCCGATTTGGAGTATAGAATAACGGCGTATGCTTTTTGTCCGTCTCTTCCGGCTCTCCCTGCTTCCTGGAAGTAAGCTTCGATGGAGTCGGGTAGATCTATGTGGATAACCACTCTCACGTCGGGCTTGTCGATACCCATGCCAAAAGCATTGGTAGCTACCATAACCCGGCATTCATTGTTTTGCCAGCGTTTCTGGCGAAGGTCTTTGAGATCATTGTTTAGCCCTGCATGATAAAAATCGGCAGTAATACCTTCGTTGACTAATAGTTCTGTAATCTCCTTTGTTTTTCTGCGATTCCGTACATATACAACAGCACTACCTGCTACCTGATTGAGAATGTGTAGTAGTTCTCCGTTTTTATTATCGGTAGGCCGAACAATGTATGCCAGATTTTTACGTTCAAAGCTCATTCGGAATACATTCTCTTTCTTAAAGAGTAATTTCTGCTGAATGTCTTTAACTACCTCCGGTGTAGCAGTAGCTGTGAGCGCTAATACAGGCACTCCGGGTAAGAGTTCCCGGATTTCTGATATTTTAAGGTAAGCTGGACGGAAATCGTATCCCCATTGTGATATACAGTGACTTTCGTCTACTGCTATCATATTCACTTTCATGGAGCGGAGTTTGATGCGGAATATCTCGGTAGCCAAACGTTCCGGCGAAATGTATAGAAACTTATAATCGCCGAAAATACAGTTTTCCAGCGCAATAATAATCTCCTGACGGCTCATGCCGGAGTATACTGCTACTGCTTTGATACCCCTTTTGCGAAGGTTTTGTACCTGATCTTTCATCAGGGCTATGAGGGGGGTAACTACCAGACATAATCCTTCTTTGGCTAAAGCCGGTACCTGAAATGTGATGGACTTTCCTCCACCTGTGGGCATAAGTCCTAATGTGTCTTTGCCTGCCAGTATACTGTTAATGATCTCTTCCTGTAAGTCGCGGAAGGAATCATAGCCCCAGTATTGCTTTAACAGCCTCACCCCATCCCTCTCCAAAGGAGAGGGGGAAGGACCATTCGGCGTAATATCTTTCTTAGATGGGGTATTCATAATATATAAACCGAAACAATGCCGCAAGGTTCTCCTCCCTCTCCTTGGGAGAGGGTCGGGGAGAGGCTCTTACTCCGCCGGTTTTATATCTTCAATTTGCAGTTGAACTTCTCCTCGTTTGTGTGTATTTTCCTCGATAGTGTAGCAAATATCAAACGAGCGTTTTGTCTTTATGTAACGTACATGCGAACTTTGCCCGAAAGCAATTCCGTTCATGACATTATTTGATTTATTATCTACCAATTCCAGTTTAATGTGCTCCTGTTCTCTTCCTACCACTTTACTTGTGCCATAATCATACACATGATTCGTGCTGAAAATTGGTTTCTGATTGTCCGGGCCGTAAGGATTAAACTTTTTCAGGTCGCTGTAAAATTTGGAAGTGATATCTCTGAAATCGATCACCGCATCAATGTCTATCACCGCACTGGTTTGTTCCGGAAGAATGTGTTCTGCTACATACGTTTCGAATCTTTCTATGAATAAAGGTACATTTTCTACCTTCATGGATAAGCCGGCTGCGTAGGTATGTCCTCCGAAGTTTTCAAGAAGATCACGGCAATGTTCGATAGCCTTATATACATCAAATCCTGATACGGAGCGAGCCGAACCGGTTGCCATATCGTCGGTGCGTGTCAATACAACGGCGGGGCGATAATAAACTTCTGTCAGACGCGAAGCCACAATACCGATAACTCCTTTGTGCCAGTTTTCGTTGTAGATAACAATAGAGCGACGATCGGAGAGTCCTTCCAGGCTATCAACAATATGGTTGGCCTCTTCGGTCATGTTCTTATCCAGATCCTTACGCGTTTCATTGTACTGATTGATCTGGTTTGCTTTTTCCAAGGCAAGCGAGAAATCTTTTTCGGTAAGTAAGTCAACCGCTTCTTTACCACTTTGAATACGCCCTGATGCATTAATACGAGGCCCTATCTTAAAGACGATATCACTTACCGTGATTTCTTTCTCTGTCAATCCGCAAATATCAATAATCGCTTTTAGACCTACACTGGGATTGCTGTTCAGTTGCTTTAATCCGTGATAAGTGAGGATACGGTTTTCTCCCATAATAGGAACAATATCCGAAGCAACGCTTACTGCTACTAAATCAAGTAAAGGTATCAGATGATGAAATTCAATACCGTTATTGATGGTGAAAGCCTGCATAAACTTAAATCCCACACCACAACCTGATAAGTGTGCATAAGGATAGGTGTTATCCAAGCGTTTAGCATTCAGAATGGCTACTGCCGGTGGCAAAACATCGTCGGGTACATGATGATCGCAGATAATAAAATCGATGCCCTTTTCTTTGGCATACGTTATTTCCTCCACGGCTTTGATACCGCAGTCTAAAACGATGATTAGTTTTACATCCGTATCAAAAGCATAATCTATGCCCTTAAACGAAACACCATACCCTTCCTCATATCGATCGGGGATGTAATAATCGATGTTTGAATAGTACTGTTGGAGGAATTTGTAAACTAATGCTACCGATGTGGTGCCATCTACATCATAATCTCCATAAACGAGAATACGTTCTTTTTTACCCATTGCCCTGTTGAGGCGTTCCACTGCCAAATCCATATCTTTCATCAGGAACGGATCGTGCAAGTCCGGCAATTGCGGACGGAAGTATTTTCGTGCTTCAGAGGCCGTCTCAATGCCCCTTTGCACCAAAAGCTTGCCAAGAATCGGGCTAATGCCTAATTCCTGCGCCAATGTTTGGCTTGTCTCTTCTTGTTCGGGGGTAATGGGTTGATAATTCCATTTGTAATTCATTATATATTGTTTTTTCCTTTTTTTGCTCTCAAGGTGTCAGAAAGACACGATTTTTCAATAACGTGTAAAAGTACTAAAAAAAAAGGAAGTATATTCTATGTTGAATGAATTATTAGGTTACTTCAACCCACTTTCTTTCTTAAATCCTTTCCTTCGAAGGCACAAAGTGCTTCTTTCCAATGTTCCGGTATTTCGATAGAATCATGCTTTTCGAGATCGAAAGCCACTAAAACCGATTTACAGATACATTTGACCTCGTTGGTATCCGTATCAATTACACGTTGTATAATGGTTAAACTCTTGTTTCCGATTTCTGTGGTTGCAGTCTGTACGGCAATGCGATGATGTGCTAAAATTTGAGAAAGAAAATTCGTTTCCAGATGAACCACTACCACACCTTCTTTCTCGAAATTGATTCCCGGATATGCTCTGGAGAAGTATTCGGTTTTTCCTAAATCATAATAAGTAAAATATACTGTATTATTAACATGACCGAATTTGTCTACATCGTTAAATCTTAATTGAATAGGGAGTGTATGATGAAAAGTAATATTTTCCATAATAATGAGTTTTAATAACGTTGTTCTAACTATATGAATCTGCAAAAGTAGCTTTTTATCCATATTCGTGCAAATAAAGGAAAGTATTATGTATTTTTGCAATTCGTATCCGAAAGATTGTATACAGGAATTATGATAGATGACATTAAAGAAGCCTGTCGGGTGATGAACGAAGGAGGCATTATCCTTTATCCGACAGACACGATTTGGGGATTGGGCTGTGATGCAACTAATCCGGAAGCCGTTCGCAAAATATATGAAATTAAACAGCGTGTGGACAGCAAAGCCATGCTTGTGTTGGTAGATTCGCCCGTGAAAGTAGACTTTTATGTGGATGAGGTGCCCGATGTAGCTTGGGATCTTATCGAACTTTCGGATAAACCGATAACCATTATTTACTCCGGTGCAAGAAACCTCGCACCCGATCTTTTGGCAGAAGACGGAAGTGTAGGCATTCGGGTGACGACCGAGAAGTTTTCGCATCAACTTTGTCAACGGTTCCGCAAAGCCATTGTTTCTACATCTGCTAATATCAGCGGACAACCTTCGCCGGCAAGCTTTAGTGAAATTAGTGAGGATATAAAGTCGGCAGTAGATTATGTTGTTCAGTATAGACAAGAAGATATGAGTCGCCCCAAACCTTCGAGTATTATAAAATTGGGTAAAGGTGGCGTAATAAAGATTATCAGAGAATGAAAAAAGAGAAAGTAAGTTTGTTTCAGCGTCTATTGTTATGGCGCGAAAAGAATATAAAAGAAAAGCAATTTATCCTGATTTTAAGTTTTCTGGTGGGCATTTTTACAGCTTTGGCTGCTTTGCTGCTGAAGTGGCTGATTCACTTAATTCAGAATTTTCTGACAGATAATTTTAGCGCAACAGGTGCCAACTACTTATATCTGGTTTATCCTGTGGTAGGTATTTTGCTGGCAGGCTTGTTTGTTCGTTATATTGTGAAAGATGATATCAGTCATGGGGTCACCAAAATTCTTTATGCCATATCTCGCAGGCAGGGAAGAATTAAAAGACACAACATCTGGTCGTCAATATTTGCCAGTAGTATTACTATCGGATTTGGAGGTTCGGTAGGAGCCGAAGCCCCCATTGTGCTAACGGGGTCGGCCATAGGCTCTAATCTGGGTAGTGTGTTTAAAATGCAACACCGCACCTTATTGCTTTTGGTGGGCTGTGGAGCAGCAGGCGCGGTGGCAGGTATTTTCAAAGCTCCTATAGCCGGCTTGGTATTTACCTTAGAGGTATTAATGCTCGATCTTACCATGTCTTCTTTATTGCCTTTACTAATCTCGTCAGTAACCGCTGCCACTGTATCTTATATAGCTACCGGTGCCGGTGCTATGTTTAAGTTCAACTTAGACAACCCGTTTGAGATGGAACGTATTCCCTACGTACTACTGTTGGGTATTTTCTGCGGATTAGTTTCTTTCTACTTCACCCGTGCCATGAATATGACTGAGGGTATTTTCGGTAAACTGAAATCTCCTTATAGGAAACTCTTGGTGGGTGGTATAATGCTGAGCATACTTATTTTCTTATTCCCATCTCTTTATGGCGAAGGGTATGATACCATAGAGCTTCTGCTGAACGGAACAAGCAGCGAAGAATGGGATACCGCCATGAATAACTCGCTTTTTTATGGCGCAGGAAATCTGCTGTTAATATACCTTTTATTAATTGTAGTGTTTAAAGTATTTGCAACCAGCGCCACCAATGGGGGAGGGGGAACCGGAGGAACTTTTGCTCCTACACTCTTCTTAGGGTGTATTGTAGGTTTTATATTCTCTCATTTCAGTAACCTTTTTGAAACAACACCCGACCTGCCGGAGAAGAATTTTGCGTTGATGGGAATGGCGGGCTTGATGAGTGGGGTTATGCATGCACCCTTAACCGGAGTGTTTCTGATAGCTGAATTAACCGGGGGCTATGATCTGTTTCTGCCTCTAATGATGGTATCTGTTAGCTCTTACCTGACAATAATAATCTTTGAACCCCATAGCATTTATTCTATGCGTTTGGCAAAAAAAGGTCAACTGATAACTCATCATAAAGATAAAGCAGTGCTTACCTTGATGCGTATGGAGCATGTGGTAGAGAAAGATTTTGCCATAGTTCATCCGGAAATGGATTTAGGAGAACTGGTAAAGGTTATTTCTAATTCGCATCGCAATATGTTTCCGGTAACCGATAGAGATGAAGTACTGGTTGGTGTAGTATTGCTGGATGATATTCGTAATATCATGTTCAGGCAAGAACTGTACCATCGTTTTAAGGTGCAAAAACTGATGACTGCCATTCCGGCTCGCCTTTATGATAGCGACAGTATGGAGCAAGTGATGCGCACGTTCGATGATACCGGAGCGTGGAACTTACCTGTGGTAACTACCGAAGGGAAATACTTAGGATTTGTATCGAAATCGAAGATATTTAATTCATATAGAGAGGTGTTGGTACACTTCTCGGAAGACTAAAAGCCTCTCCCCGGCCCTCTCCAAAGGAGAGGGTGAAAGAAGATGGCATTAAAATAGAAATCATGGATAAGGATTTGAATACACAAAATAATCAATCTCCCTCCTCCCTCTCCTTTGGAGAGGGTCGGGGAGAGGCTATAGGGGCTGTAGAGGCTCTGCGTATTGTATATATGGGTACCCCCGATTTCGCGGTGGAACCTCTTCGTTGTTTAGTAGAAGGCGGCTATAATGTGGTAGGGGTAATTACCATGCCCGATAAGCCGGTGGGTCGGCATCAAAGTGAATTACAGGCTTCTCCGGTGAAGCAATATGCCGAGTCGAAGAATTTGCCTTTGTTGCAACCCGTGAAGTTGAAAGATGAAGAATTTTTAAGTGCGCTTCGTGCATGGAAAGCCGATTTGCAGATAGTAGTTGCCTTTCGTATGCTGCCCGAGGTGGTTTGGGATATGCCTCGTTTGGGAACTTTCAATCTTCATGCTTCTTTGCTTCCACAGTATCGCGGTGCAGCTCCTATCAACTGGGCGGTGATGAATGGCGATACGGAAACGGGTATCACAACCTTCTTCCTGACTCATGAAATTGATACGGGAGAAGTCATTCAGCAAGTTCGTGTACCTATTGCCGATACCGACAATGTGGGTGTTGTGCATGATAAGTTGATGAATCTTGGTGGAGAACTGGTGGTAGAAACAGTTGAGGCTATTCTTAATGGCACGGTCAGGTCAATTCCTCAGGAGGAGATGGCGGTAGTTGGAGAGCTTCGTCCGGCTCCTAAAATCTTTAAAGATACCTGTCGCATTGATTGGTCGCAGCCAACAAAAAGGATATATGATTTCATTCGTGGTCTTTCTCCTTACCCTGCTGCATGGACGGAGATGGAAACACCGGATGGAAAACGCATTGCCGTAAAAATCTACGAAACAGAAAAGATAAATAAAGAACATAATTTGCCGGAAGGATCGCTTCTGACAGATGGAAAAACCTACCTGTATGTAGCCACAGCAGATGGGATGATATCCGTGAAAACCCTGCAAGTGGCAGGCAAGAAACGGTTGAGTATTGAAGAACTGCTTCGTGGGTTTAGGTTGGCAGACAACTCTCGCTTCTGTTGATTAGAGGGGCGAAACTTGATTATTAATTAATTTATTCCTACTTTTGAGAAATCATTGATAGAGAATGATAACTAATATTAATAACCGACCTTCTTTTCAGGAGGGTCAACAAACACACTTTTTATGGCAAATTATAAAATTGAAGAAATTGAGGGCATAGGTCCTGTTATGGGAGAGAAGTTTCGCAATGTAGGTATTAACACTACCGACAAATTGCTTGAAAACGTAAAAACAAAGACTCAAAGAAAAAATCTTGCCGAGCAAACCGAGATATCAGAGAAGCTGATTTTGAAGTTTGCCAATATGGTTGACTTGTTTCGTATTACCGGAGTAGGTCAGGAGTATTCTGAACTGCTTGAAGCAGCCGGTGTAGATACAGTTCCTGAGTTGGCACAAAGAAGAGCAGACAATCTTTGCGCTAAAATGGAAGAAGTAAACGAACAGAAAAAACTAACCCGTCGCACTCCATCTTTAAAAGAAGTGGAAAAATGGGTTGAAGAAGCTAAAACTCTTCCCAGAGTATTGGAATATTGATGCTGATATTACTTTAATTTGAATATAACACAGAAACTTGCTTTTGAGTTTCTGTGTTTTTTTGTGTACTTTCCTTTCTCCCATAATCAATAATTATGCTTACTTTTGTTTTTACTATCAAACCTTGGTAATTATGGATATCTCAGCAATAGATTTAACTCGCAAACTCCCCATTGGGATACAAACCTTTGAAAGAATTCGTAAGGAAGGTTATCTTTATGTTGATAAAAGTGCTCTTATGTGGCAAATAGCCAATACGGGGAGTGTTTATTTTCTGAGTCGTCCCCGTCGCTTTGGTAAAAGTCTGCTGCTTTCTACTTTTGAATCTTACTTTCAAGGGCGGAAAGATCTTTTTGAAGGACTGGCAATAGAGAAATGGGAGAAAGAATGGAATACTTACCCTGTGTTGCATCTTGATTTGAATGCAGAGAAATACGATTCGGCAGAACGGTTGGTAGATATTATTGATCGCCAGCTTCGTAAGTGGGAAACCTTCTATTCATCAAACAGTACAAGTGAAACTCTTTCCGGTCGTTTTATGGATGTTATCCATCGAGCTTACGAGCAAACTGGCCGTGGTGTGGTTATTCTTATAGACGAATATGATAAACCCTTGCTGCAGACTATGTTTAATGAGCCGTTGGCAGAGGAGTACCGCAATATTTTGAAAGCTTTCTATGCTGTATTGAAAAGTTCTGATCGCTATTTACGTTTTGTGCTCTTAACAGGGGTTACCAAGTTTTCGCATGTCAGTATATTCAGTGATCTCAATCAATTGAATGATATCAGCATGGATATGCGATATAGTGCAGTGTGTGGTATTACAGAAGAGGAACTTGTAGCTACTTTCACTCCTGAGATAAAACAAATGAGCCTCAGTAATAACCTTTCGTTTGAGGAAACGGTTGCATATATGAAAGCTCAATATGATGGTTATCACTTCAGCGCAAACTCGCCGGGAATGTTTAATCCATTTAGTGTACTGAACTCATTCTATAAGCAGCAGTTTGAAAACTATTGGTTCCAGACTGGTACGCCTACTTTTCTTGTTGAGTTGCTTAAACGGAGCGATTATGATTTGCGAGAGTTAATAGACGGAGTAGAAACTAGTTCGGATATTTTTATGCAATATCGTGTTGAGGCCAATAATCCTATTCCTGTATTTTACCAAAGTGGTTATCTAACTATCAAAGGTTATGAATCGAGGCTAAATATGTATCTGCTGAAGTTTCCAAATAATGAAGTAGAATATGCTTTCCTCAGATTTCTTGTACAGTTTAACGCCGAAACAAGAAATATTGGAGAATATTTGGTAAGGGGGAATTAACCCCCTTTTCATTACCTTTCTAACAACTCTTTCTCCGGATAAAGCGATTCCCACCATTCCGGTCTGTCTTTCAGCCATTTGCAGAACCAGGCATACATGGTGTTGCTCCATTTTATCCGGTTGTCGTACTTCATGATGCCATGGTTTTCGCCTTCTACTACTACCAGGGCAACGTCTTTTTTCAATATCTTGAGAGCCACAAACATTTCATAGCTTTGCCCTACCGGTACATTGGTGTCTGCTGTTCCATGTAAAAGGAGGAGGGGAGTGTTTATCTTATCGGCATTATACAGCGGACTTTGTCCGGCATAAAGCCATTCTGCATTCCACGGATAGCTTCCGGCACTGGCTATGGCACTGTAGCTGTGACCTGAAAGACCCTCGCCCCAGTAAGCGGAAATGTTACTTATGCCGGCATGAGAAATGGCAGCGGCAAATATATCCGTCACCGTTTGCAGATACATAGTCATGAATCCCCCGTATGAAGCACCTACGCAGCCCACTTTCTTTCTGTCAACAAATGAATGTTCATCACAGAACTTCGTTGTTCCCTCTATTATTTCATCCGCTGTTCTTTTTCCCCAAGCATTAACGTGTCGCGAAGAGAACTCCTGTCCGAAGCCTGTTGTACCACTGGGTTGCAGAATATAAACCACAAATCCCATTCCGGCAAAGATGTGAGGGGAGTAATGTCCTTCTAAGCGTCGGGTTGTAGGATTTGTGCCTCCATAGTAGTACACTATCATCGGGTATTTCTTATTTGCATCGAAATCTGCCGGCAGATAATACCGCCCCTTAATCAGATCTCCTTCGCTACTGGTGAAGTTCCAATCTCCTGCCTCTCCAAATCGAACGTCTTTAAGTGTTTTAGCTGATACATCATCGAGCAACTGTTCTTGTTTTTTCTTTAGATTTATAGTGTACAGCCGATATGTGTTCGATAGTCCCGATCCGTAGTAAAGAAGTTCAGGGGTAGCCCGACTCAAGGATAGGCTCGACACCACATCTTCTGTTGTTGCTATAGCCGTTATTTGTTCTTTGATTGGATTGATGGAATAGAGTGATACTCGGTCTTCATTCTCGGCAGTTATGTAAATAAGGTTATCGTAGTCACTCCAGATGAATGATTTTACGGATGGATCAAAATCTTTGGTTAAAGCTTTTGCCTTTCTGTCGGCAATATTGTATAAAAACAATTGTTTATCGTAGCTGTTTATAATTCGTCCTTCGGGCACATTCGCCCCGATGCCGCCGAAAGCATTTGCTGATGCCAGAACAAGCAACTCCTTTCCGTCGGGCGAGAAAAGCATTCTGTTTGCATCTCTGTCGTTTATTACTATGGTATCTGCCTTCATGGTTTGCATATCTAATGTGCAGAAGGTCATACAAGTAAAAGGAGTATCACTGTAATCTGAGTGCCAACTGCCGAATAGCAAATAACGTCCATCTTGCGAAATATCCTGCAAACTATTTGATGTGTTGCCGAAAGTCAGCCTTTCCGTAACTCCGCTCAATAGATTATGCCTGTATAAAGAAGATCTGTTTCTCCAACTGCGGCTTCGGTCGCTTGGGTCTAATACCTGTTTTACCTCTCCTTTCTCGGCCGGTCCGATATCCGGTTTCGAGAAGATGATGAAATCTTCTGTAGGCGATATTGTGAATTGTTTGGTTGGGAGTCCCCATGCAATAACTTCTTCTTCCAAAGAGCTTGGGTCTACTGTTACCAAGTTAAGTCCTTGGGCGCTTTCCGATACATAAAACAGCTTTCCGGTTGTAGGCATCCATCGCAATCCGGTGTGTTTCAATGTTGTTTGTTTGTTGCTTTTGCTGTCAATCAACACTATATTTTCGGTTCTCTTTCCGGTAGGAAGTACATCATAATAGTGAACTAAATAATACTTTCCGTCGGGCGAGATGTTAGCCGATTGTATTCGCCTTCCGTTAACAGCATCATATATACTGTATCTCTTTGATGGATTGGTAGTAGCAGCAGGAGTTAACCCTTTCGGATCGCTGATTGTGGCTTTTACCTTATACTCCTTGTTGGGTTCGGCTATATATTTAATAACCAGTTCGTGGCGCACGGGTTCCAATGTCAATTTAGCCGATCCGTTTTTCAGGTTTTCTTTTTTTTCGTTAAGATAAAGCTCGGCTGCATCCGGTAGTCCTTTTATGGTTAATTCCGGTGTGCAGAAAACGGGAGCATCCAGATAGAACGTCAGCAAGCCAATGGCATAGCCCTGTTTCTGAGGGTTGATAATGAGCGTACCCTCTTCGTCTGTTTTTACAACATCTCCTTTTCCCGAGTATGCCGCAACCGGTAGCGACTCTGTCATTAATGCTTTTACATCGAACTTCTTCTTGTTAATATCTACTGTATCAATCATTAACGGAGTTCGCACTTCAAACGGACCGTAATGAAGGTATTCTTTTACAATATCAGATTGTGCCGAAGCATTCCGGCAAAACAGCATCAGCAATAAGCTTAGTAAGCTCAGTTTTATGATCGTTTTTTTCATGATTAAATAATTGATTCGTATTTAGACGTAAAATTAGTTTGCAAAGATGATTTGATACGAACATGAGATTTTATCTTTAAAAAGATCGTTTCATAAGGAAGTCTTTTAGGTGCAGTTGTAGAATACCATTATAGCTTCCGGCGCTGTATTCGTCCATTGTTACTACATATTTGGGGTAATTATCTTCTATTTTTAACAGATTGCCAAATTCGCGCTGAATGGTGCTCTCATCATGTAGCATATAGCATACTTGGATATATACGGATTGTCCATCTTTTTCTGCTACAAAATCTATTTCTGTAGATGCTTGTTGTCCTACATATACTTTGTATCCTAACTGTATTAAATGTAGGTAAACTGCATTTTCCATTACTTTGTGAATATCTTTTCGGATATTAAAGCCACGGATACAATTGCGCAAACCTAAGTCTTCAAAATAGTATTTTTCTCCTACTTCAAATATTTTTAAGCCTGAAATGTCATACCGTTGCACTTTATGTACAAAGTAGGCATTAGAAAGTGGCTTTAAGTAATTCAGAACTGTTTGTGTAGAAACAGAAGAATGTTGTGATTTTAAGTATTTAGCAATATTGCTTGCAGAGAAAAGATTACCAACATTATCCGCTAAAAAATCTACTAAATTTTCGAGAAACGTCACATTACGAATATTCTCACGTGCCACAACATCTTTTAGTAAAATGGTAGAATAGACATTGCGTAAGTATTCAAACACCGCAAATTCTTCTGTCCCAATGATGTGTATGTATGGCATTCCACCAATAGTAAGGTATTTGTTTAACGTTTGAACAGAATTTTCCAATGATAAGAAGCGCATAAATTCTTCGTATCCCAATGAATGTATTTTAAACTCAATATAGCGGCCGGCTAAAAAAGTTGCTAGTTCTCCTGATAGCATATTGGCATTGCTTCCACTGCAAAAAATGTCGCAGCAATTCTCAGCTAATAAACTTCTTAGTGTTTTTTCGAAATCTTTGATTTCTTGTATTTCATCAACGAAAAGATAGTTCTTTACATTAGGTTGCAGCAGTTCTTTTACATATTGGTAGAATATAGCATCATCTGTAATGTGTTGATGGGGCTGTAGCTCTTTATTGATATAGATAATATTCGCCGAATGATCAGTTTCCTGTATATCCTTTATTAGTTGAAAAAGGATATAACTCTTGCCTACTCGCCGCTGTCCTGTAATGACTTTGATGATTTCTTTGTCGATAAACGGTTTTATCTTTTCTGTATATAATGGGCGAGGAATAAATATCTTTTTTCTGAGAATTTCATCAATCATAATTGAAATGTTTTCGCAAAGGTACTAATTTATAAAATACGATTGACGAAAATTGGGTGATTAAATAATTGATTCGTATTTAACCTATCACAACCCCTCTATCTCCTCTATCGACAACCCGGTTGCTTTAGCTATAATATCAGCAGATACTCCAAGCTGCTTGAAGTTTCGCGCATTAGCAATTCTTTCTTCTTTTACACCTTCTTCGCGACCTTCTTCACGACCTTCTTCACGACCTTCTTCACGACCTTCTTCGCGGCCTTTTTCACGACCAATTTTCAGACCTTGTTCCATCCCTGCTTTTAGTCCTTTCCGCTCGGCGCTACTATATAGTGTTTTCTCCACACTAATAATATCCCAAAACTTCTCATAACCCAGCAGTTGAGCATCAGTAAAGGCAGATTCCTCTAAGGCAGTAACAGCCTTCTTTATTTGAGGGTTATCCATTAACTCTTGCGGAACTTCTCGTGTATGCTGGCTGATTTCCGTAAGATAACGAAGCCACAATACCTGCATTTTCTTGGCAGCGTAAGTATCAGGAGTAAACTTAGGAAGCTCAACAAATATAAGGTGAAGACCGTTGATCACCTTTTCGGTATGCTCTACGTGCACCAATTTGTAGTAATGGTAATAGCCCTCTAAATCCGATTCGAAGACTTCATTCACCAGATTGAGTGAATATACCGGTTGCAAAAGCTCATAATGTTCGCCGGTATCTATCTGCCGAACATAAGCTTTGGAAGCATTGAACAATACACGCTGTTTAAACTCGGGCGACCATATCATTTGCATCTCTACAATAAACTGCCTGCCTTGTTTGTCTTTGCAGCGAACGTCTACAATGCTATTCTTGCGCAAAGGATTTTCGGGCACCATCTCGCAAGCAAGGTACTCTATATCGGTTATCTCTTCCTCGTCGTTTAGAGGGAGAAGGGCGTTCAGTAGGCTCATCACCAAATCAGGGTGTTCGCCAAATACACGCTTGAAGGTCAGGTCGGCTTTGGGGTCGAGGTATCGCATATATGGGTTTATTAAATGTTCTTTTCTATGACAAAAATAACGCTTTTATTTGGAGAGGCAATGAGTTTGAGGGGATTAACTCATAACGGTTCGGAAATGATTGAAACGAGATTCACAAACAATTACCCCAACAGGGGTAAAATGTGAATAACCCCCAGTGAAGCGAAGCGACTGGGGGAGGAAAGAAACTCACCCTCACCACCAACGCCGTAGGTGTTGAATAGTCAATTGAACCCACTACGGGGTTCACGTGTGGGTTGATATTATTATTATCCCCCAGTCGCTTCGCTTCACTGGGGGTTATTTATATTTAAGCCCATTCGGGCTATCCTTATTCTATCCTATCCTATCCCCACAATACCTCTTCCTTTTGCACGCCTTGCAATGTTTCCCCATCCACACTTCATCAAATTGGTTGGTGGCGGCTTCTACTACACCGGGAATATCGGTAAAGAGTCCGGTTTCGAAGTTTCGGGTTGTTTCGCTTTTCATGCCAAAGGCTGCTCCTGTAAGGTTGGCAGAGCCAATGTAAACAGATTGCAGGTCGAAAATCAACATTTTGAAGTGTACTCTGGGACAGAGTACTCGCTCCATAGCTTCCCATAGTAGTGGGTACTTGTCAAAATCTTCGCGGAAGTTCTTCCCGGGCTCTTTGGCATGAATCAAGCGGATGGATACATCTTGCCGAATCTTTTGCTCCAATACAGCAAGTAGCGGAATGGCCACATTTCCCGGCTTCACATAGAGGTCCTTGAGGTCGGCAGTACCTATCCACAATGTGTGTTTTACCGCTTGAAGTTGTTGCATCAAGAGGGGGTAGTGGGATTGGGAGGCGATGTATTGGAGCATGAAGAGGATACTAAGAAAATTAGAATATTTTAGTTTTGTAACTTTCTTCTATTACCCTTTCTTGTAACTTTAAAAGATCTTTTCTTTCTTCTTCAGAAATATCTTCATTTTCAATGCAATTGTTTATAGAATCTAAGTACTCTTGTTCTTCTTTAGTGAATTGCGCAATTAATGGTGTATTTTCCTTTTTATTTTTTGGAGAAATATCTATGCTTAAGGTAGTGCTATTGATTTGTTTTCTTACTTTCGAAGCACTATCATTAATATATTCGGTTTTTTCTAAAATATACCCTTGTTTAATTAGCCAATTTTCATACATAGAATTATATCTTCTAGCTAAAGCAAAGGCTCCAACCTGTCGCATAAGCAGAGGCCCTATAACGGGTATTGTTAGCCCTAAAAATGCAATAGTGAATATAATAATGAAAAATTTGAAAAATAAACTCCATTGCCCTCTAAATAATGGAACCCAATCAGCAAATAAGAATACTGGTATTGAAAACCCTCTTCTAACAGTTTGAGTGTCGTTTGTTAATGGATGAGTATAAGTAGCCTTACTAAGGAAAGCTCGATGAGTTCTTGCATATTCTCTCCATTCATACTCATCCATTGTATTGTATTTAATATACTTAACCAATAAGTTTATGGATACAATTATTCCAACTAAAATAAGAGGCCAACCCAATAACATTAGCCAAAACGAATTATCAAGGCAATAATAGATGATTCCTGTGCAAATTACGCTAATAATTACCCCTAATAAGAATTGATTAACATACTCTTTTTGTGATATTTCTTGAAGGTTTCTCATAATTTTCTTTTTGTTTGCAAATTAATATTATGGATAGCCACTTCCATTATTTTACAATCCTTTATTTACTTTATTTTTCAAAAAAAGTAAAACAGTACAGAATATTCTCATCTATTCTTATTTTTAATTCTTAACTCTTGCCCCACAATCAGGACAGAATTTCATGTTTATTTCCATTTGAGCTCCACAAGATTCACAAATAGAAAAAGCTTTAGCCTTGTCAAACTCTCCAGCTTCTTTGGCCTTTTTATATTCTTTTTTGGCTTTATTCATAAATTCTTTTACATCCATTTCGTTAGTAACTCTTTTTGCTGCATTTTTTAGTTCTTCCGCTGATAGCCCTTCTGGATTTTTCCCTGCTTTAAATAAGTTTGTGAGCACTTTAAGATAAATAACGCCAGAGGCTATTGTGGCAGCATAAACGGTTCCTGCCATTATTGCCGATGCACCCACATTTCCTATCCCAGGGAAAAAAGACATTGCAGAAGAAACAATAACACTTGTCGCAGCAGCAGCAGCAAGATTGGTTAGTACACCTGAAGCTAATGTTTTTACTATATTACTTGTCATTGTAAGGCCTATTTTGGTATTGATACGCAAATACATACCCCAAACAAATCCTGCTCCTGCTACAAGAGCTGCTGTACTGCCCACTCCAGGAATCCAAGCAGTAGCTAAGGCAGATACTGTTGCTCCTTTGGTATGAAATTTAACAATATCAGCAATTTCTTGCGGTAAGCTCCCATCTGCTGTCTTATCTAATATATTCACTAATTCAACAGCATTTTTCAATAAATCAAAATCTTTCATAAATCGTTATTAATGTTAATGTGTACAAGAATCTAATTCAATACTTACCCTATCTTCACTGCATCCAAATAAGCTGTTGTTAGTGCTCCTGCTTTCTTTATATCAATTCCATAAATACGAAAGAAGGCATCAATAACGGCTTGTCCGCCATTCGCAACAACTGGGTTGCTTATGTTGTTTGTTACTACGTCTACTGACATTCCTTTCTCTAAACGAACGCCGTTGGCGTTTCTTGCATTTTTTACTGTTACTCTGTAAATGGGCATGGCTAATTAATATTATAATGATTACAATTGTTGTTTTTATAGGTAATTACTTTTGAAAATGCTTCTTATTCCATGTATAGCTTCCACCTGTATGTTTATATCGTTTATGTAAATCGGCATCAACCAATTGCATTATCAACCAGTCTTCTTTATGATGCCATGTGAGTTCTGGTATTTGATGTTTTCCTTCTGCAATGGCGCTTTGTTGCTGTGTGGTATATTGATTGGCTAACTTGGGATTTTTCTTTATCATTTCATGCAACTGTCGTGATGCTGCTCGCATTTGCTCGCGATAACATACTTGGTCGTTATTATTGTGTGCTGCCCAAAAAGCGTCTGTCATGTAATAGTCGGGTAATCGAATTTCTATACCTTCAAATACAGGGAACACGCCATTCACGGATATACCATGAATGGTAAAGCTCTTACGACGGAAAGAAACCTTACTAGTAAGGGAACTCTCTAGGTGGGAGTTGATGGTGGAAATATTCATGACGTCTCGTTTTTTCTTTTCAAAGCATAGACTAAGCCCCCTACTATCATAGTTAATAAGCCCCCAAATGCAGTAATTAGCTTTTTGATATCCTTTTTAGACTCTTGTTGTTCTTTGGCTCTATTTTCGCAATACTTTAAATACCAATCAGTTAACCGCATGAGCATATCTTTAGCCTCTTTTTTCTCATCTTTAGATAATTCTCCATCTTGAATCATAGATAACAAAGAATCTCTTATTGGTTGAATAAAACTCAATATGTTAGAATCTATTTTTTCTTCTGTTTCCGACTCTATTTTCAAGACATTTATTAATCCATCAATATTGTTTACAACACCTTTGATGAATTCAACAGAAAGTTCCAATGGGAGTATTGGTCTTTTCCCATTAGCTAATTCATTTATGAATTTTTCTCCTTCTATTTTTTGAACCGCTTCTTCTTCATTGTTCATGTTCTTTGCTTTATTATGGAATTTTATTGTTGGTATTAAATGGATTATCAATACCTTTCTCTATCACCAACCTATTTAGAAAAGAATATTCCTTACTATTACTAAAATAAAACAATATCCTCATCTTTTACTTTTCCGAAGATCGATTCTACTTTAAAACGTGCTTTTTCTTGAATTTCAGGAGTGACATGAGCCCAGACTTTCCATAAAGCATAAGTTAGGGCTGCAAGGTCATCACCAAAACCTACAATAGGAATTGCATCGGGGATTAAGTCTATTGGAAGAATAAAGTAGCCTAAAGCTCCTATAATGAGAAGTTTCTGCTCTTTAGGAAAATTTTCGTCTTGCAAAACATAGTAGCCTAACATTACTGCGTAAATAGTCTTAACGCCAGCTTTCTTAGCAAATTTGACTATCTTATCTAATAATTTACTCTCTGAATATTCCTTTTCGTATTTTTTTAAATTCTCAACGTTTTCAACGTTCTCTGTGCTTTGTCCTTTTTTCATTGTAATTTTAATTAAACTGTTTTGAGAAAATTATAGATTCATTTTTTTGTCACTTGTTCAAATAGCAGCAAATATGCTTGTTTTTTTAAATTTTTACTTCATTATTTTATGCAACCGTTGCGATGGTCATCACATTCGCGACAGCATCACAATTTTATTGCTCTTCTAACTTCTTTGTTCTTTCTATACTAAACATGAGTCCTACAGCCAACGCTATTAAATATTTAATACATAACCCAACTATTTAATACATAACCCAACGAAGACAATATTCCTATTAGAAATGAAATTACAATAAAAAAAAACCCTATCTGTTCATTTATACGTTTATACTTACCAACATTAATAGGTATAAAAAGCATGATGATTCCTATAAGGAACATTGTTGCATTTATGATACAATAAAAAAAGTAGTCTGACATGGTTAAATAGTAATTTATTTTGTTGTTCCATTGAAATAGCAAAAAGTTCTTTGAAGTATTTGAAATTTAGATTGCATATGTTTCAAAATTACCTCATACATCTTTTTACATCTTTCATAACTTTATTTTTTAATTTTAGATTATATAAAAAATACAATATACACCTACAAAAAAAGAGCGTGTCCCTACTTCCGCATTATCCGCTCACTAAGGCTCTAGCATGCCCTGAATCCAGAATAAGCAAAAGCAGTCCACGCCCTCGTTGGGGTGTGAACGCTTTTAGACTTATTACTTTGGATTCGATATAAAACTGCTAGATTTTAGTGAACCAAATAACCGTCTTAACGTTCAATCAATATTTTAATTTCTTTCTTTTTCTTCTATAATTCTGTTTTTAATGTTTAATCGTTTACAAACATACAAAAAGAATCTATTTTTAAGAAAAATATATCATTAAAATATTAATAACTGCTAATGCTTAATAGCTGAATGCGTTTAATGCTACGAAGTAATTTATATATTGGAGAACGGTCAAAAATATCAGATATTTTGTTTGGAGGTTATAATAAAAAAAGGAGTAAATAGTATATGCGTACTAAATACTTGCCACTAAATCCCCTAATGAGGATTCACGTACCTTATTTAATTCTGCCAATGGGTTGCTTATATAAGAATATTGAAGAGGTAGAAGTACTTGATTAGTTCCCTGCAATACAGTTTTTCGTTTTGCTGCAAAAAGTGTTACCGACCAGTACTGGTCGGTAGTCCCCATCTGTACTGCTCGGTACTCCCCACCAGTACTGGTCGGTAAAGGTAGTTTGCAAGGAATATAAAACCGGTTCAATATGATCCTACTAACAGTAATTCTGCTTCTTCGCCCAGTTCCTCGTTTATGCCAAAAGCCCAACGATATGTTGCCCCTTTTGGTAACCATGCTGTAAACTGCGAGAGGTATTCTTTTTCGCTTGCAAGTATAGGGTTTTCTTTCGAGGTACTTATCATCAAGATGAAGGTGTTGTATGGACTAAGGTCATTCTGTTCGTAGTTTTCTAAAAGATCAATTAAGTACGGAAGCCGTTGTTCTTTATTATAGGCATACGAATTATAGGGAATTTCCATGATTCGTTTTGTGCGATGCAGATAGTTGATTTCTTTGCGGCAAAGCGTTTTGTTTGCCGTTAAACGTGCAATGAGGTGCTCTATTCGTTGCTTTCTGTTCTTAAAATTAGGCTCTTCGTCAAAGGCGTGTGCCTTATCGCGTGGACTGAATCCGTAAAAAGTCAAGCTCCACAGACAGTGTGCAGCAAGTTCTTCGCCGGAAAGCACTATGCCGTCTTCAATTACCAGTTCTTTTCCTAAGTTCCAGTCCCAACTGTCTCCCTCGCAATTGGTCACATGGATATATACCTCGTTGTCAGGGTCTTTCCATCGCTTTATAGCCATAACTTCGTCGGATTCAACCTCTTCTGTATGAAGCAAAATATCGTACGCGCCTTTATAAGCAGGTATTGATCCTGCTTGATTAGGGTATAGCCTCACAAGGTGCGGCACAATGCTGTTAAAACTATAGTTTTGTAGAAGTTGTTTTAATTTCATTTATAGTCTTTGCTTACAATAAATAAGGAATACTCGTAGCCTCTATTTCTGTTGTAATCCGGAATCATTATTTTGTAGTTGAGATTCGGTTTAATGTATGATGAGAAATCATCATAAGCATTTTCGTCTTCTTGAAAGTTAGCTTTAAAATACTCTTCAAAAGCTCTGTTTTTTCGCTCTCTTAGATTCCGGATTGAAATACTTCCGAAATTAAACTTAACTTCTATGATCTTCAATAAGGCATCGTCGTTAAATTTATAATCTACAGGAGTGCGGCTCCACCAGCTTTCTTCATAGATGGTTTTTACTATATCATTATCAAAACGGAGATTGTTCTCAAGGCGAATATTGTTTGTCTCCGAGATGTTTACTTTCAATTCTTCCTCATTTCTATATTTTTTAGGATTGTTACAATCGGTCAGTCTACCTCTTACATCGCGAAGGGTCATGCCTATATTGAAATAAATAGTTCCTTCATCGGTTAGCATAGAATCTAAGTGTGCTGTGATACTCGAAAAATCGAAATAATCGCTATATGCAATATTGTAACCCTCTTGCGCAGAAGAAACAATATCATATTCCTCCTTGTCTACCCTTTCTCCTTCTTTATTGATTAAGCGGTACGAATTACGCTCTTTGGCAAAGGCTTGTTTATTGTTGTAGAAAGGTAAAAGGTCATCAAACTTAGGTTTAAAAAGCACATCTTCTTTATAGTTGATTAAGCCATATTTTCCTTTGTCGAAAATGCAGATATAATCTTTGCCGAAAAAGCCCATACGATTATCGCAATCAAAATCGGTTCCTCCAAACTCACGGCCTGCTTCATATTTTGCACGTATTATAATATCCCCTTTGTTGGTCATTACTCCAAAAAAAGTTTTCCCATTTTGATTCTTTTGAGTAAAGAATAAGTGTCCATAACGTGAATTGGAATCTTGTGTGAAAATGTTTTCGGGAAACTCCTTTTTCTCTCCTTTTTTATTTATAGAATATGTAAAGTAAGGCATTTCTCCCTGATAACCACAAAGCATTATTCCATTTGAATACATATTAAAATAGGCCTGAGATCCATAATCGCTAGGAGCAGTATTCAAATCAATCGTTTTTTCGCCTTTAGTATTTATCACATAAGCAATGGAGTCGTTTTCCCAAACGGCAGCCAGTCCATCTGCAAATTGATTTGCTACGGTATATTGGGGTGGGATTACCATTTCGCCTTTGGTATTTACATAACCATACAAGCCGCTTTCTGTTTTTATTCTTGATAATCCATCGCTGAAGGTACTGGCACTTTTTATGGCTACACCTTTATATGTAGTCAGTTCAAATACCTCTTTTCCATTTTTGTTTATAAAGCTTATGGGCTTTTCGGGTTTGGCTACCGGGGTTATCTCATTCCAAAACGGGCAAGCCGACACGTATTCTTCCCCTACCTTTATTGGCTTCTTCTCTGCTGTGTAGTATTCGTATAATCCTTCGGTGTTTCTAACATAAAAAAGACCATTCACAGCAAAAGAAGGTTCTTCTTCAAACTCATTTTCGAATAAGATTTTACCATCGGTACTAATTAGTCCCCACCTGTCGGAATCTGTTCTTTTAAATGCCAGATGTGTGATTTCTGATTCTTGCTTGTTGCACGCAAATATACAAAGCGATAAGATAAATAAGTAAACTACTTTTCTCATATTTATTTGGTTTGATAACTATATTTGTTCCATTGGTGGAATTAAAGTTGTAAGTAAGTGTTCAGAATTAGTTTATATAATAAGCCCCCTCCGCCCTTTGGGCACCTCCCCCTTACAGGGGAGGAATTCCTGCGGCATCGACTCCTCCCCTGTAAGGGGGAGGTGCCCAAAGGGCGGAGGGGGTATAGTACAACTAATAATGAGCATCTACTTATATGAATTAATTTTGAATACCTACTTATCATGTACTGATATTGGATGTTTATCCTCTGCGAAGTAATCTACAAATCAGGGAGCAGGCAAAAATATCAGATCTTTTGTTGGGAGGTTTTGATAGAAAAAGGAGTAAATAGTATATGGATACTAAATACATGGTGAAAAATGGTTCATTAAAATTCCGGTTAGGGGATTCACATTAAGAATATTAAAGAGGTAGAAGTACTTGATTACTCCCCTTCAATATAGTTTTTTTGTTTTACAAGGAAGATAAATTTAGTTTGGTCGGACCTAACGAGGCAAATGGTCAGACCTAATTACTCAAAAGGTCCGACCTAATGTAGCGTTAGGTCCGACCTTTTGAAAAGCCCCGGAGTGAAGTTGCTTAAAGCCCAAGTATCAGTTCACAATAGTTGGCTTTTCTATTGGATAATGTTCTTTTTCGTATGCAATAACAATGTCGGACATAACAGAAAGTTCTACTGCATATTTGTTGTTGGCAGGAATATTGTCATCAACTAATGGTAGGAGTTCCTCTATTCTTGCTAAAGCAAACTCATATTGTGCTTTTGTTACTTTATTCATAAGATTCACATTATTAAATTACAAAGTAAGTCTATTCAAACCATTTCCTCAAAAATAGATTTCATTATCTTTGTGCTCTACAGCAGAAAATGGAGTAAAACGTACTTTTGTACTAAAATACTAATGCTAAATATGAAAAAAGAATCTTCTAAAACCAATATAGAATTAAGAGAGTTGTTAAATCAGACTGTTAGGCTTCGACTTTTCTGTAATACGAATGATGAGTTGGGGCAATATATTGGATATAATCTCACTTCGAATAATAGTATTAACACTATACAGCCATTTGCTGCACGGTGTATTTTTCGTGAACTTAATCGCGAAACGTACGAACTGCTGGATGAAACCTTAGATTTGGAAGATATCTTAGATTGGTACAAAACAGCTTCGGAGTTCTATTGCAGATATATAAGAGGTAGGGACAAGGTTCTTCAAAAAGAAAATATACACGTTTTGTTGAAATGCGCCTATATAAAAGACTATCAGTTGCCCGATAATAAAAGATTCTTGAGAGATATAGCTAATAGAATGCCCAACAGAGGGGGCGATGTTCCTGTATTGATACTTTTAATGTTGGGCGTTTTGCCTCTGTATACCTCTAAGAGGGGGGATGTTAAGAATATTATGGCCGATTTCAAGGAGATGTATGTCTTTCTGCGCGACTTTATAGAATGCGACGAAGCATTGTATCGTCTGCCGGTACTGGATAGATTCGAGAAAGCCGTCAGAGAACGAATACGTTGCAACCGGGCATACCTGATTTATGTAGCATCTACCGTACTCGAAACCTATCGTAGTTTCTCTAATTCATCAAACCTATACGAACTGAATGCAGAGGTAGCAAAAAGCAAGGTACTTTTTGATTTAGGTGATTGCTTTTGGGTAGAGCCCACGATGCTTTCTGCCCCTACCGTATTTTGGAGATTTGAGCAGGTAGCCACCGATGATTATTTCTTGTATCGCTATGTGGTGAATACAGAAAAAAAGCAAACGCTTTATGTGCGCTACGAGGCTGTGTTTTCGGACGATAATAAACAAGGACTAACGCTGTTTGTGGAACATCCCGATAGCACTACGGCATTTCTCAAAAGGCAGCACCTATTTAAAGACAGCACCTTTCTGTTTGCTTGCGAACTGGACGACTGGGATGCACCCACTGTTATAGAATTGCAGTCTATATTGGATGTCAATAGAACCTTTCCTGCTCAAAAAATTATCAGGTTGCAAGATGAAGACATGGCCGCGCAATTGCAAAAATGCATAGATGGCGAAACATTTAAGTTGATCAACCAATATCCGGAGTCCGAATATGATTTGTGGATTGTTCCGGTTGCTATAACAAGCGAATATATCTACTTTTGTACAGAAACAAACTTCGATCCGGAGGGTCAGAATTCATACTACCGTGTACCCAAGAGCTTAAATGAAGGATTGTTATTTATAACCTCCAACGATAGGGTAGGTATTCTGGAGCATAACGGCCGTAAGTACCTGGGCTTTGTAAACCTGATTCTATATTTCGATGTAACCGATAAAGAAGCTTGCCAAAATTATGGCATAGAGGTGGTACGTAAGATTGTGATTTGAATCATTGAACATATCTACAATTTACGTAAAGAGATAGACGTTTATAAAAAATCAAATGAATTCGATCCACTAAAAGCTATAGCTGAACCTCAAGGTGAACCTCAAGAACCCCAAGGTGAACCTCAAGGGAAAATAATGGAACAAATCATGTCTTAGTAGTCACCCCGAGAGGGGTAAATGCTTGCAGTTTAATTCATAAGTAGGTATTCAAAATTAATTCATAGTATGAGAAAGTCCCCCTCCGCCCTTTGGGCACCTCCCCCTTGCAGGGGAGGGTTGTTAAGTTCTATCAATTGCCGTCTGCTTTAGCTGACGGTTCAGAGCATTTCTTTCTTTTTCTTGGCTTTAGCCAAACAAATCATTTGGCTGAAGCCCTGGTTGTATAAAGATTTCATAGTCCGTCAGCTAAAGCAGACGGCAATTGATAAAGAGAAAATTAGAATTTAACAGGCCTGCCCTTGCAGGAGAGGAGTCGATGCCGCAGGAATTCCTCCCCTGCAAGGGGGAGGTGCCCAAAGGGCGGAGGGGGTAATGATATAACTAATTATGAACACATCTACTTATATGAATTAATTATGAACACCTACTTAAAGAATAATATCATTTACAGAAACATTGTCATATACACAGGTAGATGTAGTACACTCTGTTCTTTTTGCAAGTCTTTGGTATAAATCAGATACTTGTTTTGAATACGGTTGGAATACTTTCTACAAAATTCGTCAAGCGAAGCATGGCTCTTGTATCCTGAAGATTTCACTTCGATTGGGGAAATCTTGAACTGGTCGGCCAATACAAAATCAACTTCATAGAATTTTTTACCTTCTTGATAAGGTATTGTATGATAGTATAGTTCTTTACCGGCTGCTCGCAACATCTGTGCAATCATGTTTTCATAAACGTAGCCGAGGTTTGTACTCAGTTTATCATTCAGTAATTTCGTATAAATCACATTGTCGGTAAAATCCTTGTCCATAAAAGCAAGTGTGATGAACAATCCAGTGTCGCTGGTATACATCTTATAACGCTCGAAATCAGCAGTCAACGCTAATCCCGCATTTGGGTCATTGGAATGATAAGCTACATTGGTAGTCATTGAATCCGCCATTTTTTTTATGATACCGGTCACGCGGTCGGGTTTCTCTCCTTCAATTACTGCTCCAACTTGATAACGAGAGGCATTCTTGCTCAGCTGGGCCGGAATAAACTGATACATTTTTGAAGCACGGCCCGACGGGTCGATTTTTCTTAAATCTTCCATATAGAGCGATATAATATCGCGCTTTATTAAGTCTACTGCTGCCAGGTTATTTGTCTTTATATACTCTGCTACAGCCTGTGGCATTCCGCCAACAAGCATATAAAGACGGAAGTCGCGCATCATTCTGCGATGAATGGCATCGCCAAGCGGAATTTTTTGTTCGAAAGTCTGACGGAGAAGTGGAACTGTGGCAGTGTCGTTCATAGCCCAACGAAACTCTTCATAGTCCATCGGAAACATATCCATTTTTGTTTCTTCGCTTGGGATCAGAATTTTATCACTGGTAGAGTGAACAGAAATCAGCGAGCCTGTTTCAATGTAGTCATAACGATGGTCTTTCACTAACATTTTTATCGCTTGGCGAGCTAATGGCTGCTTCTGAACTTCATCGAAGATGATAACCGACTCTCTGGTATAAAGCTGTACACCATATATTAGTTGGAGTTGGAGAAAAATATAGTTCAGGTTCGAGATGTCCTTGAACAAATCGTGTACTTCTTTCGGAGCAAACGCAAAGTCGATAAGAATATATGATTTATACTCGTTTTGTGCAAACTCCTCAACTAATGTAGACTTGCCTATTCGCCTAGCTCCCTGAATCAACAGAGCAGACTGCCCATTTCGCTGTCGTTTCCATTGTAGCATACGGTCGTACATCTTTCTGCGAAATAATATCTTAGGTTTGTTTTCCATCTCTCTGTTTATTTAATGACGCGAAAATACATAATCCTAACGCTATCACCAAATATTTTTTGATGTATTGCCGTTATCCACCGAATATTTTTGTTTGAATCCGCCGTTACCCACCAGATGATTGTGTAATTCGGTCAAATATAGTCTGACAATGTTTTCGTTAACATTTAATGTTGTCATTTAGAAAATCACTACCTTTGCTGCCCAATAACTCAAAACCACCGAAACGTGCAGCGCTATTTTATTTACCTTGCTTACGATGGAACCAATTACCACGGTTGGCAGATACAGCCTAATGGGAAAAGCATTCAGGAGTGTTTAATGAAGGCTTTGTCTACTTTCCTGAGAAAAGACATCGAAGTAATCGGTGCCGGACGAACGGATGCCGGTGTGCACGCATCTCTGATGATAGCCCACTTCGATTATGAAAACGAACTGGACGTAGTGCAAGTGGCTGATAAGCTAAACCGCATTCTTCCTCAAGATATATCTATATATAAGGTGCGGAAAGTAAAGCCCGACGCTCATGCCCGTTTTGATGCGACCGCTCGTACCTATAAATATTATATCACTACACATAAATACCCGTTCGATCGTTTTTATCGGTATCGAATTTCTACCCCTTTGGATTTTGCGAAGATGAATGAAGCCGCCAAACTTCTTTTTGAATATACCGACTTTACCAGTTTCAGTAAATTGCATACCGATGTAAAGACCAACAACTGCAAGGTTACTCACGCCCAATGGGAACAACAGGATGAATATACCTGGGTATTTACGATTCGTGCCGATCGTTTTTTGCGTAATATGGTACGTGCCGTAGTAGGCACCTTACTTGAAGTAGGTAGAGGAAAAATGACACTGCAAGGCTTTCGGAATGTTATAGAGCAAAAAGATCGATGCAAAGCCGGATCATCTGTGCCGGGCAATGCTTTGTTTCTGGTGGATGTAGAATACCCTGAAGAAAACTTTTTAAATTGAGAATTGAAAGGTGAGAATTGAAAATTGATGCTACTTAATCGCTGACTATAAACTGCTAACTGTAAATGGAAAAACAAATATTTAGAGGTTTCACACCGCAAACGTTTCAGTTTCTTAGAGATCTGGAAGAAAACAACAATAAAGAATGGTTTGATGCCAATAAGCATATATACGAATCGGAACTGTTGAATCCGTTGAAAGCTCTTTTCGGAGCATTAACTCCGGTGATGTATGCCATTGATCCGCAATTTGAGATGCGCCCTCACCGTGCCATATCGCGTATATACAGAGATGTTCGTTTCTCGAAAGACAAGAGTCCGTATAAAACATTTATGTGGATGTCTTTTCAGCGTCCTGTTAGTCGCGAGGAGTGGAAAGACTATCCGGGCTTCTTTCTCGATCTGAGAGAAAAAAGTTATACGCTTGGTTTGGGACTCTTTCAACCCAAGAAAAAAGTGATGGATAATTTGCGTGATGCAATTATTTATGAAGCCGGCGAATTTCAGGAAGTAACTCAGAAAACCGTTTTAGATAGAGGGTATACCGTGAATGGAGATCTCTACAAGCGTCCGATAGCAAATGACCTGCCGGAATACTTCCAGCCTTGGATACAACGAAAAGGTATATGGGTGGAAAAAACAGGCCCCATAAGCGAGGAACTGTACTCGGCGAATTTTGCCGATTCAATCATCGAAGACTTCACGGCTTTGGAATGGCTGTATAATTTCATGAAAGAGGCTACTGACTTATAATGATAAGTAAGTATTCATAATTAGTTTATAAAACACCCCCTCCGCCCTTTGGGCACCTCCCCCTTGCAGGGGAGGAGTCGATGCCGCAGGAATTCCTCCCCTGCAAGGGGGAGGTGCCCAAAGGGCGGAGGGGGTATCATACTAATTATGAGTATCTATTTATATTCAATTAAAATACTCAATATATAAAACTTAAAATAAATATGTGGCTACTCCTTGCCTTCCTCTCCGCCGCCTTACTCGGATTTTACGATGTATGTAAAAAACGATCATTAAAAGACAATGCCGTTCTTCCGGTATTGTTTCTGAATACTATTTTCTCAAGCATCATCTTTCTTCCTTTTATCTTCCTTGCCTCCTTTGCGCCGAAGGTACTGGGAAATACCATTTTCGATATGCCTGTAGTAGGGTGGGAGGTTCATAAGTTTATTCTGGTCAAATCATTTATTGTGCTTTCCTCTTGGATATTCGGCTATTTTGGGATGAAACATTTGCCATTAACAATTGTAGGTCCTATTAATGCTACACGTCCTGTTATGGTATTAGTTGGAGCGATGTTAATTTTCGGAGAGCGTTTAAACCTGTATCAATGGATTGGAGTCATGTTGGCTATCATATCTTTCTTTATGTTGAGCCGTTCGGGAAAGAAAGAAGGCATTGACTTTGCCCACAATAAATGGATTGTTTTTATAATTCTGGCTGCCATTACCGGAGCCATTAGCGGTTTGTATGATAAGTACCTGATGAAAGAGCTAAATCCGATGCTGGTGCAATCTTGGTATAATGTGTATCAGGTATTTATTATGTGTCCGATTATCCTATTATTGTGGTGGCCCAAGAGAAAAACCACTACTCCTTTCCGGTGGGATTGGACGATTATCTTAATCTCCATATTTCTTTCCGCAGCCGATTTTGCTTATTTCTATGCCCTAAGCTACGAAGACTCTATGATCTCTATTGTTTCGATGGTAAGGCGAAGCAGCGTAATTGTTTCATTTATCTGTGGAGCTATCTTCTTCCGTGAAAAGAATTTGAAAAGCAAGGCTGTCGATTTGGTGCTGGTGTTAATTGGGATGGTGTTTTTGTATATTGGAACGAGGTGAACCTGCTATTTCACTTTCCAACACCTGTCACAGATTTCAATAAAGCTTTGTTCCGGATCATCTCCCATAGAAAGTCCGTAAATACGTGTTTCGTTTTCTTTGATTAAATGGATTCCTTTCTGTAGCTCTTTATTCATTGGAGGAAATTCAAAGTCCGACACAATCACTACATCAGCTTCCTGATACTCTTCTTTAAGTATTAAGTCGATGGTGTAATTTATGGCAGGAGAAAGGTCTGTTCCTCCATGAAAAGACTGACACAGAAAATCGACCAAGCGATCGAAATTAGTTCCAAAATCTGCAATCTCAATACATTCTATATCATCTGAAAAAATGATAATGAAACATTTCCGGTGTTGTTGCTCTGTAAGCTGTGCGATGGCAAGCAAGGCTGATTTGGCAATTTGCTCCCGTCTTCCTGCCATTGACCCCGAGGTGTCTATACAAACAATAAACGGACCTTCTGTTTCTTCCGAAATATCAAATCCGGGTACTTTCTTCTCATCCAGCCTTCGGTATTCCTGCGATTTATAATCTATCAGTTGTAGTTTTCGCTCAATAAATCGTTCGAAGAACAAGGGCTGTAGACTCTTATCCGAAAGATAGCAATACTCAATAGGCAGCAGGCTGTTGAGGTCATTTCCTACAGTAATCCCACTGATGTCGCTTTTGCTGCCGTGTGTAATTATTTTCTCGCGTCGTATACCGGCAGTCATTCGGAATTTCTTTTGTTTTCCATCGTGTTTTTTACCCAGTACCTCAATCAACTCACGTATGGCAGGGCTCTTTCTAATTAACTCATCATATTCTAATATTTGTTCGGCCAAGTGTTTATGGTTTCTCAGCAACCAGATAAGTCGGGAACCTCCTCTAACCGGAAGATTGTTGCACAATGCTATATGTATTTTGTAAAAGTCGGCACATAGACTGTCAATATGTTCAATCTGATAATGAACCTCATTGTTAGACAGAAGGTTGAACCATTTATCCATAAATAAATCCCTCAACCTTTTCCACTCGTGCGAGCGTGGTTTGAGGGTTTCGAATCTGTCTATATAATATTTCACATTCAGATCTACCAGGTTGTAGCGCATAGCAAGTGGATAAGCGCTGTTTTTCAGGAAATGGTAGAAAGCTTTATCTGTAGCTTCCTGTATTTCGTGATAGTATTCCCACTGGCTGGCATACTTCGAGTAGAATTCCTGTAGCGAAGGAAGTGTTTTTCGAAAATACAAAAGAATATCCGTATCCAGTTCTTCGGGCTTTACAATCTGGTTGTGCAATTGCTCGTTGTAGATACCATATCCCGTTTTCTGCAATTTATCGTAGTAAATACGATGCAGTTCTTTAAGCCTTATATTCTCTGTTTTCCTGTTCATGAGCGTGGGCAATAATCCGCAATTCATTTTGGTAGCTTTCGATGATATGACCGGCGCCGGTAAGAATCCTTTTCATATCATTTTTGTGTTTTGAATCCAGGAAGATATGTTCTTTCATGTAGTTGGTTTCGCGTTCCTTCAATTTGTTGAACGTATGTTCCATATAGCCAATAATGTCGATAACCTCTTGTAGCCTGAACTCGAATGGGGTGCCGGTATCTTGCTGAGTCAATGGCGCACTGTTGTCATAACAAAGCAATGGATATTCCTGATTGTTAACATACACAGAGCGATTCCCTTTCTTGAGCGAAAATACATTTTTCTGCGGAATATTACGATTCCTGGCGAAATCATAAACCTTCAGTATTTTGTTGACAGGACGAAATTTGTCTTGTTGCAGATAAAACATCCGGTTACTGTCCTTTTTCAAATCCTGATAGTCCGAAGCGAATATCAACAGATTCCCTGCAATGGGATAATTTTCAATGCGATGATAAAATGTATCTACCACCTGAATAGTCGGGTCGCCCGATTCGCGCAAGCTGAATTCGGCTTTCATATCTTCTTTCAGTGCATCCAGCTTTTCTTCCAACTGTTTCTCTCCCAATAAATAAGACTTAATACATATTGAAATGGCCTGACGCACAATCTCCTCAATAATAGGTGTCTGACTAACTTCGTCCCACAAGCAATAATACATCAATAAACAATCGGAGAAGTTTACGGAACCCGATTCATTCAGATAAGCCGATGTGCGAAGCAGTGATACAATCTTTTTCCAACGACGGTCGGATATATAAATGGGTGGAGTATCTTCTGCGCGCTGTTTATTATACTGTTCTATTTCCCGTTTAATGCTGTGAACGAGCTCGAAGAAAGTATAATGCAGTTCTACTTTATTTGCTTCTTTACGGATTTGGGTATATAGTTCATTGCTGATAAGCAGCTTTTCGGGGATAGTCGGCTCAACATCTCCTGTCGATGCTATCATTCTGTCGAAAGCAAATTCCTGTTCAATGCATCCTACAAACAAGCGGATAAGGAAACGGTCGTATAAGGCTTCCAACCCTTCACCTTTGGCAGGTAGCTCATTAGAAGCGGCAATCAAGGCTTTCAGCGGCACCCGAATGGTAAATTGTCCGTTACGGTACACCTTTTCGTTCAGAACCGTAAGTAGTGAATTTTGTATAGCCGGTCCTGCTTTCCATATCTCATCCAGGAAAACAACTGTGGCAGAAGGTAGATAACCATGAACAATACGCTCATATTTATCCTCATCTTTAAGTTTTGATATAGATACCGGACCGAATATCTCATCGGGCGTACTGAATCTGGACATCAAATATTCAAAAGCATTGGCATCTTTAAATGCCAGTTTTAGTCTACGAGCAACTAAACTCTTGGCAACTCCCGGAGGCCCTAACAAGAAAATACTTTCACCGGCAAGACTCGACAAAAGCGACAAAGCAATGACGTGCTCTTTTTCGTAAACTTCTTCATTGAGAATAGTAAGGAGAGATATGAGGTGCTTTTTTATTGTTGGCATATCCTTAGCATATAAATGATTTTCGATGCAAATCTACAAAAAGCAAAGGACTTTTATTGAACTCATCAGGGCTTTCTGTATATCTATTTTGATTAACTTTGAAATTGTGCCCCTTTCTATATAGGTTAGAGTTAAGTGGTGATGGGTACGCGGAAAAAACGGAATGAGCGGATGAACGCGGAATTCTTTTTTACCCTACGGTATGAGGACGAAAATATATTTTCAGCGTTCATCCGCTCATTCCGTTTTTTCCGCGTATCTATCCTCATTTACTTTGATTTAACTCATTTTTATCTAATTCTCCTTAATCTGCAGCAGAAAAACGGTTTCTTTATGTTAAAACCTATTTTCTCTCTCTTCACTCTCTTCTTTTTCTTTATTTTTGAAGGCAAATAGCTATTGGAATGAAAAAAATATTGTTGTTTCTTTTTGCGTTTACCCTTTTTACGAGCGCTTATGCTCAGGAGGCCAAAACCTTATTCCTGAAAAGTCCTGAATCTGTAACCCCCTTACTTACAGAAGTAAATCGTGCCGATTTTATCGACTTTTTGGAAAGCAATATGAAAGCCAAAGTCAAAAACCGATTTGAATCCGAATCTGAAATGACGGATTTAACAGCCGATTATATACGCATTCAAATGACTCCCCAAAGTACTTGGGAGATGAAAGTGCTTCCGGTAGATGATGCACAAAGCATTATTTGCATTATCTCCACCGCTTGTGCGCCTATATGCGATAGCCGGATACAGCTTTATACTGCCGACTGGAAACCTCTTAATTACAATTTGTATATAACCCTCCCTAAAAAAGAAGACTTCTTTCTGGCACAACCGGATGATACTTCAACAGAAGACTTCCGGATTTTATATAAGAAAGCAGATTTATTCTTAGTAAAAGCATCTCTCTCGAAAGAAAGTAAGGTATTGACTTTCAGCTACACCACCCCCGAGTATATGGTGAAAGAAGATGCCGAAAAACTATCCGAATATCTTCGCGAGCCTTTAATGTATACTTGGAATCAGGGAAAGTTTCAAAAAATGCATTAATCTTTTATCGGCATTGCTCGTGAGATTTATTATAAATGCTATCGGCATTTGCTTTAATTGCCGGTAGCATTTCGTTCAATTGCCGGTAGCATTTTATCGAATCTACGATTGACTATAACAAGCTTTCAGTACCCAATACTGATTCTCTTGCGATTCTATTTCAAAAGGATATTCAATCCAGTTATTTAGTGCCAGTGTTATATGGTTCTCTTTTTCTTTGTAGATTCCCATTTTTATACCTTCATTATTTACCAAAATACCCAGTTTGTGGGTGATTCGATGAATGTTTTCTTTTATAACCTGCTCGTAGATAAGAATATCCCCATTTTGATAGTTGAACTCGGCAGGTAGGTTTTCTCTATTGTCAACTTCAATGGCAATCAATCTGAATTTGGAATTGCTGGGCACTATTAAATGTGGAAGCTTATGGAAGAACTCCTCATTTTTATATTGGCAAATATAATCGTTGATATAAAGAGCCGGTATATAAGGAACCTTCACCAATTGCTGAGTAATCTTTAACTTTTCGGTTTCAACCACCAACTGCGTATTGTAATGCAGAAGCTCATTCACCGAAAGATCTTTTTCTATAAGATCGGCAACCGGTATGCCAAAATAATTAGCAATTTTCAATAAGACTTCTATTTTAGGTTCTGCACGTAACTCTTCATACGAGGAAATATTCCCTCTGGAAAGCTGAAACAGGTCTGCAAAGGCTTGTTGGCTCAATCCCTTTACATTCCTTATCTTCTTTATGTTTTTACCCGTTTTATTCATAAATTGCTAAAACTATTTGCAAATTAAAATTCTTTCTGTATATTTGCTAAAACTATTTGCAAATCTAAGCTTTTATTTGCTCAAAAACAAATTTAGGTTTTTAAGTTCTTAAGTTTATAGGTTTTTAAGTTTGTGAGTTTGTAGGTTATATTAAACTTGAAATAAAATGCTATTAAGTGTTCAGAAATTGAAGGGGTTGAACCCACTTCGGGGCTCAGAGAAGAGAGAGTGCTATCATCCCCGGGTTACGCTTCGCTCACCCGAGGTTATGCATATATTACCCCTATCGGGGTAAATGCTTGTAGTTTAATTAATAACTAGATGCTCATAATTAGTTTATATCATTGCCCCCTCCGCCCTTTGGGCACCTCCCCCTTGCAGGGGAGGAATTCCTGCGGCATCGACTCCTCCCCTGCAAGGGGGAGGTGCCCAAAGGGCGGAGGGGGTATCATACAACTAATTATGAATAGTTACTTAATATTGAATACTTAAGTACTATTTCCCCCAACCCCTAAAAACTTAAGAACCTAAACCCCTAAAAACCTAAAAACTTAAGAACCTAACCCCCTAAAAACTAAAAACTAAAAACTCAAAAACTCAAAACTTAAATAACATGTACTTTAAAAAGGTTGAAACATTTATAACTAAGTTGGGATACTCCATCTCATACCGGGATGAAAAAGAAGGTATCTTTTGTATTGAAAGTGAATCGGATGGAGTTAAGAACCTGATTATAGGTGTAGCTCCTCCTATCTTGATACTTGAGCAATATCTCTTTACCCTTAAGAGCGATGATAAAGAAATACTAAAATCATTGCTGATAAAGAACAGAGATATCATTCATGGAGCCTTTGTGCTCGATGAAGAAGGAAAAAAGGTGATCTTCCGCTATACCATGCAGATCGAAAATCTGGATTTGAATGAGTTGGCAGGTGCACTAAACTCTTTAGGCCTATTACTGGGCGAATATTATGAAGAAATTATTGAATTTTCGAGGATAGGTTTATAGGCTTTTGGGTTTTTAAGTTTTTGGGTTTTTAGGTTGTTTAAACTCAACCCTTCCCCAAGAACCCACAAACCCAAGAACCTATAAACTACAAACTCAAAACTATAAACTTAAAACCCCAAACCCCATGAATATTTTTAAAAGACTATTTAGAATCGGACAAGCAGAGATAAACTCTGTAATTGAGAAAATGGAAGACCCCATCCGTATGACGGAACAGGGAATCAGAGAGATGAGAGATGATTTGGATAAATCCATTGAATCGTTGGCACAAATCAAAGCTATGGCTATACGCACCGGCAATGATAAGAATAAGAAACAGGCAGAAGCCAAAGAGTATGAAAACAAAGCAATCTTATTGCTGACTAAAGCTCAAAAAGGAGAGCTCGATATGGCACAAGCCGAGCATTTGGCTACCGAAGCCCTTACCCTGAAAGAACGTTTGTTGGCAGATGCCGCTACGCTTGAAACACAACAAGAAGAGCATGAAAAGGCTGCAGCAAGCATCCAAAGCAATATTGAGGTCTTGAAATTTAACATCACCAAATGGGAGAACGAGCTGAAAACACTCAAATCGCGTATTCGGGTGAGCAAAGCCACCAAAGAGGTGAATAAGCAGATGGCCAAGATAGACAGCAACAGCACAATCAGTATGCTGGAACGCATGAAAGAAAAGGTAGAAGAGGAAGAAGCACTGGCACAAGCCTATGGCGACTTGGCAAATAAGAAAAGCAACTTAGATGATGAAATTAATGCAGCCATCGGGAGTCAGTCCGGAACAGTAAATCAGCATTTAGATGAGATAAAGCGCAAACTTGGAATAGAATAACCAAGTAATATGGACTTTAAATTAATAATAGTATCTTTGGCTATTGTAATTATTTGCTTGGTTTTCATCCTATTATCTATATTCTTATTACTATGACCGAATTCTTACACCACTTGATGCACCCCTTGCCCAATGCTGTGATGACAGCCATTATGGGTGTGCTTGTTCTTTATTGGCTCTTCGTATTCCTGTTGGGTGTAGGCATGGACGATCTGGATCTGGGGTTCGACTTCGATGTAGATGTTCCCGAGCCGGAAGCCTCCGACGTGGAAGTAGAAGGAGCCGGCGATGACGACGTGGAAGTGCCACAAGAGAAATCACCCGGTTTCTTCATGAAATTCCTGACCTTTATGAACGTAGGGAGAGTGCCTTTCATGCTGATTCTTTCTTTCTGGAAGTTTTTCGCATGGGTAGGTTCGCTCATCACCACTCAATTTGTGGACGTAAGCGGATGGGGCGTTTGGTCATTATTGCTTCTGTTACCTTTGTTGGTTATAGCGTTACTATTCACTAAATTTTCAACCACTCCTTTAGCTAAGTTTTTTAAAGCAATAGGATATAAAGGAGAAGAAGAAATCGACTTTCTGGGCCGATCGGGTAAAATGCTTTCCAATATTAAGGATGACAAGATAGGCTGTGCGGAGCTTCTGATAGATAAGAACCCAATTAAACTAAATGTGAGAAGTATGGACGGTGAAGAACTGAAATACGGAGATTATATAATTGTATCCGATGAATCGGACGATAAAAAAATATATCTGGTGACTAAAGAAATCAGTATCCGCAATTTTTAATTCTTTTATATACCGCAGATTATTAGTAGAAATAATATGGAAAAGAGGATTTTTCACCACAGAGTACGCAGAGTACACAGAGTATTAAGTTGCGATGCCGCAGGGAAATTAAAAACTCTGTGTCCTCTGCGTACTCTGTGGTGAACCTCCTCAAAACAAGATAAAAATAACTCAAAAATCAATTAACTTATGACAGAATTTGTTTTTATAATAGCCGGTGCTGCTATTTTCGTTTTGCTGGTTTTAATGGGAATGCTGGCAACCTTTTACAAGAAAATACCTCAAGGAAAAGCCATTGTACGTACAGGCGTAGGAGGCACTAAAGTTGCTTTCAACAAGGGTATGTATGTAATTCCTATATTCCATAAGATGGAGATTATGGACATTGCTTTGAAGAAAGTGCAGATAGAAAGAATGCAACACGACGGATTGATTTGTAAAGACAACATTCGTGCCGATATAAAAGTAGCCTTCTTTGTGCGTGTAAATAAGTCGATCAATGACGTAATCAATGTGGCACAAACCATCGGATGCGAAAGAGCCAGTGATATATCTACATTAAAGGATGTTTTTGAAGCTAAATTCTCCGAAGCATTGAAAACAGTAGGTAAGAAGTTTGATTTCATCGAATTATATGAAGCTCGTCGTGAGTTCCGTGATGAGATTTTAAATATTATAGGAACCGACCTGAACGGATATGTACTGGACGACTGTGCCATCGACTATTTGGAGCAAACAGAACTCCAATTCCTTAGCCCCGAAAACATTCTCGATTCCGAAGGTATCCGTAAAATCACAGACCTGACAGCTGCTCAGAATATTAAAGCCAATTTAATTCGTCGGGAAGAAGAGAAAGTGATTAAGAAACAAAACGTGGAAGCTCGCGAAGCCATTCTCGAACTCGAAAGACAATTGGCAGAGAAAGAAGAAAAGCAAAAACGCGAAATTGATAATGTAAGAGCTCGCGAAGAAGCCGAAATTCAAAAGGTAAGAGAAGAAGAAAGGCTGAAATCCGAAACCGTAAGAATATCTACAGAAGAATCGCTTGCCATTCAGGAAGAAAACAAACTCCGTCAGATCATTATTGCTGAAAAAAACAAGCAAAGAACCGAAGCTGTAGAAAAAGAACGTGTTGAGAAAGATCGTGCTTTGGAACAAACCGAAAGAGAAAGAATAGTAACCCTCTCTCAAATTGATAAAGAGCGTGCCATCGAAATTGAAAAGAAAAACATTCAGGACGTAATACGCGAAAGAGTGCAGCTCGAAAAAGGGGTGGTGGAAGAACAGCAGAACATCAAAGATATAGAAGCTTTCAGAAGCATCGATCGCCAGAAACAAGTAGGTATCACAGAAGCCTCGCAAGAAGCCGAACAAAGATTGATTGAAACCGTTAAATCTGCCGAAGCTGCCAAACTTGCTGCCGAAGAAAAGGCGAAAGAATTACTGATCGACGCAGAGGCGCAGAAAGAAGCATCGGCTAAGCAAGCAGAAGCAAGAAAGATTCTGGCAGATGCCAAAGCGCGCGAAGATGCTACTTACGGACTGGCCGAAGCCGAAGTAATTAAAGCCAAAGCCGAAGCTCTTGAACAACAAGGTATGGCCGAAGCGGTAGTTATTGAGAAAAAAGCCAAAGCCGAAGCCTTTAGTATCGAAGCCAAAGCCGAAGCCAAGAAAAAAGAAGGATTGGTAGAAGCCGAAGTAACCAAAGAAAAAGCCTTGGCATCTGCTACCGGCGAAGCAAGCATCATCGAGAAAACATCTCTGGCCGAAGCCACAGGCATTGAAGCCAAAGCCGAAGCGAAACGTAAGGAAGGTTTGATGGAAGCCGAAGTATTGAAAGAGAAAGCACTGGCCGAAGCCACCGGAATTGAAGAGAAAGCTGCCGCCATGAAGAAACTGGATGGTGTGGGCAAAGAACACGAAGAGTTCAAATTGGCGCTCCAAAAGGAGAAAGATGTGGAACTGGCTCAGATCAGCATTCAGAAAGACATTGCCGACGCTCAGGCACACGTATTGTCCGAAGCTTTGAAGAATGCCGATATCGACATTGTAGGAGGAGAAACCATGTTCTTCGAAAACATCGTGAAACAAATATCCAATGCGAAAGGATTTGACCGTCTGGTTAATGAAAGCGAGAACGCTACTCAACTTAAAAAAGCGTTGTTGGGCGATGGCAATTCGGAAGGCGATTTATTGGAACGTATCCGTTATTATGCCAACCGAACAGGTATTTCTACCGAAGATATAAAGAACTTGACCATTGCTTCTCTTATCTTGAAAATGCAAAGCAAGAGTGAAGACGAAAGCGATAAAGGGTTCTTGGGTAATTTGCTGAATATGGCGAAGACTTTAGGTATCTCTAATAAGAAATTATAGCCTCTCCCCAACCCTCTCCAAAGGAGAGGGAGGAAGACTATGCAGGTTAATAATATTTCTTAAGTAGGTATTCATAATTAATTTATAAAATACCCCCTCCGCCCTTTGGGCACCTCCCCCTTGCAGGGGAGGAGTCGATGCCGCAGGAATTCCTCCCCTGCAAGGGGGAGGTGCCCAAAGGGCGGAGGGGGGGGATCATACAACTAACTATGAACATCTACTTATATAAATTAATTTTGAATACCTACTTACTATATTAAAAAACAATGGAATCTAAAGATAAAGCATTCCCATCTCCCTCTCCTTTGGAGAGGGCAGGGGAGAGGCTGGCAGGGGAGAGGCTTGAAGCCGGAACTTACGAAATCATAAGAAAACGTCTGCAAACGCAAAAAGACGTATTACTCAACAAACTTGGTTCGCTGAATCAGGCCAGGAAGGAAGTATTTACCTCGGCCGAATTTTCGCTTTTAGCCAATCAGCGTATTAATACGGAAAATAATTGCGAGTCGAGAGGAATCACTGCTTTGGGCAACCTTTGCATATTTGGCTACAATGTTCATTTTGGGTTACGGTCGGATATTCAGTTGAGCGATGTTTTCAGTATTTACTCGTTTCAGGATAACCAGTTTGTGCCTCAACCATTAACTCTTATCGAGGACGAAAGTTTCATTACCGACTTTAAAAACCTCTATAAATACTATAGAGATTCTATCTTCTCAAGGTTCAGGAGAACGGAGAACTACTTCTATATGGTTTTCCAAACCAGTAAGAATCCGGGAGATGAAAAAGCCTTTAAGTGGCTCATTAAAGGCGGTAAACTGATTTATCAGGATGACAGAAGTATTCATGAGGTAGTAAAAGCACCCCAACACGAGTTCAAGTGGATTAAAACCACACTGGAAGACAGGCGCTTGGGCACACATCCGCACGTGTCTATTTTAGATAAGGTATTTATAGAAGCTGTGGGTGGCGATATCACCTTTAAAATAGAAGATAACACAAAAACCGGGAAAGGAATCTATGCCGAGCCTGTAGAGAATAAAGATCAGCAACTGGATGATGCCGATTACTATTATTCCGATCTGGGAAACTTGATTCTGTTGCGAATCAAACCTTATCAGGAAGACTTCCGGGCGTATGTGTTTAATACACGTACCAAAGAAGTGGTGAACATTAAGATGCTGAATGATGCCGGTATCTTGCTCCCCGACAATCACGGTGTGATTTTCCCGAACGGATACTATCTGCAAAACGGAGAATATAAGATATTCGAGAGCGACCTCAATAAACTTGAGTTCTTTCGTAAGGTAGCTTCTCCCAACGGAGAAGATTTTCTGTATGTATTTTATCAGAACGAGCGGAATATGTATGTATTGATGTCTTACAATATTATCCGGCAGCAGGTGGAAACGCCTATTATCTGCAATGGATTTACGTTGTATAAGGATGGCACTTTAATCTTTTTCCGTTCTGAGCAGGAAGCCACTCGCCACCATCAGGTGCAAATATGGCGAACACCTTATGCCGACCGCTTGCCCGAGAACAATGAGAAGAAAGATCATCTGCTATATAAAATAGGTAATAAATCAATCGTAAAGGCTATGGCAGAGTGTCATGAAGTTATTCACTTAGTGAATAAGGAAGATACTTACGAAGGGCTTTACGAAGACATTGTTAAGAAGTCGAATGATATTATAGATGCTTATTTCTGGATAGCTAATGAAGAGGCTTCTGCCTTGTCCGACCCCTTAACTCAAATAAAAGAGATAGCCAATACGGCCATTGATGAGTTTGAGAAAGTAAAACAGCAGAAAAAACACTCGGCTCAGGTGCTCGAAGAAGCCACGCAGAAAGTAGATAAACTATTGTTTGCCATAAAAAACACCAAGTTCAATGCCTTAGAGCAGTTGGTAAAACTATTGGCAGATACCCGGCGGATGCAGGGAGAAATCATTGAGCTTGTCAACCTGCGCTATATGGATACGGCACGAGTAGATGGGCTGAAGGAAGCATTATCTAAAACCGCTGCCGATCTTTCTGCCAAAACTGTAGAGTTTCTGCTTGGCGACGAGGCTTTATCTCCTTATGAAGAAAAGGTGGTTCTTCAGAAACAGGCAGTTCAGCAGGTAGAAAAAGTGGTAGATGCCCAGCTTATAGAAACCGGCTGCAAAGAAATCTCTTCCGAATTGGAATTGCTGATTGATATTCTCAACAGCCTGAAAATAGAAGATACCACCCAAACCACTCGTATCATAGAAAAAATATCGTTGATATTCTCTTCGCTGAACGAGGTTAGGGCGCAACTTAAAAAGAAGGTAGATTCTTTGAAAAGCAAAGAGTCTATGGCCGAATTTCGTGCTCAGCTAACGTTGCTTGAACATAGCATCGTTAATTTTCTGGAGTTATCTTCCACACCGGATAAATGCGACGAGTATTTCACGAAGGTAAGTGTTCAGATCGAAGAACTCGAAAGTAAATTTGCCGACTTTGAAGAGTTTATTCTGGTCATTGCCGATAAACGTTCCGAAGTAGTGAAGGCTTTTGACGGACGCAAGGCGCAACTGGTAGAACAAATCAATCGTCGCACCTCTTCGTTGGAGCAGATAGGGATCCGTGTATTGAAGAATGTAGAAAACAAAGCACAATCTTTTAAAACCAAAGAAGAAATACAGTCTTTCTATTCATCGGATTTGATGGTGGATAAAGTCCGCAAATTAATTGGCGATTTGAAAGAACTGGGCGATATATCCAAAGCTGAGAATTTAGAGAATAGCCTGAAAACGTCTTTGGAAGATGCATTGAGAATCCTAAAAGACAAAACAGAACTCTTTGCTGATGGCGAAAACATTATTTCGTTGGGCAACTATAAATTTGCAGTTAATAAGCAGTTGCTCGATATGACTGTGGTCAGACGCGAAGACAAACTATTCTACCATCTTACAGGTACCAACTTCTATCACGAACTAAAGAATGAGGAAATTAATTCCTATCAGGATATTTGGGAACAAGATGTGGTGTCTGAAAACAAACTGGTTTACCGGGCAGAATACCTGGCCTATTTAGCCTGGTTGGAAAGCCGGAAGAATAATTCATTTGATGTACAAGCCTTTATCTCTAAAAAGATAGAAAGCAGCTATGCCGAATCTTACCTGAAAGGCGTGCACGATTATGATGCAGTAGCTATTTTCAATGAACTGACCCGAATTACCAACCAGTTGGGCGTATTATCTTTCAAACCTCAGGCAAGGGTAGCTGCTCAACTGTTCTGGTACAGTATAGATGCTGCGGAAAAGGAATTGCTGAAAGGCTTGATAGTATCTGCCAATAATGTACTGAAAGCATTCCCTACTTCTCGTAATTATCAGTATGTGATTAACACCATTCAGGATGCATATAATAACTGGAATACCTATTTCAATTCTGCTAAAATATTGCCGGAGAGGGTGGCTAATTACCTGTTTTGCGAGTTCAGCAATAATCATTCTTTCACAGTAACCCAGCAATCTAAGGAGTTTAAAGAAGAGTTTCTGGCTTACTTGAAAGAACAAAAACTATCGGAAAGCTTTAATGCGGATTTGGAAAATAAGTCTTTCGGAACGGTAGAGCGCTTTTTGTTGGTTCGCAACTGGCTTACCTCTTTTATCGATTTGGCCGATGAGCATAAGAAATATAAGAAGTATAGAGGAGAAACCGCTTGCTTATTATTGCTGAAAGAATATCAGTTTGAATTAAGGAAAAGTTCTGATGTACTCGAAATTCACGACTTGCGCGGAACTCACCCCGTTATTATAAATAATGAGTATAAGGCAGACTATCATAGGCTGATGCAGAAGTTAACGCGCTTCACCGACCAGAGTGTGCCTCGCTTCACCGCCTTCACCGAATTGAAGGAGAAAACTGTTGGAGGATATCGGAAAACACTCAGAATCAATGAACTGAAGCCTCGGGTGCTGACCTCATTTGTTCGCAACAAACTGATTAACCAGGTATATCTGCCATTAATCGGAGCCAATTTGGCTAAGCAACTTGGGGTGGCAGGCGAAACTAAACGTACGGCTCGTATGGGGATGCTGTTATTGCTTTCTCCTCCCGGATATGGTAAAACTACATTGATGGAGTATCTGGCCAGCGTTATGGGGCTTAACTTTGTGAAGATCAACGGACCTACCATCGGACATTCCATAACCTCCATCGATCCCGATGAGGCTAAAACGTCGGGTGCTCGGGAAGAACTGAAAAAGATTAATCTATCTTTCGAGATGGCAGATAATGTGATGCTTTACTTGGATGATATTCAGCACTGTAGTTCCGAGTTTCTTCAAAAGTTCATTTCCCTGGCCGATGGTCAGCGCAAGATGGACGGTACTTTTGAGGGAGAAAGCAAAACCTACGATTTGCGTGGAAAGCGTTTTTGTGTGATTATGGCTGGTAATCCTTATACGGAAAGTGGAGAGAAATTCCAAATACCCGATATGCTTGCCAACCGTGCCGATGTATATAACCTTGGAGATGTGATTGGTGATTCTGCCCACTTGTTCAATTTAAGCTTACTCGAAAATGCGGTGGTAGAGAATCCGTATATTCAGAAGATAACAGCGAAAAGCTTTACCGATTTCTACAACCTGGTAGAGTACGTTGAAACAAAGGCAGAGTTGATGCCCGACTTGGAATCCAATCATACCCAGCAAGATATTGATGACTTTATAGCGGTTATAAAGAATGCCCTTTTAGTTAGAAATATAGTGCAGAAGGTTAATCAAAACTACATTTCCAGTGCTGCCATGCAGGATGCTTACCGAGTAGAACCTGCTTTTAAGCTGCAAGGTTCTTATCGCGATATGAACAAGATGGTTGGTCAACTGGTGCCTTTGATGAATACGAAGGAGGTAACCTCTCTTGTGCTTACCCATTATGAAAGTGAATCGCAAACATTAACCGCTGACAGTGAAGCCAATTTGTTGAAACTGAAAGAAATTGCAGGTTTACTATCTGTGGAAGAACAGGAACGATGGGAACAGATTAAGAGCATATTCCGCAAGAATAATAAGTTTGCCGGTATGAATCAAGGCAATCAAACCAATCAGGTGATCACTCAGCTAACTGAGTTTAATGAAAATCTGGAGGGGATTAAGGAGGCGCTTGTGGGGAGGAAGTAATGTACGTTTAATTTAGATTAAAATAATAAACCCAACTATCTCATTGCAAGTTAGTTGGGTTTATTCTTATTTATTCAGTTTTTATTTTTCGTCAAGAATAGGAGGAGCAACATATTCTATCTTATAAGTACCGGTTGTGTCAAACCCGCCATTAATAACGAATTCGGTTACATATCCCCATTCATCAAATTTGTAGGAGATATTGTAAGCATTGGAAGGCATAGGATCACTTGATTGATAATATGTTTCCGCAGCTGACGTAAGCAAGTGTTTACTTCTTTTTCCCATTAATCCGGCTAAATTTAAATGAGAAGTATCGGGAGTAGCAATTGTTCTCATATTTAATGTAGCATTAATGGTGGTGGTAGTTAAGATAAACCAGTTTAAATCAATATTGGTTTTGTTAACCAAAGTTTCATCATATTGATAAGCATACGAATAGCGTTGTAGCAATTGACCTTCTTTACTAAATTGGATACAATCTATTCTGGTTAAATCACCAGGTTTGTTCCACTGAAGATCAACAGTGTCATTGGTAAGATATGTTTTATCACTTTGGGTTAATATTCTAACTGGCCATCCATTCATATATTCAATAATTTCGAAATGCCAGTCTCCACTTGTTCCATCCCAATTGTTTTTTATATCTCCAAACCTAGAGGAGTCTACATAATGTCCTCTATTCAGATGGGTAGTTGTTCTACCTGTATGAAATATTCCTCCTGGGCTATCTGCGTCTCTTTCTATGCGGATTCTTCTGTTGTCAAGCCCTTCATAAAAGTCTTGATTATAAATCTTATAATTATAAGCATTGTGGTAGTTTGTCCTTCTCTCAGAGATAGTGAAATTACTCAAATTATCTTTTAATGCTCCTTCTCCTGCATTGAAGTATTCAAAAGTTAGGTCTAATATAGTAGAACTATTGGGATTGTCATTGGTTCCCGAAATACTTTTTACCAAACGTGTATTCAGCAACTTTCTTCCTGTTTTCTTTAAAGTAGCTTCTTGTTTGAGGTCAACAGTCTTCACCTGTCCACCACATGTAATCTTTACTACAGCTGCACGCTCTAAACCAATGTAATTTGGTTCGAGTTTGAATTTTAGTGTAACTGTATCATTGGGGTTTATAACTTCGCCTCCGGCTAAATCAGGATCCGGGTAAAATTGAAGCCAGTTGGGACTTCCCAGTGTATCCGGAACGTTTTTTCCTACATAACACTCAATTTCATAAAGTTCTACTTGCCAGTTAGCTTCCGGTATAAATTTAAATTCGGCTTCTGTAACGTCAGCATAAAGTTTTTGATTGACTTTGGATTCATCAACAACTCTGATAGGATCATAGATTACAACTTTGTCACCAATGCAGGCCATCAAGCCTGTCAGTACTCCAGTAAGGAGTGCTAGTTTAAGTAGCGTTTTCATTACGATGTAAATATAGTAGTTTTGCTCCTCCTTGTTCCCTAAGGAATTTGTTTAATATCTAAGCTGATGCGTAGGGAACACAATTTGCATTGTACGCTTCAAACAAAAACATTCTGTATTTTAATGGTTTGTTTGTGCAAAGATATAAAAATAGTTGGTGACTCTTGTTTCTTCTCCCCTCTTTTTCTACCTTTACCCTTATTTTTAAGATTTTAAATGCAAAAAGATAGGAAAATGAATGTAGCCGACCGTTTTTTGAGGTATGTAAAGATCAATACTGAATCAAATGAGGATAGTAAACTTACACCAAGTACGCCCGGGCAGATGGACTTTGCCCGAAATCTAAAGTTGGAATTGGAGTCTTTGGGTCTGGAAGATATTAGTTTAGATGAAAATGGATACTTATTTGCTACATTACCTTCCAATATAGATAGAGAAGTTCCAACAATTGGGTTTATTGCCCACCTGGATACAAGCCCTGATATGAGTGGGCAGAATGTGAATCCTCGTATTGTGGAAAACTATGATGGAAAAGATATTATTCTTTCGGCCGAAGAAGGCTATACTTTATCACCCGATCAATTTCCGGAATTGTTAGCCCATTTAGGTGAAGACTTAATTGTTACAGACGGAAAAACTTTGTTGGGTGCAGACGATAAAGCAGGTGTTGCAGAAATCATTACTGCTGTTGCTTATCTGAAAGAGCATCCGGAGATTAAACATGGGAAAATACGTATCGGATTTACACCTGATGAAGAAATTGGTCGTGGTGCCGACAAATTCGATGTGGCCAAATTCGGCTGTGAGTGGGCCTATACAATGGACGGAAGTGAGGTAGGAGAGTTGGAATATGAAAACTTCAATGCTGCCTCTGCCAAAATAACCTTTAAAGGTAGAAACGTACATCCGGGGTATGCCAAGCATAAGATGATTAATTCTATGCGCATTGCCAATCAGTTTATTTCCATGTTGCCCCGTCACGAAACTCCGGAACATGCAGAAGGCTATGAGGGCTTTTATCATCTGATAGGTATGCAGGGCGAAGTAGAGCAAACTACTTTATCTTATATCATTCGCGATCATAACCGTGGAAAGTTTGAAAGCCGTAAAGAAGAAATGCAACACTTGGTGAATAAAATCAATGCGGAGTTTGGCGAAGGAACAGCTGTTATCGAACTGCGTGATCAGTATTACAACATGCGAGAAAAAGTAGCACCTGTGATGCATATCATTGATATTGCCTTTGCAGCTATGGAGGCTGTGGAGGTTGTTCCCAATATAAAACCCATTCGCGGGGGAACAGATGGTGCCCGACTTTCTTTTATGGGACTTCCATGCCCTAATATCTTTGCAGGTGGCGTTAACTTTCATGGTAGATATGAATTTGTTCCTATACAAAGTATGGAAAAGGCAGTTCGGGTGATTGTTAAGATTGCGGAGCTGGTGGCAAAAAGATAAAATAACGTTGAACTAAAAATTATGAAGAACACCCCATTTACAGAAAAGCATATTGCTCTGGGAGCTAAGATGCACGAGTTTGCCGGCTATAATATGCCGATAGAATACGCTGGTATTATTGACGAACATCTCACTGTATGTAATGCAGTAGGAGTTTTTGATGTATCTCACATGGGTGAGTTTTGGGTGAAGGGACCCAATGCTTTGCCTTTTCTTCAAAAGATAACATCTAATAATGTGGCAGCTCTTACCCCGGGTAAGATCCAGTATTCCTGTTTCCCAAACAAAGAGGGAGGGATTGTGGATGATTTCCTGGTTTATCAATACGACCCGGAGAAATATCTGTTGGTGGTGAATGCCTCTAATATTCAAAAAGACTGGGATTGGTGTGTAGCCAACAATACAGAGGGTGCGATTTTGGAGAACTCTTCCGATCATATTGCTCAATTAGCAGTGCAGGGTCCTAAAGCTATTGAGGTATTGCAAAAGCTTACAGCTATCAACTTATCTGATATTCCTTATTATACATTTAAGGTAGGCGAGTTTGCCGGCGAAAAGGAAGTGATAATCTCAAATACCGGATATACAGGTGCCGGAGGATTCGAACTTTATTTCTATCCGGAAGCAGCGGAAAAGATATGGAACGCTATTTTTGAAGTGGGAGCCGATTATGGAATAAAGCCAATAGGATTGGGAGCCCGTGATACACTACGTCTTGAAATGGGCTTTTGCTTGTATGGCAACGACCTGAATGATACAACATCACCAATTGAAGCGGGGCTGGGATGGATCACTAAATTTGTTGATGGAAAAGATTTTATCAACCGCCCGGCTTTAGAGAAACAAAAGAACGAAGGTGTTGCCCGTCGTTTGATTGGTTTTGAAATGCTGGATCGTGGTATTCCTCGTCAGGGATATGATTTGGTGAATGCAGAAGGAGAGAAGATTGGAACGGTTACTTCCGGTACAATGTCGCCTACTCGCAAGATTGGAATTGGTATGGGGTATGTGAAGCCTGAATATACTAAAATAGGTGCGGAATTGTTGATAGATATGAGAGGACGTAAGTTAAAGGTTGTGGTAGTAAAACCGCCGTTTAGACATTCATAAATAAAAACCATCCTGATTGCTTTAGCAAGATTTTGTCACGGCCGTAACAAGATTTAGCCACGGCCGTAGCAGGATTTTGCCGCGGCCGCAACAAGAATTTGCCACGGCCGTGACAAAACTTTGCTGCGGCCGCAGCAAAATCTGACATAAGAAGCATCATTTATTAAGTCCCTTTAACCCCTCCTGATTTCTTCATAAACTCCTCAAAGAAAGCATCCCGATAGAAATTTCCGATACCTATCTCATGCGTTTTAATAAACACATCATTATTATCGAATGAATCGATGTGATTTTTATTCACAATATAAGATCGGTTAATTCTGAGGAATATACTTGGAGGAAGTGATTCATGTATTGACTTTAAGTTCATCCGGGTGATAAGGCGTTGGTTTTCCAACTGAATGATAACATAATCTTTTAATCCTTCAATAAAAAGAATATCCTTAAGATTCACCTTGAAAAAGCGTCTGTCTGATTTAACGAAAATATAATCATCTTCAAAGGTTTCCACGCTTTTCTTTTCCTCATCCATTAATAAAGAGTGGTAAGTAATGGCTTTATCGACTGCTTTTCTGAATTTAACCGGGTCAATAGGCTTGACAAGGTAATCAATTGCATCTACTTCATAACTGTCTAAAGCGTACTCTGAATAGGCTGTTGTGAAGATTATTAATGTGTGTCTAGGAATGCTACGGGCAAATTCAATGCCATTGATACCCGGCATCTGAATATCTAAAAAGACAAGATCCACAGTTGTTGTACTCATAAATGCCGAAGCTGTTTCTGCATTGTTGAAACTGTCAAGTAGTTCTAACTGTGAGATTTGATCTACCAGCTTTTTGATTCCTTTGCGAGCGATAGGCTCATCATCTACTATAATACATTTCATATATACAATTGTAATTTGACGGTATATTGGGTATCCGTTTTTATTTGTTCTAAAGTATATTTATTATCGAAGAGTAAATCCAACCTTCGTTTGATATTGGCTAATCCCAATCCTCCATCTTTCTTTTTTACGATATGGGTAGGAATTGAATTCTCACAAGTGAAGATAAGTGTGTCTGCCTGGCTTTCAAACGATATATATATATATGATTTTTGCAGATTATCCGAATTATGTTTGACAGCGTTTTCAACAAAAGGAATGAATAACAGGGGAGCTACCTCGACATTTCTTATATCTCCGCAAACATTTATTTTGTACTCAAACTGATCTCTTCTGGTTTTTTCCAGTTCCAGAAAATTAGTCAGGAAATTGATGTCGGCTTCCAGATAGACTTTGTCTTTTGTACTTCCATCCAGTTGGTAACGGAGTAAATCATCCAGTTTAACTAATATAGATGAAGCCATTTCTGGATCTTCATCCACCAATATATTGGCGTTGTTAATCATGTTAAACAAGAAATGAGGATTTATTTGACTCTTCAAAAAGTTGAGTTCCGATTGTGAAGTGGCCAATCGAAGATTATTCATGCGATAGTTACTCGTCATCCAACGTTTGAATAACAGGAATGCCGATACTCCCCCCAGAAAAAGAAATATGGATAACATGGAAGAGGTTATGCTTAAAAAAATGGCCATGACTGATGGCTCTTCTTGATGAGTAACACCTATATCATAAAAAAGATCTTGTAATATCATCATAAAGAAAAGAGAAAAAAGGGTGAATGCTATGACTGACAGAATATACAAAGCTATTTTGTTTTTTGCCAGAAAGCGTGGAAACAAGACATAAACATTGAAATAAACAAGCATATTCATAAATAGATAATAACTTATCCAACCATAAAAGCGATTGATTGTAAGATTTAGCTTGTCGGGTGCATCAAAGAATATACTAAGTGTAATGAGCAAGATTACAGCTTGTAACGCAAGGTGTCTGTATAAGCTATATTTATCATCGAATAAGAATGAAGGTATATGATAGGGTGTTGCTTTATTCATTGTTATTCTATTATGTTAAGTTGAAGTTGTACAGATTGAGCCTTTACAGACAAATGATTTTTAGTTGGGTACAAAAGGTCTAATCTCTTTTTTATCAGGCCTAAATCATTCTCTGTCCAATTAATATCGTTGTTTGATTGACTTTCAAAACAAAGCAGTTCATCATTATAATGAAAGCTTACATCTAATGTATTACTTCCGTTAACCATATACTGGATAATAGATATGAACAGTAAAGGGGATATAAGAATGTTACCTTTTAAATCTTTCGTTTGGATATTGTATGTAAACGCTTCGTTATTCAGTTGCTCCAAATGAAGAAAATTCTCGAGGAAGTTTATTTCAGACTTTAATAATACTTTGTCTCTGTTACAGTCATACAATTGATATCTCAATAACTGTCCTAATTGCATCAGCATTTCAGAAGATTTATCAGGATTTTCCTTGGCTAATGAAGAGGCATTCAGCAAAGTTTTAGATAGAAAATCCGGAGTAATCTGTCCTTTCAACTTGTTAACCTCTGATTTAAGGTGCTCATATTCCATTTCATTGATTCGCTTGGTTCTGTTAGCCCATTCTCTGAATAAAACCACGGCTGATACCGCCAGGAAACAGATGACGGTTATCATGAACGCAGCCAAACTATCTATCAATATAAGCGGATTGGTATAGGATGAAATCCGATGCGGAAGCTCCAACAGCGTACGCACCCAATATTCTTGTACGATAGCGCTTATAGGTAGCAGTAAAACAATGATAGATAGTGTGACTGAGTAAACCGCATATTTTCCTGTCAGAAGATATTTAGGTATCAGGAACCAATAATTGAAATAAATAGCAATCAGGTAGAGTAAGAAAGAGGAAAAACAAATCCAGTAAATGCGATTTCCTAATAAGCCGGCACAATCTTGGTAAGCAATAAATGTCTGATTGAATGTGATGATGGCTCCTGCCAGGATAAAGAGTAGATGTCTCCAAATCCTATAGGCAGGGTTGACTAAAAAGTCAGATAAGATGTTGTTTCCTTTACGATTCATTTTTCCTTTCTATGGGTGAAACAAAGATACATTAAAAATCAAGTCTGTATACAACGTTGAAGATAGAATTTTTGATTCTTTTAGGCTCAATAGAACCGGTTTGAAAGTTGTGTTCATGTCCGAAATATTCTTTGTATCCGGTAGCATTCATTCCTTTGACTGCAAATTCGTGCGAAACTTTTTTCCGGTTCATTCTGTAACTGACGGTATAGTTTGCCAGAAACATAGGAGACATTTGTTGCGAATAAGCACGGGTTTCATCGTATTGTGTTTCCTTGTCGGGATGCGCCATAGAGGCAGCTACATCAACCAGAGAGTATCTCTCGCCACCTTGTAGGGTAAGTTTGAGGTTTACACTTAATACGTTTTGTTTGTTGCGCCCCATCATCCACTCTTTTCCTACCAATCCGTTTATAATATAGTTACGATTGAACTTTGTATTGTGCCATACGCCGTCTCCGCCACAATATTCAGAATTAAATAAAGAAGCTGTGAGCATATAATACATTCCTTTGGTCATATATTTTTCGAGCGTAACATCTACACCGTAATTTCGTCCTTTACCTTTATTGACTAACTCGTTTTCCACATAAAACAGATTGCGATTAAGTATAGAATAAGAGCTGTCGGCCATTACCGGTACGTCGTATAGGTATTGAAGATAAGTTTCTACTTTTAGATTCATGTTATCAGACAACTTGTAATTATAGGATAAAGAAAGGTGATGAGTTTTGGTAAAGTCAAGGTCTTTATTGACTAACTTATCTCCTGATTCTTTGGTCTTCACAAAGTACACATCCATTTTCTCCATTCTGCTATGCAATCCATAAGCAAGGCCGAAAGAACTTCTGGAAGAGGCTTGCCATTTGATGGCGGCACGCGGTTCTACTGTCCAACGATTGTTTAAAGTAAGAATCTGTCCGTTTACTCCTATGGTAGCTGATAACTGATCGTTGAAATTAAACAAAGAACTTGTATATGCTGAGATCAGATTGGTGTTACCTTTTCCTTCTGAAACGGTTTCCAATGGTTTAGTCTCGAATGGAGCCAGTTTAAGATGAGTATCGTATCTCATATTAGTAACTGTAAATCCGGTTTTGTTGGTGTGTTTATTACTGTACTTTTTATTTAGGTGAGATGTTAACACTAAATTTGTATACTTGCTGTTGAAGTCGAGCCAGGGAGTTGAAATCATCTCTTGATTATAAATCTTCTCCCATGCTTTAGCTTCGGAGTAAGTGGTGGCAACTGTTGTTTTTAAAGAGGTATTTTCATTGAAGAAATAGCGATGACTAAGTCCTGCTGCCGCCGAGGTTTGATTCATTCGAGAGTCTTTGGCATCATCTTTAAATTCCCATTCCTCGGGCGATTCTATTTCGGGTTTGATTTTATCTTTCAAAGCTGTTCCCCATACCGAGAATACGCCTGCTTTCCGGGTAGGAAAATTAAGTTTGAAGTTCAGGTCCTGATAGTCCATTACTTGTTCCAGATCTCCTGCCGGACTTACTTTGTTCATAAGTCCTGTGGTTGAATATCTGTAATTAAAGATGTAAGAGGAATTATGTTTTTTGCTTATAGGACCTTCAGAAGCAATATCTAATCCGAGTATTCCGGCCTGAAGTGTATGTTGAAACTTTTGGCTGTTTCCATTTCTTAAGCGCATATCAAATACACCTGAAACAGCATTATTGTACTCAGCAGGAAAAGCGCTGGTGAAGAAATCTGAATTACCCAATACATTGCTGCTTAATGAAGATAATATTCCTCCACCCAGCGTGGCAACATCTGCAAAATGGTTGGGATTAGGTATTTCCACATCTTCCAATCTCCATTGAAGTAAACTGGGCGCATTGCCATGAACTGAAATTCCGTTATTACCTACCCCCGGCGATACGCCGGCGAAGGAACTTACCAATCTGGCCGGATCGTCCATACCTCCTGCAAAACGGCTTGCTTCTTCTACACTTAACATACGTGCTCCCGAAAGTGCCATATTGTTTAAGGGTTGATCTTTGTTGGTTCTAACAGTAACGGTTACTTCTTCAAGTTGTTGTGTACTTTCTTTGAGGCGTATCTCCAGGTTTACTTCTTTGGCAGAGGTTACCATTATTTCGCGAAACATGCTTGTTTCATAGCCGATAGCACCTGCTCTCAAATCGTGGCGACCCACAGGGACATTGGATAAAACAAATTTTCCGTCGTTATCTGTCGAAGCGCCAATTTCCGGCAAATCGGTAAGTATAACATGGATGTAGGGGAGGGGAGTTCCGGATGAATGATCGACTACTGTGCCCCGTATGGTCTGTGTCGGGCGATTTTGTGCCTGTATAGCTGAGGCGAACAATAGAACTGTTACTAAAATGCTGAATAATTTAAACTGTTTCATGACTATCGGGTGTATTAGATTAATTGTTTTTAAATATGCTCATTAGTTTATAGATTTTTCCAAATGCATTCTTTATTCCTTTGGAAGATTCTAACTCTCTGTTTAGTACTTGTTCCAGTGCATTTATAACTTTATCACAATCTTGGGGAGTTACTCCGGATAGTTGTGAGATTTCTGTGATGACTTCTGTTCTGTTCATAATCGTTGTTTTTTGTTTGATTCTGAGACGAAGGTAAAGGCTATTTCAATGCTCTTTTTATTTATGAGATAGAACGGATTGTTTTGTAGACGGAATGTGTTTTTGGGTATACAGAAGATATAAATGGAGACTATCTGCTTAAATGAACAATAAGTGACATTTTTTGGCTAATAAATGATATAGGTGAATATATGAGTTTGCTTATTTTTGTGACTGTAACCTTTACTGGTTTGGTAGTAAAGTTAAGGGGAGGTGTCAAAAGTCCAATTGCTCTTTGAATAGATTATAAATTATAGGCAATTACCCCGATAGGGGTAAAATGTGCATAACCCCGGGTGAGCGTAGCGTAACCCGGGGGTGGCAAGGTACCACAGTCAAACTGAACCCCGAAGTGGGTTCAACCCCTTTGGGGTTGGGGTGAGAGGGGGGTGATATCTACCCCGAGCTGCGCTTCGCTTGCACGGGGTTATGCACATCTCACCCCATTCGGGGTGATTGCTTACAGATCATAATCCAATTGAAAAATGCCATGATTATTAGATTAAATACATTTATTATATTATTTACCAATAACAAATATCAATGAGAACAAAATTGTTAGTTGCAGCACTGGCGCTATCTTGCACCAGTGTTTTTGCACAATGGGAGCCTAAGGGTGACAAGTTAAAAACGAAGTGGGCAGAGACTCTTGACCCAACGAATGTTTTGCCGGAATATCCACGGCCTATTATGGAACGCCCTGATTGGCAAAACCTGAATGGATTGTGGGAATATGCCATATTACCTGTGGGCAAGCAGGAACCTACTAAATATGATGGTCAGATTTTAGTACCGTTTGCCGTTGAATCAAGTTTATCCGGCGTTCAAAAGGAGTTGGGTAAAGATAATGAACTGTGGTATAAGCGTACATTTACCATTCCTTCCGGATGGAGAAGCAAAAACGTGTTATTGCATTTTGGAGCTGTTGATTGGAAAACAGAAGTATATTTGAATGATATCAAAATTGGTAGCCATACCGGAGGCTATGCTCCTTTCTCTTTTGATATTACTCCTTATCTGAAGTCGGGTGCACAAAAACTAATTGTTAAAGTATGGGACCCAACCACAGAAGGTTTTCAACCTGTAGGTAAACAACATAATCGTCCTCATGGAATCTGGTACACGCCCGTGTCCGGTATCTGGCAGACTGTATGGTTGGAACCCGTAAATCAGAAGCATATCACATCTATTACTCCAACTGCCAATATTGACGGAGGAAGTCTGAAAGTAAAAGTCAACACTCAAAACACACAATCATCTGATCTTATACAAGTTACATTGAAAGATGGTAATAAAGTGGTAGCTGTTGGCAAAAGCGTACCGGGGCAGACGGTAGATTTGTATGTTCCCGATATGAAACTTTGGTGGCCCGAATCACCTTTCCTTTATGATATGGAAGTGGCTATATTAGATAAAGGTAAAGCGGTAGATAAAGTAAATAGCTATGCAGCTATGCGCAAGATTTCCAGAAAGAAGGATAAAGACGGAATTGTACGTATGCAGTTGAATAATAAGGATTGTTTCCATTTTGGTCCACTCGATCAAGGCTGGTGGCCCGATGGCTTATATACCGCTCCTACGGATGAAGCGCTTGTTTATGACATCCAGAAAACCAAAGACTTCGGATATAATATGATCCGTAAGCATGTGAAGGTTGAACCCGCCCGTTGGTACACACATTGTGATCGTTTAGGTATTCTTGTGTGGCAGGATATGCCGAATGGTGACAAGACTCCGCAATGGCAAATGTATCAGTACTTTGATGGGAAAGAGATGACTCATTCCATAGAATCTGAAGATAACTTCCGTAAAGAATGGAAAGAGATTATGGATTACTTGATGCCTTATCCGTCTATAGCCGTATGGGTGCCATTCAACGAGGCATGGGGACAATTCAAGACTGTTGAAATAGCTGAGTGGACTAAATATTATGATCCTTCTCGTTTGGTTAACCCGGCCAGTGGAGGTAATCATTATAAAGTAGGAGATATACTTGATTACCATAAATATCCGGGACCTGAGTTTATGATGTACGATCCTGAAAGGGTAACTGTGGTAGGAGAGTATGGCGGCATTGGCTTCCCAATGAAAGACCACCTCTGGCAAACGGATAAAAACTGGGGATATGTTCAGTTTAAAAGTGCCAAAGAGGTAACAGATGAGTATATTAAATATGGAGAGGAACTTCTTAAACTTGTAAATAGAGGTATATCCGGAGCTGTTTATACACAAACTACCGACGTGGAAGTGGAAGTAAACGGACTAATTACCTATGATCGTAAGGTGATTAAACTTGAAGAGGATAGACTAAGGGAAATGAATCGTAGAATCTGTAATAGCTTGTCGGAATAGACATTTTAGCCTCCTTCAACCGCATTAATATGGTTGAAGGAAGGCTTAATGTTGTTTATTTTATTCCCACGAAGCCGGGAAAGAAGTTATACGCAATCTTGCTGTTCCCATAGGAACTAATGTAATATCTTCCACTTGTTCAGCTTTCGGACATTCTTCTGCCGGAAGTACTCCACAAAGTTTGTATTGATCTATCTTCCATGAAGGAACCTGGCGACCTTTAGCTTTGAATAATAGTGGCGATGAATCTTGGGTAAATGGATAATTATCTTTTGGCCATGCTCTTTTTTCTACGCTAAATCCGGAAAGCGGGTTGTTGTTATTCAATACCAATGCATAATTCCAAGGTGTTTTCGGGTAAATTTCGTAAGTCGGCCATTTGCTTGGATCGGCGGTTTCCTGCCATTTTGAATCCCAGATAGCACTTTCTTTACTGTCTACCTTTTTATACTCTTCATCAATATTAAGAGAAAGAGTTAGAGGACCGTAGTTTACGCTTACACTGTTTTGGTTAACCTGCCATGTTTTCATTGAGAAATCCATGGGGAAAGTGAGGGTAATAACATCCCCATCTTTCCATTCCCGACTGATACACAGGTATTTTCCGGGTGTCATGGCAGAGGGATAATCTTTACCGTTTATAAGTAGTTTGGCATTCTTAGTCCATGAAGGAATTCGGAAATAGAATGGGAAAACAACCTCATTTGGGGTACTTATGCGGAATTTGATGGTTCCATCGAAAGGATAATGTGTGTCTTCTTCTACCTTGATTTCCGTTCCGTCTCCTACCTTGATGCGCGCCTCGCAAGCACTGTAAATGCTGGCAGCTGCTCCATTATCGGCGGTAGCTAATATCAGGTTCTCCACAAAATAGGGCCAACCTTGTGCATGATTATGCTGGCAACAACGACTACTGAAAGGATTCATAGATAGGAAGGGACCTCCATTATCTATACCGGGCTTGTGATTTTCGGAATCACTCATTACATGATTAGGGCAGGTTATATAACGCAGTGCTTTAAAGTCGGGCATAACAGCTGCCGGATAGGAGTTGAATGCGATATCTTCGCAATGTTCTGCCCAGAAAGGATCACCGGTGTAACGGTACATGATTTCATCCGAGGCCATTTGCTCTACAAATCCACAGGTTTCTGTTCCTTGCCGGGGGTCTATATAGCCCATACGTGCGTTCTCATCGGCTCCGAACATACCTCCCGATACCTGTCCGAAAGTACGGCGAATTAAATGATGTACATTGTAGGCAGCATGCAGGTGTGCGGAGTCTTTAGTCAACATATAATAGGTGGCAGGCTCTCTGAATCCTTGCGCGATATTTACATTGTGCCAGTTAGGTAAGTTGGTATCTTGCATCCAGTTGGCAGTGTTTCGGTGTAGCTTGTGCACTAAATCCAATAGGAATTCATCTCCTGTGATGTTGTATAGCCAATAAACACTATACATATTGTCGCCTCCGCGTGAGTTTTCCCAGTAATCTTTCAGGAAGTTTTCATCGGGAACGGTTAATTGCCATTTAAAATAATTGGTCATTAACTCAATCACCCGTTGATCATTTGAATATTCATAATAAGATTGAAGGCACCACAGCATAATCATGTTGGCCCATAGTTCTCGTTTCCCACTTCGTTCGTTGATGGGACCGAAATAACCATCAGGCTGAACACTGGCGAAGGCAGCTTCAATCCATGTTTTGGCTTCTTCAATCATTTTGGTATCTTCCAGAATATAACCGATATTGGCATATCCTTTCAGCCAGTAGGGAACTTCTTCCCATCCGTATTCTCCTCCGGCATTCAGCCAGGCATTGTTCTTTTTGTTAAGCCATGCGCTGATTTCTCCCAATTGTCCGGTTAATCCGTCACGTTGAAGCTCCAGATATCTTTTAGTCCATCCCTGAGGTTTTACATGACCCACAGGAAGTTTAATGAAGTGCTCGGGGAGCAATGGGCGACGATTACTTGTATAGTAACTGTTGGTAGTTTCCACTGATGGGCGATCGACTATGGAAACTTCTTTTTCTTTGGACACGTTGTTCCCGCATCCTGCTATGACGAAGCAGGATGCAAGAAGAAATAATTTGTTTTTGTTCATGGTATTTGTAAAATGGTATACGTTGTGTGTCTATTTAATAGTTCGCTGAGGAACCCCTTCGAATGTTATTTTAACCGGATTGATAAGCCCATTTTCATCAAATGTCATTTTATCAATACAGGTGACGCGGTGGTCACGTCCATTGTCTCCCAAAGGACGACGGTGATATACTATATAATAATCTTCCGATCCCGGTACATGCATGATGGAGTGATGACCGGCACTTGTTGCTACCGTATCGTCTTGTTGCAAAATTTTAGCTATACGTTTAAAAGGACCGAAAGGAGAATTGGCAATGGCATAAGCAACGGAATAATCCGGGCCTCCCCAGCCGCCTTCGCTCCACATAAAGTAATATTTGCCATTCTTTTTGAACATAAAAGGGCCTTCAGTATATCCCTCAGGGGTTACTTCTTTGAATAGTTCGCCATCTTCGAAAGGCACAAGCGCTGTAAAATCATTATTCAATTTGGTAATGTTACAGTGCCCCCAGCCTCCATAATACATATAGTGAGTACCGTCATCATCGCGGAAAACAAACTGGTCGATAGGTTGTGCTCCATTCACATTTTCATTGATGAGCGGTTTACCTAACAAATCTTTGTATGGACCTTCCGGACGATCGCTTACAGCCACACCAATACCTCCGATCTCTCCTGGATGAACATCGTTGGCTCCGAAGAAGAGATAGTATTTATTGTTGTTTCTAATAACCGATGGTGCCCACATGGCTATTTTAGCCCATTTCACAGCCGTCGTATCCAAGATATGACTGTGTTTGGTCCAGTTCACAAGATCTTTAGAAGAGAAACAATCAAAGAATACCTGGTTTTCATATTTATCGCTCCAGGTAGGGTAAATCCAATAAGTATCATTATAAATAATACCTTCCGGATCAGCGTACCATCCTTCGAATATGGGATTTCCGCTGTAAACTATCTGTTTCTTTTCGCAAGAGGCAAAGAATAAACAGGCAGATAATATCATTAATAATAAGGGCTTGTTCATAAATTAGATGTTATTGTATAAGTATATGGCAATTGGGTTATATTATTTTGAACCACAGATTAACGCAGATTAACGCAGAGTTTAAAAGTTACGATGCCGCAGGAAAATTAAAAAAATCTGCGTTAATCCGCGTTAATCTGCGGTTTAAAAAACTATATCGTTTAAATAAATTATTGAATACTGTTTAGTAAATCTACTTTTCCTTCGTTTACTAATTTGAGTATCAACTCCCCAAAGAGTGTATTTTGCCAAGCAAACCAAGCTCTGGTGAAGTTCTTAGGATCATCTTTGTGGAATGATTCGTGCATGAATCCTGTATCGGCATCTGTATCCATCAGCATTTTTACGCAAGCTTTGATCTCATCATCGCATTGGCTGGTGAAAGCCTTCATCATGATACTCATAGGCCAAACCATGTTGTAACCGATATGAGGACCTCCGATACCTTCTCCGGCTTTTCCCTTAAAGAAGTAAGGATTATCTTCACTCCATACATATTTGCGGGTATTTTGGTAAATCGGATCATTCACATCCATATCTCCCAGGTAAGGCATAGCTAAAAGGCTGGGTACATTGGCATCATCCATTAAGAAGTGGTTGCCGAAACCATCTACTTCGAAAGTATAGATAGTACCATGCTTAGGATGGTTATAGGTTGCATACTTTTTCAAGGCTGTTTCAACTTCCTGTGCCAGATTTGTACATTCTTGTGCCAGATTCGCTTTCTTATTTACAGCAGTCAATATTTCGGCTGCTTTTCTTAAAGAAGTAACTGCAAAGAAATTAGATGGCACTAAGAATTGAAGTGTAGTTGCATCATCCGAAGGACGGAAACAGGAAACGATCAATCCTACAGGCTTTACAGGGGCTCCTAAACCGTCATTATTTAATGTATCAAGTGCACGCTCTGTTTTGCGTTGGAACTTATACGGTCCTACTCCTTCTTTACGTTGTTGTTCTTTGAATGTTTGGAGTACGAGTTCAATGGCTTTCAACCACTCTTCGCCGAATATACTGGTGTCTCCGGTGGTTTTCCAGTAATGATAAGCCAGACGGATAGGGTAGCACAGAGAATCAATTTCCCATTTGCGCTCGTGCAATTCGGGTATCATCTTTGTCATGTCGCTCATCCAATGTCCATCTTTTACCGGGCCATCATTAAATGCATTTGCATAAGGATCTATAATGATACATTTAAACTGGCGATTGATTACTCCTGCCAACATTTTCTTCAATTCAGGATCTCTGTTCGCTAATTGTACATAAGGCCATACCTGTGCACCGGAATCGCGCAACCACATGGCATGGATATCTCCTGTATATACAAATGTATCGGGTTTACCATCTATAGTACGATAATGAACGGTTGTTTCCAGTGTATTAGGGAAACAGTTTTCGAACATCCATCCGAGTTTCTGATTAGTTAAGAGTTTCTTTACTCTTACAATCTCTTCTTCTACGGCTTTAGAGGTAAAAAGTCGATCCTTTTTTAGAGGGCGATTGCTTTTGTAAGCTGCCTTTTCGGCAGCATGGTTTACTACAGTTGTATTGTCTTTAGGTAGTGTGAATATGGAAGCACTTACTTGTCCTCCAATCAATAGCATGGCTGCTACAGTACATAATCTAAGGCTCTTCTTGTTCATAATATCTTTATAGTTGTTGAAAAACGTGTTTGTAAATCTAATTATTAATAGATTAAAAACAGGGTTATTTGACGGTTAAAACGGGATTATTTCACTTACTTATTTTATTAACCACGTTTTCAGTCCTTGCTTTGGGTGATAGTTGCCAGCCGGGCATACATTTCTATCATAGCCGCTTGAGTGAGTAACCATTTCTTTTTATCCTTTTTCTCTCCGCTGAAGTTGGCATTAAAAAGACCTGTATCCTCGCGTGCATGATCCCATGCGTAAGCTAAGTTCTGTTGGAAGGTATTTATATAGAGCCTATTATTGTCTAAGTGATAAAGTTCGATAAAGCCTCTCAACATAACTGCTGTAAACCATACATCTCTTCGGTTGAGTAGTTTAAATGCTTCTCCATTTTTGCCCGAAAAGTCGGAAAAGAAATAATTATGGCATGATTGGGCGATGTGCTGCGCTTCGGTAAGATACTCTTGCTCTCCGGTGAATTTAAATAGGAGAGCGGCTGCTTGTAGCATCTGCCCGCTGTTATATGCAAATTTGGCTTTATCTACATGTCCGTTCAGGTTTATGTTGTCGAAATAAAGACAGTCGTTGGGATCTTGCAAGTTTTGTTTAGTCCATTCATAGAGCGCTTTTCCCTGGTGAAAGTAGAGGCTGTCTTTAGTTGCTTCGAAAAGCTTGAAGGCATATACGGAACCCGGTGCGTTGGAACAGGTGTTCTTTGATCCTTTCTTTTGTTCGCACCAATAGATACCTCCTCCTAATTTGTCGTCTGTTCCGCTAAGGATGAACTTCCAGATAAGGAGCGCTTTATCTAAGTAGCGAACATCTTTAGTGAGCATATAAGTATCGGTGAAGTCGATACCTATCCATACATTGTCATCATAAAAACGATCGGAAAGAGGAGCAGATCGGATGTAAGAGGCGTATGCGTGTGGTTCCCTGCGGGTATCAAAGTACTCTTCAAGACCGGGCAACACCTTTGAATCGAGTATTTTACGATACTTGGAATCATTAGTCGCTTCAAATAGCGCATTAACTGCTGAGAAAGTGCCAGAATACGGCCAAAGATAGGCATAAGGGTTTGGCGCGTCTGATTGTTCTTCCGTCGCTAAATAAGTAGCCCGGTAGCTGTCGTCGAACGGATGGTTTTCTCTCAATAAATTTGTTTCCGGAATGGAGTAATGTGCATAAAGAGAGTCTAATGTAAGCTCGGCTCTTGACAGGTTTTCACTCTTTTCTTTGTTCATGGAATTTGTACAACCGGCAAATGCAAACAGACAGATGCAAGCCGTTGTGAAAAAATAGCTTTGTTTCATTATGGTATTTATATAAGTTATATACTACAAAAATATGGAATTTTGTTCACCCGACTGTAATATTGTCCATAAGAATTAAGATCAGGCAACAAAAGACTGTAATATCTGACTTTAGTTGTGAACGATCGTCCGTTTCGTTTTGTGGAGAAAAACAAAATTCACAATTTTGTATTGAAGGGGTGGTTTAAAAGGGTTCGGAAAGGAAGACTTTTCACCACAGAGTACGCAGAGGACACAGAGGTTTTAATTTCCCTGCGGCATCGTAATTTAATACTCTGTGTCCTCTGCGTACTCTGTGGTGAATTAACCCAAAACGATATAAATAACATAAAACAATAAATATGAAAACCGTGAAGCTTATTGCATTATTATTCTGTGCTTCTTTTAGTTTGCAATCCTTTGCCAAGGATGTATTTCCTGATGGTACACCTGTACCGGATTGGTTCCGTCAGAATGAAGAGGTAAATATGAAATCGCTGGGTAAAGCATTTAATATCACAGATTTTGGTGTTGTGAATGATAGTACTGTTCTTCAGACCCAAGCTATACAGACTGTCATTGACAAGGCACACAGCGAAGGAGGCGGAGTGATTGTTATTCCTAAGGGGACTTTTTTATGTAGTTCTCTTTTCTTTAAGCCGGGTACTCATTTGCATCTGGAACAAGGTGCCGTATTGAAAGGAAGTGATGATATTAGTGACTTTCCCATTGTAAAAACACGTGTAGAGGGGCAGACTTTGAATTATTTCGCAGCCTTAATTAATGCCGATCAGGTAGATGGCTTTACTATTTCCGGTAAAGGAACCATTAATGGAAACGGTTTGCGTTATTGGAAGTCTTTTTGGTTGCGTAGAAAAGTAAACCCCGATTGTACCAATATGGATGAGCTTCGTCCACGATTGGTATATATATCAAATTGTAAAGATGTACAATTATCCGGTGTCAGACTGATAAACTCTCCATTTTGGACTACTCATATTTATAAATGCGAGAACGTGAAGATGTTGAATGTGTATATCTATTCACCCGAGAAACCCGTGAAAGCACCCAGTACAGATGCAGTTGATATTGATGCTTGTACAAATGTACATATCAAAGGTTGTTATATGTCGGTGAATGATGATGCCGTGGCGTTAAAAGGGGGAAAGGGACCGTTGGCAAATAAAGATGAAAATAATGGTGCTAATAAGAATATTATTATTGAAGACTGTACTTATGGTTTTTGCCATAGTGCGTTGACGTTTGGGAGCGAATCTATCCATTGTCGGAATATTGTATTACGTCGTTGTCAGATTAATAATGCTAAACGCCTTTTGTGGTTAAAAATGCGTCCGGACACTCCTCAAAACTATGAATATGTATTGGTGGAAGATATAAAAGGAGATGCCTCCAGCTTTTTATATATTAAACCGTGGACACAGTTTTTTGATTTGAAGGGACAAAAAGAAATGCCGATCTCTTACTCTTCTCATGTAACCATGAGAAATATTAAGTTAGATTGTGATGTGTTATTTGATGTTCGTAACTCTGATCAGTATGAAATGACTGACTTTACGCTTGAAAATTTAGATATCCAGGCGAAGAAGAACGGTAAAATTCATACCGATTATATATCAAATTTTACTTTGAAGAATGTAAAGGTGAATGGGGAGAAGGAGTATTAAACTCCTTTTCTGTTTTTTTCGGGAGCGTAAATTAAACTGTGTCAGCTTTTCGCTTTCACTTTAAGGTTTCAGGTTTTTCATTCCCCTGTCTCATTCAATGGGTAATGAGGAACCT
>NZ_QVMK01000031.1 GCF_010500995.1 Bacteroides sp. 224 | reverse complement strand
ATCCATAGCTATTATTGTTGGTGAACCTAACAAAGGTAGCTATAACCCACAATTTACATTACCTTTGGCGACGAGTTTTTGTCATGGGTGTTTCATAATGATTCTGCATGGTGTTCATCACAGACCTAAAACATCCGTATCCCAGTTTTTCAATTTTGTTGTACCACAAGGCAAGTTTAGCCCGAGCCACATCTTTTTCATAATGATAGTTGTAAATCCCCGTTAGTTCCATGGAAAGGTCGTATACTTCCCTAAGTTCAGGATAAATCTCAAATAGTATACGAGCTCTTTCAGCCTGAGATTCAGTCCATTTAGTATAGTTTTTAGTCAGTACATGCTTTGCTCTGGCTAATAACTGTTTACGCGTATCTCCGTTACTGTATCGAAAAGGTACATATTCTACTCCTTCTTTCTTACAACGGTCTATTTCATCATTTTCAAGGTCACGCGCCATCCATCTGTAAGTGATGCGGAGTTCATCAATGGCTTCATAGAAAAGACGTTGTACATGAAAGCGGTCGTTAGTCATGGTAGCGCAGGGAAAGACTGTGCGAACGATCTTCATCATCGTTGGTGAGAGGTCAAGAGTCACCTCTCTGACTGTTTTTCGTTTGATAAGGCTTATTTTTTCAAGCACGGCTATGACATCTTCTGATTTGGTTCCTTTAATCATTGCCACTAATGTTCCTCGCCTTGCACGTCCGGCTTTATTGGTGATAATGGTATAAAGCTCACCACAGCTTAATGAGGTCTCATCAATAGCTAAATTTGATCCAATATTGTGTTTGAATAAAACATAATTCTGAGCATGGGAAAGCTGATCCCACTGGTTATAGTCACTGATATGCTCCTTGTATTGTGTGGAAAGCAACTTACCATTAACACCATAATTATCTGCAATGGAGGATATGCTTGCTACTGTGGTCTCAATCCGCATCTTTTAAAAAAGCAACGAAGTCAGGCGTTAGTTTAGTACCTTCAGTCGTCAAATCGTCATACGTATAGGAGAATATCTCACCAGTGGAAGTGTCTCGCCATTTACGACGTCTGACATGAAGAAAAACAGGTTTACCACGCAATGGGAAATCCTGAATAACTTTCTCGGGGGTGAAGCCATAGGAACGAACAGTACCCTTCTTGTAATCATCAAGCTCCAGAGACTCTTTTTCATCCAACCAAAAATTAAGACTATCAGACTCTTCTTGATAACCAACAACATCAAAGTACTCCATCAGTACTTCAGGAAAAACCAATCTTAATAATTTTAAACTGTGCATCATGCAAAGATAGAACAGGATACGATTATTAACAACCTGTTTTTTTACTTGACCCTTTATTTGGGATGTAAGAGGGGGGTTGATTATCACGCCGAGATAATTACAAATAAAAATGATGCCTAAAGTGCTTTTTTGAATTTCCTGCTTAATATTGATAACACAGCAAAAATCCCAACCCCCGTTAATATCATAACAAAAAGATTACCCTCTGTATCCGGTCGAATCTCCCTTATATACCCCATATATATAGTTCGTACTATAAACACGATGCCTATAGCCAATATGAGTGAAACAAGATGAATACCCATCGACAATCGGTAGTATGGGCGCATAATGCGGCTCTTGCTATATCCTATTAAATGCAAATTTTGCAGCTTCTCTTTGTTCTTTTCGAGGAGTAAAGAAATGCTTAACAGTAAAACGAAGAAAGATAACAGGCAAATGATAATACCTATCGTAATCACAATCCCAATAACTATTTTCAGGAAGTAAGACATGCTGCTTAATGCATCACTCTCGCCCTCTACCTCATAGTTGTTCTCTTGAAGAAAAGTGGCGATGTTAGGATCCATCGGATTGTTGACCTCAATCATAATACGGCTTGGCAATGCATTCTTCTCCGAACTAAATTTTTCATTAGCCCATACCATAAATGATTCCGGCACTAAGATTGTATTGATTCTATTAGAGAAACCAATGATTCTTCCTTTAAATCCCTGAACTTGAGATTGTCCTGATAAAGTAATGTCGAGATTTACTAACCCAATCATGTTGGGAGTGAGCTTGGGCATAGAACGAGCCTCGGCAAAACCAAAGTTATATAAGTCGAGATAGTTTTTGGGGATGATGATAGGGATAAGTTTATCTCCCGAAGTAAATTGCCAACCTTCTGTTTTTACATCGATGAAATTGTTGGGGATGGCTTCAAAAAACATTTCAGTTCTAAAGCCTCCCTGCTTGGTGTTAATACCACCGTAAACGCTGTAGCGGGAAGATGTAAATGCGCCGACATCTTTGGTAAAGGAGGCATTTTTAATTTTGTCTATCTCTTTTTGAGAAAAGGAAGTTGAGTTGCCACCCAAAGTTGTCAGTAGGTTTACTTTCTTGGTTATGATCAGGAAGTCTTTCTTTATCAGGCTATCTTGTTGACCGGAGAGAAGCGGACTGATATCCGTATAGAACTGTATCCCCAACAAGACAATGCTTAATCCCAACAGGTTTGCTATGAAAGAACCAATAAGTTGAGATTTGTTTATGTTCTGTTTTAATAACTTCCAAACCAAATTCATAGCATCCATATTTGAGTATAATTCAGAGGCAGATCTTTTCCGATAGAAGTTGCCAAAAGTCCCGCACCTTGATTTGCCACCTCCTCTTCTATTAGTTGAGCCACGATTTGAGCATTCTTATCGTCAAGGTGACTGATTGGTTCGTCAAGGAATAAGAAATCGAACGGCTGGCAGAGAGAGCGGATAATAGCAACCCGTTGCTGTTGACCCCACGACATTTTACCCACCGGAAAATCTTTTCGGTCGGCAATATCTAAAATATCCAGCCAATGTTCAATCTGATCTTGTGTTTTATAGTGCGTTAAATTATTCTTGAGTTGTATATTCTCCAAAGCAGTCAGTTCCGGGAAGAGACGAAGTTCCTGAAACAAAAGGCTGATGTGGCGGGAACGAATATCATCCCAATTTGCCTTTGAATCTTGAGTATTAACATTATCAAAGAATATCTGGCCCGAGTAGTCGGAACGATAGCCATATATATAGCTGCAAAGCGAACTCTTTCCACGTCCGGAGTCCGCTTTGAGCAAATATGATTTTCCTTTCTCAAAATAAACATCCTTTTCCCAGATATCGGAGCGAGTATCCGATGAACCGGAAAATACATTGGGAAGTATTTTGTTAAGGCGAATATGGTTCATTACATTCCTTCCATAGACAGTGTGATGCTCTCATCTATCAGTTTACAGAAAACGGCCAAGCTGTTATCGCTTTTATCCGTGATAATGAGTTTTCCTTCACCATCCGAAACATTCTTAGCTGCAAAAGAGTAGTCGCCAAGTAAGTTTAGCCATTTTTCTGCTAATTGTTTGGCTATCGGATCTTTGGCTTCCTTTAATAACATAGGCTTGATGGGGTCGAGACTTCCATACATGAATACTTTTTTGCCTTTGGCCAATGATGCAAACTCATTCATTTGAGTGTTAGACATATCATTGAGCATTGCTTCCCGGTTAGTAATATATAAAGTGTTGTCGGATAAGCCAAGGTAGAAAACCATATCTTCAACAGTCATAAGATAAGCGTCAGATCCGGTGTTCTGAATGTTTAAATCATCGCCTGCTTTTTCTACGATTTCTGTAAAAGTATTCCACAGTTGCTTGCCATCTTTTAAATCGACAAGGAGGGTTGCTTCCGGCATCATCTTATCGAATCTTCCATAAGCGTTCTTACCTTGAGGAATCATTTTGTGAATGGCAAAGGTTACGTCTCCTTCTATATTAGAAATAATTGCTTCAAGATCTACGCCTGCTTGCGAAAGCTTTTCTTTGGTTTCTTCATCAATTAAGTTAAATAGACCACTTTCTTTATAATACTGAAACAAACCGCTTCCTTTTAATCCGGTTGACAGAACAAATAATGGAGTTTCTTTAAAATATCTTAGCTGATTAACTTTCAGGTCTTGAGAATACTGATCCATCAGCTTCATATACTTTTCTTTATCTTCGTCTGATTTGTAGTAAATCTTGCAATCGGTTGCTACTTCCCCTTTTTCAAAAGAGACGAAAAAGCCGTAATTAATGCCGTCTGCCAGTTCTTTTATAGAGGAATAAAAATCTTGAATGACAGGCATTTGAAGAGCCATAACATCCCAAAGGTTCATCGCATTCTCGTAAGAATAGAATATGGAGATGTCTTTTTTGTTGTCAAGAAAGGCCTGAAAGCTTTTATTGGCTTGAATGCTTTCCTCAGCTCCTTGTTTGAGTTGTTTAATAACTTGCTCTTTTAAGTTTCCTGAACCTCCGGAAAAACTTCTTGTTTGATTAAAAAACAAAAGTTTTTCTTTTGTCCAAGCAACTACAATTCCCCAAGAGGGCTCCATGATGGTAATACCATCTTTTTCCTCCAACATTTCTTCGGGTATTTCGAATGTTTCGGTTAATGTGCGACGTAGCTTTTTTGCATCGTTTACTTTCCAAAGGATTCCTGTACCCGACTTATCTATATATAAGAAAGAGTCATCAATTAAGTCAATTCCAAAGGAGTTTGGCTTTTTTATCAGAGTCTCAATATGTCCCATCATTTCACCATCTTTTCCTCCTCTGTTTTTCTGCTCGTCGAGGAATTTTTTAAGCATTTTGTTGTCTAATGGGTTGTAATGAGCCTTCTGTATCAACGCTTTTGTGTTGTAATGAATAACATTGATGGCCGTAGCAGGAATGGAACTGGTTAGTTGATCTGTTTTTTTGTCTTTACAAGAAGCAAAGTTGATAACTAAAACAGCCAAAATAAGGAGTAAAGATGATTGTTTCATACGATGTGATATTATGTTTCCACGAAAGTATAAAAAACATTTAACTATTCGAAACAAATATAGTATTTTATTCTTTCGAGGTCTTGTTTTGTGAACTCCTCATATAAGGATAATTGTTCGAGTTTTTTAAGTTTACCTTTCTTCTTTCGGTGTTCTATAATGACTTTGGCCTGATAAAAATTAAAGTAAGGATGTTCCTTTAAATGTTCGACACTTACTTTGTTCAGGTTGATGCGGTTCGTCTCATTCTCGGATACCCTAAACCAATCTTCTAACTTCTGAATATCAAGATTGATGTCGGCAAGTTGATGAATAGTATAAAATCCTCCTAATCGTTTTCGGTAGTTTGTAATTGTTTTTGCTATGCCGCTGCCGATACCGGGTATTTTTTTAAGTTCGGTAGTATCGGCTTTGTTAAGGTCGACCACTGTTCCCGGAGGATATTTGTATGCAACCAGTCTTAGGGTATCATTCTTAATCAAAATAGAATTATTCTTTGGAGTTGGAATTGCATCATGCACGATAGATTCCTGTTTAGCAAAATACATGTAAGGTAATAATGTGGTATACAGTTCTTCTGTTAAACCGTAAATCTTTCTGAAATCCTCCGGTCGCCGGAACTTCCCACCTTTACGTCGATAGTTTAATATGTTCTTTGTTGTTTGAGATGAAAGACCTAATTGGAGTAAGGTCAGCGAATCGGCTGTATTGGGGTCGAAAGCTGTGAGTTTAGTCTCTATCTTATTAGAAAGGATTGTGTTTGAATTGTTTTTATCTTTTTTCTGTTTACTTAAAGAAGCTACAAATTCGCTGTATTCCTGATCAAAAGTTTCATCTGCTTCCAATTCACTGTTTCGCATCCGGGAAGGCAGGAAGATTCCTACACAAATAGCTGCAAAAATAAGTAGAACTAAAACAATTACTCCTTGCCTCTCTCTGCGAGTATAGTAAAAGAATTCTTTCCACATATTATTTCAGAAGCCCTAACTCATTAATGAAAATGAAGGCGATAGCAATAGGTGCAATAAATCTTAAAAGAAAAATGATGATATGATAAAGAAATGTCTTTAATGTACCATCGTTGGTGATTTCTGCTTTTACAACTTTCTTATTCAGGTACCAACCTACAAATAGGGAGATGAATAAGCCACTTAATGGTAACATAATTTTGGCTGTAGTATAGTCGAATAAGTCAAATGTATTTAAGCCAAACAAAGTATATTCTTTGGTTACACCCAAAGATAAAGAACAAAAGATTCCAAGGAAGATACATCCGGCAGTCACAAAGGTAGCTGCCCGGCCACGGGTTATTTTGAATTCTTCGTGCAGGTAAGCAGTAACTACCTCGTGCAGTGAAATAGTAGAGGTGAGTGCAGCCACAGCCAAAAGCACATAAAATAAAACAGAACAAATATATGCTAAGGCAGGCAGACCGGAAAAAGCTTGCTGAAACACATTAGGCAAAGTAATAAAGATCAGGCTGGGGCCGGCATCCGGTTGAATACCTACCGAGAAAGCAGCAGGAAAGATAATAAGACCGGCTAATATTGCCACAATCGTATCAATAATACCTACACTAAAAGCTGTTTTAGTAAGATTAGTGTCTTTCCCAAAATAAGAGGAGTAGGTAGTAAGGCATCCCATGCCGAGGCTTAAAGAAAAGAAAGCCTGTGCCATAGCACTAAGAAATACACTACTGGTTACTTTACTAAAATCGGGTTTTAAAAGGAACTCGATTCCTGTGCCGGCATTTGGCAACAAAATAGAACAAATGGCCAACACTATCAGCAAAATAAAAAGAGTAGGCATCATAATCTTGGCAGACTTTTCAATTCCCTTTTCTACTCCTTTTACAATAACAAAATGAGTACCCAGCAGAAACAGTACAAGCCACAGTATGGGTTTCCACGGATTGCTGGAAAAAGTAATGAAAGATGTTATAAAGTCGGAGGAAGATTTACCAACAAAGCTATTAGTAGTAGCTTCTACAATATATTCCAATGTCCATCCGGCTACTACCGAATAATAACTTAAGATGAGAAATGCGGTTAGTACACCTATCCGACCCAGCCATTTCCAAGGTGTACCCGGTGCTAATACGCTATAGGCTCCTGCTGTGTTGGCACGCGATCGGCGTCCCACAATAAACTCGGATATCATGATAGGGAGACCTAGAATAAGAACGCAACCCAGATAAATAAGAATAAAAGCAGCTCCACCATTATTCCCGGTTTCGTATGGAAATCTCCAAATATTTCCTAATCCAACCGCCGATCCTGCTGATGCCAGTATGACTCCTACTTTGCTTCCAAATGTTGCTCTTTTTATCTTTGCCATGCCTTTTTTAAAATGAACTAAAAGATATAATTTCTACTAAAACATACAAATATAGAAAATGTTTCGTACTTTTGCTTTACACGTAATTAAGTAATTTAAAATGCTCTATTATTTTAGAAAGTATCCCCTATCTATTTCCATTATATTATTGGTTATTTATTTGTCGTTCTTTAGACCACCTAAGATAGATGTGGCAGATGATATTCCTAATCTGGATAAAATAGCACATTTCTGTATGTATTTTGGCTTGTCCGGAATGCTTTGGTGGGAATTCCTGCGGTCGCATAAAAACAATCATCCTATGAGGCATGCATGGATAGGAGCTTGCCTGCTACCGATATTATTTAGTGGTGCAATAGAATTATTACAAGAATATTGCACTGCTTATCGCGGGGGCGATTGGATGGATTTTGTTGCTAATGCAACAGGAGCACTTTGTGCAGCTTTAGTGGGATATTATATACTGAAGCCAAAGATGCTGAAAAAGAAAATTACAGATTAAAATAAAAAACTATGAAACAACATGCAACTAAAGCGATCTCATTGTGGATAAGTGTATTATTCCTTTCTTTGTTTGTGGCTTGCGAGAAGAAAGATTCGGAGACTGCGCCAATTGGAATTAATGCCAAAGTAAATAAATTCTCAGTAGGAGCGATGAAGCACTTCTATGTGTGGAATAAGGAAATTTCATCTTCCATTAAAGATAATAGTGAAGATGAACCTATAGAGCATTTCTTAAAGATGAGATATAAAGATGATGGTTGGTCTCGACTCGAAAATACATCTTCTCCTTCTACAAGAGCTGAAATTGATGAAACAACTACAGATTTTGGATGGTGGATTTATCCTTTTTCTTTCATTGGCGAAAGCAAAATGTATATCGCTATTGAATACGTGAACCCAAATTCACCGGCAGCTAATGCCGGGCTAAAAAGGGGAGACATCATATATAAAGTAAATGGTAATTTCCTGACTACAGAAAAGAAATCTCTGACTGATTTTCTTGCATTGAAGTCTATGTCTATAGAAGTTGGGGAGATGTATGTAGAATCAAACACAATAGATGTGAGGTCTACAGGAAAGAATCCTCTAAATTTACAAGTCACAACTAAATGCTTCGATTCAGTACTTCATGCCGAAATTATCAATGAGGATGAGCCAGATAAACCTCAGATTGGCTATCTGTGCTATTCGAGTTTTACTAAAGCTTCCCGAACTAAACTGAAAAACACTTTTGCTTATTTCAAACAAAAGGGGATTACTGAAATGATATTGGATTTACGTTTTAATTTGGGAGGATATGCTGATGTAGCCAATGCATTGGCAGGAATGATTGCTCCTAAAACGGTTCTTGATAATAAAACGATATATTTGAAACGAGCATGGAATGCTGAAATGATGAAGTTGCAAAAAGAAGATGAAATCTTTGACAGTAGCGTAATCAATGAAAACTTAAATCTTGAGCGTATTTATATACTCACTACAGAGATCACTGCATCGGCTTCCGAGGCTACAATTTTAGCGCTTAGACCTTATATGGAAGTAGTTCATATAGGAGAAAGGACTCTTGGAAAGTTCTGTGGCGGATTGACTATCACTCCAGAAGATTATTTTAAAGAGTTTAAGTTAGGAAAAGATTCAGACATAGAAGGTGTTGAAAATTGGGAAGCAACTATAATGGTGTATAAGTTCTCTAATATAAATGGGGAATCTGCTCAGGGAGGTATCGCTCCTACCTATGAAAAAGAAAAGGTGGATTCTGCCATTGATTTATTCTTCAAACCTTTAGGTAGCCCGGAAGACCCAATGACTCAGATAGCGGTTTCTCTAATAGAAACAGGGAAATTACCTGTAAGAAAGTCTACAAGAAGTATCTTATTACCTGAGATAAAAGACTATAAGATTTCATCAAAGAATAAAAGTGAAATGATTATTTGTAAAGAGTCCCTTTACAAATAACCCACCACCTCCCTCAATCTAATCTCATTAGAGCCCTTTATCAGAATCATCATCCCTTTCGGGCGATTCTCTTGAAGGGCTTTAGCGTTTTGGGGAAACCTTTCAAACTTAAAAAAGTCTTGTTTTTTGCGTAATAAACATGACTTTTAATACCTTTGCAGATATATAATTGAAGAATATGTTGATAGCAGATCAAATAAAGGAAAAGCTTAATTCAACTCCGGATGGAGTTGTATTCACATTAAAGGATTTCAAAGTAGAACCACAATACGAAGCTGCCCTTGTAAAACTCCTAAGTCGTTTTGTTGCTAAAGGTGAGCTTGAAAAGTTATCAAAAGGGAGATACTACAAACCTCGTAAAACAATATTTGGTACATTAAAGCCCGCTTCTTCTGAAATAGCAAAAGATTTTTTAGAGAAAGATGGTAAACTGATAGGCTATATCACAGGGACAGCAGCTTTTGCCACTATGGGATTAACCACTCAAATAACTTCATCCATAATGATCGGCTCTAACAAATACCGCCGTCCGTTAAAACGAGGTGAATACAACATTTCATTCCTGTTACAGCCAAATGAAATTACAGAACAAAATATTCGTTTATTGCGAATTCTTGACGCTATCCGACTAATAAGAGAAATACCGGCGGTAACACCTGATGAATGTATTCTTCGACTTGGAGAGTTGATAAAAAACATACCGAAACAAGAACAACAGATATTTTGTGAATTAGCAATTTCTTATACCCCATACGTGCGCGCCTTATTGGGGGCAATAATGGAACAGAATAATATAAATACATATAATTTGAAAGCATCATTAAGTGGAGTTACCACATATAAACTTCCTATTTCTGATGATGTATTATTAACAAAACAAAATTGGAATATTGTATGAGGCTTCATGAAAATAGAGAATTGTTTGCCGATGCTATTTTAGCTGCATCACGTCCCAAAGAAGAAGGAGGTTTAGGTATTAAAAGTATTTTTATTGAAAAAGATTATTGGATTTGCCGTTCACTATCCTTAATGGTAAAAAACGATAAAGAAGGGCGTGCTATATTCAAAGGTGGCACAAGTCTAACCAAAGCATACGGCATAGGTTCCAGATTTTCAGAAGACATTGATATAGCAATAACAGAAGCATGGTCGCTGAGTGGGAATCAACTCAAAAATCTAATTCGTAAAACCGCCAAGAACATGACACTTGGCTTATTAGAAATAAATATTCCAGGTTCTACAAGTAAAGGTTCTCATTATTATAAGGCATTTTATAGCTATCCCCGTGAAGTTGATTCCATTCAAGTAGGTGCCATTAAAGCTGGACAATTACTTATTGAAATTAACTCTTTCGCTAATCCATATCCATTTGAAAAACGTACACTTTAAAGTTTTCTTACTGATTTTTTCGTACAAACAAATAGTCAGGCATTAATTGAAGAATATGAAATGCAACCATTTGCTGTATCCGTTTTGGACAAACGAAGGACTTTGACGGAAAAGTTAGTATCCATAATACGTTGTTCCTTAGCTAATAATCCCATTCAGGAGCTCACAGCTAAAATTCGCCATTTCTATGATCTACATTATCTCCTTCAGGATAAAGAATGTAAAACCTATCTTGAAAGCACTTCTTTCAAAGATGATTTTCAGTCCTTGTTCGAACATGACCAAAAGAGTTTCGATAAACCTGAAGGATGGCAAAGCAAAACGTGGTCCGAATCCCCGTTAGTTACAGATTTTTGCGCCTTGTGGAATTCTTTGAAGGATGTTTATTGCAAAGAATTACCTGATCTATCTTATCAAAAAATTGCCTCTACTGAAGAGGTTGAAGAGAGTGTTAAAAGTATCATACATTTCTACAAATAACCCACCACCTCCCTCAACTAATCCCATTAGAGCCCTTTATCAGAATCATCATCCCTTTCGGGCGATTCTCTTGAAGGGCTTTAGCGTTTTTAGGAGATATTAAGTACACTATATTCTTACCATCATAACTATTCGTCCTTATTGTGTCAAAAACACTCTCCAGCTACCATCTTTCTCTCCACGCTCAACATACTTCTTGGAAATCAGCTGATCCAATAATTTCTGAATAGCCGTCACGCTGATGCCTGTTTCCTCTTTCATGTCCGCAAGCGTCAAAATTGGCTGTGTTCGCATAGCGTTCAAAATTTTCGTGTAATTTGGTGTTCGAAATGCAATCCGTTCCCCATCATACCACCACACATTCTCATTCCTCTCGCTCACAAACAGCACATCATTATACACTTCTGTAGCCACCAGATCATTGAAGTATTTCATAAAAGGACGGATATTCTTGATATCTGCATGAGCACCATCACTCGGCACAGGACCAACTTCAATATCGGTCTGATGTAAAGCTTCCAAATATTCACTCTTTTTGCGACTACGGACTACAATCATCGGATAATCGTGGCGAGTTAGGATGTAGTTCACCATCAGTCGAGCAATACGACCGTTACCGTCCTCGAAAGGATGAATGCGTATATAACGATAGTGAAAGAGTGCAGCCAACTCTACTGGTGAAAGTTTTCCCTCTTGTTCTGCCACATTATACCAATCCACTAAATCCCCCATCAACCCTGGGGTTTCCTCAGGTGAGGCATACTCAAATCTGTCTCCATATCGTGTGATTACACTGTTAGGTCGTGTTTTATACTGTCCGGCGTGAATCACGTAACTTGTCTGTATACCACCAGGTAAATTATGGTATACTGTGTAATCCTCTCGTAGTATGGTCTTATGCAATGTTCGGATAAATTTCTGCGTCAATGGTATTCCTTTCACCGTAGCTTCTTCTGTCATCATCCGTAGGCCTACGTTACTTGCTGTCATTTCTTGTACATCACGAACATCCGCTTCTCCAATTACCTTGCCAAAAAGTAGCAAGATTTCTGTCTGGCCATAAGTTAATGTATTCCCCTCAATATGATTGCTGTTGTAGTTGAAATCTACAGTAAAGCGGCGACTAAGCCTTTCTCTATCTTTCTCTAACAGTGGCTGCAAATTTTTCCATGCAGCCAGCGCCTTCTTTATATTAAGATACTTCATACGGATTTATAATTATCAATAAACAGAACAAATATACAAAAAAACGCCTAAAAGGTTATGTTATTACAACCTTTTAGGCGTTTTTATATCTTTAGACTCGGAATCTGGATGAAGGTGTCAAATAACCCACCACCTCCCTCAATCTAATCTCATTAGAGCCCTTTATCAGAATCATCATCCCTTTCGGGCGATTCTCTTGAAGGGCTTTAGCGTTTTGGGGAGATATTAAGAATGCGTCAGTTTCTCTTAAAGTGTCATTGAGAATTCTATCTTACATCCCAATGCGTTCATTATACGATAAAAGGTTGAAACCTTTGGTTCGGTCTGCCCACTTTCAATACGAGATATATAAGATCTGTCAGAACCAATACGTCGGGCTAATTCGGCCTGACTAATATTTGCTTTTTTTCGGGCATCCTCAATAATTTGGCCTGTATAAAACGTATATGCTTTTTCCTCTGCTTCTGCTCTTTGTTCGGTACCTTTTGCTCCGAATTTAGCATCAAGCACCACATCGTAATCTGTGATTTTATGGTTATTTGTCTGCATAATATGCCTCCTTTATTTTAATTGCTTTTTCTATTTCGTTATTTGGCGTTTTCTGAGTTTTCTTTTGGAAACCATTAAAAAGAACAACAATATTTCCTTCATCAAAAATAAAAAACACCCGAAAGATATTTGAGTTGTACTCTGTGCGCAATTCATATATTCCTTCCTTAATATAGTCTACAAACTTTCTGGACAATCTTTCCTGAGTCTTCAACAAGAGTAATCCATACAGGATTTTATCTTGTTCTTTTTCAGTAAGCGTTTCCATGAACGCTTCAAAATATCCTCCATACGTTCGGATTTTTCGTTCTGTCACCATGATACAAAGATACAAAACGTTGCTCAACTATACAACAAAACAAGCCTTTTAATTATTAAAGGGACATGTTTACTCATTAAATCCCTCTCTACAAATAACCCACCACCTCCCTCAATCTAATCCCATTAGAGCCCTTTATCAGAATCATCATCCCTTTCGGGCGATTCTCTTGAAGGGCTTTAATTAATTCATCTACATTTCTATAAGAAGGATAATTATGTTTAGCGGCAGCAAGCAAATCGCCCACAAACACAACATTCTCGAAGCCATTTTCTTGTAGATAATCCACTATTCTTTGATGCTCTGCTGCGCTATCCTCTCCTAATTCCCTCATATCACCCAGAATCAGCATCTTACGATCGGCATTTATGTTCTTAAAATTGCTAAGTGCCGCCATCATGCTGGTAGGGTTGGCGTTATATGCATCAATGATTAATGTGTTATCAGCTGTTTTTTGAAGTTGCGAGCGATTATTGGTTGGTGTATATTCACTTAATGCTTTATCTATTCGGGTTGGCTCTACACCAAAGAAGAAACCAATGGTGACAGCCGCCAAAGCATTCGAAAAATTATATTCCCCTATCAATTGGGTATTTATAGTATGTAGACTTCCTTCCTTGCCATGCTTCCAGTTAAAGGTTAAATAGGGAGAATTGCCTGTGATGGTGCCATTGATGTACAAATTCTCTTCGGTTCCATACTCAATAAGTCTTAACTCTTTGGCGATCTCCATTAAATACGAGTTCTCGTGATGAATAAAGACTACCGGGTTCATGCGTTTACGCAGAAACTCATATAATTCTCCTTTTGTTTTTATAACTCCTTCGAAAGAACCAAATCCTTCCAGGTGTGCTTTACCCACATTGGTGATGATTCCAAAGTCCGGCTCTGCTATGCGACAGAGGAAATCTATCTCGCCAAGATGGTTGGCTCCCATTTCGATGACTGCAATTTCATGCTCTTGCTTTAACCGAAGTAGTGTTAACGGAACACCAATATGGTTGTTTAAATTGCCTAATGTATAGAGAATATTAAAATCTTTAGATAAAACAGCAGCAATCAACTCCTTGGTAGTGGTTTTGCCGTTTGTGCCGGTAATGCCGAGTACTTTTGTTTTAAGTTGCCGACGATGATAGTTGGCCAACTGCTGCAAAGTAGTCAATGAATCTTCTACTACAATATATCTTTCATCTCCTTTTATGGCATGCTGTGGTTCATCAATAATAACATAAGAGCATCCGCTGTTTAATGCTTGGGTTGCAAATAGGTTTCCATTAAAGGAGTCGCCTTTCAGGGCAACGAACATAGAATGGGGAGGACAGTTACGACTATCGGTTGTAACCTCACTACAAGAGAGAAAAAGCGTATAGAGTGCAGATATATCCATCATCGGTTTTTATATTTGAGAACAAACGTATATAAAATTCTTGGATTATTCAAGATGGTTTTCGATGTTGCTTTTGACCCTATGACGTGTAGATATATTCTTAGATAAACGCATTGTTGGTTTTTAATGAATGTTTTCAAGTATTCATACACCCGGGTGTAGTTGTTCGGTACACCCGGGTGTACGGGGCGGGTAGATCCGGATGTAGGAAGCTTGTACACCCGGGTGTACAAATGGGTGTTCTATAAGTTAATGACAGGTAAATAGGCAGATGCAAAGAAGGACTAAAATAGATATTTGAAGAAGATCTCATGTAATAATACAGAAAAAGGTGGGACTTTAGTGGGACTTTGTGGAACTTCTTTTGGGAAGTATCACCTTGTAAACGATTCAATTACAGATGGTTAGCTGTGCGGTGGGACTTGTGGGACTTTTTTGAGGAAAAAACTTTCTGGGGATAGTTTATTGTTTTTGCTATTTAGACGCGGATTACACAGATTGAACGGATTAAAATCACGGATTATTTTCGTGTGTTTTATCTGTGGTTTTGCTCCTTTTATTCGGTGTTGTTTAAGGTTGGGATATTTAGCTGTTTTGTAATGATAAATACGCGTAGCTTCTACTTATTGATGGTGTTTACTAAATTTGTTTCGGTTCGTTTCTTTTCTTTATTCAAAGAATAAACTACATTTGCATAAATTCATCCTATTAGAAACCATTCATTATGAAGGCACTACTAAAAAACTCTTTGGCAATATTCCTATTAATTGCTTTATCTTTATTACAAAGTTGCGACAACTATCCTAAGGTGATTGAAAATCCGGAACACGGACTTAAAAATACACCAATCCTAACAATTGATAAGATTGAACTTACGGATACCACTACCATATTCCATTTTACGGCTAACTTCCGCCCCCGCAATTGGATTACGATTGCAGCCGATACTTACCTGAAAGCCGGTAACGAGAAGTTTGTTGTTACCGCCGCCGATAGCATAGCTTTAGGCGAAAGACACTGGATGTCGGCAAGTGGAAAAGACTCTTTTGTGCTTTACTTTCCGGCATTACCCAAAGGAACCAAATCGGTAGATTTTATAGAAAGCGATTGTGATGATTGCTTTAAAATATGGGATATAGACTTAACCGGGAAAGGTATTAAATACACCCCCGATATGCCCAAAGAAGTACTGAATATCCAAATAGATAAAACAGCCGAGCTTCCTGCGGCCGAACTTAAAACCGGGAAAACAATATTGAATGTACATTTCACCGGGCTCAAAGAGGGCTACAAATTAGGAGATCCTCAACTAATTTTAAATGATGTGTTTTTAATGACTCAACATCAAATCGAACCTCAAAGCATAGAAGGGAAAACGTATCGATTTGAATTTGTGCAGAATGCTACAACAAATGCTTTCTTGATAGATGGTAGCCGCATGATAGCAGGCGTTATACTATCGCCGGGCGAAACAGCCGATGTGTATATTGATTTTACAGCCAAATCGATAAATGACTTTTGGAAAGACAAGAAAGAGCCTATACAAACAATTGGATATAAAGGAAAATATGCATCTCTGAATTTGGAACGTTCGATGGTAAACACCGATAAATACATGCCCGAAGGTTTCAAAAAGAACGATGGAGTTGAAATACTCGATATGGCGCCTCAAGATTGGGTGAACAAAAAGAAACAAGAAGTTGCACAGGGGGTAGCTCTTATTCAAGAGGATAAGAATTTGAGCCCGGCGTTTAAAACACATCTTTCGCAATATCTGAAGGCTATTTGCATGTCTAATGTAACAAGAATAAAACACACCTATGAGTGGGCATATCGCGAAAAAAACAAATTGAACTACAGAGATCCGATGGATTACAAAGGTCCGGAGTTCGACGATGAAATCATTTTCATGCTTAAAGAGTATGTGCCGGGTGATGTTAAGAACCTGTATCAACCTCAAATATATTCTATATACAGTTCTATTGTACAAAACATTTCTTCGGATGAAAAGCTAAATGAGTTGACAGGTTCCGAAACCGGAATTATGCAAGATATCAAGAAAGCCTTACCTGTTCTTGCACAAGTAGAGAATCTGAATAAATTGACTCCCGAAGAAGAACAATTATTAAACTCTCTTTCGCTTCCATTATTTAAAGAAGCTTTCTATGCTACTCGTGCCGAGGTTCAAAAGAAGTTTGATGAAGCCATGGCCAAGGGAGGTTATGTAATAGCAGATACGCCCAAAGCTGCAAACGATAAATTGTTGGAGGTAATCATTGAACAATATAAAGGAAAAGCCCTATTCATTGATTTCTGGGCAACATGGTGCGGACCTTGCCTGGGAGCAATGAAAGCCATCAAACCGTTTAAACCCGAAATGAAAGAAAAAGGAGTAGAAGTTATTTATATCTCCGGAGAAAGCTCTCCAAAAGGAAAGTGGATGAATATGCTTCCGGACATCGGCGGTGTACATTACTATCTGACCAATGAACAATGGGGCGCATTGTGCAAGAAATATGAAATAACAGGAATCCCCGGTTACATCATTGTAGATAAGAAAGGAAATATCACCTATAAGAAAACCGGATTCCCCGGGGTTGATACAATTAAGGAGGAATTATCAAAGGTTTGGTAATAGCCTGACAGAGAATATATCGAAAGTATCAATATCAACCACAGATTAACACTGTACTTTCGATATATTCCCAACAAATACATTTACAACAAAGTACAAAGAAATGAACAAGAAACTGCCAATCTGGTGGCTATTGTGCTTATTGTCCGTGTCGGTAATAGCACAACGGCCTATTGATTACGTGAATCCGATTATCGGAACAAATGGCATGGGGCATACCTTCCCCGGAGCCTGTACCCCCTTTGGGATCGTCCAATTAAGTCCCGACACCGATACCATCCCACACAACATAGAAGGGAAGTATCAGAAAAAGGCATACGAATATTGTGCTGGGTATCAATATCGAGACCGTACTATTGTAGGATTTAGTCATACACATTTTAGCGGAACTGGTCATTCGGATCTGGGCGATATTCTTATTATGCCTGCTACGGGCGAATTGAAACTAAACCCGGGACGAGCCGATTACCCGGACGAAGGATATCGGTCGCGCTTTAATCATGCTACCGAGAAAGCTACTCCCGGATATTATGAAGTTATGCTCGATGATTATGGTATTAAAGCACAAATGACGGCTACACAACGGGTAGGAATACATAAATATACCTTCCCCGAAGGCAAGAACGGACATCTTATTTTAGATTTAGTACATGGCATTTACAATTATGACGGCAAAGTACTATGGGCAAACCTTCGGGTAGAAAATGATACCTTACTAACCGGATACCGAATTACCAACGGATGGGCACAAACCAACTATACCTATTTCGCAATCTCTTTATCGCAACCTATAGAGAGCTATGGCTATAAGGATATGGAGAAGGTGCAATACAGAGGCTTTTGGCGGCGCTTTAAATTGAATGAGAACTTCCCGGAAATCACCGGACGTAAAATTGTATCTTACTTTAACTTCCATACCGAAAAGCAATCGGAGTTGGTAGTGAAGGTAGCCTTATCTGCCGTCAGTACAGCAGGGGCAATTAAGAATTTGCAAGCAGAGGCTGCCGGCAAAAGCTTTGATCAGTTAGCAGAAGCCGCTGCCGGAGCCTGGAATAAGGAATTGGATATTTACGAAATAGAAGGAACTCCGGATCAGAAAGCTATGTTTTATACCTCGTTGTATCATACTATGATTAACCCATCGGTATATATGGATGTAGACGGAGCCTATCGCGGATTAGATCATAATATTCATCAGGCAAAAGGATTTACGAATTATACTATTTTCTCTCTTTGGGATACCTATCGGGCAGAACATCCATTCCTTAATCTGGTTAAGCCGGAGCGTAATGCAGATATGGTGCAGTCAATGATTAAACACCAGCAACAAAGTGTACACGGCATGCTGCCTATTTGGAGTCATGCCGGTAATGAAAATTGGTGTATGAGTGGTTATCATGCCACATCTGTATTGGCCGATGCCATCGCAAAAGGAGTTTGCAGGAATACGCCGGAAGCGTTAGACGCTATGGTAAATACAGCCACCGTACCTTACTATGAAGGAGTAGCCGACTATATGAAGTTAGGTTATATTCCTTTAGATAAGAGTGGTACCGCTGCCTCTTCTACTTTGGAATATGCGTATGATGATTGGACCATCTATCAAACCGCCCTGAATGCAGGAAATAAGTCGGTTGCAGAAACTTTCCGGAAACGAGCATTGAACTACCGGAATATATATGATTCTACAATTGGCTTTGCTCGTCCCCGATATAGCGACGGTTCATTTAAGAAAGAGTTTGATGTATTACAAACGTATGGCGAAGGCTTTATTGAAGGCAATTCATGGAACTTTTCTTTTCATGTGCCACATGATGTATTGGGTATGATAGACCTAATGGGAGGGGAGGACGTATTTGTACAACGACTGGATGAGCTATTCTCCATGCATTTACCCGAAAAATATTATGAGCATAACGAGGATATAACAGACGAATGTTTGTTAGGAGGTTATGTACATGGCAATGAACCAAGCCATCATGTGCCCTACTTGTATGCATGGACTTCTCAGTCTTGGAAAACCCAATATTGGCTGCGCGAAATCCTGAACAAAATGTACCGGAATGACATTAACGGATTGGGCGGAAATGATGATTGTGGTCAGATGTCGGCTTGGTATCTCTTCTCCGTGATGGGATTCTATCCGGTTTGTCCCGGAACCAATCAGTATGTATTGGGCGCTCCGTATTTACCTTATTTAAAACTGAAGTTGCCCAATGGCAATGTCTTGGAAATCAAGGCGCCGGGCGTTAGCGACAAGAAACGCTATGTGCAATCAGTGAAATTAAATGGAACGGAATATAAAGCATTGTATATAACTCACGAAGATCTTTTAAAAGGAGGTGTATTGGAATTTAAGATGGGTGCATCTCCCAACAAACGCAGAGGTCTTGACAAAGAGAATAAACCTTACTCCTTAACAAACGGAATTAGCTAATCTACCAAAGAACTAAAATATGAAAAAGAATTCTTTACTATATATTGCCTGCTTGTCGATAGTTATCATGGGATGTGCTGTGAATAAAAACAGAGCCTCGGCTTGGGAGAAGTATAACGTAGGCACCATCCTTTTTGAAGACCAAGCACCCGAAACTCAAGGCTCGGGAATCTATCATCAAATAATTCCGGATGCGGAATCGTATATAAAAGAACAAGCCCGAACGGTGCTGGCTACACTTTATAACTCGCCGAAGGATAGTATCGTTCCGGTACATCAAATTCATTATACACTGAAAGATGTGAAAGGTATTTCTGCCAAAGGTGGTAGTAAAGGGAATATTGACATCTTTTATAGTACACGCCACATCGAACAATCATTTGCACAGAATGATACTGCAAAACTCCTCTTCGAAACCCGGGGAGTACTGCTACATGAGTTAACACATGCCTATCAGCTCGAACCGCAAGGTATTGGTTCTTATGGCACCAACCGGGTATTCTGGGCTTTTATTGAAGGTATGGCCGATGCCGTGCGGGTAGCGAATGGAGGTTTCGGACCAAATGCACGTCCTAAGAAAGGAAACTATATGGATGGATATCGTACTACAGGTTATTTCCTGGTATGGTTGCGCGATCATAAAGATCCGGAATTTCTACGTAAGTTCAATAAAAGTACGTTGGAGGTGGTGCCATGGTCGTTCGATGGCGCTATTAAGTATGTATTAGGAGAAGAATATAATATAGATGATCTGTGGCGCGAATATCAAATAGCTGTAGGAGATGTAGAAGCATAAGAAACCTAAAGAAAAGCCTATTAATGCCCGGGGGTATGATATTTATTTATACTTTTGTAAGTAATCATTCTAAATAAAGTTTTGTGATTCGTATGAAAGTATCTTTCTCAAAATACATCAATGTAAACGGTCGCTTATTAGACCTCTCTTACCCCCAAGTAATGGGAATACTGAATGTAACTCCCGATTCTTTCTACTCCGGAAGCCGCATGCAAACGGAGGCAGATATAACCGATCGTGCCCAACAAATTATAGCAGAAGGGGGGACTATTATTGATATAGGAGCGTATTCGTCTCGCCCCAATGCCGAGCATATATCTTCTGCGGAAGAGATGAATCGCTTACGGCCGGCATTGGAGATTCTTGCGAAGAATCATCCCGATGCTATTGTTTCTGTAGATACATTCCGGGCAGATGTGGCAGAAATGTGTGTTAAAGAATATGGTGTTGCTATCATCAACGATATTTCGGGCGGTATGATGGACGATAAAATGTTTGAAACCGTAGCCCGCCTGAATGTACCATACATCCTGATGCATATACAAGGAACACCTCAGGATATGCAGAAAGAACCCCAATATGAGAATGTTGTCAAAGAAGTATTTATTTACCTGGCAGAGAAAGTGCAACAACTTCGCGATCTGGGAGTTAAAGACATTATCCTCGATCCCGGTTTTGGCTTTGGTAAAACAGTAGAGCATAACTATGAATTGATGGCCGTTCTGGAAGAATTTAGTATATTTGAACTGCCGTTATTAGTCGGAATATCCCGTAAATCAATGATTACCCGTTTATTGGATATTACCCCGGCCGAGGCATTAAATGGTACAACTGTATTAAATACCATTTCGTTGCTCAAGGGAGCCGACATATTAAGAGTACATGATGTGAAGCAGGCTGCGGAAGCTGTAAAGATTGTACAAATGTTGAAAGATTGCTCTCCATTAAATCGTAATTAGTAAATCGTCAAATAGTAAATAATATAATATCGTGTTTATAGACTTCGGAATAAAAGATTTTATTGATATACTGCTGGTAGCTTTCCTGCTATACTATATCTATAAACTGATAAAAGGATCCAGTTCCATTAATGTCTTTGTTGGGATTCTTATTTTTGTACTATTCAGATTGGTAATCTCTCAAATGCTTGAGATGCGCTTGCTGGGGTCTATTCTCGATACATTATATAATGTAGGTGCTATCGTGTTGGTAGTATTGTTTCAGGATGAAATCAGGAGATTCCTGTTTACATTAGGAACACATCGGCAGGTTAGCGTTCTTATTCGCTTCTTTACACGCAATAAACAAGAGAAGAAGGAGAACCCCGAATTTCTGCCCCTTGTGATGGCGTGTATCAGCATGGCTAAACAAAAAGTAGGAGCCCTCATTGTAATTGAGCATAATGTACCTTTGGATGAAGTAGTACGCACGGGAGAGATACTCGATGCTAATATAAGCCAGCGACTCATTGAGAATATCTTTTTCAAGAACAGTCCACTTCATGATGGGGCTATGGTGATTCGAAAACGAAAGATAAAAGCAGCAGGCTGTATCTTACCCGTCTCGCATGATTTGAATATCCCCAAAGAATTAGGGTTGCGACATCGGGCGGCTATGGGAATCTCTCAGGAGTCGGATGCTCATGCAATTATCGTGTCGGAAGAAACCGGAGCTATTTCCGTAGCATACAAAGGAGAGTTCTACCTCCGGTTGAATGCAGAAGAGTTGGAAAGCCTTTTAAATAAAGAATAGAAGTATTCCGATTTATATGTCTATATTTGAATAATAAACAATAAGTATAATTATGAGAAATTTTACCTGTGTACAAGATTTAGGCAATCTGCAAGAAGCTCTGGCAGAAGCCTTTGAGATAAAGAAAGACCGTTTTAAATATGTAGAGTTAGGAAGAAACAAAACATTGATGATGATCTTCTTCAATTCAAGTCTACGTACTCGCCTAAGTACACAGAAAGCGGCTACCAACTTAGGTATGAACGTAATTGTTCTCGACATCAATCAGGGAGCCTGGAAGCTGGAAACAGAAAGAGGTGTTATTATGGATGGCGATAAACCCGAACATATATTAGAAGCCATTCCTGTGATGGGGGCTTATTGCGATATTATCGGTGTGCGTTCCTTTGCTAATTTCGAAGACCGTGATTATGATTATCAGGAAACTGTTATCAACCAATTCATTAAATATTCCGGTCGTCCTGTATTCTCTATGGAGGCGGCTACCCGCCATCCGTTGCAAAGCTTTGCCGACCTAATCACCATTGAAGAATATAAGAAGAAAGATCGTCCCAAAGTGGTGATGACTTGGGCACCGCATCCTCGTGCGCTACCTCAAGCTGTTCCTAACTCTTTTGCAGAATGGATGAATGCTACCGATTATGAATTCGTTATCACTCACCCCGAAGGTTATGAACTTGATCCTTCTTTCGTAGGAAACGCCAAAGTAGAATACGATCAGATGAAAGCTTTTGAAGGAGCTGATTTTATCTACGCCAAAAACTGGGCTGTCTACAGCGGCGACAATTATGGCCGGATATTAAGCAAAGACCGCGATTGGACTGTGAGCGACCGTCAAATGGCTGTTACTAATAATGCGTACTTTATGCACTGCTTGCCTGTGCGTAGAAATATGATTGTGACGGATGAAGTAATCGAGAGTCCACAATCTATTGTTATTCCGGAGGCTGCTAACAGGGAGATTTCGGCTACGGTGGTAATTAAACGGTTGTTGGAGGGATTGGAGAAATAGTTTAAGCAAATAAGATCCACCCGGATGGCACGATGAAAACTAAGTTTATACACATATATTCTTCCTATATCATTTGTGTGGCTTTCTTCTTCAGTTCTTGCAACAAAGAACCGAAAGAAAGCCCTCTCTTTCTGCAAATAGATTCTCTGATTAAGGTGCAACCGGACAGCACCTTGCAGATGCTCAGAAACATACCTATAGAAGAGCTGGCTAATCCAAAAGATTATGCCGACTATGCACTTTTAGTAACAAAAGCCAAAGATGCCAACCGTATTATACATACCAGCGACTCCCTTATCCGAATAGCCGTAGACTACTATCAAGACACCCGAAACAAAAAGAAGAAGAGGCAAGCCTATTTCTACTTAGGAAGAGTGTATCGGGATATGGAGATGAGTACCACGGCCATAGAAGCTTTTCAGCAAGCATTGGAGATCAGCGGAAAAACTAAAGACAGGTTAACCTCGCTCATCTACAGCAATCTTTCTTTCTTATATCAGGAACAGGGATTCTATGAGAAGGCTATTGAAATGATTAATCAGGCATACGAAATCAGCGTACAAACAAATAATGTATATGATAAAGCCTCCTTCTCGCGAGAGCTTGGACTTATTTTGCGATATGCCAATCAGCCGGATAGTGCTTTACATTATTATAAAGAAGCACTTAAATCGGCACAAGCTATATCTGAAAAAAGATTGGAGTCTTTCATCTTATCGGATATGGCGCATCTCTACGGACAACAAGGAAAACTCGATTCGGCTTATTGGTATATCGAAGAGGCCCGAGAAGCAGCGCCGGATCAGCAAATAGTTACCTCCATGTTTTTTGTGACAGGTAGGGTGTTTCATCAGTTGGGCGATATGGATTCTGCCCGCAATTATCTTTTGCCTTTGCTCAACAATCACGATATCTACACGCGCGCTGCCAGTCGGTTAGAGCTAAGTGCCATCGAGGAGAAAGCGGGAGATATACAAAAAGCATTCAAGTATAACCGGGAATATCTCTCTCTGAAAGATTCGATAGATAGCCGCATCAGAAGGCGGGAAGCTGCCATCTTATTAAATGAGCATGCTATAAAAGTAGAAGCTGAGAAAATAACCAGAGATAAGCTGAAGTTGGCAGGGTTTATCATTGTAACCCTTGGTTTCCTGATTTTATTTATCAATATGCTTTATCGGAATAGAAAGCATAAGCGTGAAGCTGTAGTAGAACCATTGCCCAATATGGAGGCTGTATCTAAAGAGGTTCAAGTGTTAAGTCAGTCGTTAAATTCTCAGGGCAAGAAAATTAAGTCGAGTTTAGCAGCCTTACAGAAAGAGCCATCTTACCCCCTTGTTGAAAAAGTGCACAACAGCAAAGAACCGGAGAATATACATCTTACTATAGAAGAAAGAGAAACTCTTAAAGAAATATTCCTCAAAACATTCTCTGATGTAGGAAAGGAACTTGCCCTCACATTTCCTAAACTTACTCCCGATGAACTATATTGCTGTATTTTATATCTGTCGGGATGCAGCTCGCCGGAAGTAAAAGTAATCCTTTGCATTGAAAACGGAGCTCTCCGAGTAAAAAGAACACGTATCCGCAAAAAAATAGACCCTATTATTTATGATTTGATATTTAGTGATAAGTAGCTGATTATCAAAGTGGTACCCTGTCTGTAACACCCCTGTAACGCTTCTCCGGTAAACTGTAACGGCAACTGTAACAGCATTTCTTTGACCGGGCGAGAAATATCCCTCATCTTTGTATCACACACATAAGAAACACAATACCGGTGTTCGTGCCGGATGAAAACATTAGAGAATGAAAGGGGGTAAAGCCTACCTTTATGATAAAAGAACCGAGAGCAAGGTTTAACGTTCCTCATTTACCGAAACTCTCAAAACAACCTCCTTCATTTCTCTAATGTTTTTATTTATTTCATCTACAATCAGCTTTCCGCTTCGTACAACTCCGACAATTTCACCAAACTATCATACAAGCTTTCGGCAACGCCTTCCCGGTATCTTCTGCCCCAGAAAGAATAAAGCCATACCACGCGAGATATGTTGAGTGCAGGCTCTTCGTCGTCGTCCGATGTTTCAGTATAGAATAATGCTAAGCTTTCAGCAGAGATATGAGGATACAAAACATTGAAGTATACTCTGTAAGCTTCATCCCAAGAGGAAGCGTCGTTGAACTCTTCTCTCAATTCAGTATCTTCCATTATATCTATTACAGCCTGAAGATTATCCAGACCGGAATAAGCTGCAATTAGCTGATCTACTATTTTCTTGTAACCATTATCTCTGTAAGCTTCATAAGGTAGGTGGTTATAAAGTAATGAAAAGTAGCTGCCAACCAGATTTACCAAGCCAATACTTCGTTTGTTTTTCAGAAACAATTTAAAGATGCCATTATAGGCCCTGCTTCCGTATCCCTCTGTGTAACGATCTATACGTGAATAGTGGTGAGGAAACAATCCAAAAGGCACTTCCATAGGTCCGTCGGTATCCTCCAAAACAAACTCTTTGCGAAGGTAATGAATAGCAGAGGCAATACTATCCAGATCGCCATATTCCTGATCTTCCGAAGATTCGGTGCCTATGATTCCATCGCCTATAAACTCGGGAACATACTCGCCGTCTTCTATCTCTTCTTCCTCGTACTCTCCGTAGCCATATTCTTCATCGTCTTCATAAACTTCGTCAACGTATTCGGTTACTACATCGGTATAAGGTTCTTTCGGTGATTCATATCTACTGTCATAGCTATCATATTCTGCATAGTAGTTTCGGTAAACCTCATCATCAAAATAATAGGCAGCCGGCAGAAGAAGAGCAGGCAAAGCTACAAACGCCAACAAAATAGCTATTATTTTTGTATGTTTCCAAAGCCAGGTAAACAATAGAAATAAGGCTGATGCAGCTACCCAAAGAATTAAATACAGGAACAGCAAACGCGCTGAATTGATAGAAACACCCGAAGCATTAACTGAATAACCGAATATATACGTCATAATCACTGTTACGAATACCAGCAAAGCAGCCAACAAGCTTCCATACAGTAGATTTCTCCAAACAGGATTGACAGAAGAGTCATCTCCTCCTGCTTCTTCCAATTTCTTTTGTTTTTTAATGGTATCGTGCAGTGCAAGAAACGTCAACGCAGCTACCAATGCCCCTACCGCATGGGTAAGAACCTCCCGGCTAAAGAATGATACTTCATATTCATATTCTTTCTTAAATACGAGAAACGTCCATATCTGCGATATCAATGCCAACACCAATCCGCTGACAATGCCTACAGCATCGAGCCTGAAGGTCTTTAGTCCATTACACAGTAAAAGCAGCAATAAACAGCCGGTAGCAGGAAGAGCTGCCGCCAACATAATTATAGAAAAGCCATCGCTTCCCTGAATACAGTACGGTTCTGCGCAAAAAGCCATAAAAAGCACCAGCAAGCAGGGCAATAACAGTAATAGCAAATAGATTTTAATATTTTTTTGTTGCATCTTTTGTAAAGCTTTGTGTTATGGTAAATAGATGTTCGTGATTGCTTATTTTGTTTTAGCTGCCAGGTAATTCTTTAACGGATTGGCATACATTACAAGCAATTTCTCATATAGAAACGGAATATCTTTATTGGGCAATTCAATCTTATCGAGCTGACCTTGTATGTAGAGTTCGAATCGTTCTTTCTCTTCTTTACTGTAGTTAGCGGCATAAGTATCGGTGCCATCTAATAAATCGGCTGCTACATAATTGCCCGGATACATTCGGTAATTGCTGTGAATGTCTTTATCTATCATGGCGGTTAGCTGCTTAAAGAGTTCTGTTTTCGGCAAAGAAGCGTCTAACTTTTGGAGTTTATCGTTTAGCAGTCCGGCTACCTGAAAGTGTACTCGGCCTTTATAACCGAATAGCCCGGTTTGCATATTCTTAAGGTCATCGGCAGTTGTTTTCTTATAACCTTCGACATCTCTTTTCAGTTGAAACTCTTGTGCTTTCAGGAAGTCGCAAGGGTCGTATTCATAAGAGATGGCAAGAGGGGCCAGGTTTATTTCTGTTAGGCGGTCGATCAGGTTTCCTTCTCCACCCATAGCCAGCATTTTAAGTACGCTTTCTTGGGTACGGTCGTTAGAATCTTTGGCGCGACCTTCTCGCTGGGCAATCCAGATAGACTGAACTTTCTCCTTTATGGTGTAATGAATATAACGAGACATTAACCCGGAAGCCTCCAACATCTGACGCATACTAAGTGCCCGCTGTACAATGAACGACTTATTAACGCGTACCAGTTTCTTTATCCACGGATAAACAAATAGATTATCGCCTATGGCAATTTCTACGGTATCAAGACCTTTGTCTATCAACAGAATAGATAAAAAGCCGGAATCCAGAATAATATCTCTGTGATTAGAGATATAGGTATAAGCCATCGACTTATCTTTCAGTGCAGAATGGTCCATAGTAAGCCCGTCGGAGAAGTTATTCGCCAACTTCCACATCAGCGGATACATAAACCGTTTTTGGAATTCGAGCTTAGTTTTACTGCTTCGCATTCCGGCCACCTTCTGCTCCCAAGGTATCTCCGGAAGAGCTCCTGTAACTGCTTGTTCAAAACCCGGATCGGCAATCAGCTCTTCGAAGATTTCCGCAAGTTCTTCATCATGATAAGGACGAATGTCATCAAACTCTGTTGTATTCATAATAGTTACGAGTTACAAGTTACAAGTTACGGGTTACGAGTTACAGATTAGGGTGCGATGCCTTCTCTTGTAACTCGTAACCTGTAACTTGTAACTCAAAATTTATCTTCTATAATATCTGTCATTACCTCTTTAATATCCATGCCGGCAGCACATACTTGCTGAGGGATGAAGCTTGTGGCAGTCATACCCGGTGTGGTATTAACTTCCAGTAGATTGATTTTGTTGCCTTCGGTAATGATGTAGTCTATGCGAACAATGCCCGAACATCCCAAAATATCATAGATGGCAGAGGTTAGTAATTGTACTCTTTCTGTCAGTTCTTCTGATATACGGGCGGGGGTTATTTCATCTACCTGACCATTATATTTGGCATCATAATCAAAGAATTCATTTTTGGTTACTACCTCGGTAATGGGGAAAACTACTTCGCTTTTCTTTGTTTTGTAGCAACCGCAGGTTATTTCCGTTCCCTCCATTAATGCTTCAACCATTACCTCGTTGGCCTCGCCAAAAGCTTTCTCTATGGCAGGTTGAATTTGCTCTTTTGTTTTCACCTTAGTAACTCCAAAGCTGGAACCTCCCAGATTGGGCTTGATGAAACAGGGCAAACCAACATTGTTAATCACTTCTTCGTCTAATATCTCAAAGTCTTTACGCACCAGCATCGACTCGGCAATACGTACGCCAAAACCTTTCAGGTATTGATTGCAAGCAAATTTGTTGAATGTGAGTGCAGCCGGCAACACACCACAACAAGAGTAAGGCAATCGAATTAAATCGAAATAGCCTTGCAATAGTCCGTTCTCGCCGGGTGTACCATGAATGGTGATATAGGCAAAATCGAAAGTAATCTTTTGGCCTTCTGCCAAGAAACTAAAGTCGTTTCGGTCAACAGGAACCATTTCGCCTCCCGGCAGGCGCACTTCCCAACGAAGCCCTTGTATTTCTACAATATACAGATTATACTTTTCTTTATCGATGAAGGAGTAAATTCCTTCGGCACTACGAAGAGATACAACTAACTCCGATGAATCTCCTCCTGCTATAATAGCTATGTTCCGTTTCATTCCAAATCTCTATTGCTGATATAGCCTCTCCATTTGTCGATCAGCAAGCTCATATCCTCAGGCAATTCTGTAGTGAAGTTCATTTCTTCGCCTGTTACCGGATGTATAAAGCCCAGTGTCATGGCATGTAGAGCCTGACGCGGACAAATATCAAAGCAATTGTTTACAAATTGTTTATACTTACTAAAATGGGTTCCTTTCAGAATTTCGTGTCCACCATATCGTTCATCATTGAACAGTACATGCCCAATGTGCTTCATGTGAGCCCTGATTTGGTGTGTACGTCCGGTTTCCAGCACGCATTCTACCAGCGTAACGTATCCGATACGTTCCAATACCCGATAATGGGTGACGGCATGCTTCCCGATTTCCGGATCGGAGAAAACTGCCATTTGCATTCGGTCTTTGGGGTTACGGGCGAGGTTACCGATGATTGTACCCTCATCGTTCTCCATAATTCCCCAAACCAATGCACGGTATTTACGCTTGGTTGTTTTATTAAAGAACTGGATTCCCAAACTTGTTTTGGCATCGGGCGTTTTAGCTATCACCAGTAAGCCGGAAGTGTTTTTATCTATACGATGCACCAATCCTACATGTGGGTCGTTGGCGTCGTAATCCGGCAAGTCTTTGAGGTGCCACGCTATGGCATTCACCAATGTGCCGTGATAGTTTCCATGCCCGGGGTGAACTACCAAACCGGCCGGTTTGTTGATTACCATCAAGCAGTCGTCCTCATATACTATATTCAGGGGGATATCTTCGGGGATAATCTCGTTGTCATAACGGGGGCGGTCCATCACCACTGTTATTACATCCAGAGGTTTCACCTTATAATTGCTTTTCACCGGTTTTCCGTTGGCTATTACATGACCCGCCTCTGCGGCTTTTTGGATGCGGTTTCGCGAAGCATTGACAATGCGTTCAAATAGATACTTATCTACCCTCACCAGGGTTTGCCCTTTATCTACTACTACTCTAAAGTGTTCGTATAATCGGGTTTCGTCATCTACGGATTCAATATCGTCAAGATCATTTTCCAGATCTTCGGGATATTCTTCTATCATAAGCTATTCTTTTCCGGGTTATGCTATCTTAAAACCACGAATCGTCTACTACAGGTTCTTCTTCGGTTTCCAAAGAGTCGTTGGGTTGCTTTACACCGCTTCCTACCACTAATGTTAATGTGGCTCCTATGGGTGCTTTTTCTCCTATCGAGAGTTTTTTACCGTTGTATTTAATTGCGTATACCCAATCTCTTTCTCCTGTAATTAACTCGGGAGCGCTTAGCTTGAATCCTGCTGCAAGAATGCGTGCTTCAGCTTGTCGGTGGGAGCTATTATCGGCTACATCGGGTACTAATTGCAGGGGTACATTGCGTGTGTTTACAGTCAGATAAATAATACGATCCTTTTTCACACGTTGTCCACTCGAAGGACTGTGCTCCAATACGCTTCCGGCAGGCTTTTCTTTTGCATAAATAGAATCCGATACCAAACATTGCAGTCCGGCTTCGCGAAATAAAATACTGGCATCTCGAACGCTCAATCCTTTAGCATCGGGCACCTCTATGGCTTGTCCGTGGCGAGTATAAGAATCCATCCAACTAAACACAAAATAGATGCTCAATACAATAACAACCAGCATTACCAAAATATTAATCCCAAAAAATTTAGCCTTATTTAAACGGGAACTATCTGTTAATGTCATAACAACCTAATACTTAATAAATGTTTTAGGCTTCAAAGATAGGGAATAAAAATGCGATTTATAGGCGAGTTGAATAAAAAAATGCATCTTTTGTCATTAATGGGAAGCCATAGCCTTGAAAATTGCAGTTTACAGACTGTTCAGAACGAATTTATTGGCAAAAAAGTGTCACAAGTGTCACACAGGCATATTAACTAATTGATTTACAGTGAAAAAGAAGCTGTGACACTTTTCGGAAAAGTCTCACAAAAGTGTCACAAGTGTCACCAAAATCTTTTCTCCACCCGGGTGTAGGCAGGTTCTCCATCCGGATGTGGAAGTTCTCTCCATCCGGGTGTAGGACCCTTCTCCATCCGGGTGTAGAAAAACAAAAGAAGTGAAGATTCATTCAAATCTCCACTTCCTTGTATTTTGTTTATGGCATTAGTGCCATTTTTCAAAAGAATTACTTAGTTCCGTTATATTCGTCAGAAACAGTTAATTTCTTTCTTCCTTTAGCACGACGAGCAGCCAATACTCTACGACCGTTGGCGCTAGCCATTCTCTCACGGAAACCGTGTTTGTTTTTTCTCTTTCTGTTAGAGGGTTGAAATGTTCTTTTCATTACAGTATGTTGTTTACGTTATTATTCATATACAGAATCGGGTTGCAAAAATAGAGACTTTTTTTAAATCAACCAAGCATTCGGTCTTTTTTTAGCCAAAACATATTGTGTTTTTAGCTATTTCGATTAATTTTGCAGCAATTATAAGTAATTGAACCAGTGAGTTTTCAGTTTCTTCATAAACTTAACACTGAAACACACACCCGAAAAATAGAAATCATTATAATTCAAAAAAAATAAAAAATCGTATGGCTACTACATCGGACATTAAGAACGGAATGTGCATCGACCTGGATGGTCACTATTACTTTATCGTAGAATTTTTACATGTAAAACCAGGAAAAGGTGCTGCTTTTGTTCGTACCAAATTAAAAAGTGTAACCAACGGACGTACTATTGATAAAACATTCAATGCAGGGGTAAAAATCACTGAAGTACGTATCGAACGTCGTCCTTACCAATATCTTTACCAAGATGATATGGGTTATAACTTCATGAACCAAGAAACTTTCGAGCAAATTCCTATCCAAAAAGATTTAATCACTGGTGTGGATTACCTGAAAGAAGGCGAAGTTGTTGAAGTTATATCACATGCCGAGTCAGAAACTGTATTGTATGCAGAATTACCAGTAAAGGTAACATTGCTAATTACTTACACTGAACCCGGATTAAAAGGAGATACTGCAACCAATGCTACCAAACCTGCTACTGTAGAAACTGGTGCCACTGTACGTGTTCCTCTGTTTATTAACGAAGGAGAAATCATCGAAGTGGATACAAGAGACGGTTCATATCAAGGAAGAGTAAAAGCTTAATTCTTAATTCAGTTGAGAGTTGAGAGTTGAGAGTTGAGAGTTGAAAGTTGAGAGTTACCATGCGGCATCGTAACTCTCAACTTTCAACTCTCAACTCTCAACTGAATAAGCTTTCAACTGAAAATTTCATGGAATGAAATTTTCAATCATTATCCCCGTATACAATCGTCCCGATGAAGTGGATGAGTTACTGCAAAGCCTTACTTTACAAACGTTTAAAGATTTTGAGGTTATTGTAGTGGAAGACGGGTCCGGTATTCTATGCAAAGAGGTGGTAGATTCCTACACCGACAGGCTGGATATTAAATATTTCTACAAACCAAATTCTGGTCCGGGGCAAACCCGAAATTACGGAGCAGAAAGAAGCAAAGGAGACTACCTGATTATTCTTGACTCCGATTGCATACTCCCCCCTACTTACTTTAATGCTGTAGAAGAAGAACTGAATGCTTCTCCTGCCGATGCTTTCGGGGGTCCCGATCGGGCACACGAATCTTTCTCGGATATTCAGAAAGCAATCAATTACTCCATGACTTCCTTTTTTACTACCGGAGGCATACGCGGAGGAAAGAAAAAGATGGATAAATTCTATCCCCGGAGCTTCAATATGGGGGTACGCCGAGATGCCTATAATACACTTGGAGGGTTCTCGAAGATGCGTTTCGGAGAGGACATTGATTTCAGTATCCGCATATTTAAAGCAGGATATTCTTGTCGGCTGTTTCCGGATGCATGGGTGTATCATAAAAGACGCACCGATTTTCGGAAATTCTTTAAACAGGTGCACAATTCGGGTATCGCACGTATTAATCTCTATAAAAAATACCCGGAATCTTTAAAGTTAGTCCACCTTTTGCCTGCTGCATTTACATTGGGAATAGCTTTCTTTTTAGTAGGAGGGATATTCTGTTTATATTCGCTTCTGCCTATTTTGCTGTATATAGTATTGGTTGCTATAGATGCTTCCATTCAAAATAAAAGCCCGAAAATAGGTGTTTATGCCGTAGTTGCCTCTTTTATTCAATTAATTGGTTACGGTACCGGGTTTCTTCGTGCCTGGTGGCTACGCTGTGTTCTGAGGAAAGACGAGTTTTCTGCTTTCAACAAGAACTTTTATAAGTAATACACAATCTAACATGTCAATAAAAAAGCTATCCATTAACGAATGGGCAGAAGAAGACCGTCCGCGCGAAAAAATGATGGCCAAAGGAATCGATGCACTAAGCGATGCCGAACTACTGGGTATCCTTATCGGTTCCGGGAATACAGAAGAAAGCGCTGTTGAACTGATGCGGCGTGTGTTAGCCTCTTGCGATAACAACCTCCATGAACTCGGCAAGTGGACTTACCGTAACTTTTCGGTATTCAAAGGACTCGGCCCCGCCAAGGCTACCACAGTAATGGCTGCACTGGAGTTAGGTAAACGTAGGAATTCGCAAGAAATTAAAGAAAGGAAACAAATTACATGTTCAACGGATGTCTATAAGATCTTTCATCCTATTATGTGCGATCTTGCTCGCGAAGAGTTCTGGATACTCCTACTGAACCAGGCCGGTAAAGTAATTGACAAAATACGTATCAGCACGGGCGGAATAGATGGTACTTATGCAGATGTACGCCTGATTTTGCGCGAAGCTCTTCTGCAAAATGCCACCAGTCTGATTATTTGCCACAATCACCCTTCGGGCAATCCAACTCCAAGCCAGGCAGACAGGAAGCTCACTTCGGCTATTCAGCAGGGAGCCAAGACGATGAACATCCGCCTGTCCGACCATGTTATTATATGCGACGGAGCGTTTTATAGCTTTGCCGACAAAGAAGATCTGATATAGATTGTGTATATTTGCAAAAACAAGTACTTATTATGACCAAGTTTGAAATAGAAGAAAAAATAGTCGATGTACTGAAAACAGTATTCGACCCCGAAATACCGGTGAATGTTTATGACCTCGGATTGATCTATAAAATAGATGTAACCGACGATGGAAAGGTAGATATTGATATGACGCTGACGGCTCCCAACTGCCCGGCAGCCGACTTCATTATGGAAGATGTACGCATGAAAGTGGACTCTGTAGAGGGGGTTACTTCTACAAACATCAACCTGGTATTCGAACCGGAATGGAATAAAGATATGCTTAGTGATGAAGCTAAACTGGAATTAGGCTTTTTATAATGAAGAATATCTATTTTCTGTCTGATGCTCATTTGGGTTCCAGAGCTATTAAGTCGGGGCGTATGCATGAACGACGCCTTGCTAATTTTCTCGATAGCATCAAACACAAAGCCTCTGCCATCTACCTGCTGGGAGATATGTTCGACTTTTGGTACGAATATAAAACCGTTGTGCCCAAGGGTTATACTCGTTTCCTTGGGAAAATATCCGAACTAACGGATATGGGTGTAGAGGTACATTTCTTTATTGGGAATCACGACTTATGGTGCAAAGATTACTTTACTCAAGAGTGTGGCATGGTGATGCATTATGAGCCTCAAACAGTAGAGTTGCATGGTAAAGAATTCTATCTGGCCCACGGCGATGGTTTGGGAGATCCGGATAAAACTTTCAAAATGCTTCGTAAGATGTTTCACAGTTCTTTCCTACAACGGTTATTCTCTAATATTCATCCACGCTGGAGCATGGAGTGGGGATTAAGCTGGGCCAAGCACAGCCGCGAGAAACATGAAAGGGGAGGGGAGCCCGTGTATATGGGAGAAGATAAAGAACACCTTGTACTTTATAGCAAGGAATATTTAAAAGATCATCCCAATATTAATTACTTTATTTTCGGGCATCGCCATATCATGCTCGACCTGATGTTGAGCCGCACTTCGCGTATCACCATCCTCGGAGATTGGATCACTAACTTTTCTTACGCCGTCTTTGACGGAGAAAACTTATTTCTGGAGGAATATATAGAAGGAGAAACTGTACTTTAAGCAGTTAAGTACCTCTGTGTTCAACTTAATATAAATAATTTACCAGGGGTATTTATTCCTTCTTCTGATATTCTTTAGGCGCAATACCAAACTCCTGCTTAAAGCAAGTCGAGAAATATTTAGGTTCTGTGAATCCAACGGAATAAGCAACCTCGGATATAGTAATGGATTTATCTTTCAACAAAACACAGGCATGTTTTAGCCGGATGTTCTTAATTAGTTCTATAGGAGATAAGCCTGTCATGGTCTTTACCTTTCGGTAAAGGGAAGAGCGCGACATATTCAGCTGCTGCGCAAATGCGATATTATCAAAGTCGGGTTCCGATAAATGCTCTTCAATCAATAATACAACACTTTTCAGGAATTGCTCGTCCTGAAAAGTATATTGCAATGTGGAGATGTTGATATCCGCATCCTTCTTGAACTCTTTTTGTTTTTCCTTTTTATTCTGAAGGAAGTTATTGATTCGGGCTTCCAATACTTTCAGTTCAAAAGGTTTCGATATATACCCGTCGGCTCCTGCATTATAACATGCTATGCGATCTTCTGCCGAGCTCTTTGCCGTAAGAAGCAATACCGGTATATGGCTGGTTTCAATGTTTGCTTTTAGTTGTCGGCAAAACTCTAACCCATCCATTTGGGGCATCATTACATCGCTTACAATAATATCTATATCTTCTTTCTCCACAATACGAAGCGCCTCTAAGCCATTGTGGGCAGTAAAGATGTGGTAATACTTAGACAGAATATTATTGTAGGTGGCCAACAGCTCTTTATTATCTTCTACCAACAGAAGCGTGGCTGCTTTTTTCCAGTTATCGGCATAATCCGGCTGAATAGCTTCTTCTATCACAGGTTGAACCAACTCATCGGCTGAGTAACTGGCTTCATCAATAGGAATCAGTACTGTGAATGTGGTACTTTCATTTACTTTACTGCTTACCTCGATAGTTCCGTGGTGCAGTTCTATCATATCTTTAGTAACCGAAAGCCCAATTCCATTCGTTTGATTCTGTGCCATTTGCTTATTAAAGTAGAACCTGGTAAAGATGTTTGCCAAGTCTTTTTCTTCAATCCCTACACCTGAATCTGCAATTTCTATGGACAGGAAAGTATGTTCTTCTTTCTCTATATTCCGCAGGCTTACGCGAATAGTGCCATGATTGGGAGTGTACTTAAAAGCATTGGAGAGTATATTGAACAAGATCTTGTCAATCTTATCCCCATCAAAGAAAGCATTGTTCAATTCGGGCTCTGCCGAAAAGAGAAATGTTATCTCTTTACTTTTAATCAGTGGAGAGAAATGCGTATAACAAATGTCTTTAATGAACAAAGCAATGTTGCCATAGCTTACCTGTAAACGAATACTGTTGCTCTCTATTTTTCTAAAGTCCAGAATCTGCTGCAATAACCTGCGAAGGCGCTTTACATTGGAACGCATGGTGCTAAACTGAGGTAGCTTTTTGCCTGTGGTTGCCTCTACATCATCAATTGTGCAGGATATAATGGTTAATGGAGTCAACAAATCGTGCGATACATTTGTAAAGTACCTTAACTTCATTTGTGTAAGTTCTTCGGTCTTTTCTTTCTCTATTTGTGCTATCTTCAAAGCATTGCGTAACTGAATGCGGTTAATAATAAACCGGAAAGTCAAACCTATAACAAGAAGAAAAATGTAGCAGTAAACCAGATAGGCAAACCACGTTTCATAATAAGCCGGCTCTTTATAGATATTCAACAGAAACACTTCATCATCCCAAACTCTGTTTTCATCCGTTACTCTCAATTGGAAGGTATACTTCCCTTTTCTTAGTTGATTGTAAGTGGCAAACTGACGGTTATTTGGTGCATATACCCAGTCGTTATCTACTCCGGAGAGTTTGTAGGCATATTGTATCTTGCCCGGATAGGTGTAGTTAAGTGCGGAGAAATCAATCTCCAGATTATCACCACCCGGTTTCAACAGCAGGCTTTGGTTGAGAAAATCAAAGGTTGCCTCTTTGCTTTCGGCTTGCAAAATCGACTGATTGTTTACCCGTACATCCGTAACCAAAGCATTGATTTTTCCCAAAGGTGCCATCAATCGGGTAGAAGGAATAAAAGCCGAGATCCCTAAATTGCCTCCAAAGTATATTTTATTCGATAAACGACTTTTGCAAACGGCATCCTTTATGAATGAATTAACCAATAATCCATCTGATGGGCTATAAGTCCAGAAAGCATTATTTGTAGGATTGTACTCGGTGATCCGGGTAAAAGTTGTTATCCAAACATGTCCCATATCATCTACCATCAGGTTTTGGATGCTATGCCCTTTCATGCCACAACGAGTTGTATAGTCTACAAAAATCTGGTTGAGGTTGTTATAAACTATAATACTTCCTTCGGCTGTTCCTATCCATACACGACCTTCTTTATCTGCGGCTACCGTTTGCATATTGTTGCCCGGCAATTCGCCTGATTTTTTATTGTATTGAACCATTTCCGGATGTTCCCAATCCATATTGTGCGAAATGGTAATGCGAAATACCCCTTCCGAAGAGCTCGACACCCAGATGCTTCCCCGGGAGTCTTCTGTTATGCCCGTCACCCATCCGGAATAAGGGTTAACCATCCGAATTTCGGAAGAATCGTATGGCTTTACCAATAAGCCTTTCATTGTTCCAATCCATATATTATTCCTTTTATCGGCATAAAAAAGTACCGGATGACCGATGCCGGGAAACAATGCCTGCAAATCTATTTCATCAACAAACTTCAAATCGGTTCCGTCTTTGCGGAGCATATAGATTAAATCGCAGTGCCCTACTCCCATCCACATATCTGCTTCGGAGGTATCTGCCGAGCCTTGTACATAATCAATAACACAGCTAATACTTTCAATGCCTCTTTCTTCAAAAGCCGGAGAGCCATTCAAGAGCTTTGTTTGTCCGGTTGCCGGATTATAAATTCCAAAGCCATACCGGTTTTGGGTAAACCAGAGCAAACCATCTTTATCTTCGTATAAAGCCGTTATATTGGGGCTTAACCCCAGTTTTTCTTTTATCTCAGGAAGATCATAATTATGAATAACCGGCTGATCAAAATTGATAAGGATAGCCCCTTCGTGGAAAGCTCCTATCCACAAATTGCCATTACGATCTTTAACAATTTCGCTAAAGATGCCATTTGTGCGCTCCAGTATCTTCGGGTTTTCTACCACCTCAATACAGTTATCCTTGTTGTATCTAAAAACAATGATACCGGAAAAAGAGACTGTCCATATTTCATTATTTACATCATCCTGTACGATGCTGAAAAAGATGGTTTCGGGTTGTTTGGTTCCTTTCCTTTCAACAGGTAGGGGAGTGTACATTGTATCTTTATTCTTATGAGGATCGAACAGATAAAGCCCATCGTCCCACGTACATACCCAATATTGTTTTCTATTATCCTGATAAACCCGGAAAGGGTTATTCCGTTTTCCTATAGGGGGAAAGGCTATCAATGTATCATCCTTCTTGTTATATTTTAAAATGCCACTTCCTGCCCGGCAGAGCCAAATGTCTTTATAAGAATCTTCGTAGATATTGATTACCCTCCCCTCCTGAGGGTTTGCGTGGTATTCCTTACGAAGGGACAAATCCGGATTGAAACAATACAGCCCATCACCTGCACCTACCCAAATCAGGCTATCACTGGTTGTGGTGATGCAGAATATCATTTTGCCGGAAACGGCTTCATGGGTTAAATGGGTAAAGGTGTATGTCTGCCTATCCATGAGGGTGATGCCTCGTTCTGTTCCTATCCATAAGCGATTATTCTTATCTTCTGCCAGGTAAGAGATCGTATTGTTGGTAAGCAAGTTGGGGTTTCTATAGTCGGAGCGAAATACCAGAGTTCTGTATCCGTCGTATCGGCAGAGACCATCTGTACTGCCAAACCACATTAATCCATCGCTATCCTGAAATACTCTTTGCACGGAAGTGGAAGGCATATCATCATCTAAATCAATGACTTTCAGCCCCATTCCGGCATGTACCGCATAAGATATAGAGGGTATGAACGAAAGGATTATCCAAAACAAAATATTCAGTGCTTTTCTCATTCCGGTGATATAATTTGTAGCAATTATAAAGAGGTACAAATTTAGGAATAAAAATAGAAATATCTCCTTAGGTTATAATCCAAGTCGCTTCTATACCTATAAATTATGAAAAGAGAGAGTAAGCATACTTATATATTGGTAATTGTGCTAAAGAAATGAATAATCATAAACATTCTCCCAAAACTTGTCAAGAGCAGCTTTACGTATTTTTAAGAGAATAATCGTAGTTTTCATCAGGTCGTACCTAACCAATCATTAGGTCGTACCTTTTTCATCAAAAGGTAGCACCTAATCAGAGAAAAGAAGGCACCATTCGGAACGAAAGAAACCGGCATTTTATTGTCGAGATGGTTTCTCCCACCTCACCTACAAGCAATATGAAAGGGATATGTACGAAAAAAGAGGAAAACATCAGCGCTCCTCTTATCTAAGTAGTTTACCCGAAAGCTAAATCAGGATTACATATACAAATATACAACATGTTGAAAAGAAATCCAAGCGTTTGGGAAGGTATTTAGGTATAGGGGTTACAACTCTTCTATCTCCTTGATAGACAAACCGGTTGCTTGGGTTATGATTTCAGCAGCTTCAAACAGGCGGTTGAACACGCGCTCTTGCAAAGCAGCAGGGCGTTCCATGAGTCCGGATAGGTTGCGAAGCACAAACATCCATTTGTCAAACTCGGTATAAGGGTTAATATATCGTTCCATAATTCAAAGATACAGATAAAATAAGAAGAAACAACCCGGTGGAAGGTTAAGCTTAGAAACCCGAATACAAAAAACAAGCTATTATTCTTTGACATTAAAACAAATAAGCCCTATATTTGCAGCATATCTCATTCACTACAAACGAAAACGCCCATTTATGAATGATTTATCGGACAACAACTGGAACTCCATGAGCGATGATTACATTGCCCGGCAAATAGGAGCATTTGTTAAGCACTATCGATTAGAGCAAAATAGAACCCAAACCGAGCTTGCTAAAGATGCCGGCATAAGCCGCTCAACGCTAAGCTTGTTAGAAAGAGGTGAAGTGGTAACCATCGCAACACTTATCCAGACATTACGGGTACTGGATCTGTTGCACGTATTCGATAAGTTTACAGTCAACCAACAACAAAGCCCCCTACTACTTGCTAAAGCCGAAAAAAAGAAAAAGAACCGGGCAACCCCCCAAAAGAAAATAGAAACAGAAGCTAACGAAGACATTGATTGGTGACAATGAATACAGCAATTATAAAGATATGGGGCAAAACAGCAGGTGCCGTTGCCTGGGATGAAAGAAACAAGATAGCCGCTTTTGAATACGATCCGGATTTTAAAAGACTGGGCTGGGAACTCTCTCCCCTAAAAATGCCTTTAACACAAGAACAGAAGATATTCTCATTTCCCGAACTAAGAAAGGAACGAGATTCGACCAACGACACTTTTAAAGGATTGCCCGGATTACTTGCCGATATGCTACCCGACCGCTATGGTAATGAACTTATCAACCTGTGGCTGGCACAACAAGGACGTCCGGAGAACAGTATGAACCCTGTAGAAATGCTTTGCTTCATTGGAAAAAGAGGGATGGGAGCATTAGAATTTGACCCTGCAACTTTAAAACAAAACGTCAATACCTTTTCAGTAGAGGTAGATAGTTTGGTAGAGATTGCCGGAAAAATGCTTTCAAGGAAAGAATCTTTCGTTACCAATTTAAAGTCCGACGAGGAGAAAGCGATGCAGGAGATACTCAAAATAGGAACATCGGCAGGTGGTGCCCGTCCCAAAGCTGTAATAGCTTACAATGAAAGAACGGGAGAAATCCGCTCCGGACAGACACGCGTTCCCGAAGGATTTGAACACTGGCTATTAAAGCTTGACGGTGTAAGCGAAGTGCAACTTGGAGCTACTCATGGCTACGGGCGAGTTGAGTATGCCTACTACCTGATGGCAATTGACTGTGGCATAGAAATGATGCCCTGCCATCTATTGGAGGAAAACGGACGAGCACACTTCATGACCAAACGCTTTGACAGAGATAACAGCTATACCAAGCATCACACCCAAACGCTTTGTGCCATGAAGCATTTCGACTATAACCAAATAAACAGTTATAGTTACGAGCAATTATTTCAAACAATGCGAGAGCTAAAGCTTACATACGCCGAGGCAGAGCAAATGTTTCGCCGAATGGTATTTAATGTCATTGCACGCAACTGCGATGATCACACCAAAAACTTCTCGTTCATTCTTAAACAAGGAGATCGTTGGAGGCTGGCTCCGGCATACGACATCTGTCACGCCTATCGCCCCGGAAGCGATTGGGTTAGCCGGCACGCATTAAGCATCAATGGGAAAAGAGAACATATTACACGAAATGATCTGATACTCATCGGACAATCTATCCGCAACAAGAAAGCGGTTGAGATCATTGACGAAATCAGCGAGAAAGTTCATCAATGGAACTTCTATGCCTCAGAGGCAGGAGTAGATAAAGACAAAAAAGAAACTATTTACAAAACCCTCATCACCCTCTAAGTCAGAGAGAAAGGAGAAATATACAATCTGAATATGGAAAAAGTTTTGCTCCACTGTTGTTGCGCTCCCTGTTCGGCACCTATTATGGAATGGATGCTGAACAACAACATATCTCCCACCCTGTTTTATTTCAACCCCAACATTTTTCCTTCCGAAGAATACCTGAAAAGGAAAGAAGAATGCATTGCCTACGCACAAGCACAAGGCATTGATTTTATAGACGGAGATTATAATCATGCCGACTGGTTGGCAAAAGTAGCCGGACTGGAAGATCAACCGGAAAGAGGAACACGATGCCTTGAGTGTTTTAAGATTCGCTTAAAGGCAACTGCTATTTTAGCCACTGAAAAAGGATTCTCTCTCTTTACCACTACGCTTGCCGGTTCTCGATGGAAGAGCTTTACACAAATAGTAGAAGCCGGTAATTGGGCAGCTTCATTAGTAACCGGCGTACAATTCTGGGAGAAAGACTGGAAGAAAGGAGGACTAACCGAACGCCGGAAGATATTACTGCAAGAGAATCAATTCTATAATCAGCAGTATTGTGGCTGCGAGTTTAGTATAAGAGGAGGGAAATAGCCAAAGAAAGGAGATCATCCCTTTTACCGGACAATCCCCTTTCGACCCTTAAAAATATCTGAGAAATATTATTTGTTGCTCAGTATAGCCATTGTATCTGAAGCAATCATAAACTCTTCGTCGGTAGGAATAACTACGACCTTCACTTTAGAAGAAGGCTTGCTCACTACTACTTCCTTACTACGAACGGTTGAATTAAATTCTTCGTCCAACTCTACGCCAAGAAATTCCATTCCTCTACATACATTACGACGTAAAGTATCTTGGTTTTCGCCTACACCACCGGTAAACACAATGATATCTACACCACCTAAAGCAGCAGCATAAGCACCAACATATTTCTTAATACGGTAGCAATACATATCGTCGGCCAGAAGTGCACGTTTATCTTCGCCTTTGGCTACGGCATCTTCGAGCTCACGCATATCCGATGATTCGCCAAAGATACCCAACACACCGCTTTTCTTATTCAGCAAGTCCGAAAGTCCTTTAGCATCCAATCCTTCTTTTTCCATCAGGAAGGTAAGCATACCGGCATCTACATCTCCGGAACGGGTACCCATCATCAATCCCTCTACCGGAGTAAGTCCCATAGAAGTATCAACCGATTTACCATCTTTAATGGCTGTGATAGAACCTCCATTACCAATATGACAAGTAATGATGCGTTGTCCCTCAGGGTTTACTCCCAAGAATTCGCATACACGTTGTGATACATAGCGGTGACTGGTTCCGTGGAAACCATAACGACGGATTCCGTATCTTGTATACAGGCTATAAGGAACAGCATACATATAAGCATGCTTAGGCATTGTTTGGTGGAAAGCCGTATCGAATACACCTACCTGAGGAACTTGAGGCAATAACTTGGAAATGGTATAGATACCTTTCAGGTTAGCCGGATTGTGCAAAGGTGCCAGATCCGAGCATTCTACCATTTGGTTAATTACCTCGTCGGTAATCAATACTGATGTGCTGAACTTCTCTGCTCCGTGAACTACACGATGACCTACAGCGGTAATTTCATCCAGAGTAGAAATGCATCCGTACTTCTCGCTTGTCAGCGTTTCAAGAATAAACTCGATACCTACGGTATGCTCCGGCATATCACGCATAAGTACTTGCTTTTCGCCATTACTTTGTGTAAACTTCAGGAATGCTCCGGGTAAACCGATTCTTTCTACACCACCTTGAGCCATTACTTCCTTACTGTCCATATCGAACAGTTTATACTTGATTGATGAACTTCCGCAGTTCAATACTAATATTTTCATTTTCTTCTTAAATAAAGATTTAGTTATGCTTTCTTACATCCCATTGCCTGATTGGCAGTAATGGCTATCATTTTATATATATCGTCGATAGAACATCCGCGAGACAAGTCGTTCACCGGTTGAGCCATTCCTTGAAGGATTGGACCTACAGCTATTACATCTCCTAAACGTTCTGCCAGTTTATAACCAATGTTACCAACTTCCAGACTTGGAACTACAAGTACGTCGGCATGGCCGGCTACATCAGAACCCGGTGCTTTTCTTTCTCCTACTACAGGAATTAAAGCAGCATCGGCTTGCATTTCGCCATCAATGAGAAGAGCCGGATTCATTTCTTTAGCCAAACGAGTAGCTTCTATCACCTTATCTACCACTTCATGCTTGGCAGAGCCTTTGGTTGAGAAGCTAAGCATAGCTACTTTAGGTTTCTCGATACCTACTACCGCAGTAGCAGTTTCGGAAGTACATACAGCAATTTGCGCAAGTTGTTCAGCGTTAGGTACAGGTGTTACAGCAACATCGCTCATTACCAATACGCCATCTTTGCCAAATTCCGTATGCTTGGTAAGCAATAACATTGCTCCGGAAACGGTAGAGATACCCGGCTTTGTTTTAATAATCTGTAAAGCAGGGCGCAATACATCACCGGTAGTGCTTTCGGCACCGGCAAGCTGACCTTCGGCATCTCCGTTTTTCACAATCAGACAGCCTAAGTACAAAGGATTCAATACCAACTTATGCGCTTCTTCCATAGTCATACCTTTCTTCTTTCGCAACTCGCAAAGAAGTTCGGCATACGTTTCTTTCTTTGAGTGATTCTCTGGATCAACAATAGTAGCCTTGTCGATATTGGTCAGTTCCCACTGAGCAGCAAGGCTTTTAATTTTCTCCGGATTACCAATAATGATTAGTTTGGCAATACCTTCCGCCAAAATGCGGTCGGCTGCTCTGAGTGTGCGTTCTTCTGTACCTTCAGGAAGAACAATGCGCTGAGGATTTGCTTTCGCACGCGCTACGATTTCGCTAATTAAATCCATGAATCGAATAGAATGTTATAATATTATATGTGTAAATTACATGCGGATATGTTAATCACACCGCAAAAGTACATAAAATTGCAATATCCACATTGCAATCTTGCATATATTTATTCTCTCAATGCCAATTATTGTATTATTTAACGTTTAGAGCAACAGTTAGAAGATAATAACCGACAGCCACACTATATGTAAGCCAATAGACCTTATTTTCGGCACTATAACCTTTAGTAAATAACAAAACGTCAATCATCCTCTTTAATCATTAACTATCATTTATTATTTCTCAACTACTATCTTCTCACTACCACCCACTATTCTCCTTCTTTTCCATACCTTTGCATCAATAAACAATTAATACTGCATTATGATACGTCAATGCGCCATCTTATTTGGCTGCTTAGCATTGGGTGAATTCATCGTTTATCTTACCGGAATCAAATTGCCTTCCAGCATCATAGGGATGTTATTGCTCACCTTGTTTCTTCAATTAGGTTGGATTAAGCTCCAATGGGTACAAGGGTTATCAGACTTTCTGGTTGCCAACCTCGGTTTCTTCTTTATTCCTCCGGGAGTGGCACTAATGGTTTATTTTGATTTAATTGCAGCAGAATTCCTGCCAATTATAGCGGCAACTTTTATAAGCACCGTGTTAGTGCTTTTAGTTACAGGTTGGATACATCAATTAACCCGAAAAAAACTGAGAAAGAGATGAGCTTCTTCGAAAATAAATTCTTCTTGCTGTTTATTACATTTGGGGTTTACTTTCTGGCTAAGATAGTGCAGAAGAAAACCGGATACCTATTGCTAAACCCCATACTTCTGTCCATTGCCTTTCTAATAGGTTTCTTAAAACTAACAGGAATCAGCTACGAAACTTACAGCGAAGGCGGAACTATGATCGAGTTTTGGTTGAAGCCCGCAGTGGTGGCTTTAGGCGTTCCTTTGTATCTTCAACTAAAGCAAATAAAGCAGCAGTTTCTGCCAATCCTGCTTTCGCAACTGGCAGGATGCATCACCGGCATTGTTTCCGTGGCACTTATCGCTCATGTATTGGGGGCTACCAAAGAAACGATACTGTCATTAGTACCCAAATCCGTTACCACCCCCATAGCTATCGAAGTTTCCAAAACCATTGGAGGAATCCCATCTTTAACTGCTGCGGTGGTGGTCTGCGTCGGACTATTTGGTGCTGTTGCCGGATTTAAGATGATGAAGATCATGAAAGTGAACCACCCCACCTCGCAAGGGTTATCCATCGGAACGGCTGCACACGTGATGGGAGCATCTACAGCGATGGACGTTAGTAACAGGCATGGCGTTTATGCAAGTTTAGGACTGATCCTGAATGGTATTTTAACGGCGCTGTTGGCTCCTGTTATTCTAAAACTTTTAGGATTTCTGTAAGGCTATTTCTGTTTCTTTATTTTTTCTATCTCAGCATCTAAGTTATACATATTATAGTTATCGTCAAGAATCTTGCCTTTTTTATCTACTTTAATGTAATGGGGTATTCCACTAAATTTAAAAAGTTGCATCAAATAGTTCATTTCGTCTTTGGTTACACTGTAGCTATGAAATAACGCATGCTCCTTAACAAAATTGTTGAAATTAACAGTTTCATTGGGTCGATCATCAGTGATGAAAATGAAATCAAAATCAGGATCATCTTTATATTTCTCTCGCGTAGCTTGGTTTTGTTTGATTCCTGCTATACATGGTCCGCAAGTTGTAGCCCAAAAGTCAACAAAAAGAATCTTTCCTCTATGTTTGTTGATTATGCGGCGGAATATTTCAGCTCCTTTATCATCTTGGGGAAGTTCGTAGGCAATCTTTTCTACTTCAGGAAAAGTTTCAGCAAACAATCTACTTGATATAGACCGGAAATAAGGTGTCGTCAACCTCCGATTAAATGCCTTTATAAAACGCTCTGCTTCCTTTTTATTTTCCTGCATAGATTCCAGTTCCACTTTTAAGCTCCGCATTTTAGTTATTTCATAAGTAAAAGAATAAGGAAGCCTCAATGAATCTTTAAGTATAGCAAGACGATGTTCTTCCTCTCTTAAATACTTCTCTGATATAAGATATAGTTCCAATGGAGCAATGTGTGTTTTATAATATTCTTCATGCAGCTTCTTATTATCTTCAAAAAAAGCATTCCATTCTTTAAGATTACTTTCAATAACTGCCATTGTATTTCCATCTATATGAGATGTCAATAGAATATTGTACATTAAATCCAGAAAGACATTTTCCCTATTCGATAGTTCCTTTCCTTTTTCCACAAAGAATTCTTTCAGCGTTTTCGCAGGCGCAGTTTTATATTGCGCGCAATGAATACCTTGTCTGAAAATCGGCATATATTCAAAACGATTTAAAACAGTGTTATAATGGTTTTCTGATATTAAAGATAGCTGACTGTTTAATGGTAATTCCTGCAAGAAATTATAAAATGTCAAGGGGAAATTACTATTGTGTTCATCTTTTCGCATGGAATATTCAAACATGCGCGAAGCAAACTCATAATCCATATTAATTTCTTTTACAGCTTGTGCCTTGGCATCTATTTTCCTACCAGCAAGGTATTTGCCCCAGTCTTCATGATAGGTTTTATATTGATTTCTTAGCTCCTTTTCAAAAGCATCAGGAGCCATCTTCATTCCTTCATTATAAACAAAATACGGATTGGGCATTGGTATGGCATAATCGGCCAACATTAAATCGGTATTAGTTTGTGCAAGACTACCCCGAAATTCTATTTTATTAAATACATACTTTTTATCACGGTGTCTGTCGGCCAAGAGGAATTCTTCCCAATCTAACACCATTGCAAGCGTCTGCCCCGGTTCTATATAAAAGGAAATCCATTGTCCATTGATTTGCATGCTCTTATATCCCGGGTGAGCCATGTTGAGATTGGCTTCAAAACGGCCATTAGGTTCAATGGAAATAACTACGGGAAAACGTTTATGGATGATCTCATTATTGAGATATATTATTCCTGTTTTAAATCCCAACCGGGTGTCGTATCCTTTGAGATACCCCACTAATCGCGCGGGTGTTTCATTAAAAAACGCTTCTGATTGCATATCGTGCAATGAAAGTGGTTCTTTTATTTGGGCTTCTGCTATTTCTTTTTCAAACCATACCTCAATTTCTTTCGGAAGTCTATTCCGTTGTAATCTTTTAGGTTGTTTTCTATCAAGAGAAAGACCATAGATAATCTCTTGGGGACTATCATGATAATTTATTCTTTTTACATTCTTTGGTATCGGAGGAAAGGTTAAGATAAATGTGGAATCACCCGACGCAGGCATATAAGTTTTTTTATTAAATTCTGTTCCTTCCAAATGGCGGGCATATAACTTTTCTCCTGTTTCGGGAATTTCAAGGCATACAGAGTCTGATATACTGATCCACCAATTAGGTATAAATTTAGTGAGCAAAGTTACTTTGGTTTCTTTTTTGCTTAATTCTATTTTTGTTATGTGATTAACCCCGGTGGTAGACACTTCGTAATAAGGGTTCTCAATTACGGTTTGCGCTTTTCCAATGAAGGGCAAAAGGATAAAAAGCAGAGGTAAGAATACTTTTTTCATGTTTAATTGTATTGGTAATATCAGGCACAGAAGCCTAAACATTTGTTTCAGCAAAAATAGGAATTTATTTCTAAAATAAAAGATACAAGTAAAAAACAATGCAACACCAACAAAATCCGTTTTTATTTGTTACTTTTAAAAATGAAATAACAGTTATCCATATATGGTCACATTCAAAGACATCACTTTAGAAGATAAAGAGGTTATCACCCAATACACATTAAACAGTACCCGAAGAAATTGTGATTTATCTTTCGCCAATCTTTGTAGTTGGAGGTTTTTATATCATACTAAATTTGCAGAGGTAGACGGGTTTCTGCTCTTGAAGTTCTGGTCGCAAGAAAAGCTTTCTTATATGATGCCTGTAGGACAGGGAGATTTGAAATCGGTAATCAGTACACTGATTGCAGATGCCAGAGAATCCGGAGACAATCTACAAATGTTAGGTGTATGTCCGGCTATGAAAGAAGACTTGGAAGCAATTATGCCCGGAGAGTTTGCATTTACTTCCGACCGTAATTATGCCGATTATCTTTACCTGCGTACCGACTTGGCAACTTTAGCAGGAAAGAAGTTTCAGGCCAAAAGAAACCACATTAATAAATTTAGGAAGACATACAGCAATTACGAATATCTTCCGATTACCCCCGATCTTATACCGGAATGCATTCGTTTGGAAGCTGAATGGTGCAAGATAAATAATTGTAATAGACAAGATGGGAGTATTTACGAACGTAGAGCCATTCACTATGCATTGAACAACTTCGAAGCGTTGGGCTTAACAGGTGGAGTACTCCACGTAGATGGAAAGATTGCTGCCTTTACATTCGGTATGCCTACTAATAAAGACACCTTTGGAGTGCATGTGGAAAAGGCAGACACACTAATAGAAGGAGCTTACCCCATGATTAACCAGGAATTTGCTCAACGCATCCCCGAACAATATACCTATATAAATCGAGAAGAGGATTTAGGGATTGAAGGTTTACGCAAGGCTAAGTTATCCTATAATCCGGTTATTCTTTTGGAAAAGAGTATAGCGCGTTTTGAGCAGAGTTGTCTTTTTGTAGATATGGTTGACTCTTTAACGACTCAACCAATGAAAGAAAAGAAGTCCAACGATGCTCACGCTTTTCATTTTCGGATTCGTGAGAT
>NZ_QVMK01000030.1 GCF_010500995.1 Bacteroides sp. 224 | reverse complement strand
TTTTTGAGGCGATTTGAGGCGATTTTGGCAAAAATGAACGGATATACTCCGTTTTTTAAGCCCTTTTTAAGCCTTTTTCAACCCAAAAAGTGGGTGCATTGAACCGATTGAAGTGGGTGGGAATGCTCCGTTTTCGCCAGTTCATCGTATAGAAGAAGAGAATCATATCTAATATTTGCCACAATTTCGGTTATGATGTATAGAATTATCGCTTGTCCAGAACTCAACTTATCTTTTACATCATTGAATCTTTTAACATCAACTTTATAGCGGTTGTGTCGAGAGGTTAATTCTTCATCTTCTCGCTCAACTAAAAATAAATTTATCAACTCTTCATCGATGAATGTAAGTAAGATTTTTCGCCACTTATTTATTCTTTCTAAAGTTTCTATTTTTTTCCATGTATTGTGAAATCTTAGAGCCAATCCTTTTTCTGTGAATTGTTCGTTTTCGTCTTTTCTAACTCCACAATAATAATAATTAAAACTGCTTGTCTTTTTTGGAATTTTGAATCTATCAAAAATACTATATGAAACAGCAATAATTTTACTAAAAAGAGGTGTTTTAGGAGTAAAAAAATCAACTTTTTTTTCAGAAATCATTAGTGGCAAGGATGTTATTAACTGTGTTTTTCCTGTCCCATTTTTTCCAATTAAAGCATATATCCTATTAGAAATAAAATCATTACTGCTAAATTCAAAATTAATATCAACAGAATCTTTTGAAAAAGCAGGCTTAAACTGATATTTAAAACTATAAAGATTTGATAAGTCGTAATCATATATCCTATATCGAGCTTCTCTCAACAATCTTTCGGCTTCGTCAAATCGAATTAAAGATTCTTTAAAATTTCCATTCCGTTCAAATTTATCCTGTATATCAGGATAAAATGCAGCATCTTTTAACGCATACAATACACTGTCAAATCTCTTTTTTAAAGTGTTTCTTAGTTCATTATAGTATTCTTCTTCTTGTCCCAAAGAACAAAAATCATCACTTAACAGTTTGAAGTTATCTGGCAAGTATTCATTCGTTTTTGATTCATTTTGATATATTATTTTCACCCCACCAATACTAACCGGATTGTCATTTTCACTATCATAATAAAATAGATGGTAGGTACTTTTTACACTGAAGTCATCCCAACTATCATAAACTAAAACAAAAGATGGAAATATTTGAGGTTTTGTATGTGAACGAACCCGGTCACTTCTCCCTGATGGATTTTTTTCAACATAAAAAATAATATCGTTTGGTTTTATGTCAGTAGGTATATTTTCTTTAGGAATTACCCCTAATTTATACAATGGGTATCCATCGCTATCATAGTCTTGAAGAATCAATGTATAGCCCTCTTTCTCTAAATAAGGGTTTATCAATAAAACGTACTTGAAAATATCATCTTCTCCATCCCTATATTTCGGTTGCAAAACAGTTTCAATAAATAAAGAAAATTTCTCATCATCATCTAGTAATTTTAAGCGTTCCTGAAAGACATAGTCATAACTATAATCATCATTTCTAATAAGATGCTGAATAAAATCACCTAAAGCATTATTATATCTATTATCTTCTGATTTCATGGAACTTAAATCCCATATATCGCTCAGGAATGGAATTATACCATCATCCCCGTTATCACCAAAAGCATTGGCTTCTTTATTCAGAAGATTGTATAATTCTAACTTTATTTTTTTTGATAGCTTCATTGTAACTCTCTTAATGGAAGTCAATAATTTTGCAAAATTAAGAAGTTCTTAGGAATAAGAAGCAAAAACAGCAACTATATTATTTTTAGAAATATAGCTGCTGTTCTCCACGCAATATCATGGGGATTTATTCTTCCCCCTTCACCAAATGCTGTAAATTCGGGTCATTCTTGATGCGTTCCATTTCATCAATGACAATCTGCTTTACATCCTGCTTTATCCGGTCGTAATTAAGTTGGATTTGTTCTTTCATCAGGTCGTTGCCATCTGCATCCCGAAAGTCGATAATCTCCGGTATCTTTTCATAGCGGGCAGTTTCACGTTTTACCTTCTCGTTATCCACTACAATTTCAGCATGGAAAATTTTTTGCTCTATCCGTTCATCAAAATTGTCACTGACCGCACCCACGAACATCCCCTGTGTAAGATTGGATATTTTACTGGCAGGTATCAGGCTGTCCATCTGTGTACTGATTGAGGTAGATTTATCCTGACGGTTGATTGTCATGGACTGGCGTTTCTGTAATACCTTCCCGAAACGGTCTGACAATGTTTTTGCTGTTTCTCCCACGACCTGCCCGGAAAAGATGTTTCCAACCGTATTTTGAATTACCTTACTTTCCTTATCGCCATAATCCCTTGTTAGCTGGCTGTAATCCTGAAAACCCAAACAGACTGCTACTTTATTGGAACGGGCGGTAGCTATCAGATTATCCAATCCCCGGAAATAAATGGTTGGTAACTCGTCAATGATAACCGAACTTTTAAGCTGTCCCTTCTTATTAATCAGCTTTACAATACGGCTGTTATACAGTCCCAGTGCTGCCGAATAGATATTCTGACGGTCGGGATTGTTGCCGACACAAAGTATTTTCGGTTCGTCCGAATTGTTAATATCCAGCGTAAAATCATCACCCGTCATTACCCAGTAAAGTGCCGGGCTTATCATCCTTGACAATGGTATTTTTGCCGATGCGATTTGCCCCTGTAACTGGTCTTGCGCTTGCGATTCCCACGCATCCATGAAAGGACTTAAATAATTCTCAAGTTCCGGGTAGGAAGTCAAGATAACAAATGTATCTGCATACTTCCGGTTCAGGAACTCTATGGCGTGCGGGAACGTGCAATACTTTCCGTCTTTATATATCTTGAGAAACCAAATAATCGCAGCCAGTAAGATAATCGGGGATTCCACAAAGAAGTCGCCCTGCTTCTGAATCCAGCTTCGGTTCAGGTTCAGCATAATGGTGTATGCCGATTCGTAGGCATCCGATATGTCTGTCATAAAAGCCGGATTGATAGGGTTACATCGGTGGCTTCGGCGTGGGTCGTCAAAATTGATAACATAGAACGTGGGCTTTATCTTATAAGCATCCGAATGGTTCATCAGGTGATTATATGCGATTTCCGATAAGTCAGGAAACTTATAATCATAGCAATAGAGTGCAAAACCCTTCTCTATCTGTTGTTTAATGTAATTATTTACCACTGCGTAGGATTTACCACTACCGGGAGTTCCCAGCACAATAGTAGCCCGGAACGGGTTTACCACGTTTATCCATCCCTTATGTTGTTTCTTCTTATACCAAAAACGTGATGGAAGATTCACTGAATATTCATTCTCCATCAAGCGGGTTTCCTGCATGAAGCTTTCGTTCTCCAAATTGAAAACATCGTCCATCATATTGTTTTTGAGTAGCCGGGACATCCATACCCCAGCGACCAATAAACATAAGTATCCGCCAGCCATTGACAGGATATAAAAGGTAGCGTTTGCCGAAAGTGGTAATGGTAGATACAATAACCACCAGTTCAGGAAAAACAGGATAAAACCGATAGCAAGAAAAACGTAAATCTTTGTCCATGTTACCTTTTCTTCCTTCACTCCTTTTGTTCCCAAACAACTCAAGGCAAGGAATACCACTGCAAATACCTTTGTTATCAGGATATGACTGAACAGTCCTGCGGTTCGCTGGAAGTTTAATAGTATCTTATCGAGTACGCCGATATTGATACCCCAGTTTACTATCGACTGGTAACAAAACCAGTAAATGTTGATTACCACAAATAAAATACTGATTGCCCGCATAAAGTCCATGACTTTGGCAAGTCCTCTTAAATCATCTTCATTCTGCATAATTGATTATTTTTTAGATTATTATTACATCTGCCGTCCGTAACGGCGTTTTTTCTTTTTCTTGGGAGTTGGCGGGGTTTTATCATTCCCTGCCGATGAATCGCTGCCACCGGGCAGGATGCTGAAAAGGCTTCCGATTGTAGATTCCCCGTTTTCGGATTGCCGTTCTGACGGCACGAACGGTTCTGCCGAAGGTGTGAACGGTTCTTTCGGAACAGCCTGTTTTGTGTGTCCCTCGTTTACATGGGATTCTCTAAACAGGTCATTAAATACATTGGCTGAAAATTCCTTTCCTAAACGAGAGCCGTTCAGGACAGCTTTGTTTTCGTGGTCGATAAAGGTTGCACCATATATGCGCCCTTCCGGGTTCTGCCGGAATACGACTTCAATTCCTTTATCTTTCAGGTTCTTTTCAAATTGTTCCTTTGAGCCGGAAGCTTTCAACGCTTCGCTTACCCGACCTTTGATATTGGCTTTCAGTTTACCGTCTTTCCATTTGGTTGCTGCTTGTCCTATCCTGCGTTCCAATGCTTCATAACCGACCGACTTACCCAGCCGGGAAGACTTGATGGGATTACCCAGCTTTTCGCCTTTATCATCGGTTGCGGAATAGACAATACCATTATAAGCCTTGCCCCGGACTTCGCCTTTGATTTCTTCCGCCCGTACATTATATAATGATAACAGGGTATTCAGTTCCCCGATGCTTTGGAACTGGTAAGTATTTACCACACCTTTAACCGTATTGGAAAGCTGGTGCTTTACATCACCCGCAGCATAATCGACCTTTCGGAACTGATAGTGTTCCTGCTGTTGTTTCTTTTCAGCAGGATGCAGACCGTATTTTGCTTCCAGTTCCCGTGTAATGTCCTTGCTCCGGCGGTGTTCAAACTTATCATTCAATTTTTTGCCGTTCTCGTCCACCCGTAGGGATACGATATGCAGGTGGTGGCGGTCGATGTCTTCATGCTTGTAAACCATGTAGGGCTGATTACCATAGCCCAGCTTCTCCATATATTCCTGTGCAATCTCCGATAGCTGTTCATCCGAAAGTTTATCGTCCGGGTGCGGATTCAGGGATATATGAATTATGGGCTTTTCAGTTTTGATGTCTTGGGGCAGGTGCATTTCAAAACTTTCCATGCAACGCTGGATGTTGAAATTACCATCTTCACTTTCAAACATTCGGTTGCTGAAAAGTACCTTGCCTTGTTCTTCATCAACCTTATTCTGATTGTAAGCCAGCGCACCGAAAAGCGAACTTCCCACATTTATTTTTGCAACCATCGCTGTTCAAATTCCTGTGTGAGTTCGATAATTTTCCGGCTTAATACCACCAGTTCTTCGGTTGCTTTTTCCAATTTATAGAGAAAAGAAAGAGCTTTCTTTTCAGTAAAATTGGTATTCAGAGCCTTCACAATCTGATTATAGTTTACGCCGATTGCCCGGAATTGAGCGTAAAAAGTTGTCAGGCGTGTGTAATAATCGACTGCTGCCTTATCAATTTTTATCACTTTGAATGAACCGCCAAAGATTCTTTCTGTGATAAAATGCGCTTTCGTCCGCATACCGGACTGTTCAAAGAGAGCCAAAAAACGGGCATGGTCGGTCGCATTAAAGCTGACCGAATACCGGAAAACTGCCGGGTCTGCCTTTGGCTTTCGTCCTTTGCCACCGGATTGTGGCACATTCGTTTTTTCTTTTCCCATACCATTATTCTTTAAAGGGTTTACGACTTCGGAGTACAACCCATCCCGGCTTGTCCGGGCAAGGGGTTGTAAGCTGCTGAAAGAATTTCAAGCTGCTGAGGACACACCTTGCTATTTGCACGGCGCAAATAAAATCCGTCATAGGACGGATTAGCAGTTAGCCATAAGATAAATGAACTCCGGGAAGCTATTGAACAAATACCTTTTTATCGGTTCAGATAAGATTCCGGTGCAAAGTAACAGGGATTAATTATGCTGTGCCATAGCACATTATAGGACAAGCGAAGCCATCTAAAGCCATCCGAAGCCACTTTCAAAAACGGACGGTTTTTCTCCATTTATTTGCGGTCAGAATCAGCATTGAAATAGATAAGTAAAGCGATAAATGCCGATTGAAATATCGGAATGAATAAAGACTGGTTTACTGATTTCAGGAAAGCAAGAAATACTGAAATCAATATTTCAAGCTATCAATAAAACAATCTGTCAGGAAGTAAATACTTCCATATCTCAAGACTGAAATACAGATTGAATTATTGGCAGGTTGATAGGATTATTTGAATAAAGAAAGATTTAGATATAGAAATGTAGAACTAATTAAACAATGAAGTCATGAAGGAATTTTTTGTAGTTATTAAAAATGAAAACGGAGATTCAATTCCCGAAGCTATTATGGTTGCCATGTGTGAAATACCCCACATTGGAGATTACGTGGTTATTGATGATGAAAACAACATCACAAAAAATGACCAAACGTCATACCTAAACTTTGTTTGTCTCCTGCATCTGCCGGAAGGTGAAACGTCCGGTTTTCGGTTTAAGGTGGTTGGAAGAAATTTTTCTCGAAAAAACGGAGAATCATCACTCTGTCTGGAATTACAACACGAACCTGAATTAACAAATTAAAAATCAAAGAAATGAAGAAAGAAACATTATTCGTTGCCTTCTCCACCCAAAAAGGCGGGGTCGGTAAAACCACTTTCACGGTATTGGTGGCAAGCTATCTCTATTACCTGAAAGGCTACAATGTGGCGGTTGTCGATTGCGACTACCCGCAACACAGTATCAGTGCCATGCGTAAACGGGACGGTGAACAGGTAAACAACGATGCCAATTACAAGGTGCTTGCCTTTAACCAGTTCAAAGCATTGGGAAAGAAAGCCTATCCGGTCTTGTGCAGCACTCCCGAAGCTGCCATCAGTATAGCCGAAGAGTTCCTGAAAACAAAGCCGATGGAAATGGATGTGGTCTTTTTCGACCTACCGGGAACGGTGAACAGCGAAGGTATTATCAGTTCGCTGGCTTCTATGGACTACATCTTTACACCGATTACCGCCGACCGGGTGGTACTGGAAAGCAGCCTTTCATTCGCCATGACAGTAAACAACCTGCTGGTACAGAATGAAGCTTACCGGATACAGGGCTTGCATCTGTTTTGGAATCAGGTCGATGGCAGGGAGAAAACCGACCTGTATGGAATTTATGAAAATACTATCGGTGAACTGAAATTACCCCTTATGAAAACTTTTATCCCGGATACCAAACGCTACAAAAAGGAACTGTCCGGTGATAAGACTTCTGTCTTCCGTTCCACTCTGTTCCCTGCGGATAAGCGAATGATAAAAGGCAGCAACCTTGAAGAACTGGTGGCTGAAATCGGATACATTATAAAACTATACTAATATGGCAAAACAGGAAAAAGTACAGGTGGATGAAGATTTTATGAAGGAAATCATTTCACAGGGTTTACCCGTGAAACAGGAAATCCCACCTAAAACAGTAAGTAAAGAACCGGATACACCGGAAATCCCCGCAGAACCGGAAATAATACAGGAAACTGTGGAAGAACCAGTCCGGCAACCGGAAGCAAAACCCATCAGGGAAACTACCCGCCGGAAGAAAAGTACCCCTGCCGATTACCGGGAAACTTATTTTCAAAAAATGGAACTTCCCGACCGCCAGCCGATATATGTAAGCCGTTCCACCCATGAAAAGCTTATGAAAATAGTAATGGTTATCGGTGAACGCAAAGCGACTGTAAGCAGCTATGTGGAAACAATTATCCTGAATCACTTCGACCAGTATCAGGACGAAATCAACGAACTGTATAAGAAAACTTTTGAAAGCCCGATATGATACTAAAATTAATGATAGCAGGGGTTGTCCTTTATTACCTCGTCCTGCTGTGTCGGTTCAGGAAGAAAACGAACAGCCCCCCTTCCGATAGTTCCAGAAATCATAAGACCGAAAGGGCTGTCGTTGGAAAAACAACCTTCCGGTTAAGACAAGTAACGCCATCTAAAGACACTGAAAGCCAGTTTTCTAAAGGGGTTGATAATGCTTCTATATTTGCCCCGGCTGACACGGAAGATACCCCACAGCCGATGGATGTTGAATTTGAAATGAAGTATGAAGATGAAGTACCGGAAGATGAACTGGAATCGGAAGAAATCGCACTTATCACAGGCGGTGAAGGTCAGTCGGCACGGGGTATCTCCTTTGAAGAAATGGCACAGGCGGTACAGGTCGTCAGGCAGCAGGAAGTCCCGGAAGAAGAGGAACGAAAAGCCCTGCAAACACTGTCAGTTATGCAACAAACCAGCCTGTATAATACAATGATGGAACAGATAAACGGGGGCATGGTACGGGTGGCGGAAATGCTGGGTAAATACGATGCAGTATTTATCGCCCCGCCAAACGAAACCAACCCCGAAGATTTACAGGCGTTCGATATGAGCGACTATATGTAGAACCTTTAAAAACAAATCAGGTATGAAAGAAAAAGATTACGGTTAGCTGGACTTAATCATTCCAAAAGGTCGAAAGACCAACCACAAAAATTCTCAATTATTAATCCCGCCGGAATAGCGGACTATCCACCCGCTTTCCGGCATCATAAAATCAAGTTTATAATGAAAAAGAAAATATTTCTTTCCGCAGCCATCGTCTTGGCTGCTACTTCCGCATTTGCGCAGGGCAACGGCGTAGGTGGTATTACAGAAGCCACCAACATGGTTACCAGTTATTTCGACCCGGCGACAAAATTGGTGTACGCTATTGGTGCTGTCGTTGGTTTGATTGGGGGCGTAAAAGTATATAACAAGTTTAGTTCAGGCGACCCGGATACAAGCAAAACTGCTGCAAGCTGGTTCGGGGCTTGTATCTTCCTGATTGTAGCTGCCACCATTCTTCGTTCATTCTTCCTGTAATCATAGGAGTATGATTAGCTATTCAATTAACAGGGGGATTGGAAAACCTGCGGAGTTCAAAGGGCTTCGCAGCCAATACCTGTTCATTTTTGCAGGCGGGCTACTTGCCGTCTTCGTATTGTTCATCATTCTGTATATGATAGGTATAAACCAGTGGGTCTGCATTGGGTTCGGGGTCGTAGCGGCTTCGGCTCTTGTGTACTTCACTTTTATGCTAAATGACAAATACGGCACACACGGTCTTATGAAAGTAACCGCCCGCAGAAGCCATCCCCGGTATATCATCAACCGCCGGGCTATCCCCCGATTATTCACCTATAAAAGACAGAAGAACGCATGAGGAATATATTAAAAGCAGCCACGTTGGAAAGCAAATTTCCCCTGTTGGCAGCCGAACACGATTGTATCATCAGTAAGGATGCCGATGTTACAGTGGCGTTCCGGGTAGAGCTACCCGAACTATTCACTGTTACCGGGGTTGAATACGAAGCGATACATTCTGCTTGGCATAAGGCAATCAAAGTATTACCCGATTACAGTATTGTACATAAACAGGACTGGTTTATCAAAGAAAACTATACCCCTGAAATCCAAAAGGATGGGTTAAGTTTCCTGTCCCGCAGTTTTGAACGGCATTTCAATGAAAGACCGTTCCTGAATCATACCTGTTACCTGTTCCTGACAAAAACCACAAAGGAAAGAAGCCGTACCCAAAGTAATTTTAATACGCTTTGCCGGGGCTTCATCATTCCAAAGGAAATTCAGGATAAGGAAACAGTAACGAAATTTTTGGAATCGGTCGGGCAGTTTGAACGGATTATGAACGATTCGGGATTTATCACCCTTACCCGCCTGAACTCGGATGAGATTACCGGAACGCCGGAAAAAGCTGGGATTATCGAAAAATACTTTTCCCTGTCGCAAAGCGATACGACTACCTTACTGGATATGCAACTGAATCTCGAAGATATGCGTATCGGCGACAATACCTTGTGTTTACATACGCTTTCGGATGTAGAAGACCTGCCGGGTGCGGTTACTACTGATTCACGTTACGAAAAGCTGTCCACTGACCGTAGCGACTGCCGTTTGTCGTTCGCTTCACCTGTGGGCGTATTGCTTTCCTGTAACCATATCTATAATCAGTATATCTTTATAGACGACCATGCGGAAAACCTGAAACGCTTTGAGAAGCAAGCCCGCAATATGCACTCGCTGTCTAAATACAGCCGTTCCAATCAGGTGAATAAAGAGTGGATAGAAGAGTACCTAAACGAAGCGCACAGTCAGGGTTTGACCTCTGTTCGCTGCCATTGCAACGTAATGGCATGGGCGGATGATAAGGAAGAATTAAAGCATATCAAGAATGACGTGGGAAGCCAGCTTGCCTTGATGGAGTGCAAGCCCCGCCACAATACAACGGATACCCCGACCCTTTACTGGGCGGGTATCCCCGGCAATGAAGCCGATTTTCCGGCGGAAGAATCCTTCTTTACCTTCATTGAACAGGCTTTGTGCTTCTTTACGGAAGAAACGAACTACCAATCATCACCCAGTCCTTTCGGGATTAAGATGGTGGACAGGCTCACCGGAAAACCGCTTCACATTGATATTTCCGATTTGCCCATGAAAAAAGGAATTATTACGAACCGTAATAAATTCATTCTTGGGCCAAGCGGAAGTGGAAAATCCTTCTTCACCAACCACATGGTACGCCAGTATTACGAACAGGGTACACACGTCCTGTTAGTGGATACCGGAAATTCCTATCAGGGATTATGCGAATTAATCCACCGGAAGACTGGCGGAAAAGATGGCGTGTATTTTACATATACCGAAGATAACCCGATTTCATTTAATCCATTCTATACCGAAGATAACATCTTCGATATTGAGAAGCGGGAATCCATCAAAACGCTTATCCTGACCTTATGGAAACAGGAACATGAAAAGCCCACCGGGGCGGAAAGCGTTGCCTTATCCAATGCTGTAAGCGACTTTATCAACCTGATAACACAGGATAAATCCATTGTACCCAGCTTCAATTCCTTTTACGAATTTATCAAAAATGAATACCGGAATAACCTGAACGAACAGAACGTCAGGGAAAAGGATTTCGATATTGATAATTTCCTGTTCGTGTTGCAACCTTTCTATAAAGGTGGCGAATACGATTACCTGCTGAACTCGGATAAAGAACTGGACTTGTTGAACAAACGCTTCATTGTTTTTGAGGTGGATGCCATCAAAGATAATCCCGTCCTTTTTCCGGTGGTTACCATCATCTTAATGGAAGTTTTTATCAATAAAATGAGGCGGTTAAAGGGTATCCGTAAAATGCTGCTTTTAGAAGAAGCGTGGAAGGCTATCGCTAAAGACAGTATGGCACATTACCTGAAATACCTGTTCAAAACGGTGCGTAAATACTTCGGCGAAGCGGTGGTAGTAACACAGGAAGTGGACGATATTGTCCATTCTCCCATTGTGAAAGAATCCATCATTACGAACTCCGACTGTAAAATTCTGCTCGACCAGCGCAAATACATGAACAAGTTCGATAGCATACAAGCAATGCTGGGTTTGACCGATAAGGAAAAGGCGCAAATACTTTCCATCAACATGGCGAATCATCCGGGACGGAAGTACAAAGAAGTATGGGTAGGACTGGGTGGCGTACAATCGGCTGTGTATGCTACAGAAGTGAGTTTAGAAGAATATTACGCATTTACAACGGAAGAAACTGAAAAACTCGAACTGTTCCAACTTGCCGAAAGGCTGGATGGCGACCTTGAACTGGCTATTAAACAGCTTGCCGAAAGCAAGTGTAATCCTGATTAAGCGTATGGAAAGAACAACAAAAGACAGCAAACCTATCGGATTTGCTGATATATGCGGGAACTGGGTTACTGAAAACGGAACGGAATTTCAAATATTTTCCGGTGGTGGCAAATGCTTCATAACCTTTCATAAAACCTATAAGTGGGGAAAGAAGATAGGCAAAATAAAGCATTTTATCCACCATGTAAATAACGGTGAATTTTATTTCACTATGGATAAAATGATGTATGAATTATGGTATAGCAGAGCCGACAATACAATACGGTTAAAGCCTGTAACATACTGTACAAAAAAAGAATATGAATTTAAAATCACTTCATTATGAAACAAATAAAAATCATCTTCCCGGTGCTTCTATGTGTTATCCTGTTGGCTTTGTCTTCCTGTAAGGAAACCAACGCCGATCGACTGAAAACCATGTGCGGACATTGGGAAAGCGTTATGAACCGACCATCGTTCACGGTCTTTGAAAGTGCGGATGGCTATAAAGTAACCATGCAACGAAGAACCCGCAGGGGCGAAACCAGTGCGGAAACCTACCAAATCATAGAAAAGGACGGATACCTGTTTATTGAAACGGGATTTTCGATACTGATAAGCTATGATAACGAAACCGACCGGATACTGTTATCCTCCGGTGGTGAGTATGTGAGAAGTAAGAAACAATTAAAAAATTAAAGCAATGAAAACAAAAATAATGATGTTAGCTGTGACACTTTGCCTGTTCGTAGGTAATGCCAGCGCACAATGGGCGGTAATCGACCCGACAAATTTGGCTCAAGGTATTGTCAATACTACCAAAGAAATTGCACAGACATCAAAGACTGTCAGTAATACACTGGATACTTTCAAGGAAACTAAAAAATTGTACGACCAAGGCAAGCAATATTATGATGCCTTGAAATCGGTAAATAATTTGGTGAAGGATGCCCGCAAAGTACAGAAAACTGTGCTTCTGCTCGGCGAGATTACGGATATATATGTAACCAACTTTCAGCTAATGTTATCGGATAAGAACTTCCGACCGGAAGAACTCAATGCCATTGCATTCGGATATTCCAAACTGTTGGAAGAAAGTTCGGATGTACTTACGGAACTGAAAAATGTAGTGAATATCAACGGGCTTTCCATGACCGATGCTGAACGTATGGAACGGATAGACAAAGCATATAGTTCTGTGTTGAATTACCGGAACTTGGTTTCTTATTATACCCGTAAAAACATATCCGTGTCTTACCTGCGGGCAAAGAAAATCAGCGACACCGACCGTGTAATGGCTCTGTATGGAACTGCTAACGATAGATACTGGTAATTATGACGTTGTTAGCCGTTGATTGGGGAAACCTGCATGAGATTCTGAAAAATCTCTATGTGGATATGATGCCCCTGTGCAGTAACATGACAGGGGTTGCCAAAGGTGTGGCGGGGCTGGGTGCATTGTTCTATGTGGCAGCGAAAGTATGGCAAGCCTTATCGAGAGCCGAGCCGATAGATGTGTACCCGCTTCTGCGACCTTTCGCCATCGGTCTGTGCATTATGTTCTTTCCGACTATCGTACTGGGAACGATTAATAGCGTAATGTCCCCGGTAGTGAAAGGAACGCATAACATACTGGAAGGTCAAACTTTCGATATGAATAAGTACCGGGAATTAAAAGATAAAAAGGAGTATGAAGCTATGCTTCGGAATCCTGAAACTGCCTTCCTCGTTTCCGATGAAGAGTTCGACAAGCAACTGGACGAACTGGGCTGGTCGCCTTCGGATATGATTACGACAATGGGGATGTATATGGAAAGGGCTTCTTACAATATAAAGAAAGCTGTCCGGGACTGGTTTCGGGAACTGCTGGAAATTCTCTTTCAGGCTGCTGCCCTTGTCATTGATACGATACGGACGTTTTATTTGATTGTATTAGCCATACTTGGCCCGATTGCTTTTGCAATATCGGTCTATGATGGTTTCCAATCTACCTTAACACAATGGATAACACGCTATGTAAGCGTGTACCTATGGCTTCCCGTATCGGATTTATTCAGTTCTATTCTTGCCCGGATTCAGGTTTTGATGCTTGAACGTGATTTGCAGTTATTGGACGACCCCAGTTTTATACCCGACAGTTCCAATACGGTTTACATCATCTTTATGATTATCGGAATTGTAGGATACTTTACCATTCCGACCGTATCCAACTGGATTATTCAGGCTGGCGGACTGGGTGGTATGAACCGGAATCTTTCTAAAACAGCAAGTGGTGGCGGAAACCTTGCGGGCGCAGCAGCCGGGGCAGTAGGTGGAAACATCGCCGGAAAATTAATTAAAAAATAAACAGTAAAAATATGGAGTTTAAAAGTTTAAAAAATATAGAAACCAGTTTCAAACAAATACGCCTGTTCGGGATTGTATTTGTATGCCTGTGTGCCGGGATTGTGGGCTATGCCCTTTGGAACTCGTACAGTTTTGCAGAAAAGCAGCGTGAAAAGATTTACGTCCTCGATGGGGGTAAATCCCTTATGCTGGCACTTTCGCAGGACTTGTCGCAAAATCGCCCGGTAGAAGCAAGGGAACACGTTAAACGTTTCCACGAACTCTTTTTTACCCTTTCGCCGGATAAGAACGCCATTGAATCGAACATACAGCGTTCATTGTACCTGACGGATAAAAGTGCTTTCAACTACTATAAGGACTTATCCGAAAAGGGGTATTATAACCGTATCATTTCCGGAAACATCAACCAGTCGGTACAAGTGGACAGTGTAATATGCAACTTCGACCAGTATCCTTATCAGGTGGCGACCTATGCCCGGCAAATGATTATCCGGGAAAGCAGTGTTACCGAAAGAAGCCTTATTACCCGATGTCGGTTGCTGAACTCCGTAAGGAGTGATAACAACCCGCATGGCTTTACCATTGAAGCTTTTGAGATTACGGAAAATAAAGATTTACAGGCATTAAAACGGTAAGGCTATGGTAAAGAAATCATTAACAAACCTGCGGGACTGGATAGACGATAAGCTGCGTTATGCTTGCGGAAGCCTGTCGAAAGATGCCCGGATAATCATTATCATAACCTTTATTCTCGGCGGTAGTATCCTATCTATTTACTGGACAGTTTCTTCTATATATAATATAGGAAAGAAGAGTGCAGAGAAAGAATTTATGGAGATAAGGCACATTGAACGCTTGGAACTGGAACGGAAAGACAGTATAAATCATTATCAATTACAAAAATATGGAACAGAATCAGAATTTGAATCAGGAAACAAGTAACAACAAAGAAGGGAAAGAGAAAAAACAGCTTTCCCCGCAGGAATTACAGAAACGCAAGAAGCTTTTCATCTTCCCGTTGATGTTCCTTGCTTTTGCCGGATGTATGTGGCTGATATTTGCCCCATCCTCAAAAGACGAAGTAAAGCCGGACGAAATCGGCGGTTTCAATGCCGATATACCACTACCCAAAGAAGACGGGATATATGGCGATAAAAAGACGGCTTACGAACAGGAATCCATGAAATCGAAACAGGAAGACCGGATGCGTTCTTTGCAGGACTTCGGCTTTACATTGGGTGAAGAAAATAAGGTTACGGATAACTTGAGCCTGACAGCCGACCTGCCGGAAGAACAGCCAGCAAGTAACAGCCGGAGTTACTACGGTGGTTCTTCCCGCAATGGTTCTTATGTCCAATCTTCGGCTTATGCCTATCAGGATATAAATCGACAGTTGGGAAGTTTTTATGAAACACCCAAAGAAGACCCGGAAAAAGAAGAACTGGCGCGGAAGATTGAAGAACTGGAATCTCGGCTATACGAACGGGAAAATACCCAAAGTACGGCGGATGAACAACTGGCACTACTTGAAAAATCCTATGAACTGGCTGCCAAATATATGAATGGTGGACAGGAACAGGCAGTAAAGCAGGTAACGCCAACCGCATCCATACAGGGAAAGGTTCAGGCGTTGCCTGTGCAAGCTGTAACGGAACAAACCGTTTCAGGACTGCAAGTACCTATGAGTGATGCGGAGTTTATCGCAGCGTACAGCCAGCCCCGCAATTATGGATTTAATACGGCGGTCGGAACCGGGTCGTTAATGGGAAAGAATACGATTCTTGCCTGTATCCATGAAGACCAGTCGGTGATGGACGGGCAGAATGTCCGGCTTCGCCTGTTAGAGCCGTTACAGGCGGGTCATATCAGGATGCCGAAAAATAGCTTGTTATCAGGAACGGCACGGGTTCAGGGTGAGCGCATGGATATTAATATCTCTTCATTGGAATATGAAGGTAATATCATTCCGGTTGAATTGGTGGTCTATGATTCGGACGGGCAGAAAGGTTTATCCGTTCCGTCCTCGCTGGAAATGCAAGCCTTGAACGAAGGTATGGCAAATATAGGGGCTGGGCTGGGCTCAAGCTTTACCGTCAATCAAAATGCGGGGGCTGCCATCGTTTCGGATTTGACAAGGGGCGTTCTGCAAGGCGGGTCGCAATACCTGTCAAAGAAGTTCAGGACGGTAAAAGTAAATCTGAAAGCCGATTACAAAGTAATGTTATTCACAAAACAGTAATAACAACCACAAAATCCGCGCAAATGAGCGCAGAGCCAAACTTGTTTGAGCTATGCCGAGTGCAGCCGGATTTATCAAAAAATTTCTCAATTATTAATCCGCCGGGAAGCGGGCTATCCACCTGCTAACGGCAACTAAAAATCAATTTGTAATGAAAAAGTTAATTATCATGTTTGCACTGGTTATCGGTGCGGTAACAGTCAAAGCGCAAAGCAACGATTTGTTTCAGGGTATCACCCAAAAATTTCCTTACGGGCAAATGGTTACGCCTTACGGTGTTCAGGTAACGTTTGCAAAAACAGTACACATTATTTTCCCTTCCACTGTCAAATACGTGGATTTGGGTTCTACCCACCTTATCGCAGGAAAAGCAGATGGGGCGGAAAATGTTATCCGTGTAAAAGCTGCTACCGAAGGTTTTCCGGGAGAAACCAACTTTTCGGTTATCTGTGAGGATGGCAGTTTTTATTCCTTCAACGCCAAATATGCCAATGAACCGGAAATGCTAAACATCGAAATGAAAGATTTCCTTGAGAATGAAAGCATAATCGATTACTCCCATACCCGGATGAACATTTACTTCCGTGAACTGGGTAATGAATCGCCGTTGCTGGTGAAGCTGATAATGCAGTCTATCTATAGAAATAACGATAGAGAAATACGCCACTTGGGATGCAAGCGTTTCGGAATACAGTTCTTAATCAAGGGAATCTATGTACATAATGGGATGTTCTATTTCCATACACAGGCGAAGAACTCTTCCAATGTTCCGTTTGACACGGACTTTATCAAATTTAAGGTTGTCGATAAGAAGGTGGCAAAGCGTACTGCCATTCAGGAATCGGTGCTTTATCCTGTCCGCAGTTTTAACGAAGTGATTACCATAGGTGGAAAGTCCACTATCCGCACAGTCTATACCTTACCAAAGTTCACGATCCCGGATGATAAGATACTGGTGGTAGAGCTGGTCGAAAAGAACGGTGGCCGTCACCAAAATATTCGTATCGAAAGTTCGGATATTGTGAACGCCAGAGTGATTAACGAACTAAAAATCAAGTAAGATGAAGAAGTTAATCTGTGTTATAGCAGTGTTGTGTTTGTGCCAGACTTTTAACCTGGCACACGCACAACGTTACCTGCCCGGACAAAAGGGAATCCAGCTTACGGGCGGAATGGCGGATGGCTTTAAGAAGCCCGGTAAACCGGAATCAGCATATTATTTCGGTGCTGCGCTTTCCACTTATACCAAAAACGGAAACCGTTGGGTGGTCGGTGCGGAATACTTCAATAAGGAGTATGAATATAAGGATGTAACCGTTCCGGTAAGCCAGTTTACAGGCGAAGGCGGGTATTATATCAAAATTCTTTCCGACCGCCGGAAAACATTCTTTTTGTCCTTCGGCTTGTCGGCTCTTGCCGGGTATGAAACAAGTAACTGGGGAGATAAGGAACTATACGATGGTTCTAGACTCACAAACAAAGATGCCTTTGTGTATGGTGGTGCTGCTACGCTGGAACTGGAAACTTATCTTACGGACAGGGTGGTTTTCCTTATCAATGCCCGTGAACGTGCGCTGTTCGGTTCTTCCATCGGAAAGTTCCATACACAGTTCGGGGTCGGTTTTAAATTCATAATAAATTAGTGCGATATGAAAAAGATAATCAGAAACATATTAATGGGGGTGTACTTGCTGGGAGCAATGCTGCTGGTGTTTTCTTGTGATGATAAGCTGGATATTCAGCAAGTTTACCCGTTCACGGTAACAACGATGCCCGTACAAAAACGGATTAAGATGGGCGAAACGGCAGAGATACGTTTTCAACTTCAGCGGGAAGGCTATTATGAAGATACGAAGTATTTCATCAGGTACTTTCAGCCGGATGGCAAAGGTACGCTGCGGATGGCGGACGGAACAATGTTTCTTCCGAATGATTTGTACCTACTTCCGGGCGAAACTTTCCGCCTATACTATACTTCCGCTTCCACCGACCAGCAACAAATCGACGTATATATTGAAGACAGCTTCGGACAGGTGGTACAGCTAACGTTTGCTTTTAATAATGAGAAAGAAGAGCAGAAAAAATAAGCGATTTAGGCAACCTCTTGAAAAACACCTGGAAAGAAATTTTGTCAGGTGTTTTTTTATGGGTATTTTTGCGAAAATACGATCGGATTTTATTATGGAATTAGAGATTTTAAGATTAAAAGAACGAATAGAAATAGCATTAGAGCTAGGTGAAAGTCATTATAGAGAATTCAAGAGTGGATTAAAAGGTACTCCTGATAACAAAACAAATCGAGACATAAAAGATGTATGTGATGACATAGCAAGAACCCTTGTTGCTTTTGCTAATGCTGATGGAGGAGAACTGCTTGTTGGAGTAGAAGATAGCGGTATTGTGTCTGGTTTAAATTACAAGGAAGAAAAATTAGAAATTTTGCTTAATGCGCCTAAAAATAATATTCATAAAGACACACCTTTACCTAATTATAAATCGAAAATTATAGAATATGAGAGCAAAAAAATCCTATACTTTTCAATACCTAAAGGAAATAGATATGTATATTTAACTTCCGATGGTAGATGTATTCAAAGACGAGATTTGGAATCTGTACCAATTTCTGTTGAAGAAATTTTATTTTCAAGAGAAGAAATTGTATCTAGAGAATACGATAGACAATTTGTTGACAATGCGAATATTAATGATCTAGATATTGATTTAATAACCAAAATAACAAATCAGCTATCTATCAAAATAAGTCCAGAGAAATTTTTACAGCATATAGATGTTGCTGAATTTGACGGAAATAAACTAAAATTAAAAAAGGCTGCATTATTATTATTTGCTAAAAAACCCACAAAATGGCATCCCAGATTACAAGTAAGAATCATTAAAGTTGCTGATACCACTCTAAAAAGCGGAGAAGATTTTAATGTTATATATGATGAAGAAATATCTGATAATATAATGAATCTGATTGAATCTAGTTGGGATTCCCTAAGGCCTCATCTAACAGAAACTAAATTTTCAAAAGAAGCAATATTTAAAACCCAAATACTATATCCCGAATTAGCATGTAGGGAAGCCTTGATAAATGCCATTGCTCATAGAGATTATAGCATAGAAGGACGTGGAATTGAAGTTTACATTTACACAGACAGATTGGAAATTCAAAGTCCAGGAGAGTTATTATCCTCAATAAACCTTAAGGATATTCAAAGTGAAAAAGGAGTTCATCAATCACGAAACTCTAATATATCTAAAGGATTAAGAGAAATTGGATTTATGCGTGAATTAGGAGAAGGAATTAGGAGAATATATGATTTAATGAGAAACAATGATCTACAACCTCCTAACTTTAACTCGAACAACAAAACTTTCACTGTTCAATTATTCCAAAAATATGTATATACAAAAGATGAAAAATTATGGTTGGATAATTTCTCTCATCTTTCTCTATCAAGAGAACAAAAAACAATAATTCGATTAGGAACTAATGGAAGACTTTTTTCCGCTGATGATATTTGGGAAACAGTTGGCATTGTAGACACAGATAAATACAGACAATTAATAGAGTCCCTGACAGAATTAGGGATAATGAAAAGAAAACTAACAAGAAATGAATCATATAGTTTAGCAAAGAAAACCAAAACAAGCAAAAAAGCGATCAAACAATTTGAAATCATTGTTCCTTTTGAAATAAAAACAGAAATAAAAACAGAAGAAAAAACGGAAGAAATTACAGAAAAATCAAAAATCCCATTATTGGATGATTCTTCTTATTCAAAAATTTTCGTAACAAATATTCCATATAAAATTAATGAAAATGAATTAACTGATTTTTTTTCACAGTTTGGTAATGTCGTTTCAGTTAAGATTCCGAGGGACTACAAAACAAAATATATAAGAGGCTTTGCTTATGTTGAATTTGACAAATTAAGTGAAGCAGAAGAAGCTGTAAAACATTCTTCAAAATGTGATTTAAAGGGAAGGAAAATTTATATACAGCACTCTAAATATGATATATAAGCACTAATTTGAAATAAAGAAAATAAACAGCCAGCCAAAGATAAGTGTTATCTTTAGCTGGCTATCTCGCACTCTTCCATGTTTTTGATATAGAGAAAAGTTCCCCATCCGTATGGCGATAATCATACTGAAAATATTCTGTTCCCCTGAATGCTCCCGCAATGAACGTTACATATTTTTCTTGTCCCGGCTCTTGGGTCGTGGACACTCCGTTTTTATTTAGTGATTCCATATATTTACATTAATAAAGTGAGTAACAAGGCGATGAAAACCGCAGCTATCAAAAGGCTATACAGTACGGATACGAATAACCGCAGGATAAAGCGGATAACGAAAAACGCTATTATCAATACTGCCCATATACCCGCCGAAGTGGACAGAAAATAAACTACTGAAGCCAGTAACCCCACCCGGAACAATAACCTGAATAAACCGCTTGTTTTCATTATAATTTGATTTGTGGGCGGGTTTCCCCGCCCAGTGAATAATCAGGAAGCCCGAAAAACGAAACTATCTTCAAACCAGTAATCACCCATAAATAGGTCGCGGGCAAACTTTTCATAATCGAAGTATGTTTTTGCGAACTCCGGCAGTTCGTAGCACTGTTCTACAACTTCATAGGCATAATCTTCTTCATCGTTATATTTGCCCTGAAAATCGTCCCTGAAAGAAGAAATAAGGTCGTTTGCATCTTCGGTCGATAGGTCGTGTGAACCGTGATTACACCACACTAAAAATGCTTCCTGCTCGTCTTCGCTTAAATCGTCCATTGCATCCCGGATGTCGAAAAAGTTATCAGACAACCAACTTTCACCGATTAAATTTTCCGGTATATTTTCCCAGTCCTGAAACATATATTCCGGGTCTGTTTCGTCTGCGTGTAACTCCTTACAAGCTTCGTAAAACTCGTCTTTGTCCGAAAAGTCGGAAAGGTCAAACCACTTGCCCTCGATTGAGCCATCGTTGTACTTTGCATATGTACCTACATAAATCCTTGCTTCGCTTAAACTTGTTGCTTCCATAACTTCTGATTTTTTAGATATATGCGGATTCTTGAGGTGAGGGAGTTGAGTTTCATAACCTTTTTTTCCTGCTTCTCGTAAATCCGACTTTTTTTATATGCGTCTTTCCGTCGGGTCGGTCGTTTTCGTTTCATATATGCAGGAAAGTGTAGGCTTTAGTCTTTGCAAGTTTTTGTGGAAAAATACTCTCTGGGCGAAGCGCAGCAGGAAGATTTTTACATCAAACCCTTTAGGACTTGAACTTTCAAAGACGTTAAGAAGCCGTAAATACTTTTGCATATAGAAATGAAAAGGAATAACCGCCCGATGGAATGACTGCCTATGGGAGTGGTTTACGGTTAAAGAAGCTGGAAAAAAAGCATTAGTTTAGGTAAGTGGAATAAAAAATGGCGGGCTTTGTCGGCTCGCCATCATTAGGTTATCACAACTTGTGATAAGTTATTTTTCTTCATCAGGTATTCTGTATCCTATGGGTTTTCTTGGTTTGGGGTCAGGTTTACTTAATAGCTGGGTTAAAGCTTGGTATATTTCACTGAATTGTGCATCTGTACTTTCTTCCAGTTCCTCAATACGTTTAAGAAGTTCATCATATCCGATAACCATTTGTCGCATCAGGACAAATGCCCGCATAATAGATATATTTACATCTATTGCTGTTTGGCTTCTCAACACCGTAGAAAGCATTGCTACACCCTGTTCCGTGAAAACCATTGGGCTGACAGAACTATGTTTTAGGGTTTCGGGGAACTGGTCACAAATTGTGACCAGTTGGTGAAACTCCTCTTTATCAAGTTCAAACATAAAGTCAGAAGGAAATCGCTGAATATTACGTTTGACAGCCTGTTTGAGAACTTTTGTCTTTACATTATATAACTCTGCTAAATGAAAGTCCAGCATCACCCTGTATCCCCGGACTTCAAAGATTTTGTTTTGAATAACTTGTAATTCCATATCTATTTATATTTTAGTGTTTTACATTGAAAATCGTCACCTAATTCGTTACCCATTAGTTGCCTACTGAAAATAGGTAACTATTGAGCCGCTTTTTTATAGATTTTCTCAATACCAGTAAACTGTTCGGAAAGTCCTTTCATATCGCTACTAATCTTGCTATTAGTAATGCGGGCGTAGATTTGGGTCGTTTCAATATTGGTATGCCCCAGCATTTTAGAAACGGTTTCAATGGGAACTCCTTTACCCAGTGTCGTTGTGGTGGCGAAGGTATGGCGGGCTAGATGAAACGTAAGATTCTTCCCAATTCCGGAAAGGTCGGCAATTTCTTTCAAATAAGAATTTAGTTTTTGATTGCTAATAACGGGAAGTATTTTTCCATCAGGAAATTTGTCTTTATACTTATCTAAAATCATTTTTGGAATTTCCAGTAGTGGTACATTTACATCCACTCCGGTTTTCACACGCTTGGTCATAATCCATAAATTACCATCAAAGGATTTTCGGATATGTTCTTTTCTAAGTCCTGCCACATCTATATAAGCCAAACCGCAAAAACAGGAAAAGACAAATAGATCCCGAACGTGTTCCAGTCTTTCAGAAACGAGGTTAAGCTCAAGAATTTTCTTTATTTCCTCTTCAGTAAGGTAGCCTCTATCCACTTTTTGTATGCGGATTTTATAATTAGCAAAGGGATCACCTATTATCAAGCCATTGTTACGAGCAATCAAAACAATACGCTTGAAAAATTGCATGAATTTAGCCGTAGTATTGTGACCACAACCACAAACCGTCATTAAATAGACTTCAAAGTCGTTAATAAACATATGGTTTACAGACCTCAAAGCAATATCGGAAAGGTTGTATTTGCTTTTAATGAAGTCGGCGATATGTTTTCGGGTAACTTCATATTTCTGATAGGTAGCAGCAGATTTTGATATACCAACAAGGGACTTCACATCATTATTATGCTTTTCAAAAAGATTAAGAAGTGATTCGTGTTTTTCCGAATGACCCAAAAACTCGTTCTTGAGTTTTTCGGCAGTTGCCTGTTCCTGCCTTTGCATATCATGATAGATGCGATGTAACGTTGCTCTTACTTCATCTAACAGATTATTGACTTTTGTTACTTCGGCAGAACGTCCAAAGGCTCGTCCTGATTTGCCATCCCAGTTACTCTCGTTGATTTCTACCTTTGTGTTGAATCGGGCAGCTTCACCGTCAATTGTAATTCGACACATGATTGGATAGTTTCCATTTGCTTTTTGCTTGTCCTTTTTTACATAAAAAAGAATCCTAAAAGTACTCTTCATAAACTCACTTTTTTAAGTTACAAACTTATTTTAATTATCTCGAAGTGAGTTCTATAAGGGGTGGACAAGTTGCGACAGCAACCAGCCAATTTTGGACAAACTGTACCCCCTTTTCGATTTTTAGGGAAGGGGGTACAGTTTAGGTTACGAAAAGTGTCTTTTAGGGGCTATTTTTTGTCTTTTGACCCAGACAAAACAGAAATAAAAAACCCTACAAATCGCTGATTTGTAGGGTTTGTCTGGGTTTGGTCTCCTTTTGTCTAGGTTTCCCAGCGGAGAGAGAGGGATTCGAACCCCCGGTACCTCGCAGTACAACGGTTTTCAAGACCGCCGCAATCGACCACTCTGCCATCTCTCCAGAACTTCTTTTTCAGAAGCGCTTTTCTCTAAAAGCGTTGCAAAGGTACGAGTTATTTTTAATTCTGCAAATGATTTGCTGAAAAAATCACAAAGAAATTGTATTTTTGCATTTATAATTAGAACAACAAGCATGATTTACCCTCATAATTTTGAGCAAAAAATAGGTTTCGACCAGATTCGACAACTACTGAAAGACAAGTGTCTCAGCACGTTAGGAGAAGAGAGAGTGACGGATATGGTATTTTCCGAGCAGTTCGAAGCCATTGATGAACAACTGAATCAAATTACAGAATTTGTACGCATCATACAGGAGGAAGATAATTTCCCCGACCAATATTTTTTCGATGTGCGTCCTTCACTCAAACGGATACGTGTAGAAGGAATGTATTTGGACGAGCACGAACTTTTCGATCTGCGCCGTTCTTTGGAAACGATTCGCGATATTGTTCGCTTCCTGCAAAAAGAAGACATCGAAGAAGAGTCCGACACCCCCTACCCCAGCCTCAAAAAGCTGGCGGGCGACATTGCTGTGTTTCCGCAGTTGATTTCCAAGATTGACGGCATTCTCGATAAATATGGAAAGGTAAAGGATAATGCCTCGGCAGACTTATTGAAGATTCGTAGGGAACTGGCAAATACTACCAGTAGCATCTCGCGTTCGCTGAACAGCATCCTCCGAAATGCACAGTCCGAAGGCTATGTAGATAAGGATGTGACACCCACCATGCGCGACGGTCGATTGGTGATTCCTGTGGCACCCGCCCTGAAAAGAAAGATTAAAGGGATTGTACACGATGAATCGGCCAGTGGCAAGACGGTGTTTATCGAACCTGCCGAGGTAGTGGAAGCCAACAACCGCATTCGTGAGTTAGAAGCCGAGGAAAGACGCGAGATTATCCGCATCCTCACTGTTTTCAGTGATACGCTGCGGCCTTCGATACCCGATATTTTGCAGTCGTATGAGTTTCTGGCGGAAATTGATTTTATTCGGGCAAAGAGTTATTTTGCAATTCAGACGAACAGCATCAAACCCATATTACAGGATACGCAATTACTGGATTGGACGATGGCAGTGCACCCATTGTTGCAACTCTCGTTGGCCAAACATGGCAAAAAGGTTATTCCGCTGGACATCGAATTACATAAGGATCAACGCATACTTATTATTTCGGGACCGAATGCGGGTGGTAAATCTGTCTGCCTGAAAACCGTCGGTCTTTTACAATATATGTTGCAATGCGGAATGCTGATTCCTCTGCATGAACGCAGTCACGCAGGATTATTTGGTAACATCTTTATAGATATTGGCGACGAACAATCCATCGAAGATGATTTGAGTACCTATTCCTCTCACCTTACGAATATGAAGGTGATGATAAAGAATTGCAATGAACGCAGCCTTATCCTGATCGATGAATTTGGAGGCGGAACAGAGCCACAGATAGGCGGTGCCATTGCCGAAGCCGTTCTGGAAAGATACAACAACCGTAAAACATTCGGCGTGATCACCACCCACTATCAGAATCTAAAACATTATGCAGATGATCATGAGGGAGTGGTAAACGGTGCCATGCTGTACGACCGCCATCTTATGCAACCGCTCTTCCAACTACAGATTGGCAACCCCGGAAGCTCATTCGCCGTGGAAATTGCCCGAAAGATTGGATTGCCCGAAGACGTGATTGCGGATGCTTCGGAAATTGTAGGAAGCGAGTACATCAATGCTGATAAATACCTGCAAGACATCGTTCGCGACAAACGTTATTGGGAAGGCAAACGTCAGACCATCCGTCAACGCGAAAAGCACATGGAAGAAACCATCGCCCGCTACGAAACGGAGATGGAGGAGTTACGCAAATCTCGCAAGGAGATTCTGAAACAGGCCAAAGAAGATGCCGAACGTATGTTGCAAGAGTCTAACGCAAAGATCGAAAATACCATTCGCACCATCAAGGAGGCACAGGCAGAAAAGGAGAAGACAAAACAGGCTCGTCAGGAGTTGGCCGACTTCCGACAGTCTATTGAAGAGCAAGCCGCCAAAGATCTCGAAGGTAAAATTGCTCGCAAAATGGAGAAGCTGAAAGAGAAGCAGGAACGAAAGAAAGACAAGAAGAAAGCTTCTCCTAAAACTGATACAACTGTTTCCGTTCCCAAGGTGGAACCTATTTCCACAGGTACGTTAGTCAAAATAAAAGGTCAAACCTCTGTAGGTGAGGTACTGGAAATCAGTGGAGAGAATGCCGTTGTAGCCTTCGGAAGCATCAAAACGAATGTAAAACTCGACAGATTGGAACGTTCGGGTGCTGCTCCAAAGAAACAGGAACCACAAAAGAGTACCTTTGTCAGCACTCAGACACACGACAGCATGTACGAAAAGAAGCTGAGCTTCAAACAGGATCTTGATGTAAGAGGAATGCGTGGCGACGAAGCCCTGCAAGCCGTTACCTATTTTGTAGATGATGCGATATTGGTAGGCATGGACCGCGTCCGCATCCTGCACGGCACGGGAACGGGTATTTTACGGTCGCTGATTCGTCAATATTTGCAGACGGTTTCAGGAGTAAAACGCGCAGCAGACGAGCATGTACAATTTGGCGGAGCAGGAATTACAGTGGTGGATTTAGCCTGATTCAAACAAAAAGACACTATAATTGTTTTCACTTAATAGAGCTATTTCCTTTGCAAGGAAGAACCAAACAAACAAAGCAAAATGAAAAATAATCTATTAAGTGAAAACCTCACCTATAATGGTGACAGCAAAACTCCCACCGGCTTGTCTTTATGCAGTTACAACACCACCGAAATGCAGGAAGCCCAAGGAAACAAACTGAAAGATATAGAACATCTTTTAGATGCAAATCGCATCAACTGGTTGCAAGTCAGCGGTTTGCAAAACACGGAAGCTATTCGGGAGATCTGCGAGCATTTTGAGATTAACTTCCTGATTCTTCAAGATATTCTAAACACACGTTATCCTGCTAAAATAGAGGAACATGACAAATATACGGTTGTCATCCTTAAACTATTTCGCTTCAACGAAGCAAACAAAGAAGCAGAACTACACGAGCAACAGCTTTCCATTATACAAGGAAGCAACTTCCTGTTGACCTTTCTTGAGGAAGACATTCCTTTCTTCGAAAATGTCACGACCGCCATTCAATACGATACCTTGCGCATCCGCACCCGTCAGACAGATTATCTGTTAAGTGTATTACTCAACAATGCCATGGCAAATTACACACTGATTGTGAACTCCATCGACGATGGTTTAGAGGATCTGGAAGAGAACTTATTAGATATCAATAGCGATGTAAAAGGCCTTGGAGGCCATATTCAATCTCTCCGACGACAGTATTTACAGGTAAAGAAGGCGATTTTCCCCTTGAAAGAGCAATATGTTAAGCTTTTACGTTCGGAGAATATGCTGATGCACAAAGTGAACAGAGCCTTTTTTAACGATGTGAATGACCACTTGCAGTTTGTGCTACAAACCATAGAAATATGCCGCGAAACCCTTTCCTCTCTGGTAGACCTCTACATCTCGAACAATGATTTGCGACTAAATGATATCATGAAGAGGCTGACAGTTGTATCGACGATCTTTATCCCACTCACATTTCTCGTCGGGGTTTGGGGAATGAATTTCGACTTTATGCCCGAGTTAGGATGGCGGCATGGATATTTGTTTGCATGGGGGTTAATGGCGGTGATTGGACTGGGGGTATTCTTTTTCTTTAAGGGGAAGAAGTGGTATTAAGAAATTAACAACAAGACAGAAATTTCAGTCCAAACAACAAAATTACAGTCAAAACATTCTTTGTTTATAGAAAATATTCATCCTTATACTATCAGATAGTCAATTATAAAGTATAACTTTGTATTTAAATAAGTACTAATACATGCTTTCAACTATTTCATGAAAACAATTAAAGAATTATATCGCATAGGAACAGGACCATCGAGCAGTCATACCATGGCCCCCAGAAAAGCAGCAGAAATGTTTTTGGAACGTCACCCCGAAGTTGCTTCATTTAAAGTTACTTTATACGGAAGCCTTGCTGCTACAGGTGTAGGGCACATGACTGATGTGGCAATCTTAGATACCCTAACCCCGGCTGCCCCTACTGAAATTATATGGCAACCCAAAGTGTTTCTTCCATTTCATCCGAACGGAATGACTTTCGCTGCCTATAATCAAAAAGGAGATTTGCTGGATAATTGGACCGTTTACAGTGTAGGCGGAGGTGCTTTATCGGAGGGAGCCGAAAATCAGACAATTCAAAGCCCCGAAATATACGCCATGAACAGTATGACGGAAATATTGCAATGGTGCGAAAATACCGGTAAGACTTATTGGGAGTATGTAGAAGAGTGCGAAGACGATGATATTTGGGAGTATTTAGCCGAAGTATGGTCAACCATGAAAGATGCTATTCGTCGTGGTCTTGAAGCAGAAGGAGTTCTCCCCGGTCCACTAAATTTAAGAAGAAAAGCCTCTACTTATTATATACGTGCCACAGGATATAAGCAATCTCTTCGCTCACGCGGACTTGTATTTTCATACGCATTGGCAGTTAGTGAAGAAAATGCTTCCGGTGGAAAAATTGTCACCGCTCCTACTTGCGGTTCTTGTGGGGTAGTTCCTTCTGTACTTTATCACTTGCAAACAAGCAGGGAATTCAGTGACATGAGAATGTTGCGTGCTTTAGCTACTGCCGGATTGATTGGTAATATAGTAAAAACCAATGCATCTATATCCGGAGCCGAAGTTGGATGCCAAGGAGAAGTTGGCGTTGCCTGTGCCATGGCATCGGCAGCAGCAAACCAACTCTTTGGTGGAAGCCCGGCTCAAGTAGAATATGCTGCTGAAATGGGATTAGAGCATCATTTAGGAATGACATGCGACCCGGTTTGCGGATTGGTACAAATTCCCTGTATCGAACGTAACGCAATGGCTGCTGCACGAGCATTGGATGCAAATATCTATTCTACTTATACAGATGGTATTCATCGTGTATCTTTTGATAAAGTAGTGGAGGTAATGCAGCAAACAGGTCATGATTTACCATCTTTATATAAAGAGACCAGCGAAGGCGGACTGGCTAAAAACTATAAACAGATGTAACCCATCGTACAGATCGATTTTTTCATCCAAAAAGTGTCACAAGTGTCACACGCCGCGCTAATAAGCTGATTTACAATATCAAGCAGCCCGTGACACTTTTTGGAAAAGTATCACAGAAGTGTCACAAGTGTCACCCTTGATAAATCACGTTTTGTCTTGAATTCAGATACCGTTTTATACTTCTTTCTCCACCCGGGTGTAGACTCCTTCTCCACCTGGGTGTAAGGCGTTTCCACATCCGGGTGGAGCATCCTCCTACACCCGGATGTGGAAAAATATTTCAAACCGTTAATTGAAATTAGAATGGCAACGGCCCATCACTTCCTACCCCATTAAATGAATTAGGAATCTGTGGAGGAGGAATACTTCCATCATTCATCTTTGAGCTTACCATTGCTCCTTCTCCCGGAGGTGGCGGAATAATCAGATCATCATCCGGATTTTGGAAGCGGGCATATTCGCCACGGAAGCGTAAGAGTACATCTCCCGTAGCACCATTACGATGCTTGGCAATAATAATCTCTGCCATACCGCGCAAGTCGTTTCCTTTATCATCTTGAAAAAGCTTATAATATTCGGGGCGGTGGATAAAACACACCATATCGGCATCCTGCTCAATGGCTCCCGACTCACGAAGGTCACTCAACTGAGGGCGCTTACCTTCAATACCTTCACGACCTTCTACACCACGATTCAACTGCGAAAGTGCAATGATTGGTATATTTAACTCCTTTGCTAATCCTTTCAATGAGCGCGAAATGGTACTTACCTCTTCCTGACGGCTTCCGAAAGACATTCCACTGGCATTCATCAACTGAAGGTAGTCAATAATAATGATGCGAACTCCATGTTCGCGCACCAAGCGGCGCGCTTTAGTACGTAATTCGAATACAGACAATGAAGGGGTATCATCCACAAATAAAGGAGCATCAATCAGTTCTTTCAGTTTATAATCTAACTGATCCCATTCGTATGCAGCTAACTGTCCGCTCTTAATTTTCTCCCCCGGTATCTCGCACACATTAACAATCAGACGGTTCACCAACTGTACGTTACTCATTTCTAATGAGAACAGAGCTACCGGGTTACGGAAATTCACCGCAATATTTTTAGCCATCGACAATACAAAAGCGGTTTTACCCATCGCCGGACGGGCGGCTATAATAATCAAGTCGGAGTTTTGCCAACCGGAAGTCATTTTATCCAGTTTGGTGAATCCGCTTTCCAAACCACTTAAACCGTCAGTACGTGCAGCAGCTTTCTGCAACAATTGATAGGCTTCCGTTATCACAGGATTAATCTGCGTATAATCCTTCTTCATATTCTGCTGTGAGATTTCAAACAGGCGACCTTCGGCCTCCTGCATCAAATCGTCCACATCCAGTGTATCATCGAAAGCTTTTGTTTGAATGTTGCTGGTAAAAGTAATCAGTTCGCGAGCCAAATGCTTTTGAGCAATAATTCGCGCATGATATTCAATATGAGCTGATGAAGCTACCCTACTACTTAACTGCGTAATATAAAAAGGTCCTCCCACCTCTTCCAACTCTCCACGTTTGCGAAGTTGTTCGGTTACTGTGAGAATATCCACTGGTTCCTGCTTTATAGCCAAATCGGTAATTGCCGAATATATTAATTGGTGAGCATGTTCGTAAAACGATTCCGACCTCAAGATTTCACTTACCTGAGAGTATGCATCTTTTTCAATCATTAATGCACCAAGAACTGCTTCTTCAAGCTCTTTTGCTTGTGGTTGCAAACGTCCGTAATCGCTTACAGGAGGTATTGTATTTTTCGTATTCCGACTGCTACGTTTCTTTTGTTCTGCCATTCTATAACGTTCCTCTTTTTTGGAAAGACAAAGATAATACTCCATACGAAATAAAAAGCGATGATTTTACTCTTATTTTCAATGCAATATAAACGCCCTAAGTTAATAAGGGTCTTTTTAATAAGTAGATTCTGAAAAACAACTACCTTTGAACCAAAAGCATCATGGTTCGCCAACGAACGTCCCGATGAGATTTATGATTTCTGGAAATTAAGAAAACAAACTTTTAACTTTTCAGAATTTCCCACACCTGGGTGTACCATTCTTTTTCAAAAGCTTCATTCCATCGGAAACTAAAACATCTGTTGCGCCACCTAAAACAGAAAAATTTAAACTACCAATTTGCATAATTTATTAAAATAATTCTTATTTTTGTTCCGACTAAGCTACTTTAGTATCAACACAATAGATGTTAATAAAAGGTGCAATCATGAAAAAACTCATTTACTCATTATGCCTTTCAATGGCATTATTTGCCTGCCAATCAGGCGACACATCTACCGAAGCCCCTGAGACTCCCGAAGTACCAAACCCGGCAACTCCCGACTTCCCGGAAGTTCCCAACTATCCGGTGAACAATGAACCTTGGATGGAAACCAACTTAACCCGTAGCGAACAAGAGATGGCAAAACAAGAAAATGTATTTGCATTTAATCTCTTCAAACAAATCAGTAAGGAAGAAAAGGGTAATCTTTTTATCTCCCCAATGAGTGCCTCGATGGCTATCGCAATGACCGCTAACGGAGCCAATGGTAACACGCTGAATGAGATGAAAGCCACACTTGGCTTCGAAAACTACTCGCTGGAAGAAATGAACGTTTTCCACAAAAAGATAAGAAGACATGTGATACAGTTGAAAGAAACTACATCAGATCTGGCAAACTCAATCTGGATTAACGAGAATTTCCCTGTACTCAATGCTTTCAAAACTAATAATCAGAATTATTTTAATGCCGAAGTACAAAATCTCGACTTCTCCGATCCTACTTCTAAAGATGTGATCAATAAGTGGTGCGAGGATAAAACTGCCGGAAGAATCAAAGAACTGCTTAAAGAAATCAAAGCAGACCACACTGTTTTCTTAATTAACACCTTGTTTTTGCAAGCTTATTGGGAAACACCTTTCTTTGAAGAGGCTAATACAGCAGGCTACTTTACGAACCTGAATGGAAGTAAGTCAGCTGTAACTTTCATGAATCAACAACAATATGCAAATTACCTTAAAAACGAGGAAATACACCTTGTAGCGCTTCCATATTCCCATAGAAATGGACTAAACATGTATGTTCTATTACCTCAAGGAAACAATACAGTAGATAAAATTGCCAACAGCCTAAATTCCACAAAATGGAACGAATGGCTCAATGGCATGAAAAACAATCGCCCTACTTATATAAGTTTACCCAAATTTAGAGTGGAGTATGAACGGGAGTTGCAAGAAGCCTTAATAGCTATGGGCATGAAAGATGCTTTCGACAAGAAAACGGCAGACTTTAGCAATCTATCTTCTATTTCAACTTGTATCTCGAAGGTAAAACAAAAAACATTTGTGCAAATTGATGAAAAAGGAACCGAAGCAGCCGCAGGAACTATTGTTGAGATGATAGCAACAAGCACAGGAGAAGAACCTCCTACTCCGGAACTTTTTAAAGTAGATCGTCCTTTTATCTATATTATTCAAGAAAAAGTAACCGGAACCATTGTGTTTATGGGAGTAATGAAGCAGATGTAATTCTGCTTACGAACTACATGGAGATATATTTATTATTCTCTTATATCCTGATTTAAATAGCGCTCAATATATTCAATGATAGTACTCTTTTTATTGGGTTTCTTTTCAAGAATATAGGCTCCATGTAGTTTCGGATTAGATTTCAAAAGTTCTATCAGCAGATCCGAATCAATTTTCTGACACTTACTTCTCTCCGGATAAAAAAGGTAATAATCAAATGATCCGGAATAAGAAGCGCTTGCAATTGCAGCTCCAACAAGACCAAACATGAACGCTGCACCTTCAATTTGCTCTTTCCCTGCCGCCACTCTGAAAACGAAATTATTATCACGTTCTTCTAATCTGGTAAAAACGGTTCCCAATGGTCCGTTTCCTCCGGAAAGTTCGTTAACAAGCCTTAGGTTAACATACAAAGTATCATTAAGCAAGAGTGCAGGCAATGTCTTCTTCAAGGCTTTTTTAAGCACTTTATTTGTCGTTTTTACTTTTATATTAAATGGATTAACGCGTTTTATTTCCAATTCAGAAGTTTCTTCTACTTGATTCATTCTATAATCTTTCCACGAATGAAACAAACCTACATTTTGCGCATTAATAAGCGGAGAAAACAATAACGCTAATAATAAAATTATCAAAAATCCGGGTTTCATAATAAACAGTATCAGTTATTCAAAGTTACATTATCAACACAAACTTACATGAAAATATTCGGAATTACAAATCAGTAAGTAAACCTGATACCTCCCTGAAGATTTATATTAAATTGTTTTTCCTTACGAATGGTTTCTACAGAAGAGCCATCATCGAAGTAATAAGAAACACCCGGCTCAACATACACCCCCACTCTATTACTTAACTTATACTGTGCACCCACGGCACCTAATAAAGAGAGTTGCAAAGGTCCAACTATTTTCTTTTCACTTCCTTGCTTGCCATAAACACATTTTTCTACGGCACCACCGGCAGATAAATAAAGATTAAAGTGTTTAGAATCTACAAAATCCCAGTTTGCTTTTAGGGGTATACCAATATAATGTAGCTTTTGGTCTATTTTGGTAGGTTCATCACCACCTAATTTAATATCAGAAGACAAAAGTGTATACATCAAACCGGTTTCCAATGAAAACTTATTGCCTATTTCTTTGCGAACAGATACTCCCACACTTATAGGTTGATGATGGTCTATATCGTGTACATCTTTTGAGTTAGCAAGATAAGGTATACCGTCTTTCAGCACCAAAGTCTGATCCGGTGCCACATCCACAACACCATTGTTAGCCAAATCATGAGATAATTCCGGCAAAGAAACAGCACTCATCATCATTTCCGATCCACCTCTTCCTTGCGATGCAGATGAGTTGGAAGAAAGAGTGGCCGAATTTACGTTGACTCCCACAGACCAACCTCTTGTAGAAGTTCTTTTTGTTTTCTCTGTAGGCAAATGATATTTATCACGACCGGATGGGCGAGCCATCGTTCTATTGGTTGTACCTTCTTGCTTTACTGTTGTTTCTTTATTAGCAGTATCCTCCTCTATTATATTTCTTTCAGTATCAGGTTGAATGTTGGCTTCTGTATTTTCTTGTTCTTGTTTCTGATAAACAGATTCGCTCTTCCTTGTTGTTGTTTGAGCTACATAAGCCACTCTTTCAAAAGAGGGTTGTTCAATTGTGGTTAATACATCTGTTTCCGGCAAAGTAGGTATTGCATCCGGAGTAGCCGATATCAACTCCGGAACCGATGTATTACGAACATCATCTATAGTATGGTTATTCCAAAAGAACAAACTAACAGTTGAAATGGCTGCAAACAGCACAGCAGCGGCAGCCCACCACCTCATCGGATAGAGGCGTTTCTTGGGAGATAATTCTTTTTCCAGTTGCTCCCATCCATTCGCAGAAACAGGCTCAGTGTAATCACTAAGCATCTCCTTCATTTTCTTCACCCACAAATCTTCATCCCCTCTTCTCATATCTTATATTTGTTTGTATATTCATATTATTCAAATTATGCATGAGTGTTTAAATACTCCTTTACTTTCTTGGCCAACGTACCTTTGGCACGTGATAACTGCGAAGCCGATGATTTTTCATTAATACCCAGCAGTTGCGCTATCTCTTTATGTGATCTTTCTTCAAATGTATAAAGGTTGAAAACGGTGCGATATCCTTCGGGCAGTTCACTTATGAACTGCATTAATACCTTATGAGGAATTAACTCTACTTCGGAAGGATCCGGTTCTTCGTATTTCTCCTGATATTCTTCCAGTTCAGTTGTTTTATTCATAACATCATTCTTGCGTAAGAATTGTAATGCTGTATTCACCATTACACGCTCTATCCATGCTCTAAGAGATCCTTCTCCACGCCATGTAAACTTATCGAGAGAAGAAAAAATCTTCAAAAAGCCGTCATGCATAATGTCTTGTGCCGTCTCCCTATCCCCCATATACCGGAGGCAAACCCCAAGCATACGACCGGCGTATCGCTCATAGAGTTCCTTGCGGGCAAGGTTATCTCCTTGCCTACACTTCTCGGACAGCTCAAATTCTTCCATCTGCTTCAACACGTGTTTACTACTGCTTAAATGCATAAATAATAAAAATACTGCATATAGTAAACAAGAAAAAGGCTCTTTGGTTTCTTTAACATTATCAATATGCAATATTTCATTCTCTTTTGCGTTTACTGAATGTAGACACTAAAAATGAAGATATAAACTTATAATCGTTGAATCGTTATGAATAAATTGAAATTATTACTATTACTAACCATAATCATAACACCTGTACTTTATTCTTGCCAGACCAGTGATGATGATAAATATTCATTAGCCATTGCCACCATTAACGTGATTGATGGAAATGATTACTATTTCCTTACCGATAAAGGAAATAAGATATTGCCCGGCGATACTACCGCTTTACATAATTATAAAGTAATACCCGGACAGCGTGTTTATGTATACTTTGACGAAATGGATGAAAAAGTGCCCGGTTATGATTATAATGCTCGCATAAGATATATTGAAAACATACTCACCAAAGGTATTATACCTATGACGGAAGAAAATCAGGAAAGTATTGGCGACGACCCTATAAACATCTCCTATATATGGTTTGGGGGCGATCATTTGAATATTGAATTCCATTTTCAGGGAACTGCCAACTCTTCTACCCCACACATCGTTAATTTGGTAAAAGAAGATATTACTATTCCATTAGAAGATGGAAACGAAGAAACAGAAGAAGAAGATGATAAATACGTAAATCTTGAACTCCGCCACAACGCCATGGGAGATACCGGATCTGAACGCTTGGTAAGTATTGTTTCTTTCAAAAAACCATTTACCACCGACCCGACTAAAAAAGGATTAAAGATTCGGGTTAAGACAATCTACGACGGAATTAAATACTATACAATAGACCTTAACAGTGAAGAACTTAATCGTGCGTTGGAAAATATAGCCAACAGTGCAATTAGAGTTGATTAATGATTGAGTAATGAAGAGTGAAAGAGCCGGCAGGATTTACCTTGCCGGCTCTTTTCAATTTCTATGAGGCTTTACATTCGGCAAAAAGATGGCTACAAAGCCCAGCAACGGCATATAAGCACAGAACTTATACACATATTCAATACCTTCCTTGTCGGCAATAGCCCCCAATACAGCAGCCGCCACTCCGGCAATACCGAAAGCAAGCCCAAAGAAAAGGCCGGATATTAAACCTACTTTCGTAGGAAGTAGCTCCTGCGCATAAACCAAAATAGCAGAAAAAGCAGAAGAGAGTACTAAACCTATAATAATGCTCAGCACACATGTCCAGAAAAGATTAGCATAAGGCATTAATAAAGAGAAAGGGGCTGTTCCCAAAATAGAAAACCAAATAACATACTTTCTCCCGAATCTGTCGCCTATAGGCCCTCCGAGCAAGGTTCCTGCTGCCGAAGCAAATAAGAATGCAAACAGAAAAAACTGAGATTGCTGAGTTGTTACCTCAAACTTTTCTATAAGATAGAAAGTGTAATAATTGCTCAAACTGGCTGTATATACATATTTCGAGAAGATAAGCACAAGTAAAACAGCCAACGAGAAATAAATCTGATTCTTAGTCAGCCGCACCCGATGAATCACTTCCTTTTTCTGTCCTGTTATACTTACATTCTTAAAACGTTCTTTATACCACTTGGTAATGGGACGCTTACTTAACAACGAAATCACCCCGATACCCACAAACACCAGCATATACTCCTGACCATAAGGAGCTATAATCAGAGCCGCCAAAAGCGGGCCAATAGAGCCTCCAAAGTTTCCTCCTACCTGAAAGATTGATTGTCCCAAACCATGTTTCCCGGCAGATGCATAATGAGTCAGGCGAGAAGCCTCGGGATGAATAATAGAAGAGCCCAACCCAACAAATGCAACCGCCAAAAAAACCGTATAAACAGAACTCGCAAATGCAATGATTGTTAAACCGATCATGGTAGACAAGGTACCTATACTCAGATACCATAAGCTGGGTCTTTTATCGAAAAAAACACCAAACAGCGGCTGAAATACCGAGGCACAAATTTGATAAATAAATCCAATAACACCTATTTGCCCAAACGTCAATGAAAGATTTTCTTTAATAACCGGATAACTGGCCGATACTACCGACTGAAACATATCATTAAACATGTGCGCCAAACTAAGCGCAAACAAAATGCTTAATGTTCCTCTCCTATTTTCCATGCTGCAAAGTTATCCTTAAATATGTTATGCAACAACATTTTCAAAACCTTTTAATCAGTCTAAAGCATATAGAATAAAGGACAGATGAGGACAGAGCTAACCAGAGAAACAGGGCATCCACTCAATAATCTCAACAGTTGAATTTTCAATATTTGCATAAGCTTGTCGCTCCATACCATCAAGTTAAGGGTTATTGCCTTTTTTC
>NZ_QVMK01000002.1 GCF_010500995.1 Bacteroides sp. 224 | reverse complement strand
AGTTATGAATGACAACCAGTTTAGAAGAAAAAAAGATATTGTGACAACCGGTTTAGTAACAAGCAGCAAAAAATGACAACCACTTTCAGTATAAGTCAAGAAGCCTCTCTAAAATTAGCTCTGACCAAACACCTCAAAAGGTCGGACCTAACGAAGCAAAAGGTCCGACCTAATGCTTCGTTTGGTCCGACCTAATCATTTTGCTTTTCAGATATTTGCCATTCACAGCATTTTGCTAAAAAATCACGTAATCCTTTTAAGTAACTACTATCCAAGTTCCAATAGGAGTTATTATTAAAAGCCCAATATCCATAGGGGAAATCTTTCTCTTCTTGTTTGGTTTTTATAATTGAGCTTATATAAGTGTAGATCTTGTTTTTCTGATTTGGAGTATGATAAATAGGCGCAGTTGCAGCCTTGTTATATCCATCAATAGACTTTTCGAAGGCTTCAAAGGAATGGAGTACGCGCTGGTGGTTTGGGTGTGTTTAATTCCGCTTTCTATATAAATATATATCATCTCAATTCAATTTCTTCATTTATTAAATAGTTGAATTGTTTGTATGTGTATTTGTATGTTTTAGGGTGGTTGTCTGGCAACTTTCTCAATGCAAAAATACGTGCTTTATCTTGGCAGCTTGCCAAGTCGGATTCTTCTAATACTTGATTGTATGCCTGTATGGAGTCGATATTGTGCGATGTGGCAAATATTTGTACATGGTATGATTCTGCTACTTTAAGTAAAGACTTCCACATTAACTTCAATGACTTGAAATGCATGCCATTGTCAATCTCGTCGATGAGTAGAATGCCGTTTTGAGAATTATATACTTGAGTGATTAATGACATAACTTTCCGAAATCCATCTCCTAATACATTGGAAGGAAGCATTTGCTCGTAGCCTAAGTCTACCCAAATCCGATCTTTTATTTTGGCTATATCTTTTAGGTTAGGCTCCAAGAACTGTAAAGCTTCTATGAGAATATGCTTCTCTTTCTGTTCAACCATTTTGTCGAAGCCTTGCATGTCATTTGTGAAACCGATTACGGGTGGAAGATAATTTGCAGCTAAAAGCTCTGTGTAGGATTCGTCGCCTTTCGCTATTATTTTTTTATTAATAGGATCGAATGTTAGTTCAGAATGTATGGCAGATTGCTTTGTGTTATCCGAAAGAGTTGTATTAATCGCGTATTTGTAGGCCTCTTTTGACTGGTTGCTGGCAGGAACATCTCTTATTTTATCTATATTGATAACCTCTTCTGCTTGATGGAGTAGGTTGATTTCCATCTTTCTCGATTCGCCTGTTTCTGTTTGCATCCACAGAGTGATGGGCTGTGAGGCATCTTCGGCATAAAATATAATTTTTGCCTCATCTTTATCTTTTGCCTGCCAGCCTCGGATAGCATTGATTAAAGTGTTTAAAGTCGGATTGTTTGGACCACTTAATAGGAGTATAGCTTCTAATAAAGAAGACTTTCCGCTGTTATTCTCTCCCAGAATCAGATTGAATTGTGCACAATCTAACATATTTAATTGTGAGAAGCCTCTAAATCGTTCTATTTTTATATCTTGTATCATGCTATTCCTTTATTAGTATCCACAAATATAATCCTAAAAACAAAAAAGCCAACATCTCTGCTGGCTTTTCTTTTGCTCTCCCTCTTGGACTTGAACCAAGGACCCTCTGATTAACAGTCAGATGCTCTAACCGACTGAGCTAAGGAAGAATATTGCATTTGAGTTTCTTTGCTCTCCCTCTTGGACTTGAACCAAGGACCCTCTGATTAACAGTCAGATGCTCTAACCGACTGAGCTAAGGAAGAATGTTTTCCTCAAATGCGTTGCAAAAGTAATAGGATATTTTGAAATATGCAATATCTTTGCAGAAAAAAATATAGAAATGGATAAAATTGTAGGAATAGGGAATGCCCTTGTTGATGTGTTGGCTACTTTACAAGATGATGCACTACTTAAAGAAATGGACTTGCCGAAAGGAAGTATGCAGCTGATAGATGAACCCAAACTACAAAAGATAAACAATCAGTTTATCAAAATGAAAACCTATTTGGCTACCGGAGGAGCAGCCGGGAATACCATTCATGCTTTAGCTTGTATGGGAGCATCTACAGGGTTTATCGGAAAAATAGGAAATGATGAATATGGAGCGTTCTTTAAAAAGAGCCTGGAGAAACATGGAATCGAAGACAAATTGCAATTAAGTAGTTTGCCGTCGGGCATTGCTTCTGCCTTTATATCTCCGGATGGAGAACGAACTTTCGGAACCTACCTGGGGGCTGCTGCTACACTGAAAGCGGAGGAACTCTCGTTAGAAATGTTTAAAGGATATACTTATCTCTATATCGAAGGGTATTTGGTTCAAGATCATGATATGATTCTTAGAGCAATTGAACTGGCCAAAGAAGCCGGCTTGCAAGTATGTTTGGATATGGCCAGCTACAACGTTGTGGAAGCAGAAAAAGAATTCTTTGGGCTATTAGTCAACAAGTATGTAGATATTCTGTTTGCCAATGAAGAAGAGGCAAAAGCATTTACCGGAAAAGAACCGAACGAAGCACTGGATGTATTAGCGAAGATGTGTAGCGTTGCTATCGTAAAAGTGGGTGCACAAGGCTCGTATATACGTAAAGGCACAGAGGTGGTTCATGTGCAAGCCATGCCGGTAAAGAAAGTAGTAGATACCACCGGAGCCGGTGATTGTTTTGCCTCCGGATTCCTTTATGGATTAACAGGCGGTTACTCGCTGGAGAAATGTGCTAAAATAGGTTCTATTCTGGCGGGAAATGTTATACAGACCGTGGGAGCGCAGATTCCTGCCGACCGTTGGAATGAAATAAAGTTAAATATTGATGAAGTATTGGCAGAATAGCTTATACAATGACTAATTTTATACCAATAATTTAACTACATTATGAAAAGATTCTTGAATAAGCGCACAATAATCATACTTTCTATATTGGTATCGGGCTTTGCCTTTTTCGGCTTTCTGAAGAGTAACAACCGTACTTTTCAATTAGCTAAGAATATAGATCTCTTCAATTCCATTGTAAGAGAGTTGGATATGTTTTATGTAGATACCATTGACCCTAATAAAACAATTCGCACGGGTATCGATGCCATGTTGATGTCTTTGGACCCCTATACCGACTATTACCCCGAAGAAGACCAGAGTGAGTTGGAACAAATGATTAAAGGAACTTATGGAGGCATTGGCTCTATTATTTCTTATGATTCCAAAAGAAAGCGCTCTGTAATAGCAGAACCTTATGAAGGAATGCCGGCTGCTACTACAGGTCTTAAAGTGGGCGATATATTGATGGAGATAGACGGAGAAGACTTGTATGGGAAAAATAATGCACAGGTTAGCGATTTGCTGCGCGGACAAGTAAACACCAGCTTCAAGCTAAAAGTAGAGCGTCCCGGTGTAAAGAAACCATTGGAGTTTGATATTGTACGTAAATCTATTCAGTTGCCTACAGTGCCCTATTATGGAGCATTAGAAGATGGTATTGGCTATATCAATTTGAGTAGTTTTTCAGGAAATCCATCCAAAGAGTTTAAGAAGGTATTTACAGAGCTTAAGAAAGAACACAATATATCTTCTCTGGTTATAGACCTCCGTAATAATGGTGGAGGCTTATTGGATGAAGCCATAGAGATAGTGAACTTCTTCGTTCCCCGCGATAAAGTGATAGTTACTACCAAAGGAAAAATAAAACAAGCAAGCAGTACATATAAAACGCGTCGCGAACCATTGGACGTTGAGATACCTATTGCCGTATTGGTAAATAGCGGTACGGCTTCTTCGTCGGAGATACTTGCCGGTGCCTTGCAAGATTTAGACCGTGCTGTCATTGTAGGAACCCGTACCTTTGGAAAAGGACTGGTGCAGGTACCTCGCCCGTTACCTTACGGAGGAACTTTGAAAGTAACTACCTCTAAATATTACATCCCCAGCGGACGCTGTGTGCAAGCCATTGACTATAAACACAGAAATGAAGACGGAAGTGTAGGACGTATCCCCGATAGCCTGACCACCGTTTATCATACAGCCATCGGGCGTGAAGTGCGTGATGGAGGAGGCATCTCTCCCGATATTGCTGTTGAGCCGGAAAAAGCTCCCAATATACTGTTTTATTTGTTGAACGATAACCTGTTCTTCGACTATGCAACCCAGTATTGCCTGAAACATCCAACCATCGCCCCGGCAAAAGAGTTTGCGCTGACCGATGCAGATTATAATGAGTTTAAGGAGATGGTAAAAGCTGCCGATTTTAAATACGATCAGCAAAGCGGGAAACTATTAAAGACCTTAAAAGATGCTGCCGAATTTGAAGGTTATCTGGAAGGAGCCTCTGCCGAATTTGAAGCTCTCGAAAAGAAACTTACGCATAACCTGGATCACGACCTGACTTACTTTGCAGATGATATAAAGATGATACTTTCCGTAGAGATCGTGAAACGTTATTATTACCAACGCGGAAGCATTATTCAACAGCTTAAAAATGATAATGAGTTAAAAGAGGCTGTGAAGGTGCTAACCAATCCGGAAAAATATAAAGACATCCTGTCTGTGGCAGGGAAAGAAGAAGGTGTGTCAAAATGATATTATTTATGATTTGAACACAGAGACACAAAGGCGCAGAGAATTTAACTCGCTAAAAATGAGAGACTCTGTGACTCCGTGTCTCTGTGTTCAAATCGTATTTTATCATTAATTGGGACTTTTGACACATTTACTTTTTATTCTGTATAATCTCCATTTTTCCTGATCAGCTCAATCAATCTGTCTACCGCTTCTTTCTCCGGTATATTCTTCTCAATACATTCCTTACGCTTATACAAACTGATTTTCCCTCTTCCGGCTCCTACATATCCATAATCGGCATCGGCCATTTCGCCGGGGCCATTCACTATGCAGCCCATAATGCCAATTTTGAGTCCCGTTAAATGAGAGGTGGCGGCTTTAACGCGGGCAATGGTTTCCTGTAAGTTAAATAGCGTTCTTCCGCATCCCGGACAGGATATATACTCCGTTTTACTTGTGCGAATACGCCCGGCCTGTAAAATGCCAAAAGCAGTAGCTTCAATTACCGTGTGGTGTAAGCTGCCTTGGTTAAAGAGGAAGATGCCATCGCAGAATCCATCGAAAATCAATGCTCCCATGTCGGCGGCTGCTTTTATCTGAAAGTCTTCCGCTTCATCTTCGGCATAGTGCTGGAAGAAGATTACAGGGTTGGTAATGCCTTCTGCCATTAGCTGGTGTACTAAGGCGCGGTGTTCGCCCGTACGGTTAGGATGATTGCTTTGAGAAAACAATACGATTTCCGGATGCTTTTTCAGGCACTCTATTACCTCGTCGGTTAATGCCATATAGGGCATGAACAGGAATTTAAGTTTAGCATCACAGGTTTCGAGAGCATCTAAGTGTGTGTAGCTAAAGGCAGGCCAGGAGTGTGCTTCGCCTTGCCAGATGTCGGCATCGAGGATGTACTCACTCTTTTCTTCTAAAACAGAGGGGAGGGAACGACCGCTGTAAATGTAGTCGGGAGTGAATTGCTTATTGGTTTCTCTATCTCCTTCTATCTGTTGGGCTACTACCACCGGTAGATGATCTCCTCCGATATTAAGAACTGCGTGAGTCTTTCTGCGGGTAGGAGCGAGGTAGTTAAAATCCGGCGCAGTTATTCCCGGAATAAAGGGATGATCTTTCCGCTGTGTAATGTAGTCAACTAATTTGCGGGCTACGGGAATCTCCATTTCCGGCTCTTCGCTGAGTGATACGCGAACAGTGTCTCCCAAGCCATCGGTCAGCAAAGCACCGATGCCTAAAGCCGATTTGATACGTCCGTCTTCTCCGTCTCCGGCTTCGGTTACTCCTAAGTGGAGCGGAAACTGCATACCCTCTTTCTCCATCACTTCGGCAAGCAGTCGAACAGTTCTCACCATTACCACGGTGTTGGAAGCTTTGATGGAAATAACTACATTCATAAAGTTCTGCTCTACACAGATGCGTAGAAACTCCATGCACGATTCTACCATGCCTTCGGGAGTATCGCCGTATTTATCCATGATGCGCTCGGAGAGTGAACCATGATTTACCCCAATGCGGATAGCAGTGTGGTTCTCTTTACAGATATTCAGAAAAGGGATAAAGTGAGCGCGAATCTTCTCTATATCCTGCGCATAATTGCCCGGGTTAACACGTACTTTCTCGGCGTAGAGTGCTGCCACATCTGCTACTTTAGGGTTGAAATGCACATCTGCTACCAAAGGAACCATGTAGCCATCTTGCCTTAAACCGATATTAATATTCATCATATTCTCGGCTTCTTTTATGCCTTGGGTGGTTAGGCGTACATATTCGCCTCCTGCATCAACAATGCGTTTGGCTTGTATTACACATGCCTCCGTGTCTTGTGTGGAGGTATTGGTCATAGATTGCAGGCGAATAGGAAATTCGCCACCTAAAGGAGTGCCGCCAATGTGTACGACGGAGGTTTTGCGACGGGAATAGTTGAAAGGCTCTCCCCGTCCCTCTCCGAAAGAGAGGGAACTGATATCTGAATGTTTCATGATGGAAGAGGCTTCTTAATTTGTTTTAAACGGATACTTCACCTCTTTAAGTTCTTCGTTTGCCTGAACGATTTTCTTTTTTAAACTTTCCTTGTAAGCAATGAACTTTCCTTCCAGTTCCTTATTTCCCAGCGAAAGCATTTGTACCGCCAGAATAGCAGCATTCAGCGCGCCATTAATGCCTACGGTAGCTACAGGGATACCCGGAGGCATTTGTACGATAGCTAAAAGGGCATCCATGCCATCAAGAGATGATTTGATGGGCACACCTATTACGGGCAGTGGGGTAGAGGCGGCAATCACCCCGGGGAGGTGAGCGGCCATTCCTGCTGCGGCAATGATAACCTTAATGCCACGTTTGTGAGCATTCTTGGCAAACTCTTCCACTGCTTCCGGTGTACGGTGAGCAGATAATGCGTTCATTTCGAACGGAACTTCTAATTCATTCAGCAGTTGTGCTGCTTTTTCCATCACGGGAAGATCGGAAGTGCTTCCCATGATGATACTTACAATTGGGTTCATATTATTCGTTTACAATTTCTTTATAGCCTTCAGCGTCCAGTAGAGTGTCTAATTGCGACAAGTCAGCAGGTTTCAGTTTAATAATCCATCCTTCTCCATAAGGATCTTTATTTACCAGTTCGGGGGCTGCTTCCAGTGTATCGTTCACCTCCAGAACCTCACCACTTATAGGAAGGAAGAGATCAGAAATGGTTTTCACTACCTCGATAGTACCGAATACCTCTCCTGCATCTAATGTTTCGCCTACTGTGTTTATATCAACAAACACGATGTCGCCTAATTGATTTTGGGCATAATCTGTGATGCCGATATAAGCTATCTCTCCTTCTACGCGTACCCATTCATGTTCTTTGGTGTACTTCAATTCATTTGGAATGTTCATAATAAATAAATTTAGGGGGTTAATATAATTAAAAAAGAAGATATCTAAAGTAGAAATTGCATGCCGGATGCAATACTAATAAAGAGCAGATAAGCCCAACGGTAAAGCCGCTCAGAGTCTCGCTTAAACTATGTTGATTTAAAATGATCCGTGCAGAGCCTACTAAGCCGGTTATCAGAATAATGAGCGAGAGCCACCATACCGGATTGTATCCGAATAGCGCGCTGAAAGAAACAATGCAGCCAACCGCTATCCCCATGCCACCTAAGTGTGCACTTAACTTCCATTTAAAATTTATAATGGTAAACACAACCATAACAATAAGAGAAGTCAATATAATACCGGTCATATAAGAAGGTATATTCAGCCGGTACATCATTACTGTACAAAACACATAAGAGATGATGGCTAACAGATAAGGTATAAGCCTCTTTTTGCGGTCGCTAAGTTCTTGCAGAGAGAGCCCATTGATTCTTCCGTATACAAAAATAACAACTACGGGAAGCAGAACGGTGAAACAATATACAATGCCCAGTACAACCAACTTGTATTGAAGTGGCATTATACGTAGATAAGAAAAAAGAAACAGAAAAAGAAATGCCGCAGAAGGAATGATAAAAGGAGTAAATACCCCCGAAATGACCTTAGATGTTTTGATAAGTATTTTTTCAACCTTGGATTCTTTTTCCATTATGATGTCTGAATTTGAATATTTATATAATTAGTTACTTCCTTAATCGTGCCACCGGAATATTTAGTTGCTGACGATATTTAGCCACAGTACGGCGCGCTATCGGGTAGCCTTTTTCTTTTAGTATATCAGTCAGTTCCTCGTCGGTGAGGGGCTTTTTCTTGTTCTCTTTATCAATACACTCTTTGAGTATCTTTTTAATTTCCCGTACGGAGAGCTCTTCTCCGTCTTCCGTTACATAACCATCGCTAAAGAAGAATTTAAGAGAATAAATACCATAATTGGTTTGCGCATATTTGCTGTTGCTTACACGAGATATGGTAGATATATCCAGTCCGGTGCGCTCTGCTACATCTTTCAGTATCATGGGGCGAAGCAATGATTCATCTCCTTCCAGAAAGAAGGGGCGTTGCAAATCAACGATAGCCTGCATGGTGGTCATCAGCGTATTTTGCCGTTGCTTTACGGCATCAATGAAACCTTGTGCGGCATCAATTTTCTGTTTCAGAAACATCATGGCATCTTTCGATTCCTTCGATTGATTGCTTCTGTTTTTGGTATGTTCCTCAAGCATATCCCTGAAATCGCGGTTCATGCGTAGTTCCGGTATGTTCCGGTTGTTCAGGTTAATCGTGATGGAATTATCATCCATTGTTTCCACGATAAAGTCCGGAATGATTTGATGCATGCTTCGACCGACAACTTCGCCCATGGAACTTCCCGGACGCGGATTTAGCTTAGTTATCTCGTTAATGGCCTTTTCAAAATCTTCGTCGCTAAGGTTGAGCTTTTGCTTAATCTTATCCCAATGCTTACGAGTAAATTCCTCATAACATTTTTTGATAATATCTTGCTGTATTTGCCGGAGTGGAGTGTTCTCTTTGTGCTTAATTTGTATTAATAAACACTCTTGCAAGTCGCGTGCCCCCAAGCCGGGAGGATCAAAATCCTGTATAATTTTCAAACAGTCTTCTAATTCCTGTTCCGTGGCATTAATACCTACATAGATGGCTAACTCATCGCTTATGCTCTCAAGAGATTTACGGAGCAGGCCGTCGTCATCTAAAGAACCGATTAGATATTCGGTTAGTTCACGTTGGTGTTCATCGAGGTTGAGCTCATTAAGTTGTTGCTTTAAAAGCTCATAAAAAGAAGTCGTGTCCGAGAAAGGAATGTCTTCTGCTTTCTCATCTTTAGAGTGGTTTCGCTCTTGTAGTTTATAATCGGGTATATCATCTTCTGTTAAATAATCATTGAGCGAATCATATTCAACATTGTCTTCCGTTCCTTCGCCGGGTATATCTTCGCTGTCGGATATGTTGTCGGAAGTATCATCTTTTCCTTCCTCAAGGGCAGGGTTTTCTAATAATTCGGCATGTATACGGTCTTCCAGTTCAACAGCAGGCAGTTCAAGTAGTTTTACTACCAGAATTTGTTGCGGTGAAAGCGTCTGTACCTGTTGCTGGCTTTGCGACTGTATCTGACGAGAACCTTGTACCATATTATAAATTGTTCGGTTTGGTGGTACAAATGTAATTATTTAAATTGAGATTCCTAATTAGCATACTTGGAAATAAGTATATGATATGTTAATCTTAGGCTTGTACTTTTAGGATGCTTAGGTATATATACCTTTGGATGCCACTTACTAAAAGATGCTTATTTTTACCCAACTCCTTTATAAATAGGAGATTTTTATGTAAGTTTGTCACTATTCTATAAACCTTATAAACTAACCCTTATGTTTAACAAAGAAACATATATTCAGCGCAGAGCGCAATTGAAAAAAACGTTAGGCTCCGGTCTTCTATTGTTTTTAGGCAATGATGAAACGGGGATGAACTATGCTGATAACACTTACCGTTATCGTCAGGATTCTACTTTTTTATATTACTTCGGGCTATCATTTGCCGGGCTTTCGGCTGTAATTGATATTGATGAAGATAAAGAAATCATCTTTGGAGATGAACTTACCATCGATTCCATCGTATGGATGGGGGTTCAACCTACCTTAAAAGAGAAAAGCGAACGGGTAGGGGTGATGCATACGCTTCCTGCTGCTACTCTGACAGATTATTTGCAAAAGGCAGCAGCAAAAGGACAGGCTATTCATTATTTGCCTCCTTATCGTCCGGAACATCAAATTAAACTACTCGAATGGCTGAATATACCTTTTGCCAAGCAAGAAGCTTCCGTGCCTTTTATCCGGGCAGTTGTAAACCAAAGAAACTACAAAACCGCCGAGGAAATTGTAGAAATAGAGAAAGCTTGTGATATTACTGCCGAAATGCATATTGCTGCTATAAAGATGCTTCGCCCCGGCATGAAGGAATATGAAATAGCCGGTGCTATGGAAGCCATTGCTTTATCTAAAGGTGGCGCTCTTTCTTTCCCTACTATTGCTACTGTCAATGGACAAACATTGCATAATCACTATCATGGAAATACGGTGAAATCGGGCGATTTGTTCCTTATAGATGCAGGAGCCGAAACAGAAATGGGGTATGCAGGAGACATGTCGTCTACTTTCCCGGCAGATAAAACTTTTACGACTCGCCAACGCGAAGTAATTGAAATACAAAACGCCATGCATCACGCATCAGTAAAAGCATTGCGCCCCGGAATTACTTATATGGAAGTATATGAGCAATCTGCCCGCGTGATGATAGAAGGCTTAAAAGGCTTGGGCTTAATGAAAGGAAATGTAGAGGATGCCCTAAGAGAAGGCGCTTATGCGATGTTCTATCCGCATGGGTTAGGCCACATGATGGGACTTGATGTGCATGACATGGAGAACCTTGGCGAAACCTGGGTTGGCTATGACGGGCAGCCAAGAAGTACCCAATTCGGGCGCAAGTCTCTTCGTTTGGGACGTACATTGGAGGCCGGTTTTGTATTGACCGTAGAACCCGGTATCTATTTTATTCCCGAATTGATGGATAAATGGAAAGCCGAAAAGAAATTCATGGACTTCCTCAACTATGATTTGATGGAAACCTACAAAGACTTTGGCGGCATCAGAAACGAAGAAGACTATCTGATTACAGCAGATGGCTCTCGCCGTTTAGGAAGCTATGTGCCAATTACACCGGATGAGGTGGAAGCAGTGAGGAAATAATAGTTAATAGATAAAAGTGAAGAGTGAATAGTGAAAAGTGAATAGCAAAATCTTTTCACTCTTCACTCTTCACTAAAAGAGACTATTCTTTCATTCATTGGGACGCATTTTCTATTTTTATGCCCTTCTTTTGCCTACATTTGGTAACTCAAATCGAAACCGGAATACACGTAGTATGAAGAAGACGCTGCTACTATTAATGTCTTTTATTTGTTGCCAGATAATCTGCCACGCACAAGTGGGGGATGAGCATTATTATTTCAAAAACTTAAGTGTACAAAACGGATTATCCCAGAATACGGTAAATACAATCTTGCAAGATAAGCAGGGTTTTATGTGGTTTGGCACCAAAGATGGATTGAATAGATATGATGGCTTGTCGTTTCGTAAGTTCAAGCACGACGACCGCAGCCAACGGAGCATTGGCAATAACTTCATTACAGCACTCTATGAAGATGCAAAAGGAAAAATCTGGGTAGGCACCGATGTAGGGCTTTATGTATATGATCCGGAGAAAGATTCCTTCTGGCATTTTACAGAGTTGAGTATGGAGAATACCAAGATAGAGCATACTGTAACTGCCATCTCCGGAGACAATCAGGGCTGTGTATGGGTTGCAGTAGAGTCGCAAGGGTTATTCTGCTATGAGTTGGAAACAGGAGAACTTCATAACCATACATTAGAGGACTTTTCTTTTCTTACCACCAATATTCAAACATTTGTTTTCGACAATAGCGGAACACTTTGGATAGGCTGCTATGGCGATGGACTTTTCTATTCGAAAGATCGTTTAAAAACGCTTCATCCCTATCTTTCTCCGGTAGATAATAAACAAATTTATGCAAATGATGCGGTGATATGCTTGGTAAAAGGAGCATATAACTGTCTGTATGTAGGCTCTTCCAAAGGGGGAGTAAAAGAGCTAAATCTCACTTCCAATAAATTGAGCGATTTACTTTCGGTAGATGAATCCGGGGAATCTGTATTTTGCCGTGAGTTGCTAATTGCTTCCGATCATGAATTGTGGATTGGAACAGAGTCCGGCCTTTACATCTATAATCTCCGTACAGGTAAGTATGTACATTTGCGTAGCTCAATTAACGACCCTTATTCCCTATCGGATAATGCAATCTATTCATTGTGTAAAGATCGCGAAGGAGGTGTTTGGATTGGCTCTTATTTTGGTGGCGTAAATTATTATCCTCGCTTCTATACAAAATTCGATAAATACTACCCGAAGGGAACAGAAAATGGCTTGCACGGAAAGCGGGTACGTGAGTTTTGCATGGATAATCAGGGCACTCTGTGGATTGGTACGGAAGATGGCGGATTGAATCGTTTCAACCCTAAAACCAGAACTTTCTCTTTCTTTGAACCAAGTAGCGCCTTTACCAATGTACACGGCTTATGCATGGTGGGCGATAACCTGTGGGTAGGAACTTTCTCGAAAGGGGTGAAGGTAGTAGATACACGCACCGGAGCTATTGTGAAAACATACCAGAAAACAGATTCGCCTCGCTCACTGAACGATAATAGTGTTTTCTCCATTTGCCGAACTACTACAGGAGATGTCTATTTGGGCACTTTGTTCGGTTTGTTGTGTTATAACAAGCAATCCGACGATTTTGACCAGATAACGGAACTGAATGGTCGTTTTGTGTACGATATAAAAGAGGATTCAAGAGGAAACATCTGGCTGGCTACTTATGCAAATGGTGTTTATTGCTATAATGTAAGTGAGAAGAAATGGAAAAACTATTTGCATGAAGACGATGACCCGAACAGCCTTCCGTATGATAAGATATTAAGTGTTTTTGAAGATTCTCACCGGCAAATCTGGCTGACTACACAAGGAGGAGGCTTTTGCCGCTTTCATCAGGAAACGGAAACCTTTACATGCTACAGCTTAGCCGCCGGATTACCCAATGATGTTGTTTATCAGATAGTAGAAGATAAGGATGGGCTCTTTTGGCTGACCACCAATAATGGCTTGGTATGTTTTCAGCCTAACACCGGAGCCATGAAAGTATATACTACCTCCAATGGCTTGTTAGGCGATCAGTTTAATTATCGTTCAAGCTTTATGGCAGAAGATGGTACCATTTATTTGGGAAGCATCGACGGCTTTGTAGCTTTTAACCCCAAGAACTTTTCGGAGAACAAGTCGCAACCCTCTATCGTCATTACCGATTTTCTGCTGTTTGGAAAAGAAGTATATGTTGATGATCCGGGATCTCCATTAAAAAAGAGTATTACCGTTTCCGACGAACTGGTTCTTCAATCTAATCAGAACTCTTTCTCTTTCCGGGTGGCAGCATTGAATTTTCAGGCGCCGAATATGAACCGGATTATGTATAAACTGGTTGGCTTTGACGAAGATTGGCTAACGATTGGAGAAAGTCCCATTATTACTTACTCCAACCTGCGATATGGTAATTATACGTTTCGGGTTAAAGTATCTAATGGAGATGGGGTTTGGAATGAAAACGGAGTGTCGTTGAAAGTACATATTCTTCCTCCTTTCTATCTTTCGGTTTGGGCGTATTGCATATATGCTTTGTTGATTATTGGTTGTTCTTTGTATGCCGTGATCTATTTTAAAAGACGCAGCAACAACAAGCATCGCAGGCAAATGGAGAAGTTTGAGCAAGAAAAGGAACGCGAAGTGTATCATGCTAAAATTGATTTCTTTACGAATGTGGCTCATGAGATACGTACTCCGTTAACACTGATTAAAGGTCCGTTGGAGAATATCATATTAAAGAAACAGGTTGATGCGGAAACACGCGAAGACTTAAAGGTTATGGAGCAAAACACAGAGCGGTTGCTGAATCTGACAAACCAATTGCTCGACTTCCGTAAAACAGAAAGTCAGGGATTCCGATTGAACTTTGCGAAATGTAATATAACAGAAGTATTGAAAGAAACGCATCTGCGCTTTACCTCTCTTGCTAAACAAAAAGGACTGAACTTTACTCTGCAAGTGCCGGAGAAAGACTTTTATGCCCATGTTAACCGCGAGGCATTTACAAAGATTATCAGCAACTTACTGAATAATGGAGTGAAATACGCTGAATCTTATCTGCACCTATCGTTGGAGGTTCCGGAAGCTGGTAATAATAATTCGTTCCGAATCCGGACAGAGAATGATGGAGTGATTGTTCCGCATGAAATGAGGGAGGAGATTTTCAAACCTTTCGTTCGTTATAATGGCGAAGAGGATGGAACAGTGATTACCGGAACAGGAATTGGTTTAGCCCTCTCTCGCTCATTGGCCGAGCTGCACCAAGGAACACTGACTATGGCAGAAGGAGAAGAGAATAATACTTTCTGCCTAACCTTACCCATTGTGCAAGATACCACCATTACCCTAACACCCGAGCCGGAAGTAGAGATAGATATAGCAAATGCAGTTTTTGTGGAGCAAACCGAAAAGCGGGATAACCACCCCACCGTGTTGGTAACAGAAGATAACCCGGATATGCTTGCTTTTATCGTGCGTCAACTGTCTAAAGAATATACAGTGCTAACTGCCACAAATGGTGCGGAGGCATTGAAAGTACTGGATGGCAATTACGTAAATCTGGTGATTAGTGACATCGTAATGCCTGTTATGGATGGTTTTGAGTTGTGCAAGACTATTAAATCGGATTTGAATTATAGCCATATCCCTGTTATATTGCTGACGGCGAAAACAAATATTCAATCTAAAATAGAAGGAATGGAGTTGGGGGCCGATGCCTATCTTGAAAAACCTTTCTCTGTGGAATATTTGCAGGCTTGTGCTTCCAACCTTATTCAAAACAGAGAGAAGTTGCGCCGGGCTTTTGCACAGTCTCCTTTCGTGGCTGCTAATACTATGGCCTTAACAAAGGCTGATGAGGAATTTATAAAGAGATTGAATGATGTTATTCAGGCGAATTATGCCAATCCGGAATTCAGTATGGATGATATGGCAGTTCTTTTAAATATGAGTCGTTCCAACTTCTATCGGAAAATGAAAGGAGTGCTGGACCTTAGCCCCAATGAGTACCTCCGCCTGGAACGTCTCAAGAAAGCAGCTCAGTTATTGAATGAAGGAGAGAATCTGGTTAATGAAATCTGCTATATGGTAGGATTTAACTCTCCATCTTATTTTTCTAAATGTTTTCAGAAGCAATTTGGTGCATTACCAAAGGATTTTGTGAGTTAATTATATTATTATGATCAAATGAAAATTGAACACAGAGACACAAAGACACAGAGACGAAGAGTTTTCTTTTTAATAACTCTGTGACTCCGTGTCTCTGTGTTCAACTTAACATAAACTAAACAAAGAGTATAAAGAATAATTTGATGAAAAGGAAAGTAAATTTATTCGTTTTAGCGTTCGTATTAAGTGCTTTTTTTTCTGTAACCAAAGCACAGGTTAAACCTTCTATGAATTACAAGAATCCCGTTGTAGAGGTAGGCATGCCCGACCCCACTGTGATTAAAGCCGCCGACGGCTATTTTTATGTATATGCTACCGAGAGTACACGGAATGTTCCTATCATGAAGTCTAAAGACTTGGTACAGTGGACATATTGCAATACAGCTTTCACCAATAAAACCCGTCCTAAGTTTGAACCTCGCGGAGGAATCTGGGCACCGGATATTAATTACATAAATAATAAATATGTGCTCTACTATGCCATGTCGGTATGGGGAGGCGAGCAAACTTGTGGAATTGGCGTGGCTACTTCCGATAGTCCTCAGGGTCCTTTCACCGATCATGGAAAGTTGTTTCGTAGCAATGAGATAGGCGTACAGAACTCTATCGACCCCAGCTTTCTGCAATACAAAGGTAAGAACTACCTGGTTTGGGGAAGCTTCCGGGGCATCTATGTGATAGAACTAACGGCCGATGGCTTATCTGTAAAGCCTAAAGCAAAGAAGAAACAAATAGCAGGAACCGCCTTTGAAGCAGCTTATGTGCATAAACATGGCGATTATTACTACCTGTTTGCCTCCATAGGAAGCTGTTGCGAAGGTCTTAAAAGTACCTATCATGTAGGAGTAGGACGCTCTAAAAAGGTATGGGGACCTTACAAAGATAAAAATGGTAAGTCGATGATGGAAAATGGTTATTTGCAGGTGATAGGTTCAAACGATCATTTTGTGGGTAATGGTCATGGCTCTCAGATTATCCGGGATGATGCCGGGCAAGATTGGCTTTTTTATCATGGCATCTCCAAAACAGCTCCGGAAAAGGGACGAATCTTATTGTTAGACCAAATAAAGTGGGATAAAGACGGATGGCCTTATGTAGAAGGGGGATCTCCTTCTTACGAATTTCAAAAGGCTCCTGTGATAAAATAATAAAGTTAAAGAATACCCAGAATGAAACCTACATCTATTAGCAGGCGAGACTTCCTAAAGAATTTAGGAATGGCCGGCGCCGGCACTTTAATGGCAGCAAGTCCTTGGCTTTCTGCTTTCTCGGAGGTGGTAAATACCTCTAATGAAAAATGCCGTTTGGCAGTAATTGGTCCCGGTTCGAGGGGACGTTTCTTAATGAGTTTTCTGGTTAAAAATCCGAAGGTAGAGATTGTTGCTTTGTGCGATATTTATAAACCCTCTGTGGATGAAGCACTGAAACTTGCACCGAATGCCAAAGTATATGGCGACTATCGGGAGCTTTTGGAAGATAAAGCGATAGATGCTATACTCATCGCTACTCCGCTGAGCTCGCATTGCCAGATTGCGTTGGACGCTTTCGATGCAGGAAAGCATGTATTCTGCGAAAAGACAATCGGCTTCACTATGGATGAATGTTACCGAATTTACCAAAAGCACCGCAGCACGGGAAAAATATTCTTCACCGGACAACAACGCCTGTTCGATCCTCGCTACATCAAAACAATGGAGATGGTTCACGCAGGCACTTTCGGCGATATCAATGCAATTCGTACCTTCTGGTACAGGAATGGCGATTGGAGGCGTTCAGTTCCTTCGCCGGGATTGGAACGTTTGATTAACTGGCGCCTTTATAAAGAATTCTCTAAAGGACTAATGACGGAGCTGGCTTGCCATCAACTTCAAATTGGCAGCTGGGCATTGCGCAAGCTTCCCGAAAAGGTAATGGGGAATGGTGCCATCACCTACTGGAAAGATGGTCGGGAAGTGTACGACAATGTGAGTTGTATATATGTATTCGACGACGGTGTGAAGATGACATTCGATTCTGTTATCTCCAATAAATTCTATGGATTGGAAGAACAAATCATGGGTAGCCTCGGCACCATAGAACCCGAAAAGGGCAAATATTACTTCGAGAGTGTACCTGCCGCACCGGCCTTTCTGCAAATGGTGAATGACTGGGAGAATAAAGTATTCGATTCTCTACCCTTTGCCGGAACAAGTTGGGCACCGGAAACGGCCAATAAGAATACCGGAGAGTTCATCATCGGCGAACGTCCCAAATCGGATGGATCATCTTTGCTGGTAGACGCGTTTGTAGAAGCCGTTATCACACAAAAACAACCGGAAAGAATTGCAGAAGAAGGTTACTACGCAAGTATGCTTTGTCTATTAGGACATCAGGCATTGGAAGAAGAACGCACGCTTTACTTCCCGGATGAATATAAAATAGATTACCTGAATCATCAATCCGTAAAAACACCCGACGCAGTATGAAAGACACCCTTATAACCGCTCGACGGAAAAAAATAGAGCTGATTACTTTACTGATTTGTTTTGTTATTGCCAATTTAGTACACCTCTATGCCATTGTCACTTATCGTGCATCTTTTACGGAGTTGATAACCTCTGCTTTCTATATAATTCTATTTACATTTGTGCTTTATGGCTTTTGGAGTGTTGTACGTATCCTCTTTTATGGGGTGAAGGGATTGATTAAAAGCAAGAAAAGCAGGGCATAGAATAGATTATAAGATTCTTCGTCCCAAAGGGATGGGTGAATTCTCGAAACATTTACTAATACACTAATATCAATGAAACATTTATGGTAACAAGAAGAGATTTTCTAAGAACCATGTCTCTGGCTTCCGCCGGATTGGCAGTAGGAGCCGGCGATTTGCTGAATGCTCAAACTCTTTCTTCTAAAAAAGGAAAAGGAGACAAAGTCAAGATCGCCTATATCGGTATCGGAAACCGTGGCGAACAAATCATTGGAGACTTTGAAAGAACCAATATGGTAGAAGTAGTAGCTTTATGCGATGTGGATATGGGAGCCAAACATACTCAAAAGGTTATATCCAAATATCCGAAAGCGAAGCAATTCAGAGACTTCCGTCAGATGTTTGATAAAGCCGGCAATGAATTTGACGCGGTAGCCATTGCTACCCCCGACCATTCACACTTTCCCATCAGTATGTTGGCATTGGCATCCGGCAAACACGTCTATGTAGAAAAACCACTTGCGCGTACCTTCTACGAAGCGGAACTATTGATGCAAGCCGCCCTGAAACGTCCCAACCTGGCTACTCAGGTAGGAAACCAAGGACATTCCGAAGCAAACTACTTCCAATTTAAAACCTGGATGGATGCAGGAATCATTAAAGATGTAACTGCTATCACTGCCCACATGAATAACCCCCGCCGTTGGCACAAATGGGATACCAATATCTACAAACTCCCTGAAAGTCAGCAACTCCCGAAAGATATGGATTGGGATACCTGGCTTGGAGTAGTTCCCTTTCATGACTATAATAAGAAATATGACCAAGGCGAATGGCGCTGTTGGTACGACTTTGGGATGGGTGCCTTAGGAGACTGGGGAGCACATATCCTTGATACAGCTCACGAATTCCTTGAACTGGGCTTACCTTACGAGATTAATATGCAGTACGAGAAAGGGCACAACGATTATTTCTTCCCTTACTCTTCTACCATTCTTTTCCGTTTTGCACAACGCAAAGGAATGCCGCCGGTAGATATCACCTGGTATGATGGTTTGGATAATCTTCCTCCTATCCCCGAAGGCTATGGCGTTTCCGGATTGGATCCAAACATTCCTACTACCAATCAGGGAAATACACCTGCTGCCAAACTAAACCCCGGAAAGATAATCTACTCCAAAGACTTAACCTTTAAAGGAGGTAGTCATGGAAGCACCTTGTCTATCATTCCCGAGGAAAAGGCTAAATCAATGAAATTGCCGGAAGTGCCGAAGAGCCCATCTAACCACTTTGAGAACTTCCTGTTGGCATGTAATGGTGTTGAGAAAACACGTTCACCATTCGAAATCAATGGCGTATTAAGTCAAGTATTCTCATTGGGAGTAATGGCACAGCGACTCAATACGCAGTTGTTCTTTGACAGCCGCACCAAGCAGATTACGAACAACGAATTTGCTAATGCGATGTTAGCCGGGCTTCCACCACGTAAGGGATGGGATCAATATTATAAACTATAATAAATAAACCATGAAGAAAAATATCGTATTAACTTTACTCTTATTCTGTGTTGCATCCTTGTCTGCACAAAACTGGGAACCCCTTTTTAATGGCAAGAACCTGAAAGGATGGAAGAAACTGAATGGCACAGCCGAGTATAAAGTGGTAGATGGTGCCATTGTAGGTACATCTAAAATGGGAACTCCTAACACTTTCCTCGCTACTACTAAAAACTATGGAGATTTCATCCTTGAGTTTGATTTCAAGATAGACGACGGCTTAAACTCTGGTGTACAATTCCGTAGCGAAAGCAAGAAAGACTATCAGAAAGGTCGTGTACACGGCTATCAGTTTGAGATTGATCCTTCCAAACGTGCTTGGTCGGGTGGTATTTATGATGAGGCGCGCAGAAACTGGCTTTATCCTTTGACACTAAACCCATCAGCAAAAACAGCTTTCAAGAATAACGCATGGAATAAAGCTCGTATCGAAGCTATTGGTAGCTCCATTCGTACCTGGATTAACGGTGTACCTTGTGCCAACGTCTGGGATGATATGACCCTTTCCGGATTCATTGCTTTGCAGGTGCACGCCATTGGCAATGCTTCCGACGAAGGAAAAACTGTAAGCTGGAAAGACATTCGCATTTGTACAACAAATGTAGGCAATTACCGCACACCGGATGCACAGGCTGCCCCTGAGGTGAATGTAATCCCTAACACCCTTTCTCCGAATGAAGTAAAAGAAGGTTGGGCTTTATTGTGGGATGGCAAAACAACCAACGGCTGGAAAGGAGCCAAACTTTCAACTTTCCCCGAAAAAGGCTGGAAGATGGAAAACGGTATCCTGAAAGTTATCAAAAGCGGTGGAGCTGAATCGGCTAACGGAGGCGACATTGTAACTACCCGTAAATACAAGAACTTTATCCTGAAAGTAGATTTCAAAATCACCGAAGGTGCCAACAGCGGTATTAAATACTTCGTTAATCCCGGTTTGAACAAAGGCGAAGGCTCTGCCATTGGTTGCGAGTTCCAGATTCTGGATGATGATAAGCACCCCGATGCAAAGTTAGGTGTAAAAGGAAACAGACAGTTAGGTTCATTGTACGACCTGATTCCTGCGCCTAAAGATAAACCTTTCAACAAGAAAGACTTTAATACAGCTACAGTTATCGTAAGAGGCAATCATGTAGAACATTGGTTGAACGGCGTGAAGCTGATTGAGTACACACGCAACACCGATATGTTTAACGCATTGGTGGCATACAGCAAGTATAAAAACTGGCCAAACTTCGGTAATACCGAGGAAGGCAATATTCTTCTTCAAGACCACGGTGATGAAGTATGGTTTAAGAATGTGAAGATTAAAGAGCTTAAATAAAACTATATTGCTTATAGCATCAGCATAACTTGCCAGTAGGAAACAAGTAGTTTGCCAGTAGCAAATAAAGTGTTTCATACTGGCAAGTAAGCTATCTCAAAGTAGCAAATAAAGACTTTACCCTCCATTTGAACATATTTTGCTATTTATAGGTCTATTTCTTTTATTCTATCTTTTCATTTTTACCTTTATTTGCAGCATTAATTGTATATCTAAAAGGTTATTATGAAAAATAGAATGATTCTCGCTGGGCTCTTTTGTTGTAGTTTGCTTTCGGTAGAAGCACAAGTATCACTCCATAAAGGAACCGGGAAAAATAGTTTCCCTATTGTCTCTTCATCCGGGAATGCCATCATTTGTTATGATGAAAAGGATGCCAGTGTAATCCATAAAAGTACATCTTTGTTTGTAGAGGATGTGCATCTTGTAACCGGACAAGAGTTGAAGAAAGAAGCAACAACTCCCGGAAAAGTATCAGCCCGCCATGCCATAATTGTTGGAACCATTGGAGAAAGCAAATGGATAGATGCCCTGGCTGCAAAGAATAAAATAGATACCACAGCTATCTCCGGAAGTTGGGAACGGTATATGGTGGAGATAGTCAACAACCCTGTTCCCGGTATTAAGAAAGCGATCGTTGTTGCCGGAAGCGACAGGCGCGGTACAGCTTACGGACTTCTTTCCATATCCAAAGCTATCGGCGTATCCCCCTGGTATTGGTGGGCCGATGCTCCGGTTAAACAGCAGAAACAACTAAGCGTAAAAGTAGATAAGTTTATCTCCAAAGAACCCACAGTTAAGTTCAGAGGAGTATTTATTAATGATGAAGACTGGGGACTTTACCGCTGGTCTAAAAATAACTTTGAGAAAGAACGCGGCAACTTCGGTCCCAAAACTTATGGAAAGGTTTGCGAATTGCTGCTTCGCTTGCAAGCCAACTATCTTTGCCCTGCCATGCACGATGCCTCTATGGCCTTTCACCGTATTCCCGAAAATCGTTTGGTGGCAGACAGCTTTGCCATCGTTATGGGTTCTTCTCACTGCGAGCCATTACTCTTTAATACCGCCAGTGAGTGGAAACGCGATAAAATGGGCGAATGGGATTATGTTGGCAATAAGGACGGTGTAAATAAAGTGTTGAAATCTCGTGTTGTAGAGGCTGCCCCTTACGAAAATGTGTACACCCTTGCCCTGCGCGGATTGCACGACCGTGCCATGAACGCCAGCAATAACATGGCCGACAGAAAACAAATGCTTCAGGATGCACTGATGGCACAACGGCAAATGCTGGTAGATGTCACAGGTAAACGTGCCGAAGATATTCCCCAAGCCTTTACTCCCTACAAAGAAGTACTGGACGTATACGATCAAGGACTGGAACTCCCCGATGATGTAACCATCATCTGGCCCGACGATAATTACGGATATATGAAACGTCTGAGCAGTCCGAAAGAGCAAAAACGTTCCGGTCGTTCCGGCGTTTATTACCATTCTTCTTATCTGGGCAAACCCCACGATTACCTTTGGATGAATACTACTTCGCCCACCCTTATGTACGAAGAACTGCGGAAAGCATACGATATGACTGCCGACCGCATTTGGTTGTTGAATGCCGGTGATATTAAATCTTGTGAATTTGTGGCCGATTTCTTCTTAACCATGGCCTTTGATATCGACTCCTTCAATTATGAAAGAGCCGCCGACTATCGTACCGAATGGTTGTGCGGCATGTTGGGCGATGAATATCAAAATGAATTTCGGGATATGACTAATGCTTTCTACAAACTCGCCTTTCCTCGTAAGCCCGAATTTATGGGATGGGGCTATCAGTGGGCTACAGACAAGCATGGAAACGAACGAAATACCGATACCGATTTCTCACTGACCAATTACCGCGAAGTTGATACTCGTTTGGACGAATACCGTCGGATAGGAAGTATCGCAGAGAAGATTCTACATGCGCTGCCCGAAGAAAAGAAAGCCTGCTATTATCAGTCTATGTATTATCCGGTTAAAGGATGCGAATTGCTAAACCGTATGATCCTGACCGGGCAGCGAAACCGTTGGTATGCTATCCAACAAAGAGCAGCGACCGAGCAATTAGAGAAAATGACGAAAGCCTGCTACGACAGTCTGGATGTCATTACAAAAGGATATAACTCCCTACTCGGTGGAAAGTGGGATCATATAATGACCATGAAACAAGGATTTGCCGCTTCTTACTTCAAACTTCCGGTATTGAGGAAAGCCGATTTACAGTCTACTGCCTCTTTAGGCGTATTGGCAGAGGGAGAAGATGTACTAAAAGGACAAAAGAGTTTCCACGCATTGCCCGCTTTCAATACCTATTTCCGTCAATCTTACTATGTAGATGTCTTCAATAAAGGCGGTGCTCCATTGAAATGGAATACAACTGTTTCCGATCCTTGGATTCTGTTAAGCAAAAAAACCGGATCAACTGCTACCGAAGAACGCGTAGAAGTATCCATCGACTGGGCAAAAGTTCCTATCGGTGAAAGGGTATTCGGTACCCTCGAAGTTACATCTGACCGGGGCGAGAAAGAGCAAGTTTATATTTCCGTGTTCAACCCTTCCTTCCCCTCTTTAGCTGAAATGGATACCCTGTTTGTAGAACATAACGGATATGTTTCGATAAATGCCGCCGGTTTCCACCGAAAGGTAGAGAATGACGATATAAAAATGATAACCATTCCTAACCTGGGCATAGAGAATACAGCCATTCAGTTAGGAAATCCCATCGCCAAACCCCAACGAACCGCCGGACGTAGCACCCCACGCCTGGAGTATGACTTCTATACTTTCGAACAGGGTTCTGTAGATGTATACACCTACGTGCTTCCCACCTTTATATTAAGCAAAGATCGCGGCTACGCAGGCCACGAAGCCACCAACGTAGAAACAAAATACGGGGTATGCATTGACGAAGGTCCTGTTATGAATCCGTCTACTTCTTCTTTTGAATATGCACAAATCTGGTACGAAAGCGTATTGAAGAATTGTAGAATCAATAAAACAACTTTGCATATTGATAAGCCGGGCAAACATACGGTGAAGATTATCTGTGGAGATGCCGGGACGGTGTTGCAAAAGATTGTTTTGGACTTCGGAGGAATGAAGCGTTCGTATTTGGGGCCGCAGACGACGAGATTGTGATTGTAAGAGATGTATCATAAACTATATCTTAAATAACTATACCATGAAACAACTACTCAAAGCCATTACCTTATTAACCCTTATCTCCTGCCTGTTTATCGCTTGCGGAGGTAGCGACGACAATGACATAGGCGATGGAGGAAACAAGAATGAAATTCCCGGAAAAGAGGAAGAAGAGGAAAAGGAAGAAAAACCGAAGCCCATTATCTCCCATATTACCCCTATCGGCTATCTGAATCAGGGAACTTTCACTGTTAATTCGCATGTAGATGTAGTTTCCCGTTCTTCATTAATGATGAATTACAGAACGTATGTCCAACCGGGAGAAAGCGCATTGGGTGTTAGCACTCCTCACTATCCGCGAATCAAAAAGATGCTGAATGGTAGTTACATCATGTTCTACCATAATAACCAGATTGGAGCAAGTTGTTACTATGCCATTAGCTGGGATTTGCAGACGTGGAGCAGTAAAGGCAAACTATTTAGCAATTATAGTATTACTGATAGTAAAGGAGATAAGAATGAACGGCGTTATTCCACCTGCGACGGGGTAGTACTTGCTAACGGCGATGTACTGGCTGTTGTATCCTATCGGGCAAATAGTGGATATCGGGAATTGCCGAAAGATGCCGGCCTCGAACTAAGGCGAAGTAAAGATAATGGCCTCACTTGGGGCGATCCTATTCAAATCTATCAGGGGGTGAACTGGGAGCCCTATTTACTACAATTACCTTCGGGAGAAATACATTGCTATTTCACCGATAGCAGTCGCACCGGCATTGAAGGAAAAGATACAGGTACCGCCATGGTAGTATCTAAAGATGGTGGGCAGACATGGACTCCTTCCTTCGGGAATATTCCCTATTATGTGTTGCGCATGAAATGGACACAGAATGGAAAAACCTACTTCAATCATCAAATGCCATCTGTAATCAAACTAAATGGTAATAATGAGTTGGCTGCGGCGGTAGAGACTAACTATCTGGGTACCTATTATATATCACTTGCCTATTCGGGCGAAGATGGTGAGTGGGAACATCTGAATGCCGATCAGGAAGGTCCGGAAGACAGTAAGAACCGCTCTTTCGAAGGTAGTGCGCCCTATTTAGTTCAGTTCCCATCGGGCGAGACTGTTCTGTCGTACAATAAATCTTCTACCTTTTATATGAAAATGGGTGATGCTACTGCCCGCAACTTTAAAGAAGTCTATGCACCATTTTCCGGTAAAGGTTTTTGGGGATCATTGGGGCTGATAGGTTCTCATCAAATAGTAGGTACTATGCCTAATACAGACAACAAAAGTATAATGATGGCGCAATTCATTCTTAATCATCAGATAGATGCTACACAGCGAGATGTGAAAGTAGATGGTGACAATTCGGAATGGGCAACTACGGATCATGCGCTCTTTGTAGGTAGTAAGTCGCAGGCGCAGGGTACTCTCCGTTGTTCGTGTGATAAGGATAGCGTCTATTTTCTGGTCGAAGTATTGGATAGAATTGCAAACGAAAATGATTATGCAACAATTTATATAAGTCCTGTAACAGAGAATGATAAACTAACAAATGCAGCCTACCGGATCAATGTATCAAGGACCGGATTGAAAAGTACGGAAGTTTACGGAAGTACATGGGGTAAAGCCAATTTGGGAGTATCTGCAGTTACCGTTTTATGTGATGCATCAAATTCCAATAAGAGTGATCAATATGGATATGTTACAGAGATTTCCATCCCACGTTCCAAGCTACGAATAGAATCGGGAAAAGTAATGGTTAATTTCTCAATCTCTGATAGTCAGGGTGGGGAAGAGGCTATTAGCAGTACTTCTTCAACGAGTACGGCAAAGTGGATACCTATAATCGGGCTATAAAACACTGTATAACTAAAATAACTATTCTATGAAATATGTAACCAGCGCAGTTCTTCTATCATTAAGCTCAGGAGCATTCTCCGGATGTAGAGTAAAGGAAGAACCACTCAAACGCCCGAATATCTTATTTGTGATAAACGATGATCAAAGCTATGCCCATACCAGCTTTGCCGGATGTCGGTTTGTCAAAACGCCCGGATTCGATAGAGTAGCCTCTAACGGAATCTATTTTGAGAATTGTTATGGCGGTTCTCCCGGAAGTGCCCCTTCTCGAAGTGCGTTGGTAACGGGTCGACATCACTGGCAAAATAAGCAAGCCGGACAGCATGCATCTTCTTGGATGAAAGAATATGTTCCCTTTGTCGACCTTTTAGCATCAAATGGCTATCACATCGGATTTACAGGCAAGGGAGTAGCCCCTTTCCAATATGCACGGAATGACAATGATTCCTTATGGAGAAAAGGGAATGCAGCCGGAAAACCCTACAACAAACATCGCTATAAAAAAGACGATCCTTCCGATCCACGTACGGCCGGAGGAATAGAATCAATCAACTATTATGAGAACTTCCGTTCCTTTTTGCAACAACGGGAAGAGGGACAGCCTTTTTATTTCTGGTACGGATCTACCGAACCCCATCGTGCGTACGAAAAAGGTTCGTGGAAACGTAATGGAAAGAACCTCGATCTGGTAGATGTTCCCGACTTTTTGCCTCCTTCCGAAGAGGTGAAAGGAGATATGCTCGACTATGCAGTAGAGATAGAATGGGCTGATTCGCATTTATGCGAGATGCTGAATTACTTGGATTCCATAGGCGAACTTGATAATACCATCGTTATGGTGACGGCAGATAATGGGATGCCTTTCCCTCGGGCAAAAGCCAATTGCTTTGAATATGGCGTACACGTTCCAATGGCCATCAGCTACCCGAAAGGATTTCCCGGCAAACGTCGGGTGAGTGATCCTATTGGTTTCGCAGACATTGCCCCAACTCTTCTCGAGATGGCAGGGGTTGAACCCGACGGAATGCTCCCTATCACCGGGCGAAGTTTCGTGAATATACTCAAATCGAAAAAGGCAGGAGTAGTAGACGATATTAAAAGATATGCATACATGGGCCGTGAACGACATTCATCTTCCCGATGGCAAAATCTGGGATATCCGCAACGCGCTGTTCGCAGTCAGGATTATCTGTTAGTCTGGAATGCAAAGCCTGAGCGTTGGCCTGCCGGAGCTCCGCAAACAATGAACAAGGAAACTGGCGAACTATACCCCATGTATGGTGTACAGGAAGACGGAACCTATCACAGAGATTGGGCCTTTTCAGATTCGGATGACGGACCATCTAAGGCTTTCTTAATTGAGCACTATAACGACCCTGCCATCCATCCTTATTTTGAATTGGCATTTGACAAACGTCCCGAATTTGAAATCTATCATCTGGAAAACGACCCCTTCTGCATGGAAAATCTGGCAGGTAAAGCGGCGTATGCTTCCATTGAGAAAGAATTGAAGGAAGTTTTATTCAACGAGTTGAAACGCTCGGAAGACCCTCGCGTGGTAGGCCCTGATAAGGAAGTGTTTGAATCTTATATAAGATATAGTGGAATGATGCGAGCATTTCCAAAGCCGGATTGGATGGAATAAAACATACTTATAGATAAAATATGAAGAAATACTTTTTACTCTTACTCTTCTTACTTTTGCACACAGCCATAGAGGCGAACCCCATCAAAGGCACCCTGGAACGCATCCAGAAAGGACTTTCCAAACGATTCAATGTAGAGATTCAATCTGCTTCCAATCAGGAAGATTATTTTGAATTATCCGGTGGAGGGAAGAAAGTAACCGTTCGTGCCAACAATTATGTAAGTGCGGCTTTCGGAATTAACTGGTATCTGAAATACTATTGCCATGCCAATCTTTCTTATTGCGAAGACCAATTGCCTGAATTGCCAACAGAGTTACCGGCTGTGAAAGAACGCCATTCAACTACACTTACCGACAACCTCTATATGAACTATTGCACGTTTAGCTACACCACTGCCTTCTGGGACTGGAAACGTTGGGAGCGTGAAATAGATTTAATGGCTTTGAACGGCATCAATATGCCTTTGGCTATGGTGGGAGCAGAGGTAGTTTGGCGAAATACATTATTGAAGTTCGGATATACCTTACCCGAAGTAAAAGAATTCTTATGCGGACCAGCCTATTTCGGCTGGTTGTTGATGGGGAATCTGGAGAACATTGGCGGTCCCTTACCCGATGAATGGTTTGCCGAGCAGACTGCATTGCAAAAGAAAATCCTTACCCGTATGCGCGAGTATGGCATGAAGCCTGTCTTTCAAGGTTTTTTTGGTATGGTTCCCTCCTCGTTGAATAAGAAATATCCGGAAGCACGCTTGGTGGAACAAGGACAATGGAATGCCCTTCAACGTCCACCGGTATTAGACCCTTCCGATCCGTTGTTTGAGCGCATGGCCAAAGTGTGGTATGCCGAATATGAAAAGCTTTTTGGTAAAGCCGATTTCTTTGGAGGCGATCTCTTCCATGAAGGTGGAAAGACCGGAGGAATCAATGTTGCGGAAGCCGCCACACAGGTGCAGAAAGCCATGAAGCAGTATAATCCGCAATCAATTTGGGTCATCCAATCTTGGTTGGGGAATCCCAAAAAGGAATTGTTGGCAGGGCTTGACAAAGATAATACCCTGATTGTAGATCTGGCAGCCGAGTTCTGGGATAATTGGCGCAAGCGAGAAGGCTTTGAAGGCTTCCCCTGGCTGTGGTCGCACATCTCTAATTATGGTGGAAATATAGGGCTGCACGGACGCTTAGACGCAATCGCGCTTGGTCCCGTAGATGGTCAGAAAGACCCAAAGGCTTCTTTAAGCATGAAAGGTACCGGGTCCACTCCGGAAGGGATTGAACTGAATCCGGTAGTGTTCGACTTGGTGAATGAAATGCGTTGGCGTTCTGAACATCTTGATGTAGATAAGTGGTTAAGAGAATACTCAGTACGTCGTTATGGTGCAGAAGATGAAAACCTGCAAGAAGCCTGGAGCATCTTTCATCGTACAGCGTATGGAACATATCCCGGTCACCGTCGCCCCTCAGAGTCTGTGTTTTGTGCACCTCCCAGCTTGAAGAGAGATAAAATAACTGCTTCTGCCTGGAGTCAGTGCCGAATATTCTACGACCCTAAACTATATGCTCAGGGAGTGGGACTGTTTTTAAAGAGTGCAGATCAACTAAAGGACAAAAAGACTTATCAATATGATGCCGTAGATTTTGTACGTCAATATTTAACCGACTTAGGCAGAGAGGCATACTACCATTTGGTAGATGCTTTTAACGGAAAGGATAAAAAGCAGTTTGAATATTGGTCCGAACGGTTCTTGCAACTGATTCGCGATCAGGATGAACTATTATCTACCCATGAACGCTTTTTTGTGGCGCGTTGGCTGGACATGGCTCGTGCAAAATCCAAGCGTCCGGACTTGCAGAACTTATACGAACACAATGCCCGAATGCTAATTGGGACATGGACGGAAGGCCGCACTCCTGTACGCGATTATGCACATAAAGAATGGGGTGGGATGTTGAAAGACTATTATCTGCCTCGCTGGTCGCATTATATTGCCGACTTAAATGAGCAGTTAAACGGAATAGCAGTCGATGCTCCGGATTCATTCCAAGCAGAAAAGACTTGGGTGAATACGTATAATACCTATACTTTTGAAGTGCACGCAGACCCTGTGGAAGTAGCCAAGAAGATGTATTGTAAATATATAAACCAATCTATCCATTTTTAATAATTTGAATATGAAAAAGAAGAATCTTACTATTTGTTCATTAGTCGTAGCTTTATGCTTAGCGACGAGTGGGCTCACCGCCCAAAACTATTTCAAAGACTTTCCGGTAAAAGCCGACCCTAAGACTGTAGGAAATAGGTTAAGCAAACGTTTGTTGGAAACCAAACATCAATTATATTTTGATAAAGGGATACATTACGCCGAAGTCTGCACCTGGTATGGAGCACTTCGCTTTGCAGAGTTGACAAACAATAAAGAGCTAATCAAGCAATTGAGAAACCGTTTTGAACTACTGTTTCATTTAGAGAAAGACCTTCTTCCTCCTCCTATTCATGTAGATCAAAATATGTTTGGCTGCTTGCCCTTGAGATTTTATAGCATCACCAAAGACGAACGCTATAAAGAATTGGGCTTGCCATACGCCGATACTCAATGGACATTGCCCGACAATGCTAACGATGAAGAAAAGAAATGGCATAAAAAAGGCTACTCTTGGCAAACCCGTCTTTGGATTGACGATATGTATATGATTACCATTGTGCAATCAGAAGCTTATAAAGTAACCGGAGATCCTAAATATATCAACCGAGCCGCCAAAGAAATGGTCTTATATCTGGACGAACTACAACACGATAATGGCCTTTTCTATCATGCCCCGGACGTACCTTATTACTGGGGACGCGGAGACGGCTGGATGGCAGTAGGCATGACAGACCTTTTAGCCAGCTTACCAGCAACCGACAAAAACCGTGCACGCATCATGAAAGGCTACCTCTTGATGATGAACAACCTGAAAAAATATGTAAACCAGGATGGACTTTGGAATCAATTAATAGACGAACCTGATTTCTGGACAGAAACATCCGGATCAGCGATGTTTGCGTATGCCATGATGGTAGGTGTTAAGCATGGATGGTTAAATAAAGATGAGTTTGCCCCGGTTGCTCGTAGAGCTTGGCTCAACTTGTGCAACTATATAAACGATAAAAACGATCTTACCGAAGTTTGTATCGGAACGGGCAAAAAGAACAGCAAACAATATTATATGGATCGCCCTCGCATAGCTGGCGATTATCATGGACAGGCACCGATATTGTGGTGTGCGTATGCGTTGTTGGACATGGAAGAACAATCAAAATAAAGCTCATTTATCCCTTTGCTGCAAACTTCAACTTGTTTTTGCTGCAAAGTGCGACTTGGGTTTGCTGCAAAGTATAGGTAGTACTTTGCAGCAAAGACAGGTTGAAGTTTGCGGCAAACCCAAGTCGCACTTTGCAGCAAACCGGAAACGATCTTTAAAATACTGTCAAATAGATGTTATTAGAAGCCTTCCTGCCTTATTCGTTTCAGGTAATGTAATCTCCAACAGCCCCGGATAATAAGATCTACTTTTCACCTCTTTCCCATTAAATAGAACTTGGTATGTTTTCTCCGGGTTCATACACACAATCACACAACGTTCATGAGGCATTGTTGAATCATCAAAAGACAATTTCGCCTGATACTCTGTGTAGTCCTCATTGAAATGATCATCCGAGATCCATACCTCAAAACCTGTTGATACCTTCCCTATCCGATAATAAGTAGCAAACCAATTCAGTATCGGAGACGATAATCCGGAGAATTGATGCCATCCCGCTCCCCGTTGAGAAGAGATAATAAAATGTTCGAAGGTATAATAACTCTCCCGACATTCTTTCTCCCATGTATTTAAAGCAGTATTAGCTACATGATATGCTTTTTCCCCTTCTCCAAGATCCAGCAATGCTTTCCACACCATCCATTGATGAGGAAACCAGACTGCTCCATTCCAATACCCATCCGGACGGAAGTACGAAGCAGACTGATCAACAGTTGAAATGCCTACGGGAGTCCACATCTCCTGCGGAGAGAAAATGTGATTGATCATTCTGTTTGTCTGTTCTTTGGAAGATATGTTGGCAATGAGTGGGCTTACTCCGTCTAACCCTTTATTGAAGTTAGAACCATCTTTGTGCCGATAGATTCCTTTTGCTTCTCCGTCTGCATCATGCAATACATAGCCGAAGTAGCCACTTTCTTCATCCCACGAATGAGCCTGTAAAGCATCTGATAGCTGTTGGATGATTGCATCATACTCTTTTATATCTTTTTTGATCCCCAACTCTTTAGCTGCTAAACGTAATATCTTCGCTGCCCGGATATAATAGGCCGAACTAACTACCGGGGTGGTAGAGGCTTTATCTCGCAAGGCGTGTTGAGGGGGATAATCGTCCCAACCGCCGGAATTGTAGAAGTAATCCCAAGTGCGTAACAGTCCCGAACCCTTCATGCGGGTAGTAGAATAAGGACTATTCCCCACCATAAAATCAAAGAATTGCTTGAGGCGTGGGTATAAGAACTGCAAAGCTTCCCGCGATTGTGTGTTATTCCATAAATCATAGTATGCATACATTTGTATGGGCAGTGGCGTTCCGTGATGAATAAATGCAGATTCGCTTCCTACCGGAGTGGTATAGGCACGGATGCATTCAAAAGCTTTGGTAATGTCGATGTCTATGAGTCCCAAAGCAATAAATCCCGAATCCCATGTATACAGACTGTTCCAGTTTTTACCGGGAGTGAAGTGTCGGATGTACTCTCCTTGTGTATGAACCGGATAAACAATATTAGATAACAAAGCCGATTGTAGCAATTGATGTCCAAATTCATATTTCTTTCCCTCTGTTAATGTCTTCTCTTCAGATTGAGTAGAATCTCCCTCGGCTTGTGAAATGAAATGATCTGGTGTGGCATGAAACGCGCGAATTCCTTCACTAACCTGCTCGGAAGTGCCGGTGCAGATGAGTGCATAGATTGTTTGTTCGGAATGAGGAGCCAATACGATAGGACGTAAAAAAGCATTGGAATAATGCCAGGCTCTATTACCGATTAATCTTGATGAAACATGATCATGCGTCTTTTTGCGGAAGAAGGATTCTAAATTATCATCCAGTACTTCTCGAATCTCAGATTCCGGAAAATTCCAGGCTAAGCCATAGTAATTGTCACATCCCGGATATTTCAATATAAAATCCTGTTTGGCTTTTCCTCGTTTAATTTCAGGAGTAAAGGATAAACCTCTTGGCACTATTTTGAGTTGATCCATTTCTTCTTCCGTACCTACAAAGAAACCATCCAAATCGGTGCTGTGTGTACCTTCGGAGTAAAGTTCTAAAGTGTACTTCCCGGGCTTTGGGCAGGAATAAGGAAGAGAGGCTATCGTATATTCGCCGGTTCCTTTGAGTTCCAGATTGCTCTCAACCATTCCTTTCACCTGAAAGGTAGCTGTCTTGCCTTTAGGGGTATGGTATCTGAATCCAATCCTTCCTTTTTCTTTTCCCGGAAGGATGTTTACCTCATAAACCACTTTGTCGCCTTTATCTTTTCCGAATCCTTTGCCCAACACAAAACCACCGAGAGATTGTGACGTTTTCATCTCGTTTCTTTTCCATCCGTCGTACACCAAATTATATTGGGGCGATTTCCGTACAGTTTCATTAGATACATAATCAGTAGCTTTGTACCATTGTAGTGCCGTATCTTCGGAAATTTTGAATTGAGGTTGTTCGGATTCATAATCCAAATAAGCCATCAAGTTAAGCACCAGATTCTGGTTGGCAGTTGTATTATTCACGCAACGCATGCCTACCAACGTGCGATGTTCGTCTAATATATAATAGGTGACATCTGTAAATACACGATCTTTCCATTCCATTTCATAGCGATAGGTAATGCGATTCATGGCTGCATTGATATCCCATGGATAGTAAGAAGACTCAAACAGCACATGTGGTATAAGTTGGCGATTGCGGTAGTAGCCCGGCATTACCGAAAAGTCAAAACGCATACCCGCTTGTATGTTCGGTATGTGAGAAATCCCCGCATAACGTTTGGAATAAGGTCCCCATACTTGTAAAGTGGTAATATCATGACTGTTGTTAAAACAGGAAGGGGGAATCGTTTCTTTTCCGAAGGCAGATGTTGCCTGGAAAAGAATGATTAGAAGAATTAATAAAGGTTGTTTAGTTTTCATATAGTGTGTATAAAAGTTGGTTGTAGCAAACTTAGATAAAAATTTACTATTTATAAGCGAGTCTGATAAAAGAATAGCTTATTTTATGCAAACAAGACCAACAATATGTATCTTCATAAAAAAGTTTCAACTCAATTCTTATGAATCAATACTGTGGTCTTGATGTACACAAAGATATTTTGGAGATTATAACTGACGAGTATAATAATTAAACTAAAATGTGACTTGTTTAAAATAGGGTCAGACCTAATGCTTCAAAAGGTCGGACTTAATGAGGCATTAGGTCCGACCTAAAAAATGCCCCCACAAATAACTGTTTTTACTGCAATTTAGCACTTCCACAATGCAGTTTTGGTTTCTACTATTTAATATTAAACGAATTGTTCAGGTAAATGCTGATTTTACTTCTGTTAAGAACAAAACAAACTGTTCAATAAAAGCAAAATATTGTTCAAAACAAGTGTAGAAAAGCGCTTTCCAGCCCCTCTCCTGTGCGTTTTTATAGGTTGAAGTGAGTTTGGGACTAATCTTCCATTTATTGACCTATTTTTATCATTATTAATATATGAAAACCCCTACATTTGTTTAACCCAATTGGGCTGGTATATAGTTTTTCAGGTTTAAATATCATTTGGTAGAAAGAATACAGAGTATTAGTATACGGTGAAAGACGGTTTGAAGGATAACACTTTTATGTATTGAAACACACTAAGTCTTACTTAAATCTATCATGTATAGTGAATAGCAAATTAACTAAAAGAAACCTTCAAAGGAATAGCACAATGTGCTTATTGATGGCAGGACTAATCCTAATCCTGTCTTGTGGTTCAGACAATGATGATCCGAACGGTGGAACCGGAAATGCAACCAACTTGTATTTACAGATTCAACCCAGTGGATTGAATGTGGTGGAAGTCTCCAGCAGAGAAGATAGTCACGTAGTTCCTCTCCAAGTAAAGGTGATAGGAAATGGCACTCATTCGGACTTTACGGCTCAAATAAACTCATGGACGGAGGATGATCTGGTAGCTTATAATAATAAGGAGAAGAAATCTTATGCACTTCTACCATCATCTTTATACTCCCTTAGTTCTAAAGAACTGGCTTTTAAGCAGGGAGAAACTGTGGTAGATGTGGAGATTAAATTCGCTCCCTCTAATGTGTTTAATGAATTTAAGAAACATGGATCCGAGTATGTAATAGCATTGAAACTTACTTGTGATAAACTGAAAATCAGAGATAGACAGGGAGATATTCTTTTGCCTATTTCTTTTGATTATCCTATCATTCATTTCGCAACCTCCGTTGCAGAGGTAAGTGTGACTAAAGATCAGGTACCTGTTACTATTAATACCGTTTTTGACTTTAAGGAGAACGGGAAAGCAATAACAAATCCATGGAATTTTGCCTGCAAGTTTAGTGTTCCGGCTAATGCCGAAGAACTGGTTGCTGCCTACAATCAAAGTTATAAAACCTCTTGCCAACTTTTGCCTGCAAATAATTACGATTTAGGTGAAGGCGCTTCTTTCCAAACAGGCAACAATCAAGGCACCGGAGAAATAACCATTAAGCGTGAAGGATTAGCCGTTGTGAGTTATCTGTTGCCTTTAAAATTAGACGAATGTTCAAATGAAGGAGTGGTTTGTCGCGACGAAATATGCTATCTTCAGGTAGGCAAAACCTATAGCAATCCGATTATAACTGATAAGAGTGTGCCCGATCCTTGTGTGATTCGTGCTAATGACGGTTACTTCTACTTATATGCTACTCATACCGATAAATACTGGATGCCTATTTACCGTTCAAAGGATTTGGTGAATTGGGAGTATTTACGAACAGCATTTACTAACGCCACCAAACCAACTCTACCAGGTGGAGGATCGTTTTGGGCTCCGGAAATTAAATATATCAATGGAAAATATGTACTCTATTTTTCTTGGGCTAAAATGAATGGAGCAGATGTTAGTTATACGGCTGTGGCAACATCGGATAGTCCTTTAGGGCCTTTCGTGCCCAGTATAGAATTGATAGGTAATGCCGAATTTGGCTCGAATGCTATCGATCAGTTCTACTATGAGGAGGATGGAAAGAAATATATGTTCTTCGGAAGCTTCAAAGGCATCTTTGTGGTAGAACTGGCCGACGACGGTCTTTCTGTGAAACGCGACATCAATGGAAAACCCGTTTTGAAGAAGCAGGTATGCGGAAACGCTTTCGAGGGTACCAATATATATAAAAAGGATGGCTATTACTATCTGTTTGCCTCTATAGGCAGTTGCTGTGCAGGTGTAAACAGTAGTTATAAAGTAGTGGTAGGTCGTTCCACAAATTTGTTAGGCCCTTATTTAGACAAAACCGGAAAAGACATGCTCAATAATGCCTGGGAACTTGTATTGGAGGGCGATGGGCAAAAATGGATCGGTCCCGGTCACAATGCAGAAATTATCCGGGACGACGAAGGCACTGACTGGATGATTTATCACAGTTATGTGAAGAAAAACAATGCAGTAGGAGGTCGCTTAGGCATGCTGGATCGCTTGCATTGGAGTGCTGATGGTTGGCCAACTATAAAGAAGTGTGTGCCATCCAGTTCGGATTTGATTCCTGTGTTTTATGATTAAACTAATTCTAATGAAAACAAATAATAATTTAATGAGAATTGCATTTATTAATTTTAAAATCAATGTATTATGAAAATGAAAACAAGAAATCATGGTTGGCGATTCCTGTTGGGAACGTTAGCATTGGTTAGTTTCTGCTTCGTGGGTTGCAGTGATGATAACGAAAAAGGGGAAGCACCTTTTGATCCGGGGAAACCGGTGGTTATCTCTGACTTTACGCCTAAAGAAGGTGGCTTAAATAGTCGTTTAGTTATCTATGGAGATAATTTTGGAAATGATGTATCTAAAGTGAAGGTAAGAATTGGTGGAAAGGAATCTGTAGTAATTGGTGTAAAAAATCAAAGTTTACATTGTTTTATTCCAGCCAAAGCATTTGATGGTGATATTGAAATTACGATCCTAAACGATCAAGGAGAAGAATTGGCTTATGCGGAAGCTGCCGAAAAATTTGTGTACCAAAAAAATGTGTTGGTAACGACTTTTCTTGGAACTACTTATGAGAATAATACAAAGTATGATGTAAAGGATGGACCTTTTGATGATTGTGGTGGGTTTGATCAGATGGGATGGATGGTTTTTGATCCGAATGATCCTGATATGTTATATATATGTGGAAATACCTCAAAAAAACATCGTATAGTCAATTTTAAAACAGAAAGAGTGGAATCCATTAAATTTTCTGGAGATGCAGCTGACGATTGTAATGTTTTTGAATTTTCTAAGAAAGGGGAACTTGTTGTCGTTAGAAATGCTACTAAGGATGGAATAAAGGGCATATTCTTTTATAACGGACAAGGTTATCAGAATCTAACAAAGGCTCTTAATGCCCGTGGTTGCAGAGCTGCTGCTACCCATCCTATCAATGGGGAAATTTATACTACCCGATATGATAAAGGTTGGATTGGTCGATATGATCCGGAAACTGATGTGTATGAACCGAGTAAACTACCTTTGCCTTACTCTTCTATTCAGGCTTGGCTTATGATTCACCCTACCGGGAAATATATGTATATGACAACAGGAGAAAGAAATGCTATATTCCGAAGTAATTATGACGAGGAAAATAAAACATTCACTGCACCTTATCTGGCTTGTGGGAAATATGACAAAGATACGAAAGATTGGAAAGATGATGTTGGTGGTAATGCACGTCTTCGTATCCCAAGACAAGGTTGCTTTGTGAAAAATCCAAAGTATGCAGGTAAGGAAGATGAGTATGATTTTTATTTCTGTGACAGAGATAATCATTGTATTCGTATTCTGACACCAGAAGGTAAGGTAAATACATTTGCCGGACGACCGAATGGAGATGGTACCAAAGGATATAACGATGGGGCATTACGTACGGAAGCCCGTTTTAATGAACCGGTATGTATTGTTTATGATGAAAAAAGGGAATGCTTCTATGTAGGAGATAATCTAAATCGTCGTATTCGTAAAATTGCCTTAGAAGAATAATAAATGATTAACACACATTATATGATGAGAAATTTTCTATTAACATGTATGTTACTGTTGGGTCTTGCTGTCAATGTGTTGGCGCAGGAGTACATTACAGTAACAGGAATCGTGACCGATACGAATAAGGAACCCATGATCGGTGTGAATGTATCTGTAGCAGATATGCCAGGGATGGGAGCAATTACAGATATAAATGGTAAATATTCTATCAAAATGCCGTCATATCGCACATTGGTATTTACCTATATTGGATTTGATAAGCAGGAGGTATTGGTAAAAGAGCAACGGGTGATGAATGTTGTGATGAAAGAGTCCGAAGCTAATATTATTGATGAAGTGGTAATTACTGGTACAGGAGCCCAAAAGAAGATTGCAGTAACCGGAGCGGTTACTAATGTAAATGTAGAAGAACTGAAGAGTTCTCCAAGTAGCTCAATGGCTAATGCTTTGGCAGGGGTGGTTCCCGGTATTCATGCAATGCAATCAAATGGTCGTCCGGGTACAGTATCTGAGTTTTGGATACGTAGTATTGCTACTTTTGGAGGAAATAGCTCGGCGTTAGTGCTGGTTGATGGTTTTGAGCGGGATTTGAATGAAGTGAGTGTAGAAGATGTGGCATCGTTTACTGTATTGAAAGATGCCTCAGCTACTGCTATCTATGGTAGTAAAGGTGCTAATGGAGTTATTTTGATCAATACGCATCGGGGAAAAGAGGGGAAAATTAATATCAATGTTAAGGTAGAAGGATTTTACAATACCTTAACAAAACTTCCGGATTTTGCAGATGGTTATAAGTATGCTTCTCTGGCTAATGAGGCGAGAATCACTCGTAATCAGGAACCAATTTATCGACCGGAAGAATTGGAAATTTTCCGATTGGGGCTTGACCAAGATTTGTATCCGACCGTAGATTGGATGGATATGATGTTGCGTGATGGAGCTTGGAGCTCTCGTGCTACTTTAAATATGCAAGGTGGGGGTAAAACAGCCCGTTATTATGTGGGTGGAAGTTATCAAGATGACCAAGGTATGTATAAAGTAGATAAAGCGATGAAGGATTATAATACCAATACCAATTTCCGCAAATGGACTTATCGTATGAATGTGGATATTGATATTACTCGTACTACCTTATTGAAAGTTGGTATTTCCGGTTCGTTGAGGAAACAAAATGATCCAGGTACAGGAACAGATAATATTTGGAAAGCATTAATGGCATATAGTCCGATCATGTTACCTTACGAATTTTCGGATGGAAAAGTACCTGCTTGGGTGAAAGAGGATAAAAACGATCCTTCGAAAGCATATTATGGTATCAACCCTTGGACACAGGCTACACAAACCGGATATAATGAAAGCTGGAAAAATAGTATTCAGACTAATGTGGTGCTGGAACAAGACTTGAAATTTGTTACAAAAGGATTAAAATTTATTGGTCGCTTTGGATATGATACCTATAATGATAACTGGATTAAACGTATTAAGTATCCTGAAATGTTTAATGCGGAAAAATCTCGGGAGTCAAATGGTGATATCCTTTATACAAAAATGTTTGAGGAAAGAAAAATGACTCAAAGTGCTTCGGGCTCTGGAGAGCGCAAGGAATTTTTGGAAGCAGAATTACATTATGATCGAGGAATTGCAGACCATCGTTTCGGAGCTGTTGTGAAATATACCCAGTCTTCGAAGGTTCAGACACAGAATATCGGATCGGAAATTAAAAATGGCATTGCTCGTCGGAACCAAGGGGTAGCAGGACGCGTTAATTATAATTGGAAATATCGATATTTTATTGATTTTAATTTTGGATATAATGGTTCTGAAAATTTCCATAAGGATCACCGTTTTGGCTTTTTCCCAGCTCTTTCCGGAGCATGGAATCTGGCAGAAGAGGATTTTATTAAAAACAATCTACCTTGGATGAACATGTTTAAAATTCGTTACTCTTGGGGCAAAACAGGGAATGACGATTTAAGAAATAATAATAATGATCCGGTTCGTTTCCCTTACTTGTATACTTTGGAAAGAATGTATGAAAGAGATGACAATGGAAATTTAAAAGATGGCAAATATACAGATACTGGTGGTTATCAATTTGCAGATAATGGATATGGTCGATATTATAAAGGATTGCGTTATTCACAATTAGCTTCTCAAGATGTTTCATGGGAAATTTCTACGAAACAGGACTTAGGTATTGACTTTAGCCTATTTGATGATAAGATTTCGGGATCTGTGGATTACTTTCATGAAAAACGTACAGGTATTTATATGGAACGTAGGTTCTTACCTTGGATTGTTGGCTTATCGGCAGTAAATACAAAAAATGCAGTACAGCATCCTTGGGGAAATGTGGGTAAAGTGAAAGCAGAAGGTTTTGATGGAAATATCGCTTTGAAACATAAAGTGGGCAATGTGAACCTGACCATCCGTGGTAATATGACTTATGGTAAGAATAAGATTTTGGATCGTGATGAAGAAAACTCTGTTTATGGGTATAAACAACAAGCAGGGCATCGCGTGAATCAAGCTATGGGTTTGATTGCATTGGGCTTGTTCAAAGATTACGACGAGATCCGCAACTGGCCAACACAGTATGGAGATGTAATGCCGGGTGATATTAAGTACAAAGATATTAATGGAGACGGTAAAATTAACGATGATGATAAAGTGGCGATTGGTGCAACTACCAAACCTAACTTAACGTATGGTTTTGGGCTATCTGCCCGTTGGAAAGATCTGGATGCAAGTGTGCATTTTCAGGGAGTAGGCAAATCGAGCTTTTTTATTGATGGCAAATCGGTTTATATGTTCTCGAGTGGTAATGCTTGGGGAAATGTATTAGACGAAATGACTGATAATCGTTGGATTTTGGGCGAAAACGAAGATCCTAATGCAAAATATCCACGTTTAACCTATGGTAATAATGAAAATAATAACCGCAACTCTACATTTTGGTTAAGAGATGGCTCTTATCTTCGTTTAAAAACCATAGATGTAGGTTATTCCTTACCAAAAGCATTAGTGAATAAATTCTACCTGAATAAAGTACGTTTCTTCTTTATTGGTACCAACTTGCTTACATTCTCTAAATTTAAGCTTTGGGATCCGGAAATGGGAAGCTCGAATGGAGAAAAATATCCACTTAGCAAAACCTTCTCTGTGGGTGTATCAGTTAATCTATAATAAGATAAATATATGAAAAAGATAATAATAATTTTATCCTTTGTGGCAGGATTAGGCTTTTCGTTAACCGGGTGTTCCGATTACTTAGATTCTGATTATCTGTTTGATGAACGTTTGTCCATAGAGGATGTGTTTACTAGTAAAGATTACACCAATGAGTGGATAGCCCGTGCTTATTCTTATTTGGCAAGTAATCATCTTCAAGATGTTTGTAGTAAAAAAAGCATGCCTTTTAATTTTGCCGATGATATGTATTTTGGTGATGAATCTGATGGATACAAAAAATGGAAAAGCGGACAATACTCCGAAACAGGAGTACTTGGCTCTAACAATCAGAGCGAGATGGTTTGGAAAAACGCTTATCAAGGTATTCGTCAAGTTTCTATCTTTCTGAATAATATTGATTTGAATAAAGAGTTCACCAAAGAAGAAATTGACGACTTCAAAGGGCAGGCTCATTTTCTGAAAGCCTATTTCTATTGGTTTATGCTACGTTTATATGGCCCAATACCTCTTCTCCCAGATGAGGGGCTTGATTATATGGATTCGTATGATAACTTGGCTTATCCCAGAAGCTCGTATGATGAATGTGTGGAATACATAACTGGTGAGTTGGTAAAAGCAGCAAATCTATTACCTCTTTCTCGATCTATACAAGATATAGCACGTCCTACGCGGGGAGCTGCTCTGAGCTTACGTGCAAAAGTATATTTGTTTGGTGCGAGCCCATTATATAATGGAAAAACCCCAAAAATGGCAGCTGATGCTTTGGTGAATAAAGATGGAAAGCGCTTGTTACCGGAAGCATACGATGAGTCGAAATGGGCGAAAGCCGCAGCCGCAGCGAAAGATGTGATGGATATGAATTACTATGAGCTATACACAGCTCCTCGTAGAGATATAGCTATTGATCCGTTTGCTTATCCTGCAACAATTACTCCCCCGGCTGATGGCGATTTCTCGGAGCATGCTTGGCCAAATGGTTGGAAAGACATTGATCCATTTGAATCTTATCGTTCTTTATTTAATGGGGAAATAGCTGCCAATGACAATCCGGAATTGATTTTTACTCGTGGTCAGAATCAGGGAGGAGAAAATATGAAAGTATTAGTTATGCATCAGCTGCCTCGTAAAGCTGCCGGTGGTTATAATTCGCATGGTATGACACAAAAACAGTGTGATGCCTATTATATGAATGATGGAAGTGATTGCCCGGGGATGAATGATATGTATGTAGGGCAAAGTGGATATGAGGGACGCACCAATGTACTTCCACGTCCGGCAGACTTTGTTGCAGCAGCAGACTTAGCTAACTATCCGGAATTGGGTCCTCAAGGGACTGGCGTTTCTAAACAATATGTACAGCGTGAACCACGTTTTTATGCTTCAGTAGCTTACAATGGAAGTACATGGAACTTACGAAATTATAAAAATGATGCTGATCATGAAGAAGAACCAAATGTGCAGATATTCTATTATAGAGGTGGAGGTCATGATGGATATAAAACTTCCACTTATTGGCTGCGTACTGGTATTGGTATAAAAAAGTATGTGCATCCGGATGATATCAGCTATACACATAAAACGGCTTATGATGTCAGTCGAATTAAATTTAAAGCAGACCCGGCAATTCGTTATGGAGAAATATTATTGATTTATGCGGAAGCTTTGAATGAATTAACTGGTACCCATAGTATTCCCTCTTGGGATGGTAGTAAAACGCATTCCATAAGTCGTAGTGTGGATGAAATGAAAAAAGGTATTCGGCCTATTCGTATTCGTGCCGGAGTACCTGACTATAGTGCAGATGAGTATGGTAATATGGATAAATTCCGTATAAAGCTGAAACGTGAACGTCAGATCGAGCTTTTTGCAGAAGGACATCGTTATTTTGACTTAAGACGCTGGATGGATGCTCCAGTGGAGGAAGCCACTCCGGTATATGGTTGTAATGCGTTGGCTACAGAATCAATGAAAGTGCAGTTCCATACACCTGTTATGTGTACAGATTTGCCAACTATTTTTGCAGAAAAAATGTGGTTCTGGCCCATTAATCATACAGAGCTTAAACATAATATCAATCTGATTCAAAACCCAGGTTGGACAAATCCTGAATAAAACATTAAGCGATTGAAAAGATGAAAAATATATATTATCTATTTTTAAGTGTGATGGTAGCTATAGCCTTTACATCATGCAATAATGAATGGGAAGATGAACAATATGTACACACGGTTTCTTTCAAAGCCAATCCAAATTCCCAGGGAGTAACAGAAGCGTATGTTCGTTATAAACCCGGAGGGGTGGTAAGGTATGATCTGCCAATGATTCTCAGTGGGTCTACTATGAATAACCAGAATTTGACAGTGAAAGTCGATTTGGATCCGGATACTTTGGCTGCATTGAATAAAGAGATATACGGACATCGTGAAGAACTTTATTTTGTTCAGTTGGATAAGAAATATTACGATATGCCGGAAACAATCGAATTTCCAGTGGGAGAATGTGCCACTACTTTTCCTATTGATTTTAAATTGTCAGGGGAGTTAGATCAGGCAGATAAATTTGTACTTCCATTACAAATTGTAGATAATCCGTCATTGGGTTATCAGGCTAATCCCCGTAAGCATTATCGGAGGGCTATGATGCGTCTTACTCCTTTCAATGATTACTCGGGTACTTATGATGCAGCTCAATATAAAATTTATATTGATTCTGATACAAGTACTCCTTTAACGATATCATCTACACGGGCATTTGTTGTAGATGAAAGAACTGTCTTTATTTATGCAGGAGTAAGGGATATCGACTATTTGGACCGTAAGTTATATAAGATTTTTATAGAATTTGCCGAAGATAAGGAAGATAAAAGATTGAAAATTTATACAGATAATCCAAACATTGAGTTAAATGTAGATGCACAATCTCCAGCCTATTATACGATGATAGACGAAATGGATGAACTGAAACCATATTTAAAGAAAGTCTATATTATGATTAATCTGAAGTATTCGTTTGTGGACTATACCACTATACCGGGTCAGAAGATCAAATATACAGTAGATGGTTCTTTGGCAATGCAACGTAACCTCAACACCCTCATCCCTGATGAAGATCAACAAATACAATGGTAAAATAAAGTTTGTTTTTATTTAAACTAACCCGAAAAGGAGGATTTGCCAATCCGGTAAATCCTCCTTAAACCAAGAATTATGAACGACATACCACGATACAAATTATTGAGGGGTGCCTGCTTTCTGGCAGGCATCCTTTTATTTTTTGCCTGTAGCACCGACTCATCGGAGAATAATACACCTCCCGGCGGTGAAGATGGACCCAAAACAGAAACACCTATGGAATCTGTTTCTGAACTTACAGCCAAAGAAACTAAGAAAGCCAATGAACTCCAGTTGGATTGGAAGAACCCAACCAATGCAGTATTGATAGAAATTTCATATATGTTGGAAGAAGGAAATAAAACTCCCATAATAACCAATGTACGAGTACAGGGCGAAAAGAACAGTACCTATACGCTTAAGTTACCGGAATATGCAACCTATCGGATTGGAGCGATAGCCATTGATAATTACGGAAAACGATCAAAAGAAGTAGTCATCTCTGCTACTCCGGCTAAAGAAGATGCTAAAGAACCGGTTGTTATTGTAGAAAGTAAACTGCCAATAGCCGATCCATATATACTCTATTGGGAAGGAAAATATTACGCTTATGGTACCCGTGTAAATGGTTTCGAAGTCTATATATCCGAAGATCTGAAACATTGGAAACGAAATGCAAATAAGGCATTAGCACCGGAAAGTTCCTGGGGTACCAAATGGTTCTGGGCGCCCGAAGTGTATTATGTGAAATCGAAAAACTTATTTTATATGTTCTATTCTGTGGAAGAACATATCTGCGTGGCAACGGCCATCTCTCCCGAAGGACCATTTATACAGCACGAAAAGAAACCTATTGTAGCAAACGAAAAAGGAATTGATACTTCGCTTTTTATTGATGAGGATGGCAAGGCTTATCTCTACTATGTGCGATTCACAGGTGGAAATGTGATTTGGGTGGCCGAGATGAATGATGATTTGACCGGCATAAAAACCGAAACGCTGACTAAATGTATCAGTGCTTCCGATGCTTGGGAGAAAAAACAAGGAACCATTGCCGAAGGTCCCTCTTTGCTGAAAATAGGGAAAACTTACTACCTGATTTATTCTGCAAATCACTATGAAAGTAAAGATTATGCGGTAGGCTATGCAACGGCAAGTTCGCCCAAAGGACCTTGGACAAAATATACCGGAAATCCGATCTTACGTAGAGACAAGGATGCCGCTAAATCGTTGGGATTGGTCGGTACCGGGCATGGAGCACCTTTTATTTGTGCAGATGGTAACTATAAATATATCTTTCATGCACATGGAAGCGAAACCAGTGTAGGACCTCGTACCTCTTATATAAGTAACTTTAATATCTCGAATCAGGGGGTGATTAGTATCACCGGAGAAACGATTGCACCGGTCAGAGTTGAATAATCAAACCCTATAAAAACAAATACCATGAAGTGTGTGAGCAGAGTCTATTTCCTTTTATTTCTTTTATTTATCTTGGGAGCTACATGGAGTAGCTGTTCCGATAAAGATGAAGCACCTGCGCCTCCTGCCCCGCAAGAGCCGGGTAATGTGGAAAAAGAAAAATACACCTATTCCTATTCTCTGAAGGAAGGTAATTATAATATGCCAACGGCAGGTACTATTTCTCCTGAATATAACGATTCTCCAGAAGGACAGGAAATTAGTAACTTGGTAGATGGAGACTGGAATTCCTCTTTTTATACTCCTAATCCTACCTTCTCAATGTTATGGAAAGGGAAAGAACCGGTGGTGGTACGTTATTATTCGATAATGGCAACCGGAAATAAAGAAGGAAATGCACCGACTGCCTGGTCTCTGTATGGATCGAATGATAATATAAAATGGATAGAATTGGATAATAGAGTCAGGCAGGAATTTGAAAAATCAGAGAAGAAGTTACTTTCCATACTTAATGAAGAAGCCTATTCCTACTATAAATTGACGATTCACCATAACAAGGGTGGAGAAGGCATAGAGATGCAAGAATGGATGTTGCAAACCAAACGAACCATTGATACCCCTTTATTAACTAACTTTCCGGCAGGAAGTACGCCTAAAGAGATTGGTAAGCGTTTGGGAAATCTTTTTGCTAAAGGAAAACATAACGGGAAGACGCTCGGTTATGCCGAAACATTTACCTGGAGCGGTGCTTTGAAGTATGCACAAGTAATGAAAGATGATGCATTGCTCAAACCTTTGAAAGATGGTTTTGAGTCTTTCTTTACAACAGACAAGAACTATCTGCCTGCTATGGATCATGTGGATCGTAATATGTTCGGTAGCCTTCCGCTGACCTTGTATTTGATAACCGAAGATAAACGGTATCGAGAGATGGGAATGCCTTATGCCGACTCTCAATGGGTGGCGCCGGATAACGCAAGTGCCAATGCAAAATCGTGGGCACAAAAAGGATATAGTTGGCAGACACGCCTGTGGATAGATGATATGTATATGATTACCATCATACAAACGCATGCCTATAAAGCTACAGGCAACTTGGCGTATGTGGTTCGCGCAGCCAAAGAAATGGTGTTGTATCTGGATGAATTACAACGCCCTAACGGGTTGTTCTATCATGCGCCGGATGTTCCGTATTTCTGGGGACGCGGAAACGGATGGATGGCAGCGGGTATGGCAGAGGTGCTTCGTTATTTGCCCGAGTCAAGCCCTTATTACCAACGTATTTTGCAAGGTTTCCAAACTATGATGGCCAGTCTCAAGGAATACCAAACCAGTGAGGGCATGTGGAGACAGTTAATAGATAAATCGGACTGTTGGATAGAAACCTCCGGAACGGCTATGTTTACGTATGCCTTTATCACAGGTGTAAAGTATGGATGGCTGCCGATGAAAGAATATGGTGAAGCTGCTCGCAAAGCGTGGTTGACAATGCTTACTTACATCAACTCGAACGATAAAGTAAGAGAAGTGTGTGTAGGCACCAACAAAAAGAATGATTTACAGTATTATTATGATCGTCCCCGAAATACAGGCGATTATCATGGGCAGGCTTCTTATCTTTGGTGTACGGTGGCCCTTTTAGAGAAGTAATGAGACTAATCTCTCATTTATTGACCAATTTCTTATATTTTGAATAAGAGTAAATCTTTATTTTTGCTTCTGGACTAAGACAATTTTATAATCATAATGCTTGAATATGTACAGTGTAATCAAACCTCTTTTTTGCTTGCTGCTATTGTTCCTATATTCTATAGGAGCAGTAGGGCAAACCAATGTGAATGAAACCCAAAAACCGGAACGTCTTTACCTCGATTCCGACATCACCCACCAGGGCAACTACCGGTGGAAAATGATAAAAGCAGGCGATGTTTCTGCCTCCGGCGAAAAGATTTCTCTTTCCGGTTATGGCACCGAAAGTTGGCTGCCTGCCATTGTGCCCGGTACCGTTTTAAACTCATTGGTGTACAATCAAAAATATCCGGAGCCTTATTACGGAATAAATAATAAAATAGAATCGAAATTGATACCCGATATTTCGGAAACCGGGCGTGACTTTTATACTTATTGGTTCCGTACCGATTTCACTGTACCTGAATCCTTTAAGGGAAAAACTGTGTGGTTGCAGGTAGATGGTATTAACTACCGGGCAGAAGTCTGGGTGAATGGCAATCTGCTAAGCACCATTAACGGAATGTTTTTGCAGGATTATATTGATGTAACGGCTTTTGTTAAGGTAGGAAAGGAAAATGGATTAGCCATCAAAGTGTATCCCGTAGATGTTCCCGGCAGTCCTAAACCTAAGTCCTGGGGAGCTGTTGGCGAGTTTCAGAACGGTGGAAACGGTAATATCGGCTTAAATACCACTATGTTGATGAGCGTAGGTTGGGATTTTACCTTTATGGATGGTATTCGCGACCGTAATACAGGTATCTGGAAAAACATCTCTCTCTATGCTACGGGCAGAGTGGCGTTGCGTCATCCTTTTGTAAAATCCGAATTGCGTAAACCGGGGTACGACCAGGCAAGCGAGACTGTATCTGTAGAAATTATCAACCCATCTACCAACAATCGCGTGGTTCAATGCAAGGTAAAAGGGGAGATTCTGGGAGAGAATATCACATTCGAAAAGACCTTTCCTGTAAAACGTGGTGAAGAAAAGCTTGCAGTTTTCTCTCCAAAGGAGTTTCCACAGCTCGTTATAGATGCTCCTAAACTGTGGTGGCCCGTTTATAAAGGACCGCAGAACTTGTACGACCTGAAACTGACAGTATCTGTGGATGGTGTAGCCTGTGATTCCGTACAAACCCGATTCGGTATTCGGGAGATTACTTCCGATACAAAAACTCCCGATAAATCGCGTGTCTTTTATGTAAATGGCAAACGATTGTTTATTCGTGGTACCAACTGGATACCCGAAGCTATGCTCAGAACCTCCAATGAACGTACGTATGCCGAGTTGAGATACACCCGTCAGTCCGGAATCAATTTGGTAAGAATGTGGGGAGGTGGTATTGCGGAGTCCGATTACTTCTTCCAACAGTGTGATGAACTTGGATTATTGGTATGGCAGGAATTCTGGATGACCGGAGATACACGTCACCCTCATGATAAAGGTTTGTACTTGAGCAATGTAGAGTCTACGATAAAACGTATTCGTAATCATCCTTCATTGGCTTATTATGTAGCTTCTAATGAGAGTACGGAAACAACCGGAACTCCCGAATTAGTGAAAAAGTTAGATGGTACTCTTGGTTACCAAATGCAGTCCGAATGTGATGGTGTACACGATGGTAGTCCTTATAAACAGGTAAATCCGATGCAGCACTACGAGAATACAGCTTCTCCGAGGGGGAGTCGTGTAGACGGCTTCAATCCGGAATATGGTGCGCCTACCCTTCCAACCGTAGAAATCCTTCGGGAGATGATGGATGAGAAAGACCTTTGGCCTATCAATAAAGAAGTGTGGGACTACTTGGATGGCAATGGCTTCCACCTGATGAGTACCATGTACACAGACCTGGTGAACAACTATGGGAAATCTTCTTCCATTGATGAGTTCGCGAAGAAAGGACAATTGTTAGGTGCAATCAATTCTAAAAGTATTTGGGAAGTATGGAACTACAACAAGTTGGATTATGGAGATCGCTTCTGCTCCGGGCTTTTATTCTGGTACCACAACTGTCCGGTAAAACAGGTATCTTCCCGCATGTGGGATTGGTCTTTGGAGCCTACTGCATCGCTTTATCACACAGCCAATTCGTTGGAACCTTTGCATGCTCAGTTCGATTATCTGAAGAATACGGTATCTGTGGTGAATGATTATTATCAATCTTTCAACAACTATAAAGTAACAGCACAGGTGTACGATATTAATAGCCGGAAGGTATTCGAAGAGTCTGCTACCGTTAACCTGCCGGAAGATGGGGTAGCCAACGATGCATTAACCATTCGCTTCCCTGAAAACATCTCTCAAGTACACTTTATTAAGTTGACGTTGAAAGATGAAAAAGGGAAAGAAGTATCTTCTAACTTCTATTGGCGTTCCAACGATAAGTACGAAGGTAAGAATACCCTGACCGGTCCGGCGGCATCAGGTTTCGAAGACTTGAGTAAGCTGAAACAAGCCAACGTAAAACTGTCTTATAAAGTAAGGGAAGATGCAGATAATTACTTTGTGGATATTGCATTGAGAAATACATCTAATCAGATTGCTTTCTTTAATCAGTTGCAGTTCCTGAATGGAAAGAAGAGTCCGATACGTCCGTCGTTCTATACCGATAACTTCTTCTCGATGATGCCGGGTGAAAAGAAAACAGTAACCATTGAAACGGCTAAAGGGAAATTGAAAGACGGAGCCATGCTGGTGCTGAAAGGGTGGAATGTAGATAGTCAGGAATATAAACTCAAGAAATAAAATGAAATTAAAGTTTATAATAACACTACTGACAGCAACTCTTCTTTGCCAAGTACAAGCGCAAGACTGGGCGATAGGACCTTTTATTCGTCCGGAGGGAGTGAACCCCGTTATTTCACCTCGCTCTACCGAATTCTATTGCCCCATGCAAAAGAAATTAATGAAGTGGGAAGAGAGTGACACCTTCAATCCGGGGGCTACCGTAAAAGATGGAAAGATTGTGGTGCTTTACCGGGCCGAAGATAACTCCGGGCAAGGAATTGGCAAAAGAACCTCTCGCATTGGTTATGCCGAGAGTAAAGATGGAGTTACCATGACAAGAATGGAAAGCCCTGTGCTCTTTCCTGCCGATGATGAATTTGTAGACATTGAATGGCCGGGTGGTTGCGAAGACCCCCGCGTAGCCATGACCGAAGACGGACTGTATGTGATGCTTTATACTGCTTGGAATCGCCAGAAACCGCGTTTAGCTGTTGCCACTTCCAGAGATTTGAAGAACTGGACCAAGCATGGACTTGCTTTTGCAAAGGCATACAATGGACGCTTTACCAAAATAGCCAGTAAATCGGCCTCCTTACTAACCAAAATGAAGAAAGATAAGTTGGTAATTGATAAAGTAGATGGTAAGTACTTCATGTATTGGGGAGAGTATGCCGTTCATGCAGCTACCTCCGATAACCTGACAGACTGGTACCCGGTATTGGATGAAAAGAATGAATTAAAGAAATTAGTCACCCCACGCAAAGGGCATTTCGATTGTATAATGACCGAATGTGGTCCTCCTGCTGTTCGTACCAAAAATGGCATTATATTGATGTATAACGGAAAGAACGCAGGGGCAAACAGAGACATGAGTCTACCATCCGGAGCATATTGTGCAGGACAGGTATTGTTCGACAACAACGACCCTTATAAAGTACTGGATCGTTTGGAAAAACCTTTCTTTGTGCCCGAAGCTCCTTTTGAAAGAAGCGGACAGTATAAGGACGGAACCGTATTTATAGAAGGGCTTGCTTATCACAAAAAGAAACTATATCTCTATTATGGTTGTGCCGATTCGCAATTAGGTGTAGCTGTAAGCAAAGACGTTAAGAAATTGAAGATTAAATAAAACGCATACCACCATACAAATCAAAGAATAATTATTAAGTAGATGCTCATAATTAGTTGTATGATACCCCCTCCGCCCTTCGGGCACCTCCCCCTTGCAGGGGAGGAGTCGATGCCGCAGGAATTCCTCCCCTGCAAGGGGGAGGTGCCCGAAGGGCGGAGGGGGTATTTTATAAATTAATTATGAATACCTACTTAAACAAATAAACCAATATATTATGAATAAGAAACTTCTTCTCCTACTATTCCTTTTACCCTTCCAACTGTTGATTGCTCAAAAGAGTCAACTTAAAAACTTCCCCGAGGGTTCTACTCCCGAAGAGATAGGCAAACGAATGGCATATCGGTTCCTAACCGAGAACCACGCCCTTCATATTGGGAAATGGATTGGCTATCCGGAAACATTCTATTGGAACGGTTCTCTCAGGTATGCGGAACTGGCAAAAGATAAACCATTAGTTAAACTTCTACAAGCTCGGTTTGAGCATTTGTTCACTACCGAAAAGGCCTTTTTGCCTATTATGAACCATGTAGATGTAAACATGTTCGGTAGCTTGCCCCTTGAGCTGTACCGGGTAACCAAAGATGAGCGTTATAAAACATTGGGATTACCATACGCCGATACCCAATGGCAAGTACCCGCCGAGGCTAACGCCAAAGAAAAAGAATGGGATGCTAAAGGATACTCCTGGCAAACCCGTTTGTGGATTGATGATATGTATATGATTACCATTGTGCAGACCAGAGCCTATAAAGTAACCAACGATCCGAAATACATTGACCGTGCAGCCCGCGAAATGGTGATGTACCTGGATGAACTGCAACGTCCGAACGGTCTTTTCTACCATGCGCCGGATGTGCCTTACTACTGGGGGCGCGGAAACGGATGGATGGCCGCCGGTATGACCGAACTGCTACAATGTCTACCCAAGAATCATAAAGACCGTCCTCGTATTTTGGAAGGTTACCTAAAGATGATGGAAAGCCTGAAGAAGTATCAGAACCCCGAAGGAATCTGGAATCAGCTGATTGATAAGTCCGATTGTTGGTCGGAAACATCCGGCTCGGCCATGTTTACTTTCGCATTTATTAAAGGGGTTAAGAACGGTTGGTTAGATGCTAAAGAATATGCACCTGCCGCTCGCAAAGCATGGATTGCCTTAACTACTTATCTTAATGAGAAAGGACAGGTAAGAGAGGTTTGTGTGGGAACCAACAAGAAGAATGAAGAGAAATATTATTATGATAGACCCCGTCGCACAGGCGACTATCACGGACAAGGTCCTTACCTTTGGTGTGTGGGTGCGCTTTTGGAAAAGTAATTGAGTACTAACAGAATCAGATATGTTGATTCGTATAAAGAGATCTATATGAATATAAAATGTTTACTTTGCGGAGTGTTTCTTATAACACATACCATCACTGCCGGGGCTTCTCATCCTGTGTCGGAGCGTATTTCCGCATCTATTTCTTTGAAGGTGCCGGGCAATCAGGCGAAGCAATATCCATTGACTCTCCAAAAGTCTCTGAATGATAACACGTATTATCTGGAAACCTCAGAGAAAATTCCGGTGACCATCTCTCAGAGTTTAGAGAAAGATAATGGGAAGTTGCGAACAACTGTGTCTGTAACAGCCACGGAAGATATCTACTTCAATTTCAGCCAATTGCTGGCTACAGGCTTCCGGCACGATGATTGTCAATTTTATATGCCCGGGTTCTGGTATCGTCGTAATCTGCGTTCGCCCAAGTCTGCTCCATCGTTCCATACATCGGATAGCTGGATTGTTCGCGAAGATAGGCTAAGCGCACCCCTTACCGGAATTTTCAGTGAGAATGGTAAACAGTTTATCACAGTAAATCGGGTAGATCCCTTTATGACTTGTGCCCTTTCTACACACCGAGAAGGAGAAATTATTCTTTCCGGCGACAATTCTTTAGGATTTACCGGATTCGAGAATAAGAATGGAGTAGCCGCACTTTCTTTTGGATTTCCTTACCACGAAGCCCCCAAAAGCTACATCCGCAAATTAACACTGGCTCCAGAAGTAACCGCTTTCCAGTACTTGAAGAAAGGCGAGAGCATTCTGTTGACTTGGGAAATCTTTGAAGGCAAGGCAGATGATTATTCGGATTTTGTGCGTCGCACCTGGGAATATTGTTATGATACATACAGTCCAAAGCCTGTGAATACTCCTTATTCCATTCCGAATATGAAGGAAACACTGAGCCAATACTTTGTGAACAGCTTGGTAGATAAGCATCCTTTGGTTTATAACTCGGGTGCGCATCTTCATATAGATCAGTGTGCACAGAATGGCCGCGCCGAAGTTGGCTTTATCGGTCGTGTACTTCTCAACGCTTTCAATGCGCTTGAATATGGAATGGAAACAAACCGGGACGAATTGAAAGCAAACAGCTATAAAGTATTTGATAGTTACCTGAAACACGGCTTTACCAATGCCGGCTTCTTTAAAGAATGGGTGAACTTCGATAATAATAACTCCGAAGAGTCGGTGCTTAGCATCCGTCGCCAGTCCGAAGGAGTGTACGCCATGTTCCATTTCCTTACTTATGAGAAAGAGCACGGACGTCGCCACCCCGAATGGGAGCAACGCCTGAAGAAAATGCTGGATATGTTCATGCAATTGCAAAACGCCGATGGCAGCTTCCCTCGTAAGTTCCGCGACGACTTTACCATTGTTGATAAAAGCGGCGGTAGTACCCCTTCTGCCACCTTGCCTTTGGTGATGGGATATAAATACTTCAAAGATAAGCGCTACCTGGCAAGTGCCAAACGCACGGCCGATTACTTAGAGAAAGAACTGATTTCCAAAGCAGACTATTTCTCGTCCACCCTCGATGCGAATTGCGAAGATAAAGAAGCTTCTCTGTATGCAGCAACAGCCACTTACTACCTTGCTTTAATTACAAAGGGAGAAGAGCAAAAGCATTATGCCGACTTAACCAAGAAGGCTTCTTATTTCGCTCTTTCTTGGTACTACGTATGGGATGTTCCTTTTGCTCCCGGACAAATGTTAGGTGATATAGGTTTAAAGACTCGCGGTTGGGGGAATGTATCCGTAGAGAATAACCATATCGATGTCTTTATTTTTGAGTTTGCTGATGTACTCCGTTGGTTGTCGAAAGAATACAAAGAACCTCGCTTCTCTGAATTTGCCGAAGTAATATCAACCTCAATGCGTCAGTTACTTCCTCACGAAGGACATTTATGTGGCATTGCAAAAACCGGTTACTATCCGGAAGTAGTGCAACATACCATCTGGGATTACGGAAAGAACGGTAAAGGATATTATAACGATATCTTTGCACCGGGATGGACGGTTGCTTCTTTATGGGAACTATTCACACCGGGACGTGCGGAAGTTTTCTTAGCAAAATAAGTGTAGCTATTAAAATTTATATTTCTGAACCGCAGAGTTGCGCGGAGTTACGCAAAGTTTAAATTTCTTAGGGTATTAAAAGTTAAAACTCTGCGTTAATCTGCGTAACTCTGCGGTTCAAACCTTATCATTACTCAAAGAATAGAATGAATTCAAGAAGAGATTTTTTAAAGAAAGCCGGTCTGCTTGGTGCAGCCTTTGCAGTTCCTGCGCTGAGTGTACAAGGAGAAACGGCTCAATCTGCGATTCGTTTAAAAAACTCGAAGATTGCAGTAGATGATCAATGGGATGTAATTGTAGTAGGTGGTGGTCCCGGTGGATGTGCCGCTGCTATCTCGGCAGCCAGAGAAGGAGCAAAGACCTTGCTGATTGAAGCCATGGGGCAACTTGGTGGCATGGGAACGGCAGGGATGGTTCCGGCATGGTGCCCGTTTTCCGATGGAGAGAAAATTATCTATAGAGGTTTGGCTGAGAAGATATTCAATGCCTCTAAAGCCGGAGTACCCCATGAACGAAAAGATAAATTAAGCTGGGTGCATATAAACCCGGAGCATTTAATGAGGGTATATGACCGCATGGTGGCCGAGTCCGGCGCACAAGTGCTTTTCTTTTCGCGAGTAGCCGCGGTGGAGATGGCTGCTAATGATAAAGTAGACGCCATTGTGGTAGCTAATAAATCCGGACTTGTAGCCTTCAAAGCCAAAGTCTTTATTGATGCAACCGGCGATGGTGATTTAGCCGCCTGGGCAGGTGCTCCATTCAAAAGAGGAGACGACAAAGGACAAGTGCAAAGCTCTACCTTATGTTTCTCTTTTGCTAATGTGGATACTTATAACTATTTGAATGGCCCTTCTTTGCATACAAGTAATAAGAATGGCCCTATCTATAAAGCATTAGCCTCCGGCAAGTACCCGCTACTGGATAAACATTTGTGCAGCAACCTGATAGGCCCGGATGTAGTACAGTTTAACGCCGGACATCTGGATAATGTCGATTCTACCGATCCTTGGGCTACCACCCGTGCCATGGCTACGGGTAGAGAGATTGCCGAACAATACCTGGAAGCCATGAAGGAGTTTCAACCCAAAACATTTGGCAGTGCCTTCTTGGTAAAAACAGCCTCTTTATTAGGAGTGAGAGACAGTCGCCGCATTGAGGGAGATTATACCTTCACCGTAGAAGACTGGTTGGCACGCAAATCCTTTGACGATGAAATAGGGCGTAACAGTTATTATATTGATGTGCATAAACCCGGTCATAAAGAAACACGCTACAAGAAAGGAGAATCTCACGGAATCCCTTACCGCTGCATGACCCCCAAAGGGCTGAAAAACGTATTGACTGCCGGACGTTGTATCTCAACCGACGAAGAAGCTTTCGGAAGTTTGCGTGTAATGCCTCCTTGTTTGGTAACAGGTGAAGCGGCTGGTATGGCTGCCGTACATGCCATGAAGCAGACAAAGAATGATGTTCACAAGATTGATGTGAAGCATTTGCGTAAAAGATTGAAGGAGGAGGGGCAGTATTTCTTGTAGTCTTCTACCCAGCCCAATTCTCCCTATCCAGATTCCGATAGCTAATTGCTTCTCCCAAGTGGTGACTCTTTATGTGTTCGCTACCTTCCAGGTCGGCAATGGTGCGCGAAACCTTCAATATTCTATCATAAGCCCGTGCTGAGAGATTGAGCCTTTCCATAGCGGTTTTTAAGAGGCTCAATCCTTGGTTGTCGGGTTGGGCAAATTCAGCCAGTAGCTTACTGGTCATTTGTGCATTGCAATGGATGCCCGGGTAATTGGCAAAACGCTTTTCCTGAATCTGTCGGGCAGCTATTACGCGTTGGCGAATGGCTTCACTGCTCTCTGCCTTGCGTTTATCCGATATTTCTTCGAAGGCTACAGGAACAATCTCTGCCTGTATGTCGATACGATCGAGTAGGGGACCGGAGATGCGGTTGAGGTATTTCTGAACCTGTCCTGTAGAACAAACACAAGCTCTTGTAGGATGATTGTAGTAACCGCAAGGGCAAGGATTCATAGAAGCTATCAGCATAAAGCTGGCAGGATACTCCACCGTCCATTTTACGCGAGAGATGGTAATGTTCCGATCTTCCAAAGGTTGGCGAAGCACTTCCAGTACGGTTCTGTTGAACTCGGCTAATTCATCCAAAAAGAGTACTCCATTATGAGCCAGACTAATTTCTCCGGGCTGAGGATAATTACCTCCACCCACTAATGCCACTGACGATATGGTGTGATGAGGATCTCTGAAAGGACGTTTGGTGATTAAAGATGAGTTACGCCCCAACTTCCCTGCTACAGAATGTATTTTGGTAGTTTCGAGGCTCTCGCTCAAAGAAAGTGGGGGTAATATAGAAGGCAAGCGTTTGGCCATCATTGACTTTCCGCTTCCCGGCGCACCAATCATAATCAGGTTATGTCCTCCGGCAGCGGCTACCTCCAAGGCACGCTTTACGTTTTCTTGTCCTTTTACTTCTGCAAAGTCGAAATCAAAAATGTTCTGTTGGGCAAAGAACTCTTCGCGTGTATTCACAATGGTTTCTTGCAGTTCCATCTCGTTGTTTAGGAAAGAAACCACCTCCTTGATGTTGGATACACCATACACTTTCAGGTTGTTGACTACGGCCGCTTCGCGGGCATTCTGTTGAGGAATGATAATGCCTTCGAAACCTTCTTCGCGTGCTTTAATAGCAATGGGAAGTGCCCCTTTGATGGGTTGTATGCTTCCGTCGAGGCTTAACTCTCCCATAATAAGGTAGCGCGAAAGTTTATCGGAAGCAATTGTTTCGTTCGCAGCAAGCATCCCCATAGCCAATGGCAGGTCGTATGCAGCCCCTTCCTTGCGGATGTCGGCAGGTGCCATGTTGATGGTTAAATTGCTGGTAGGCATTTTGAAGTTATTTACCTGTAAGGCTGATATAATTCTTCGGTGACTTTCTTTTACTGCCGAATCCGGTAACCCTACCAGGTAAAACATACAACCTCTGGAACTATTTACTTCGATAGTTATAATAGTGGCGTCGACCCCTTGAACGGCTGCGCCGAAAACCTTAATGAGCATAGTAATATTTGTCTTTTGTTTGCACAGGCAAGAATGGAGCGAGAAGGCTTATTTCTTGCTTTTCTTTTTAGCTTTCTCTCTTTCCTCTTCTTTCTTCCTTTCTATCTCCACTAACTCTTTGATCTTTTGGGTTAGCTCTTCTCCCTGAATACCGCGTGCAATAACGTTGCCTTCTACACTGATAAGTATATTATAAGGTATAGTGGTTATAGAGTAACTTTTAACGGCGGAATTATCCCATCCTTCAAAATCGCATACTTGTTGCCATTCTAATGTATCGGCTTTGATGGTCTCTTTCCAGGCTGTTTTGTCAAGATCCAGAGATATGCCGACCATAGCCAGCTTGTCATCTAACTCTTTCTGTTTATTCTTCCCTTTTTTAGTGTAGCTTTTATATAGCTGGCGCAGTTCTGCATTCGATGTTTTGCAGGAGTCGCACCAGGTAGCCCAGAAGCTAAGTAGTAACACCTTTCCCCGATAGCCATAACGGTTTATCTTTTCGCCTTCCGAATCTGTTAAAGTGAAATTGGGGGCTGTGCTAAGCAGAACACTCTTTTCTGTTTCATCAATCAGCGCTTTGATTTTTCCTATATAGGGCTTGTCTTGCAATTCTCCATAGAGAACAGAGATTAGTTCTTTTATCTTTTTTGTGTCGAAAGAGTCCTTTTGAATGAAGTACTTGTCTAATAAGTAAATAGATGGAAGAGAGGCTTTGTGCGTACGGATAAATTCTTCCGCTTTCCTTTCAATAAGGCTATCCGGCTGCTCGTTTATGGGAGCGAGTGATTGATAAAATCCGGTTAGTTCTTCGTTCTGGCTGTTTCCTTTTACTTCCGGGATGGGGGAGATGTTAAGATCTCCTTTGATCTCTATTTTACCCCCCTTGTTCAGGTAGATTGGGTATTCATTTTGATAATCCAATACCAACATGGTTTGCAGTAGCGTATCCATGGGCATGGTGTATGAGAATTTGCCGTCTTTTACAGGGATTTTCTCTATGAAGTTGCCTAATTCATCGTTCGCGTAAAGCAACAATGTATCTTTGTTAATACCATTGATGGTACCTTCGATAGATACGGTGTCGGGTGTTTTACTACATCCGAAGAGTGATATGGCAGTGATTAATAGCGTATAAAGTCTTTTCATCTTACTGAAACTTTTTGCGAAAGTAGGGATATTTTCTTAGAGGACAAAATGATTAAATAGATATTCATAATTAGTTTTTGTTTTGAGTTATAGGGGAATGGATACGCGGAAAACGCGGAATGAGCGGAAACACGCGGAATTCTTTTTTTCTTGCGGCATAAGGACGAAAATATACCTTCCGCGTTCATCCGCTCCTTCTGCGTGTTCCGCGTATCTATATTAATCTGTCACTATGCACAATCATTGCTGGGAGGATATACAAAAAAAGAGTCGGCAACATCTTGCCGACCCTCTTTTCAAATAAAAAGCAAATATCTTTTTCAGAAGCTTATTTTAAAAGACCTAAGAAATCTGAGTTAGCGATATATTTAATGAACTCAAGATCTGTAGCTGCTTTCTTAGCTAATGAGTTGTCTTTTAGGATAGCACTTTTCAGGCTGCTGATTACCATTGAAGTGTTGTTTGTTCTTGCACCTAAAATAGCCATTAAATAATCTGTGTAAGCGTCAGGAGTAGCAACGTTTGTAAGTGTAGTTTTAGCTTTGTTGTAGTCTTTAGACAGGATTTGAGCTAAAGCAGCACTGTTAGTATTGGTGTTGCTGAAAGCGTTTACAGCTTTGTCGTACTGACCTTGTGCAACGTACAGGTTACCTAATGATTCGTTCAATTCGGCAGCACCCGAAGCTTTACCTAACAATGATTCGGCAGTACCTTTATCACCTTTAGCAAGGGCGATAAGTCCTAAGTTCATGTTAACTTCAGAAGCAGCAGAGTTAATGTTTGCAGCTTTTTTGAAGAGTGATTCAGCTTTCACTAAGTCGCCGGCTTGGTAAGCAAGTTTACCTAAGTTGTTGTAAGCACGGTGATCGTTAGGGAATTGTTGAGTTGCTTTAGTATAGATCGCATTTTGTTGAGCAGCATCTTTAGTTAAAGTTGCAGCATAAAGAAGTTCTTCAAGGTTCAACTCTTTAGGGTTAGAAGCAGCTAAGTTGCTGATTTCTGCATCAGATTTACCAATGATGTTATAGTTCAAAGTCAAGCGAGAACGTCTCAATTGAGGAAGAATTTCGTCTGCCAAAGTTTTGTAAACAGAAGAGATGTTTTTGATTTCTCTTTCTCTTTGTTCCGGATCTTTGTACATAGAAAGAACGCGAAGGATCAATTCTTTATCTTGAACATTTGATTTAGAAACCAATTCTTGGAATCCTTCCCAGTCTTGAGCTGTGTATTTAGCATCTAAAGCAGCATCAATTTTCGATTTCTTCAACTCGTTTTTCATGTACTTAGCTGTGTTTCCTTCGCGGCTTTCAGCAAGTTTGCTATTCAAACTTACACCACCATCGGGAGAAGCATAAGCAGATACTTCGATGTTGTCGATTTTTTTGTTAGGAGCTTCATTAACTTCAGCAATAACTTTTTTCAGTTCTTTGATGCTTGCAGAGTTCAATTCGCTTGAACGCAAGTTAGCTTGTTGAATCAAGAACATGATGTTAGCTTGATGAGCTTCTTTGATGATACGTTGGAAAGCATCTTGTCCGGTAGCAGGAGTAGCGCTTCCTAAAGTGTTGCCAAGTAATTCAGAAGTAGAAATTACACCATCTGCAATTTTAACGGCAGGGATAGAAACAGATTTGTTTCCTACTTTTGCTTTGAACTCAAGGTATAGCTCCGATTTAGCCATTTCGGGCACATAGTCGAAGTTAGCTTTCATGGTATAGTTACCTCCCATTTTGTAAGAGATGGTTTGATAGTTGTTTTCAACTTTCTCGCCTTGGAATACTGCGGTTTGTCCTTTTGCTTCGCCGCCTTTCCATTTCAATACAGGAGTTACTTCTACAATGGCTTTCTTGTTTAAGAATTTTTCCGGGAACTTTCCGTTGATAGTTACAGGAACCTTTCCGCCTACAGCTTCCAGAACTTGCGGATTCGTGGTGAAATAATCTGAAGATAATTCACCCATTTTGTTGCTACATGATGAAAGTGCAACAACCACTGTAAGAAGAAGTGGTAAATACAGTTTCTTGATCATCTCTTAAATTTAAAATTAAACGTTTATAATTGAACTATTTCTTCGTGCTCAAAAGCCCTTTTCCCTTAGGGCTACAAAATTACGCAAATATATTGATTCTTTAAAAGAAAATGTTAAATCAGGACTTAAAATTTTCATAAAGACATTCAAAAAAAGGTTTTTTAGGAGAAGTTTCGGTGTGGAGGCGACATTTTCACTTCTGATGCCGCCTGTTTGGTGCTTATTGCCGGTAGTAAAATGATGGTTGCATTTGCCCGAAATGATAGTAGCATTTGTGGTTGAAGACAGTAGCATTTTCTCTTGGCAGCAGTGCCTGAATTAAATTTTTCTTTTTTTTCTTTTTTGTTGTTCTCTATCATCATCAGTAGATTACTTCTTCTTTATATATTGTTATAAGGTCGCTATAACGAACGCTATAAATTCGCAGTGCTTGTTTTTTGAATTGAAACCTTCGATTATTCCCCATTTCATCGGCATTTTATCTTGTTTTTAGGCAAGGTAAGAGGACTTTTTCATGAGAGCGTTTCTTTTCATTTTTGAATGAAAACCGAAAATCGAAAGTGAATCGTGAAAAATGCAGCATCATAACTATTCACTTTTTACTATTCACTCTTCACTCAAAACAAACACTATTCCCTTAGGCGATACTTGATATTTCTCGGGTGATGCTCTATAATCTCATTGCGAAGCATATTTCGATCAATGTGCGTATAAATCTCGGTAGTTGCAATCGATTCATGTCCCAGCATGCTTTGTATTGCCCTTAAATTGGCACCTCCTTCTAAAAGATGTGTGGCAAATGAATGTCGAAAAGTATGCGGACTTATGTTCTTGGTTACATTTGCCTGTTGGGCAAGCTCCTTTATAAAGTGAAAAACCATAATCCGCGAGATGTTTTTCCCCCGTTTGCTGATGAATAAATAATCCTCATAGTCTTTCTTGATAAGCGTTTGGTTGCGATCCATGAAATACAAATCTATTTCTCTGATGGCTTTGGGAGAGATAGGAACTAACCGTTGCTTGCTTCCTTTTCCCTCTACTTTAATGAATCCTTCGTCTAAGTACAGATCAGAAATCTTTAGGTTGCAAAGTTCGGATACTCGCAGCCCACAGCTATAAAGTGTTTCTAATATGGCGCGGTTGCGTTGCCCCTCTTTTTTGCTTAAATCAATGGCGGCTATAATGGCATCTATCTCTTCTAACGATAATACCTCCGGCAGTTTGAATCCGATTTTAGGTCCTTCGAGCAATTCGGAGGGATCTGCCTCTATGTAATCTGCCATAATCAGGAAGTTAAAGAACGACTTGACCCCGGAGATAATACGGGCTTGGGAGCGGGCATGAATCCCAATATCGTGTAAGCCGGCAGCAAATTGTTGTAAATCCTCCAGTGTTACTTCTAAAATAGATATGTTTGCCGGCTGAAGAAAGGCTAATAGCTTATCTAAATCATGGTCATAAGCATCCAGTGTGTTTTTCGATAGAGACTTTTCAAGCTTAAGGTATTGTTGGTACTTCCTTACAATTTGCTGGGTTATATCCTTATTTGCTTCTTTTTTATTATTTTTCATACTTTTTTCTTACCTTTGCAACTTGAAATAATGTTCTTTGAACAAAGGTATTAAAAACAATTCGGTTGTGAGTATGGATAACGTGAATCTATTGATTGTAAATGGCCCTAATTTGAATTTGTTAGGAAAACGAGAGCCATCTATCTATGGAGATCAGAGTATTGAAGAATATCTGGAAAACATGTTGCAACAGTATCCTGAGGTGAACGTTACCTATTTCCAATCAAACTCAGAGGGAGCACTCATCGATAAGATACATGAGTGCGGTTTTGATGTTGATGGCATTATTCTGAACGCAGGAGCATATACTCATACTTCCATAGCATTGCATGACGCTATACGGGCGGTGCCTGCTCCGGTTGTAGAAGTGCATATTTCCAATGTACATGCAAGAGAATCTTTCAGGCATGTTTCAATGATTTCGGCTGCCTGTAAAGGAGTGATATGCGGATTTGGTTTAAACTCTTATCGCTTAGCCATTGAGGCATTAATAAATAGATGAATAGATAGTTTTTTTAGGTTTAAATTATATTAAGGTAACTTGTTAATTTTATGAAGAAGCATACTAAGATAGTAGCTACTATTTCCGATCAACGTTGTGAAGTTAGTTTTATTTCAAAGCTTTATGAGGCAGGTATGAACGTGGTTCGTATGAACTCTGCTCATATAGAGAGAGAAGGGTTTGACCGTATTATTAATAATGTGCGGACCGTTTCTAACCAATTGGCCATCTTAATGGATACCAAAGGACCTGAAATAAGAACCACCGTATGTCAGGAACCTATATTGTTTAATATAGGAGACAAAGTGAAAATGGTAGGCGACCCGACAGTGGAAACTACACACGAATGCATCGCCGTTTCTTATTCCGATTTTGTGAAAGATGTAGAAGTAGGAGGTCATGTTTTAATTGACGATGGCGACCTTGATCTGCTTATCTTAGATCGTTTGGACGATCACCTTATTTGCGAAGTGCAAAACTTGGCTACTTTGGGCAGCCGTAAGAGTGTGAATGTGCCGGGCATGCGTATCAACCTACCTTCTTTAACCGAAAGAGATAAGAAGAACATCTTGTATGCTATTGAAAAAGACATTGATTTCATTGCCCACTCTTTTGTTAGAACCAAACAAGACATCCTTGATATACAAGAAATACTGGATGCTCATAACAGCGAAATAAAAATCATTGCTAAGATAGAAAACCAAGAAGGAGTTGATAATATCGATGAAATTTTGGAAGCTGCTTATGGAGTAATGATTGCCCGTGGAGATCTTGGTATTGAAATACCTCAGCAAAAGATACCCGGTATTCAGCGTAAACTTATTAAGAAATGTATCCTGGCAAAACGCCCGGTGATTGTAGCCACACAAATGCTGCACACCATGATTAATAATCCTCGCCCAACCCGTGCGGAGGTTACGGATATTGCCAATGCTATTTATTATCGTACAGATGCGCTTATGTTAAGTGGCGAAACGGCTTACGGTAAATATCCGGTAGAAGCACTTCGTACCATGGCGCAAATTGCAGAGCAGGCAGAAAAAGATAAATTAGAAGAAAATGACATCCGTGTACCACTGGGAGACGATGCAGATGTAACGGCTTTCCTTGCCAAGCAAGCTGTAAAAGCGTCTAACAAAGTAAAGATACGTGCCATTATTACCGATAGCTTTACCGGGCGTACGGCTCGCTATGTGGCTGCTTTCCGTGGTAAGAATCCGGTTTTGGCCATTTGCTACAAAGAAAAAACAATGCGTTTACTGGCATTATCTTATGGCGTACTTCCTATCTTCCAGGAAGAGAAAGACAATGCAAGAAGCTACTTCTTCTCGGCATTAAGAATGCTGATTGAAAGCAAGCGTGTAACCGGAGGAGATATGTTTGCCTATTTAAGTGGTAGTTTTGGCGAAGGTGGTGGAACTACTTTCCTCGAAATCAATAAGGTAGATACAGTGTTAAACAACGCCAACAATTACTCATTACCCACTTTTACTTCCCGATAAATGACTAAGGACGAATGGCTGGATTCATATATTTTGCAGCATATTGATCCGGAAAGTGAATACCTGAAAGCCCTGTATCGTGATACGCACGTTAACTTACTGCGTCCACGTATGGCTTCGGGGCACTTGCAAGGGCGAATGCTTAAAATGTTTGTCGAAATGATTCGTCCGAAGCAAGTACTCGAAATAGGAACCTACAGCGGCTACTCAGCTCTTTGTTTGGCCGAAGGGCTGAAAGAAGGAGCCATGTTGCACACCTTCGAAATTAATGATGAACAGGAGGACTTTACCCGGCCTTGGTTGGAGAATTCTCCTTTTGCCGATAAAATTACCTTTTATATAGGCGATGCATTGAAGGTAGTTCCGGAACTGGGCATTACCTTCGATCTGGCTTTTGTAGATGGCGATAAGCGTAAATACGTGGAGTACTACGAAATGGTACTCGAATATCTATCTCCCGGAGGATACATCGTTGCCGACAACACATTGTGGGATGGGCATGTGCTTGAAACACCTCACCCCACAGACCTGCAAACAATCGGGATAAAAAGATTCAATGATTATGTAGCAGCCGATAAACGTGTGGAGAAAGTAATACTTCCCCTACGAGATGGCTTGACAATTATAAGAAAGGTTTAAGTTTATAGTTTTTAAGTTTATAGTTTTTGAGTTTGTAGTTTATAGGTTTAGTAGTTATTTACTATCTTTATCGGCTGAATTTGAAACATCTATATAAACTCATAAACTATAAACTCCAAACTCCAAACTTTAAACTTAAAACTCTAAAATGGAAACAACCAGACAAAATAGAATTGCCCGTTTGCTGCAAAAAGAATTAGGAGATATCTTTTTATTGCAAACGAAAGCAATGCCGGGCACATTGGTGTCGGTAAGTGTAGTGCGTATCAGCCCTGATATGAGTATCGCCAGAGTATATCTTAGTATATTCCCTTCCGAGAAAAGTGAGGAACTGATAAAGAACATCAATGATAATACTAAATCTATTCGTTACGAACTGGGTGCAAGGGTAAGGCATCAATTGCGTATTATTCCCGAACTGAAGTTCTTTGTGGATGATTCGCTTGATTATTTAGAAAAGATAGATTCGCTTCTTAAGTAAGTTCTAAGTAATGAACCTTTCCTTTTATATTGCCCGCCGCTATCTTTTCTCTAAAAAGAAGCATAATGCAATAAACATTATTTCGGGTGTATCCGTATGCGGGGTAGCACTTGCTACTTTGGCTTTGGTGTGTACACTTTCCGTATTTAATGGTTTTCAGGATATGGTGGCAAGCTTCTTTACGGCTTTCGATCCTGAATTGAAAATAACAGCCCGTCAAGGAAAGGTGTTTGATGCGCAGGATGAATCTATTCAAGCCTTGCGTTCTCTTCCCGAAATAGCCGTTTTCTCCGAAACGCTGGAAGAGAATGCTATGGTGCAATACAAAGACCGGCAGGCGATGGCAGTTATTAAAGGGGTATCCGATAACTTTAATCAACTAACGGAGATCGACAGTATTCTCTATGGGCGTGGCAACTTCTTGCTGACGGATTCTGTGGTAGACTATGCTGTGATGGGGGTTGAACTGGTTCAGGCGTTAGGCACAGGCGTTCAATTTGTTGATCCGCTGAAAGTATATACACCCAAACGAAATACAAAGATAAACATGGCCAATCCGGCTTCTTCCTTTCATGAAGATTACTTGTTTTCGCCCGGGTGTGTGTTTGTTGTGAATCAGCAAAAGTATGATAAACAATACGTTCTAACTTCTCTTTCTTTTGCCCGCCGGGTGTTTGATTATGATACGGAGGTATCTGCCATCGAATTGAAGTTGCAACCAACCGCCGGTGTTGCTTCAACAAAGGCAAAGATCGAAAAGATGCTGGGAGAATCGTTTGTTGTAAGCAATCGTTATGAACAGCAAGCAGACGTTTATCGTATGATGGAGATTGAAAAACTGATCTCTTATATATTCCTTTCCTTTATCTTAATGGTTGCCTGTTTTAATGTAATAGGTTCTCTTTCCATGCTAATTATCGATAAAAGAGAAGATGTGCAGACTCTTCGTAGTTTGGGCGCCAATGATAAACTGGTATCTCGTATCTTTTTTGTAGAAGGTTGCATGATCTCCTTCTTCGGTGCCTTGGCAGGAATTGTTTTAGGGCTGGTGTTTTGCCTTATCCAGCAGGAGTTTGGCTTGATAACTTTGAATGCCACAGGGGGGAGTTTTCTTATCGATGCTTATCCGGTAAGTGTGCATGCTTCGGACGTGTTGCTAATATTTATCACAGTGCTGGTAATGGGTGTTTTATCTGTTTGGTGGCCGGTGAAGTATTTGAGTAAAAGGCTGGGGTAAAAACGAAATATTTGCTTCTAAATACCTTTGAGTGTGAAAAAAAAGCTATATTTGCAGCCTTGTAGATTAAGGAAATTAATTAAAAGGTAATAATATAAAAATCAAACTAAAATGCAAAACAAAGGATTTGTTAAAGTTTTTGCTGTATTACTCACTTTGGTTTGTGCCTTCTATCTGTCTTTCTCGTTCGTAACGAGTCACTATGCTAAAAAAGCGAAAGACTATGCGAATGGTGATGCGCAGAAAGAACAATCCTACATGGATTCTCTGGCAAACACAAAAGTATGGTTGGGTAACTACACGCTGAAACAATGTCGTGAGATGGAGATAGGTTTAGGCCTTGACCTTAAGGGTGGTATGAATGTAATTCTTGAAGTATCTGTAGCCGATGTAGTAAAAGCATTGGCCGATAACAAGCAAGACGAATCATTCAATAAAGCGTTGGCTTCTGCAAAAACGCTTCAGGCTACCAGTCAGGATGACTTCGTGTCTCTATTTGTGAAAGAATATAAGAAATTGGCTCCTGAGGCAAAACTGTCAGAACTTTTTGCTACTCAAAAGCTGAAAGATAAAGTCACTCAGAGATCAACAGACGCTGAAATTGAAGACGTGCTAAGAAGCGAAATCAAATCGGCAATAGATAACTCATACAACGTTTTACGTACACGTATCGACCGTTTCGGTGTGGTTCAACCTAACATCCAAAGATTGGAAGACAGAATGGGCCGTATCAGAGTGGAACTTCCGGGTATTAAAGAACCGGAACGTGTGAGAAAGCTCCTTCAAGGATCAGCTAATCTTGAATTCTGGGAAACCTTTAATGCAAGCGAAGTAACTCCATACATGCAAGTTGCCGATTCTAAATTGCGCACTATTCTTTCTCGTGATGAAGAAGTAACAGAACAACCTGCCGAAGAACAACAACCGGTTGCTCAGGAAACTGCTGCATCTGCTACATCTGCAAGAGATAGCTTGTTGGCTTCTGTTATTCAAGACAAATCTACTGAAACAGAAAATGTAGACCGCGAACAATTGAAGAAGAACTATCCTTTGATGTCTATTCTTCAGTTGAACTCAGAAGGTAGAGGTCCCGTTATTGGTTGGGCTAACTACAGAGACACCGCAGATATCAACAAATATCTTGCTATGAAGGAAATTGCTTCCGAATTCCCAAGAGAACTTCGCTTGAAATGGGGCGTTTCACCAATTGCCAATGATCCTGCCGGTCAAACTTTCGAATTGTATGCTATCAAATCTACCGAACGTAGCGGAAGAGCTCCGTTGGAAGGTGATGTAATTGATGATGCTAACAATGACTTCGACCAATTCAATAAACCTGCTGTAAGCATGGTGATGAATACAGAAGGTTCAAGAAAATGGGCGTTATTAACAAAACAAAATATAGAAAGGTCTATTGCTATTGTACTGGACGGTTATGTATATTCTGCTCCTAACGTAAACAATGAAATTACCGGAGGTCGTTCGCAGATTACCGGTCACTTTACTCCTGAAGAAGCAAAAGACTTAGCAAACGTGTTGAAGTCGGGTAAAATGCCTGCTCCTGCACACATTGTACAAGAAGATATTATCGGCCCTTCTCTTGGTCAGGCGTCTATTGATGCCGGTATTATCTCGTTTGTAGTAGCTTTGATACTATTGATGATCTTCATGTGCTCTATCTATGGCTTTGTACCGGGTATGATTGCCAATGGAGCGTTAATTATCAATATGTTCTTCACAATGGGTGTTCTGGCTTCTTTCCAGGCTGCACTTACAATGTCGGGTATTGCCGGTATGGTGCTTGCGCTGGGTATGGCTGTGGATGCTAACGTACTTATCTACGAACGTACTAAAGAAGAGTTGAGAGCAGGTAAACCTGTGAAGAAAGCGCTTGCTGATGGTTATTCAAATGCGTTCTCTGCAATCTTCGACTCGAACTTTACTTCATTAATTACCGGTATTATCCTGTTTAACTTTGGTACAGGACCTATCCGTGGTTTTGCTACTACATTAATGATCGGTATCTTGATTTCGTTCTTTACAGCAGTGTTCTTAACTCGTTTGGTGTACGAACACTTCATGAATAAAGATAAACTTCTGAATCTGACCTTTACTTCGGCTATCTCAAGAAAGATGTTCGTTAATTCGAATTACGACTTCATGGGAAGAAATAAGAAGTTCCTTACCATATTTGGTGTAATAGCTATTGTTTGTGTTGTATTCTTGGTTACTCGTGGTTTGAGTCAAAGTATTGACTTTACAGGTGGACGTGACTATAAAGTGCAATTCGAACAACAAGTAGAACCGGAACAAGTAAGAGAGTTGTTGGCTAACAGCTTCGAAGGTGCCAATGTTTCTGTAATTGCTATTGGTACAGACAAGAAAACTGTGCGAATCAGTACAAACTACCGTATCGATGAAAATGAAAACTCAGTAGATTCTGAGATTGAGGCTTATATGTATGAGTCGTTGAAACCTCTGTTGACACAGAATATCTCATTAGATACTTTCATCGATCGCGAAAACCATACAGGTGGTAGTATTGTTAGTTCTGCAAAAGTAGGACCAAGTATTGCGGATGATATTAAGACTTCTGCATTCTGGTCGGTATTGCTTTCGTTGATTGCTATTGGTTTATACATCCTGATTCGTTTCCGTAATATATCTTTCAGTATCGGTTCTGTAGTAGCTTTAACAAGCGATACCTTGCTGATCTTAGGTGCGTATGCAATGTTGTGGGGAATCCTTCCATTCTCGTTGGAAGTTGACCAAACATTCATTGGTGCTATTCTGACAGCTATCGGTTACTCTATCAATGATAAGGTAGTAATCTTTGACCGTGTACGTGAATATTTAGGATTATATCCAAAACGCAGCACTAAGCTATTGTTTAACGAATCATTGAATACTACATTGAATCGTACCATCAATACTTCATTAAGTACATTAATCGTGTTGTTGTGTATCTTTGTATTGGGTGGTGATGCAATCCGTAGCTTTGCTTTTGCAATGATCTTGGGTGTGGTGTTTGGTACACTGTCGTCTCTGTTCATTGCTTCTCCGATTGCTTATATGCTGATGGGCAAAAAGAAGCATACCGAAGAGTAAATCATTCTATTTAATAAATAATAAGAGAGACTGTTGGTGAAAACTGGTAGTCTCTCTTTTATTTTATTTATTTTTGCGATCGGTGAATCTTTAACAAGCAAGAGTATGAGCATTTTTAGTAAGTTTCCCCGCACCTTTTGGGTAGCCAACACGATCGAATTATTTGAACGTTGGGCTTGGTATGGTTTTTTTATGTTATTCGCCAACTATCTGACCGGTTCTTCGGATTTGGGAGGATTGGAATTCTCTCAAAGTCAAAAAGGATTGATTATGGGTGTGGGCACAGGGATTCTTTACTTCTTGCCAGTGTTAACCGGAGCCATTGCCGACCGTTATGGATATAAAAAGGTATTGGCATTGGCATTTGCCATTTATGCTTCTGCATTTCTGCTTTTTCCTCAGGTGTCTTCTTTTGCTGCGGTATTCATGATGTATATTTACCTTGCTTTGGGAGCTGCTTTATTTAAACCTGTTATCTCTGCTACAATAGCCAAAACCACTACAGAAGAAACATCTTCCATCGGTTTTGGCATTTTTTATATGATGGTAAATATCGGTGCCTTCTTCGGCCCATTGATAACATTATTATTTAAAGGAGACAGCAAGTATATTTTCTATATATCAGCAGCAATTATCATGGTGAATTTCCTGCTGTTGATATTTTATAAGGAACCTGGAAGAGAAACAAAGAAAGCCGAAGGAAGTCTCCTGCACACATTTGGAGAAATATTTCGTAATATGGGCAGCATCTTTAAGGATGCTAAGTTCTTGATCTTCCTTGTGATAGTTGCCGGTTTCTGGACCATGTATAACCAACTCTTCTTCACACTCCCTGTATTTATCTCTCAATGGGTGGATACAAGTGTACTTTATCATTTCTTTGATACCTATATTCCGTTTGTGAGTGCTAATTATAGTCCGGCTCCCGGTGTATTAGATTCCGAGTTTATTACGAATATGGATGCTCTCTATATTATTGTTTTCCAAATCATGGTATCTACCATTGTGATGAAATGGAAACCGCTTCGCTCCATGATGAGCGGCTTTTTGGTTTGTGCCATTGGTATGGCGTTGACACTCGTTTCGCAGAATGTATTGTTCACGATGGTTGCTATTCTTATTTTTGCCATTGGAGAGATGGCCGGATCGCCTAAGATTACAGAATATATTGGTCGTATTGCACCTAAAGATAAAAAGGCACTCTATATGGGCTATTCCTTTATACCGGTATTTCTGGGGAATGTTTTTGCCGGATTTATCTCTGGGAATGTCTATCAGATAATGTCCGACAAAGTAATGATTACAGAGAAATATGTGGTAGATAAAGGCTTGCACATCCCCGCAGGGCTTAGCACCAATGCGTATTTTGAGGAAGTGGCTCGTCAGGTAAACTTGACTCCGCAGGAATTAACAAATTTACTTTGGGATACATATAATCCATCCAGTATGTGGATGGTGATACTTGCAATTGGTGTAATCGCAGCATTTGCGCTATTCATTTATGATAAGGTAACTACTAAGAGTGAAGCGTAATTATCCACCTTTCAAACAATACAACTATGACTAACTGGATTACGATTATTACATTTATCTACCCTCATGAAGCTCATATCGCAAAGGGGGTATTGGAATCTGAAGGAATTGACGTTTTCATAAAAGATGAGATGACAGCTCAGGTGAATAACTTCTACTCCACAGCTATTGGAGGAGTGAAATTGTTAGTTAATGAAGAGCAACGGGAAAGGGCGTTGCAAATATTAGAGGAAGCAGGCTATATTAAAACACCTGAGGATAGTGCTGAACCCGAGTCTAAAGAGTTCTTTGGTGTTAAGTATAGCCATACTTGTCCATACTGCAATTCTCAGAATGTAATGAAAGAAAGGCAGCCCAGTTATACGATGATTCTTTCTATATTGTTTTTTATGATACCAATTCCTTTTCTTAGAAGAAGATATCATTGTTTTGATTGCGACCAGAACTGGAGAGTAAGAAAGTAATGTGTGCCGGAATCTAATTCCTTTTTTGAGGAACATTGAAACTTCTCCGATATTCGGTAGGTGTACTATTGGTATACGATTTGAATATTCGGTTGAAATAAGAAATGTTATCTATCGACAAATCAAAGGCAATCTCTCTAATCGACATATCGGTGGTTAGCAATAGCAATTGAGCTTTCTCCATCTTCTTGGCATTAATGTATCGGAGAGGAGTGGTATTCATCTCTTTCTTAAAGATGCGTATCAAATGATCTTCTGTTATATATACCAACCCAGCTAACTGACCTACAGATATATCCTTATCTGTATTTTCATGAATAAACTTCAGGCATTTGGTAATCCGTTCGTCTTTATGGCGGGTTTTTATTTTGGCAAACTCAAAGAACTTAGCCATGAATTGTTGCAAAATGGCCCGGGTTTCTATACCTGTGTGCATAGGCAACTTATTGTTATCGGCAATGAGTTGTGAGAATGTGGGTATGTTATCATAGAGCGTGGGGTCTAATTGCTGAAGATGCCTGTCCGGATTAATATCTAATAAACGTTGACTTAACAATAAATCCAGATTGCTTGCTTCCAACTCAAAAGGAAATTCATATTTATCGAAGATAGATTCCCGGTTAAGTACCTTCTCGTAGAAATGAATGTAATAGTGAGAAAAGTATCCATTACATTCATTATGATGTAAGGTAAAAGGAGGAGTAAGATATAGGTGATTGGGTTTAAGTATGATTGTGCGGTTTCCAATAAGTGTTTTTGCCTCGCCTTCTTTTATATAATAAAGACGGGCAAATGGACTGTATACATCCTTCCAGTTCCAGTTGGCATTCATCTCGGTAAATCCTACATTAAGTAGAAGCAGGCTAAGATTATCAGGAGTATTTCCCATGAGCTGTTTTATCGTTTTTATGCCAGAATATTGGTATACAAATCTACATAAAAAATGCGATCTATAATTGAATAGAGTCAAAATAATAGTGAACACAGAGACACAAAGACGCAGAGATCTGTTAAAACTCTGTGCCTTTGTGCCTTTGTGTTCAACTTGAAATCGAAAAAGTGTTATCCCTTCGCCGAAATAATGCAAATGATTCTTAAAGCAATATCATATCTTTGACATACAATCTTAAATCACTAAATATATTAGTCATGAAGGTAAACAGGTTTCAAGGTCAATGGCCTAAAATAGGGATTCGTCCTACAATTGACGGACGTCAGGGTGGCGTTCGCGAAGGACTGGAAGAAAAAACAATGAACTTGGCACGTGCCGTTGCCGAGCTTATTTCTTCGAATCTGAAAAACGGAGATGGAAGTCCGGTAGAGTGTGTAATTGCCGATGGAACTATTGGCCGTGTAGCCGAGAGTGCAGCTTGTGCAGCTAAATTCGAACGCGAAGGAGTAGGAAGTACCATTACAGTTACCTCTTGTTGGTGTTATGGTGCCGAAACAATGGATATGAATCCTCATTACCCAAAAGCTGTTTGGGGATTTAATGGTACTGAACGTCCGGGAGCTGTATATTTAGCCGCGGTTCTTGCCGGACACGCTCAAAAAGGATTACCTGCGTTTGGCATTTACGGTCATGATGTACAAGATATAACTGATAATACAATTCCGGCAGATGTAGCAGAAAAGATTCTTCGCTTTGCACGCTCAGCTCAGGCTGTGGCTGTGATGCGTGGCAAGTCTTATTTGTCTGTAGGTAGTGTATCAATGGGGATTGCCGGATCGATTGTGGATACTGCTTTCTTCCAGGATTACTTGGGTATGCGCAATGAATCGGTAGATTCTATGGAAGTTCTTCGCCGCATCGAGCAAAACATCTACGATGAGGAAGAATTCAAAAAAGCGATGGAATGGACGAAGAAGTACTGTAAACCTAATGAAGGTACAGACTATAACCGTCCTGAAAAACAAAAGAGCCGCGCAGAGAAAGACAGCGATTGGGAATTTGTTGTAAAAATGACTCTGATCATTCGCGACTTAATGCAAGGTAACCCCAAATTACTTGAAAAAGGTTTTAAAGAAGAAGCACTGGGACACAACGCGATTGTTGCAGGATTCCAAGGACAACGCCAATGGACAGACTTCCTGCCTAATGGAGACTTCTCTGAAGCCCTTCTTAATACTTCATTCGATTGGAACGGTATTCGTGAGGCTTATGTAGTAGCTACCGAAAATGATGCTTGCAATGGTGTAGCCATGCTTTTCGGCCATCTGCTGACTAATACTGCTCAAATATTCTCCGATGTACGTACATACTGGAGCCCCGAGGCTGTAGAACGTGTAACCGGCAAGAAACTGGAAGGTAAAGCTGCTAATGGTGTTATTCATCTGATTAACTCCGGAGCAACTACCTTAGACGGAACAGGTCGTCAATCTAAAGACGGAGAACCTGTGATGAAGCCTTTCTGGGAAATCAGTGAAAAGGAAATGGAAGATTGCTTGGCTGCTACCACTTGGTTCCCGGCAGATCGTGATTATTTCCGTGGTGGAGGTTTCTCTTCTAACTTCCTTTCTAAAGGAGGTATGCCTGTAACAATGTCTCGTTTGAACTTGGTGAAAGGACTTGGCCCCGTACTTCAAATTGCTGAAGGATGGACGGTAGATTTAGATCCTGAAGTACATCAAGCATTAAATGTTCGTACAGATAAAACTTGGCCTACTACCTGGTTTGCTCCAAGATTGAATGACAAACCTGCATTCAAAGATGTATATTCGGTAATGAATAACTGGGGAGCCAATCATGGCGCAATTAGCTATGGACATATCGGACAAGATCTGATAACAATGGCTTCTATATTGCGTATCCCTGTTTGTATGCATAATGTGGAAGAATCAGAAATCTTCCGTCCGTCTGCATGGAATGCATTCGGCATGGATAAAGAAGGTTCAGACTACAGAGCATGTCAAACTTACGGGCCGATTTATAAATAAGCAATATAATGAATCATTATAAGGATACAACTTGCACTGTTTAACAGTGAGAATCTAATCCTATGAAAAACGTGTACTTAGCAGTGGACTTTGGGGGTGGAAGCGGCCGTGTAATGGCGGGTTCCATCGCCGGAGACCGATTAATGCTTGAGGAAATCTATCGCTTTCCCAATCGCCAAATCAAATTAGGATATCATATTTACTGGGATTTCTTAGCTTTGTTCGAAGAAATGAAGACAGGGCTAAAGAAGGCAGTACAAGCCGGCTATAAGATAGAAGGCATAGCTGTAGATACCTGGGGAGTAGATTTCGGCTTTATAGATAAAGATGGCAACCTTGTAGGAAATCCGGTATGTTACCGCGATCCGCGAACGGATGGTTTGCCTGATGAAGTTTTTACCCTGATTAATGAAACTGCGCATTATGCCGATACCGGTATTCAGGTGATGCCTATTAATACGCTTTTTCAATTATACAGCTTAAAGAAAGCCAATAGCAAGCAACTGGATATAGCCGATAAGCTTCTTTTTATGCCCGACCTTTTTAGCTATTTCCTTACAGAAGAAGCAACCAATGAATACTGTATTGCTTCTACCTCCGAAATGCTGAATGCCTGCGAAGGCGAATGGTCTTACAAACTGATTGAACAGTTAGGACTTCCTGCATCTATCTTTGGAAAGATAATTAAGCCCGGCACCATACGCGGACAATTGAAAAAAGAAGTAGCCGAAGAAATCGGTTTAAACTATCCGGTAGATGTAATTGCCGTTGGCTCACACGATACAGCAAGTGCTGTGATTGCCGTACCTTCCTTAACAAAAGACGCCGCATTTCTTAGCTCCGGAACCTGGTCTTTATTGGGTATTGAGGTAGATGAACCTATTCTTACCGAAGAAGCCCGCTTAGGCGGATTTACCAATGAAGGCGGAGTAAACGGAAAAATTCGCTTTCTTCAAAATATTACAGGGTTGTGGATTTTGCAACGCTTGATGGCCGAATGGAAAGCCCGTGGAGTGGAATGTGACTTTGACTCATTGATTGAAGCCGCCATTCAATCTCCCTGCCGTACCATTATTCCCGTAGATGATGTTTCTTTTCAGAATCCTTCTTCTATGGAGGAGGCGGTAGTTCGTTATTGCGAAGCCCATAATTTATACGTTCCCCAAACTCCGGGAGAATTTATGCGATGCGTAACCGAATCACTGGCCTATCGGTATAAGCAAGGCGTAGATCAGATGAATAAATGCCTGCCTGCTCCCATAAAGCAATTGCACATCATTGGTGGAGGGTGTCAGAATAAACTTTTAAACCAATTGACGGCCAATTATTTGGGCATTCCGGTACAAGCCGGTCCGGTGGAAGCTACTGCCATGGGAAATATCTTAGTGCAGGCTTTAGCCAAGAAAGAGATATTTTCTGTTCGTGAATTAAAAGATATTGTGATAAATAGTGTTATCTTGCAAACTTATTATCCAAGTTCATAAACCAATAAACTAAAGACCGTAAAATAATGAAAAACACTAAACAACCCTTATTGAGTAAAGACGGAGTTAATTACCTGATACCATTTATTCTGATTACTTTCTGCTTTGCCCTTTGGGGATTTGCTAATGATATTACCAACCCAATGGTAAAGGCATTCTCGAAAATATTCCGAATGAGCGTAACAGATGGCGCTTTAGTGCAGGTTGCCTTTTATGGTGGATATTTTGCTATGGCCTTTCCGGCTGCCATCTTTATTCGTAAATACTCTTATAAAGCAGGTATACTGTTGGGATTAGGGCTTTATGCAATCGGTGCTTTTCTCTTTTTCCCGGCTAAGATGACCGGCGAATACTATCCTTTCCTTTTAGCGTATTTCATCCTGACTTGTGGACTTTCCTTTCTGGAAACCAGTGCCAACCCCTACATTCTTTCGATGGGAACGGAGGAAACGGCAACCAGACGTTTAAATATGGCGCAATCTTTTAACCCAATGGGCTCTTTGTTAGGAATGTATGTAGCCATGAATTTTATTCAGGCAAAGTTAGACCCTATGGAAACAGCCGACCGTGCCAACCTTTCCGATGCGGAATTTGCTGTACTTAAAGAATCGGATTTAAGTGTACTGATTACTCCCTATCTGATTATTGGGCTCATTATTTTAGGTATGTTCTTATTAATCCGCTTTGCAAAGATGCCTAAAAATGCAGATCAGTCTCATTCTATAAACTTCGGTCCTACCCTCAAGAGAATCTTCTCTCTGGCACGTTATCGCGAAGGAGTGGTTGCTCAATTCTTCTATGTAGGTGCACAGATTATGTGCTGGACATTCATTATTCAGTACGGTACCCGTATTTTTATGGAGCAGGGAATGGGAGAAAAGGCTGCGGAAGTACTTTCGCAAAGATATAACATCATTGCCATGATTATATTCTGCGTGAGTCGCTTTATCTGTACTTTCTTATTGCGCTATCTTAATCCCGGTAAACTGTTGCTGATACTTTCCATCGCTGCGGGAGTGTTAACAATCGGAGTAATCGGATTTCAGGATATATATGGCCTGTATTGCCTGGTGGGTGTTTCTGCCTGTATGTCTTTAATGTTTCCTACTATCTATGGCATTGCCTTGGAAGGCTTAGGCGAAGATGCTAAATTCGGAGCAGCCGGATTAATTATGGCCATACTTGGTGGCTCCATATTGCCTCCTCTGCAAGCCTCTATTATTGATACTCAAACAGTTTGGGGAATGCCTGCTGTTAATGTATCTTTTATTCTGCCATTCATTTGTTTCGTAGTGGTGGCGATTTATGGATACCGTTCGTTTATAGGTTATAAACAGTCGAAGAATTAATTAGAATATTCTCCCTAATAAAGACAGGTGGCTTAGCGTTGGTTGATACCAAAGGCTAAGCCACCTTATAACATTTACAACGGAAATCCGTGGAGCAATAATGCTATTTCAGACCTTCATTTTACAAACCGTAAAGCGATATCGCGGTCTTTAGCTCTGTCGCTTTCGGGAGCATCTATGGTTAAAAGAGAAATATTAATAGCGCCGTAGAAGTGAAAATAAAATGCGCCGGAATCAAACTTGACTCCAACGCATTCATGCTACTACTATTAATCAACAAACTATTAAGCTTTAGGTTATTATAGGTCTTAAACTTTTAAATTTTTGCGAGTCTCGTTAGAGTAAGAACAGCGCTGAAGGATTCTTTTGCAGCCTTTAGGCGTCTCGTTGATCTTTTGTTTGGACGTTTACGTCCTTTTCCGTTGCTGGGTTGAATCTGTCTTGCAGCTTTTGTGCTTACTCTACCGGTTACAGCGGACTCGACTTCTGCTTATTAAAACTAAAAATTAAATCATCATTTCTCATTTTTGTTTAAAGAATAAACACCAGAACTTTCAGATTGTTCACTTCTATATAAAAAAGAGTTTAAATTCTTTGTTCTTTATTTAATTTAGAAAATATCATGTACATTTGTTTGTAAATAGATAAAATATGAGCATCGAATTAGGTAAATTCAATACATTACAGGTGGTGAAGACGGTAGACTTCGGTCTTTATTTGGATGGAGATGACCAGGGAGAGATTTTATTGCCCTCTCGCTATGTGCCCGAAGGAGTCGAAGTAGGAGAGTGGTTGGAGGTATTTCTATACCTTGATAGTGAAGAACGACTGATTGCAACTACCCTTACCCCATTTGTGCAAGTTGGTGAATTTGCCTGCTTGGAGGTTTCGTGGGTAAATGAGTTTGGAGCTTTTCTGAATTGGGGGTTAATGAAAGATTTGTTTGTTCCCTTCCGCGAGCAGAAGATGAAGATGCAAGTGGGCAAGAAGTATGTGATCCATGCACATCTTGATGAAGAAAGCTACCGTATTGTAGGCTCTGCCAAAGTGGAACGTTATCTTTCAACAGAAGAACCTACTTACCAATCGGGTGATGAGGTAGATATTCTGATCTGGCAGAAAACGGATCTTGGTTTTAAAGCCATCATAGATAATCAATTTGGCGGACTTCTGTACGACAGCGAAATATTCCAAACCCTATATACTGGAGATAAACTGAAAGCTTACATCAAACAAGTACGCCCTGATGGTAAAATCGACCTGATACTGCAAAAGCCCGGACTGGAAAAGGTGGGAGACTTTTCGCAAACATTGCTGCAATACATTAAAGATCAGGGAGGAAGTACTCCATTTAATGATAAAAGCGATGCCGACGATATTTACGCAACATTTGGAGTAAGCAAGAAAACATTCAAGAAAGCGGTAGGCGATTTATATAAGAAACGGTTGATTGTAATAAACCCTGGCGGCCTTAAGTTGGTATAAGTGATAGGGAAATCCCTATGCATGTTTAGAGAGATACATTAGGATGGGGAGTTTTCTCATCCTAATTTTGTTGTAGAGAGAAATAAAGAAAGTAATAACTCTTAAAAACCGAAGTTATGAAACGAATGATGATTATACTATTTGCCATCGGAATGACAGTATCAAGCTGTACCACAACAACCGTGGCCGCCATGAGTACTAACGATATACGCGTAGAAACTCGCTTCCTTACAGATAAAATGGCTTATGAATTGAATATGAGTACCATGCAATATAACGACGTGTACGAAATCAACTACGATTTTGCTTACTCTGTAGGTTATTTGATGGACGATGTGCTTCGCGGAGAAGCTTGGGCAATGGATCGTTATTATCAAATGCTCGACATCCGGAATGACGACTTGCGTTGGGTATTGAGTGCCGGTCAGTATCGTAGATTTATTGGTGTTGAATACTTCTATCGCCCCATTTATGTAACAGGCAACAGATGGCAGTTTAGAGTATATGCTCACTATTCTAACCATCACCACTTCTATTACGACAAGCCACATCATTATACTTCTTATAGAGGTGGGCATTACCGTACACAACACAATAATGTAAGCTATTACCGTGGACGCTACAGACATGATGTTTACGGAGGTGCATACAGTGTAAGACGTGATAATGTATATACAACAAACCGTAGATCGGACTTTGGCTCGGTAAAAGTACGCCCCAATAGCGCACGTCAATCAAGTAATACCAATACTTCACGTAGAAGCGAGTCAACTACTTCGCGGTCGTCTTCTCAACGGAATAGTAATAATGTAAGTACATCGCCAAGTAGGAATAGCTCATCTAATTCGTCGGGTAGAACAAGCTCTTCTCGTTCAAATAGTAGCTCTTCTTCGGATAATAACAAGAATACAACTACTCGCCCAAGTAGTAACTCTTCGTCTTCTTCGAACAGCAACAGGTCATCAAGTAGAAGTAATAGTTCTGTAAACTCATCAAGAAGTTCATCGGGCGGCAGTAGCAGCAGGAGTACAGGAGGTGGTTCTTCGCGCTCTTCTTCAAGCAGTAGCTCTTCGCGCTCAAGTAGTGGTTCAAGAAGATAATAATAAAAATATATAGCTGACTTAACTAGACTTACTGTTTCTTTTCAGCCGGAATTGTGCAATCCTCACGCACAGTTCCGGCTTTCTTTATTATGTAGCGTTCTTATCATAGCATAAGAATATGTTTAAAGCCCTGACCTTAAAAAAATACTCCACTATTACTCTCGAATCCAAATTAAAACTTAAATTTGTACTATCAAACACACTTTGGCAAAACTGTTTCCATAATCTTATTGAATTGCTATAGTGTATGGAAGAATTGGATTCAATTCTTGAGGGTATATAGTGTACAGCTTTGTGCTGTGTTCCTTGCACTATACATAAAAGTAAATACTATCATTAGGGAACTGATAGATTTAGATTAAACTTATAGCAATGAAGAAAATCAAATTAATGTCTGCTTTATTGATAGCGGTTTTATGCATTGGATTTATTTCCTGTTCGGATGATGATGATAAAGTAAAATCATTAGTTGTAGGAGTTTGGCACTACAAAAGTGCTACAGCATGGCAATATCCGTTAGGCTTTCCGGAAAAGGTAGAGGTTGAGGATGATCCGGAAGGTGAAAAAGACGAATGGAAAGCAACTATTGTATTCAAAGAAGACGGAACAGGCGAATTGCGGAAGCAAAATGAAGAATCCCCACATTTATTTGTTTGGATAATGGCTAACGATACTGTATTGATCGATGACTTGCCTAATGTTCCTGTAGAAGACAATAGATATGCAATTCGCATGCTAACTACATCATCTTTATCATTTGAAGGTGCGATGGATTATACAGATCCCGAAGACAGCAAGCAGTATAGAAGAGGTTTTGAATGGCGGTTTAAGAGATAATGATGAAAGTTCCGTGCGGTCGCGCTTCCGCACGGTGCTATCTAATCCAAATACATTTCCCGGAAGCGTTCTATATCTACTCCCAACTTCTGAGTCAGGTAATTTTCCGGAGTACCATATAACTCTTTTATCTTATTGATGCCTGCTTCTAAAAACTCTTTCTTCACGGTAAGTACAGCTTCCATTTGCGGATTTTTTCGAATATCTTCCGCGTACTTCTCTTTTAAGTAAATGTTCGAAGCCAGGTAGTTTTCATAAATCATTTCCTCATTCACTCCCAAAGCAAAAAGTATAAGGGCGGCTCCCATACCTGTACGGTCTTTGCCGGCGGTGCAATGGAAAATTACAGGTACTTTGCTTTCATCTTGTAAGATAGAGAAGAATTCTTTGTATTGGTTGATAAATGTACTGTCAGATACCAGATACTCATTAATGGTTATCATAACCTTTTCCAGATTGAGGCTTCCACTTTTTGCTATGTCTTGTAGCTCTAAAATATTTCCCGGGTGAATTGATAGAGGATATGCATTCTTTACGGAAGCCGGCAAAATGTCTGGTGCATTATCTATTTCCATTTGCCCTCTAAAGTCCACAACAGAAATAATAGGAATAGAAGATAAATAGCGAAGATCGGCCTCTGTTAATTGGTGCAACTCATCTGTGCGTATAAATTTGCCCCATTTAACATGGTGACCATCTTGTGTGCGAATACCTCCTAAGTCTCTGAAGTTAAAGCCGCCCGTCATGGGCAAATGAGTTTCGGCCAGAATACCTTTTCCTTTTTCTGTGTTGAGCTGAAAATAATAACGAATGGAATCGTTGATGTTAACCGGATAAGTTCCAGTCTTGTCTCCTTTTAAAATAGGTTGGGAAAAATCGATAGACTCTACTTGTTTGCCTGCGTATAGGCTCCATGAGCCTTCTGTGTCGATAGTAAGAAAGCAGGCTTTAGATTCTTTATCTCGGTATATCCGGGCTATGTCCGAAATCTCTTCTCCTTCATAAATACCTTGTTTCATATTCTCTTTTTGTGTACAAGAAGTAAATGCCATAATTATTGTTGATAGTATAATATAATAAGTCTTCATCTGAATGGAATTTTGATGGTGAGAGGCAAAAATACTTATAATTGATTGAACAGAGGAACCTGGAGGGTATAAAATAAGCTAAAAGCTCGGTGATTAAAAGAAAAACCGACTTGTTCTTATACTTAAATAATGCGGTTCTTGTGGAATGACATGTGCTTTGGCTGCTTATCATCTCCCAACGATTGTTGGATTTTGCCACGGCCGTAACAAGGTTTTTCCACGGCCGTAACGAGATTCTGCCGCGGCCGCAACAAGATTTTGCTACGGCCGTAACAAAACTTTGCCGCGGCCGTGGCAAACCGCCATAAGGAGCGTTATATAAAATAAGAAAAGGCACCCGGAAGTGGAAGCCTCCCAAATGCCTTATTCTTTCAATGTAGCGGGACCGAGAATTGAACTCGGGACCTCATGATTATGAATCATGCGCTCTAACCATCTGAGCTATCCCGCCATCGTTTCTGATTGCGGGTGCAAAGATATAGCTTTTTCTGAAATCTCCAAAACTTTTCTATTTATTTTCTGTTTATCATAATAAAAAACACAAAGTGTACGATTTATACTTTGTAATTTAAAAAAAGTATTTATATTGGCACACGGAATAAAAAGAAATCAACTATGAAAAGAGAAAAAGTTCACTTAGAATACATGCTGAATGCAACGGCTAAAAACATTATCTGGTCGTCTATCAGCACACCGTCGGGGTTGGAAAGTTGGTTTGCCGACAAGGTAATATCGAATGATAAAATAGTGTCTTTTTATTGGGGGAAAACCGAACGAAGAGATGCAGAAATTATTGCTATAAGAGCCTTCTCGTATATTCGTTTCCGTTGGTTAGATGATGAAAACGAACGTGAATATTTCGAAATACGAATGAGCAACAATGAGCTTACAAACGACTATGTGATTGAAATCACCGACTTTACCGACACAGATGAAGTTAATGATTTAAAAGAATTATGGGATTCGCAGATAGATACGTTAAGGAGGACTTGCGGCTTCTGACTTTTTGTGCTAATTTTGCACCCTATAATTCGATACATAAATAAATGCTTCGCATAAAAAAGTTAGATATCTTTATTGTAAAGAGCTTTGGATTGCTTTTTATAGGGACATTTTTCATTTGTCTCTTCATCTTTATGATGCAGTTCCTTTGGCGCTATGTGGATGAACTGGTAGGCAAGGGATTGGAAATGGATATTCTGGCGCAATTTTTTTACTACTCTGCATTGAGCTTGGTGCCGGCATCATTACCACTTGCTATTTTGCTGGCATCACTAATTACCTTTGGAAACTTTGGCGAACGATATGAGTTGCTTGCCATGAAAGCTGCCGGAATCTCGTTATTGCAGATTATGCGTCCGCTTATTGTGATGGTTACTATTCTTTGTGGCATTTCATTTTTGTTTCAGAATGTAATTGGTCCGCATGCCCAATTAAAGCTCTATACATTAATTTATTCGATGAAGCAGGCTTCTCCCGAATTGGAGATTCCCGAAGGAGTGTTTTATGATGGAGTGCCTGGGTATAATATAAAGGTACATAAGAAAGACCGGAAAACGGGGATGCTTAACGACGTTCTGATTTACGACCTGAAAGAAGGGTTTGACAATGCCAGTATTATAAATGCTGAATCCGGCAAACTGGAAATGACTGCAGACAAAAAACACCTATATCTTCATCTTTATAATGGAGAAATGTTCCAGAGTCAGAAGCCCAGAGCCAATAAAGCCGAGAATGTACCCTACCGAACAGAAACTTTTCGCGAAAAGCATACTATCATAGAGTTTGATTCCGAGTTTAATATGGCAGACGAAAGCATCATGAGTACCCAGGCTTCCAGCAAAAGCATGGGAATGCTTGAAACTACCATCGACTCTGTTGCTGTAGTGAATGATAGTATCGGGCGCAGTTACTTTAACGCAGCTATCGAAGGCGTTTATCAACCTATGCGACTCAATAATAAAGAAGATTCGCTTAAATTTGAAACCGCACGAATTGAAGAATACAATGTTGATAGCTTGTTTGATAGTTCCACACTCTCCCAAAAACAGAAAGTTATAAATATGGCAACAAGTCGTGCCGAAAGTCAGCGGAGCGACTGGATGATGAAAAGCATCACCGTAAAAAACAATGATTATAGTATTCGACGGCATAAAACAGAATGGCATCGTAAAATAACTGTGGCCATATCTTGTTTGCTTTTCTTCTTTATCGGAGCACCCTTGGGGGCTATTATTCGTAAGGGAGGATTGGGGATGCCCGTGGTAGTGTCCGTCGTACTCTTTATTTTCTATTATGTAATAGATAATATGGGGTATAAAATGGCGCGCGACGGAAAGTGGATGATGTTTGTGGGAATGTGGCTGAGTACATTTATTTTGGCTGTACTTGGTGTATTCTTTACCTATAAATCGAATAAGGATTCTGTGGTATTCAATGGAGATGTTTACGCCGAATGGTTTAAGCGAGTAGTAGGTATTCGCAGTGTAAGGCATCTGTTTAGAAAGGATGTGATCATCAATGATCCTGATTACTGGAGAATACCGAGAGACTTAGACATGCTTTCCGAAAATTGCCAGCAATATATGTATACTCATAAGCTGACACAGGCGCCTAATTATTTTAAACTTTGGGTAACAGAACATATCGATGAAGATATTAAATGCATAAACCTTAAACTGGATTCTTTGGTGGATGAACTGTCGAATTCTCGTTCGGTACATATACTTAATGCGTTGAGCAGTTATCCGATTATTCCGGTTTCTGCACATTCCAAGCCTTTTAAACAGCAATGGTTAAATATACTTTCGGGAGTAATTTTCCCCATTGGACTGTTTTTCTATTTTAGGATATGGACGTTCAGAATTCGTTTGCAGAAAGATCTCGAACAGGTGATTAAAACAAATGAGGCCATAAAGACTCTTATAATGGAAAATGAAAATGAGCATGAAAGAATTTAAGTTGAATACAATAGAAGAAGCTATTGCAGATTTCAGAGAGGGGAAATTCCTTATTGTAGTAGATGATGAGGATCGTGAGAATGAAGGAGACTTTATTATTGCCGCAGAGAAAATAACACCGGAAGCGGTGAATTTTATGATAACAAACGGGCGCGGTGTACTGTGTGCTCCTATTACCGAAGAGCGTTGCGAGGAATTGGAACTTGAAATGCAAGCAGCTGCCAATACCTCTATTTATGAAACACCGTTTACCGTAACAGTCGATTTGTTGAAAGGCTGTACCACCGGGGTGTCCATGCACGATCGTGCTGCTACCATACGCGCTTTAGCCGATCCTAAAACAGAACCGGCAGATTTAGGTCGCCCGGGACATTTGAATCCGTTGCGCGCTCGCTCCAGAGGTGTACTTCGCAGAGCAGGGCATACAGAAGCAACAGTCGATTTAGCCAGATTGGCCGGCCTTTATCCGGCAGGTGCATTAATAGAGATCATCAATGAGGATGGTACAATGGCACGTTTGCCACAATTAATGGAAGTTTCCAAGAAATATGATATTAAAATAATCTCTATCAAAGACCTGATTGCTTATCGTCTTCGCATGGAATCCATTGTAGAGAAGGGTGTAGAGGTTGATATGCCTACTCAATATGGACATTTTCGCCTGATTCCGTTTAAACAAAAATCAAATGGAATGGAACATGTAGCCTTGATTAAAGGAACATGGGCAAAAGATGAACCTATTCTGGTGCGTGTACACTCTTCTTGTATGACGGGTGATATCTTCGGCTCTTGCCGCTGTGAATGTGGAGAGCAATTGCACAAAGCCATGAAGATGATTGAAGAAGAAGGCAAAGGTGTGGTGGTGTATATGAATCAGGAAGGTCGTGGTATCGGACTGATGAATAAAATGGCTGCCTATAAGCTTCAGGAAGAAGGACTCGATACAGTAGATGCCAATTTGCATTTAGGCTTTGATGCCGATGAGCGCGACTACGGAGTAGGAGCTCATATCCTTAGAGAAATAGGGGTAACCAAAATGAAATTAATGTCGAATAATCCGGTGAAACGCGTAGGGCTCGAAGCTTATGGCTTGGAGATTACAGAAAACGTACCCATTGAAATAACACCCAATAAGTATAACGAACGTTATCTTAGAACAAAGAAAGAAAGAATGGGTCATACGCTTCATTTTAACAAGTAATTAGTGGATTTGCTTTCATATATTGAAAATAATCGTTTATTTTGCATCAAATATAGAAAAGTAATCCTATTAATTAAAACAAAATGAATCAGTTATCCGATCGTTTGAACAGTTTGTCTCCTTCGGAGACGCTTGCGATGTCGCAGAAGAGCAATGAGTTGAAAGCTCAGGGCATCGATGTGATTAATTTGAGTGTAGGCGAGCCCGACTTCAATACACCCGACCACATTAAAGAAGCTGCGAAGAAAGCCGTTGATGACAATTACTCTCGTTATTCACCCGTACCGGGATACCCGGCTTTACGCGAAGCTATTGTGAAGAAACTGAAACAGGAAAACGATTTGGATTATACAGCTGCACAAATTCTTTGTTCAAACGGAGCAAAACAATCAGTATGTAATGTACTGATGGCTCTTGTTGGTCCGGGAGATGAAGTGATTATTCCGGCTCCTTACTGGGTAAGCTACCCCGAAATGGTAAAACTGGCAGAAGGCAAAAGTGTGATTGTTACTGCCGGTATTGAGCAAGATTTTAAAATCACTCCCGCTCAGTTGGAAGCAGCTATTACTCCTAAAAGTAAAGCGTTGATTCTTTGCTCGCCTTCTAACCCTACAGGTTCTGTATATACTAAAGAAGAACTTCAAGGATTGGCGGCGGTGTTGGCAAAATATCCCAATATAATCATCATAGCTGATGAAATCTATGAGCATATCAACTACATTGGCAAACATCAAAGCATCGCTCAGTTCCCGGAAGTGCGCGATCGGGTAGTGATTGTAAATGGAGTTTCTAAAGCGTATGCGATGACCGGATGGAGAATCGGTTTCATTGCCGGTCCTCAATGGTTGGTGTCTGCTTGCAATAAATTGCAGGGTCAATATACCTCGGGTCCTTGTTCGGTATCTCAAAAAGCTGCTGAGGCTGCATACGTAGGTACTCAAAAGCCTGTGGCAGAAATGCGCGAAGCCTTTGAACGTCGTCGTAGCCTGATTGTGAAACTTGCTAAAGAAATTCCCGGATTTGAAGTAAATGTACCTCAAGGTGCTTTCTACCTGTTCCCTAAATGTGATTCATACTTTGGTAAGTCGGCAGGAGATCGCAGAATTAATGATGCAGGAGATTTGGCTATGTACTTACTGGAAGTAGGGCATGTGGCTTGTGTGGGAGGTGCGGCATTTGGTGCGCCTGAATGTATCCGTATGAGTTATGCCACTTCGGATGAAAATATTGTTGAAGCTATGCGTCGTATCAAGGAAGCATTGGCTCAATTAAATTAAGATATTTCAACTGGTTCTTCTCAAGGGTTTCTTCCTTGGAATAATAAAGGGCTGCTTCCTGAGGAAACAGCCCTTTGTATTTATCTCTGCTTGATAGTTTGATTAAGCAGGATGAATTGCTTCAGAAGGACATGTGTCGGCACAAGTACCACAATCTGTACATGCATCTGCATTGATTGAATAGATATCACCTTCCGAGATTGCTTCTACCGGACATTCGTCGATACAAGAACCGCAAGCAATACAATCGTCATTAATTACGTAAGCCATTTTTTCAAGATTTAATTATTAGTACTAATTATGTAACACAAAAATAAAGCTTTTATTCGGCTTTGCTATCTCTACATAGCAAAATTATCTTAATTTGTAATGTTTCTAAATAGTTACGAGTTACATGTTACAGGTTACAAGTGGGTTATGAATACATTTTTCCTCTTGTAAACGGTAACTTGTAACTCGTAACTTGTAACTCATAACTTAAAAAGCACTATTTTTGTACTTCAATAAACTATAAGTGGTATGCCTTTAAATTTACCCGACAGACTTCCTGCCATAGAGCTTTTGAAAGAAGAGAATATCTTCGTGATTGATAATTCCCGTGCTACACAACAGGATATCAGACCCCTGCGAATTGTCATTCTTAATTTGATGCCTCTGAAGATTACTACGGAGACAGATTTGATTCGTTTGTTGTCGAATACTCCTCTTCAGGTAGAAATAACGTTTATGAAGATGAAAAGTCATACTTCAAAGAATACTCCTGTGGAGCACATGCAGGCTTTCTACACCGATTTTGACCAGATACGCGGACAGAAATATGATGGCCTGATTATTACCGGAGCACCTGTGGAGCAAATGGAGTTTGAGGAAGTAAACTATTGGCAAGAGATTACAGAAATCTTTGACTGGTCTCGTACGCATGTTACGTCTACTTTCTATATCTGTTGGGCTGCGCAAGCCGGGTTATATTATCATTATGGAGTGCCTAAATATCCACTTGATAAAAAGATGTTCGGTGTGTTTGAGCATACACCATTAGATCCGTTGCTACCTATTTTCCGTGGTTTTGATGATGTGTTCTATGTACCTCACAGCCGACATACGGAGATACGCAAGGAAGATATACTAAAGAATCCGGAGGTTACTTTACTTTCCGAATCGGAGGATTCCGGCGTATACATGGCTATGGCAAGAAACGGACGTGAGTTTTTTGTAACCGGGCATTCGGAATATTCTCCTTTTACATTAGATACGGAATATCGTCGCGACCTTGATAAAGGACTTCCTATTGATATGCCTCAGAATTATTACAAGCATAATAATCCGGCTGAAGGACCTTTGGTGCGTTGGCGTGGGCATGCCAATTTGCTTTTTTCTAATTGGTTGAACTATTACGTATATCAAGAAACCCCATTCAATATCAACGATATTAAATGATAAAACAACGAAAGATAGAGTTATTGGCTCCTGCCAAAAACCTGGAATGTGGCATAGCAGCCATCGATCATGGTGCAGATGCAGTGTATATTGGTGCTCCTAAGTTTGGAGCACGAGCTGCGGCGGTTAATTCCTTGGAAGATATTACTGCATTAGTCAACCATGCTCATTTATATAATGCGCGTGTGTATGTTACGGTTAATACAATTCTGAAAGAAGAAGAACTGCCGGAGACAGAGCAGATGATTTGGGCGCTTTATAGAATAGGTGTAGATGCCTTGATTGTACAAGATATGGGTATTACACAGTTAAATATTCCCCCCATTCCCTTGCATGGAAGTACCCAGATGGATAATCGTACCCCGGAAAAGGTTAAGTTCCTGGCAGATTGCGGATTTCGGCAAGTAGTGCTGGCTCGTGAGCTTTCATTAGATGAAATTCGGCGTATTCATGAAGCTACGCCTGTGCCTTTGGAAGTCTTTGTGCACGGTGCTTTGTGTGTGAGCTATAGCGGACAGTGTTATGTAAGTCAGGCTTGTTTCGGAAGAAGTGCCAACCGCGGAGCGTGTGCCCAATTCTGTCGCCTGCCTTTTACCTTGCTCGATGCTGACAATAAAGCCATTTCTCGTGAAAAACATTACCTCTCTTTGAAAGATCTGAATCAGAGTGAACAGTTGGAACAGTTGTTGGATGCCGGTGCCTCTTCTCTAAAGATAGAAGGACGGTTGAAAGATGTTTCTTACGTGAAGAATGTAACTGCTGCTTATCGGCAAAAACTGGATGCCATCTTTAAACGTAGGTCTGAATATATACGCGCTTCCTCCGGTACATGTACCTATACTTTTAAACCTCAACTGAATAAGAGTTTTAGCCGTGGCTTTACAAATTACTTTCTGCATGGAAGGGGAGAAGACATACACTCATTCGATACCCCCAAATCATTGGGCGAGGAGATGGGGCGACTCAAAGAAATACGAGGGAATTATCTGACAGTAGCCGGAGTGAAGTCTTTTAATAATGGTGATGGTGCCTGCTTTATGGATGAACAAGGTAAGCTGCAAGGCTTCCGCATTAACAAAGTAGACGGAAATAAGCTGTACCCTCAAGAGATGCCCCGCATAAAACCTAAAACACTTCTCTATCGTAACTTCGATCAGGAGTTTGAGCGGGTGTTGTCTCATAAATCTTCGGATAGGAAGATGGCTGTATCCATCTTATTGGCAGAGAATAATTTTGGCTTTTCTCTTACCTTAACCGATGAAGACGAGAACAATATAACACTTGCCCTTCCTTATGAAAAGGAAGTAGCGCGTACCCCTCAACTGGAGAATATAAAGAAACAACTGGGCAAGCTGGGAAATACCCCCTTTGAGGCAGAACGCATTGATGTAGACTTTGCAGAGAATTGGTTTATTCCTGCTTCGGTTCTAACAGAATATCGCAGAGAGGCTATTGAGAAATTGATTACTGCCAGACGCATTAACTATAAACAAGAAAAGTCGGTTCTTAAACCAACTACCCATACTTATATTAGAGAAGAATTAACTTATCTGGATAATGTTTCGAACTCCGCCGCAGTTTCATTTTATCAGAAACATGGTGTTCAAAGCATAGCCCCTGCTTATGAGCAAAAACCGGAAGAAGGAGTTGCTTTAATGTTCTGTAAGCATTGCATACGATTTAGCATGGGATGGTGTAGAGTGCATCAGCAGGTTCAATCACCTTATAAAGAACCTTTTTATCTGCAATCTTCCGACGGAAGAAAGTTTAGACTTCAATTTGATTGTAAGAACTGTCAGATGAAAGTATTTGCTGTATGAACCCTTTAATGCCACTGAATACAAATCTGGAGCTGTTTATAGATTCAGCTCCATTGAGGATTCTCCCTCTGAAAGATTCTGTATGGTTATATCAAGGTGACCGGGTAGTGGTAGCAGAGTTTGATGTTCATCCGGTTGATAGTTCCGTCTGGGTAAAGCTGGCTCATAGCGAGGATGTTCAAGGATGGATTAACCAATCGGATATTGTAGATTCTTTTGTGCCGGCAGATAGTATTTCGCAGTTCATTCATTGGTTTAGTAACTCTTACGTTCCTTACTTTATAGCATTTGTGGCTATCTTTTTAAGCATTTGGATTTATAGATTATCTATAAGGAAGCAGACTAAGTTTGTGTTTTTTAATGATATAGGTAGTTTGTATCCATTATTTCTCTGTTTGCTGATGGCTACAAGTGCCACTGTCTATCAGTCTATTCAGATGTACGCTCCTGAAATGTGGCAATACTATTATTTTAATCCTACACTATCACCTTGGGAGGTTCCTTCTATTTTATCAGCCTTTCTATTATGTATTTGGGGAATTCTGATTGTTGGAATTGCTTCAACAGAAGTAGTTTTTCGTAGTTTGCCGTCGGGGTCAGCGCTTCTGTATTTGCTTGGTTTGGTTACTTCCTGTATCTTTTGCTACGTGTTTTTTATCTGGACTACCCGGATTTATTTAGGGTATATTTTCCTGTTGGGCTTTGCTTGCTTGTTTCTAATTAAATTGATAGGTAGTGCTCAGCATCAGTTTAAATGCGGAAACTGTGGCAAGGGGATAAAAAAGAAAGGGGCTTGTCCATTCTGTGGGGTGGTGAATGAATAGCCCCTTGTGTTTATTTTAATTCTTTGGTCCTAAAACCTACACCTCACCTCAACCCCCACCTGTACAGGTCGTCCTCTTTGTGCAAATCCGTTGCCCATACTTTCAAAGTAGAAAGCATCGTATTTCTTATTCAATATATTCTGTGCCCAGAAGGCAATCTGACCATTTCCTTTGTTGAATGCCAGTCTGCTATTTAGTGTACCATAGAAGGATTGGCTGACATCATTTTGTTCTGTCCAGTAAATGCGTCCGGCGCCGGCATAGTTCAAGTTGAACTGAATTTGATCTAACAGCTTGCAGGAAGTAAGGTTAGCTGTATACTGTCCGCCAACATTAAATGTGTGTTTGGGGGCAAAGGGCACTGTGTTTCCTTTATAGTCAATGCCATTTCCTGCATTATATTCTCTGAAAGTAGAACGGGTATATCCATACGTGGCATTAAAGCTCAATGCTTCGGAAAGAATGGTTCTTAAAGCAACCTCTGCTCCATAGCTACGGCTTTTACCGGCGTTGACAGTGATGCGACCTAATCCGGATTCTACAAATTGAGATATCTGTTGGTTTTTGGTATCCATGTAGAAAGCAGCCAGGTCTGCCTGCAAGCGACCTCCCCAGAAGGTAAGATGAGAACCTATTTCGTAACTCCATGTATGTTCTGGTTTATAGATAGATGCAGTATCCGGGTCAATCTTTACGGCAGGCATCATTTTGTCAATCATGGCTGCATACTTGTTGAATTTATTACTTTCCATTAGTGCTGTTTTCATAGAACCACGCATTTCCTGGGATACTAAGTCCGAGAACATCTGTACGTTATAGCCACCCGAGCGATATCCTTTGGATACAGTAAAGTAAATACTATTGTTTTTCTTCCATTCATATTGAAGGGAAAATTTGGGTAATAGTTGCATATAGTCATGATCTGCTTTTCCTTTCAATGTTGTAGGAGCTTCCATAGTGTCAACAGTAGGGAAGGGGGCTCCGGGCATCTGCATACTAAAATTGAAGTCAAGTGGATCGCTTTCGCAATCGTAGTCTATTTTAATCTTTTCATAATCTAATCTTAGTCCGGCTGTAAAAGAGAGCCCTTTGATGAATAAATCGTTAATAGTAGATTGATGATAAATAGCCGCATTCAATATAGGAGTTTTAAAATCATCTCGGATAGGTAATTGTGAATTGTTCACACTAAAAATCATTGTAGGAGCAGCCGGACTGTTTGGGAATTTGCTGTTTGCATTCTCCTCGATAGTAGTCCTTATACCTTCCTCCTTAAAAGTAACAGGTGCATTTGTCTTCAGCCATTGATAAAACCCGAAAGCCCCGGTAGTCCATTCCCATTTACGACCGGATTTAGATTTTAATATAACTTCCTCCGAAATGGTATTTATCTGCTGCTTTTGTTGCATGGTAAAGATATCGCGTTCGGTGAAATCCTGGTCAAGAAGCATATTGTCTTTTAGGTATTGATAACCTGTTACCATATTTAAAGTGAAATCTTTTGCCTGATACTCCATATTTACTCCGGCATTCAATAAATTACGGCGATAGTAAGTATTATCTTTAATAGAAATTTTGTCTATATAATCTTTCCTTTTGTCATCATCTTCCGGATTGACTCTTCCTGTATAAGCATAAGGATACCCTCCCTGATCGCTATACTCATAATTCACCGTTGCATCTATTTTAAAGTTTTGAGAAGGGAAATAGATCGCTCGGATACGTCCTCCGGTTGCATCGCTTTTATCAATCTTTTTATTGTTGAAACTGTTTTTGAAGAATCCTCCCGAATACTCATAAAAACCTCCTGCCGAGAATGCGAATTGATCCGACAAACGGTGATAATGAGTTACGGAAGCCTTGTAGCCATTGCGAGTGGCTGCTTCTATCTGAACATCTGTTCCTTGGTAGTTGAACGGATTCTTGGTATGTATCCGAATCAGTCCTCCCATTGTGTTGCGCCCGTAGAGAGTTCCTTGGGGACCGCGAAGGATGTCGATGCGTTCAACATCCGCATAACTGAAATCAAAAGCAGATTTATCAATAAAGGGGATATTGTCTACATAGAGCCCCACAGAAGGGGTGTTGATGCGCGAACCGATTCCACGGATATACACAGCCGATGTCATCTTAGAACCATAGTCGGGAATAAACATGTTAGGAACCAGTCCTGTAAGATTCTTAATTGAATTTACCTGATTTACCTGCATGTCTTGTTGAGAAAGAAGGGTAACAGAGGCAGGTTGCTCGCGCAACTTTCTGTTTTCTTTGGGCGAGGCTATCACCATTACTTCTTCAATGTCTACTACTTTTAAAGTGTCACGATCTTCTGCCAGTAAGTTGACAGTGAATAAGAAAGATAAGGCGATTAGAATAGCTGGTTTTTTCATTTATATTTAGCTTATTATTTTCTTTTGCAAAGAAACAATAACTATAATAACTACACAATCCTAATTTATGAGGATTATATTCTGTCCGCTTCTACATATCCATTCATTACGGCATACATGGTAAGTCCTGATACAGATTTGATGCCTAACTTCTCAGTGATATTTTTGCGATGTGTAATGACTGTCGTTAGGCTGATATTCAATTTATCGGCAATTTCTTTATTGATGTAGCCTTTGCTGACAAGCACCAACACTTCTATTTCCCGGGCAGATAGCTCTTTCTCTTCTTCCGGGGTGGGCAATGGTTTCTTTTCTTCGAAGAAACGCGCCAGTTCTGTTTGCATCTTCTGTTCGGGCAGAAAGATGTTTAGTATATGATTGCCGGCAGGTATCACTGTTCCGCCTACGCCATGCATCAATATGATGGTTTTCTCCTTGCGGGGCAGAAAGAAAGCATTGTAAAGCACATAAGTTTGCGAAGAAACAAAGTACCAGGTGTACATGTCGGGGGTATCGTCGGCAAATGCTCCGAAGTTGGGGAACATACGAACGATGCATATAGGGTCGATACCTTTTAATAACTCCCTTAAACCAATGGCAGAAAGGGTGTCGGGGGTGATGATGGCTATTTCGAGCCTCTCCCCGGCTCTCTCCGAAGGAGAGGCTGGGTGGTTGGAATTATTGTAAACCATGACTTAGGCTCTCCGCGCATCTTTCTCCATCTATGGCAGCCGAAACAATTCCACCTGCATATCCGGCTCCTTCTCCGCAAGGGAATAATCCACTAATGTTGATGTGCTGCAAAGTTTCTTTATCTCGCGTGATACGTACCGGAGAGGAAGTGCGGCTCTCTACCCCAATCATTAAAGCTTCGTTAGTAAGGAAGCCATGAGCACTCCGACCGAACTGAGTGAAAGCAGTCGATAACCTTTTGGTGATAAACTCCGGCATCCAGAAATGCAGGGGAGAAGATACCAGTCCCGGACTGTATGAACTGTCGGGCAAATCGAAACTCAATTTCTTTCTGGTGAAGTCTACCATTCGTTGGGCAGGTGCTGTTTGTTTCATGCCTCCTTGCAGCCAACTTTGTCTTTCTATCTCATGTTGAAACTTCATCATGGTTAAGGCTCCTGTTACTTCGGCAACATCTTCCGGATGCACCTCTACCACCATGCCCGAGTTACTCCATTTAGAACCCCGGTTGGAGGGCGACATACCATTTACCACTACCTGCTCCGGTTGGCTTGCCGCAGGAACAACAAACCCTCCGGGACACATACAGAAGCTATAAACACCGCGACCATCTACCTGAGTAACAAAACTATATTCGGCGGCAGGCAGGTATTTGCCTCGTCCTTCTTTATTATGGTATTGTATACGATCTATCAGTTCGGAAGGGTGTTCCAAACGTACTCCTACGGCGATGGCTTTGGGTTCAATAAATACATCGTTGTGGTATAACCATTGGTAAACATCCCGGGCAGAGTGTCCGGTAGCAAGGATAACAGGTCCGAGGAATGTTTTTCCGGTGTTGGTTTCGATGCCTTCTACTTTCTGTTTCTGAATGATAAGCCTGTCCATTCTTGTTTCGAAGTGTATTTCACCACCACATTGCAGAATGGTGTTTCGCATATTCTCAATGACTCGGGGCAGTTTGTCTGTGCCAAGGTGGGGGTGGGCATCTATCAAGATATTGGTGGAGGCTCCATGTTGGCAGAATACGTTTAATATCTTTTCTACATTTCCCCGTTTCTTGCTGCGGGTGTAGAGCTTGCCATCGGAGAAAGCACCTGCACCTCCTTCGCCGAAGCTATAGTTCGATTCCGGGTTTATCGTATGCTCTCTGCTGATCAGGGCAATGTCTTTACGACGGTCGTGTACGTTCTTTCCTCGCTCCACAATGATGGGGCGTATGCCTAACTCAATAAGTCGCAAAGCGGCAAATAGTCCGGCAGGGCCGGCACCTACTATAATTGCCTGAGGTTTACCCTCTACATTTTTATAGTCGACGCGTTGGTATTCGTCGTCTTTAGGCATCTCATTCAGGTAAACACGCACTTTGATGTTTACATAGATAGTGCGTTGGCGAGCATCAATACTACGTTTAAGTATACGGATGGCAGTGATGTCCTTTTTGTTAAATCCTTCCTCTTGGATGAGGTAGGAGGTTATGGACTGTTCGCTGGCGGCTTGCTCGGGGAGGATTCTTAGTTGGTATTCTTGTATCATAATTGTTTTTGTTTTGTTCACCACAGATTAACACAGATTTTCGCAGATTAATTTAGTAGTTTATAGTACGTATCTCCTTATTCCGTGTTGTAAATTAGTTTGGTTGAAGTTTATTAGCAGCCCTAAATGTAGTTTACTTAGTTTAAGGTAGCTCATAACTTGAGCAGTGTGTATTGGCAGCAGTTGGTCAACGGATTTTAGTTCAATAATAACCTTGTTTTCAACAAGAATGTCAATTCTATATCCACAATCAAGTTTCTGATTCATGTAAATAACCGGCAGCTCTTTTTGCTTTTCAAAAAAGAGATTCTCTTTTTCTAATTCATAACATAAACATGCTTCGTAAGTACTTTCCAGTAATCCGGGACCTAATTCCTTGTGAACCCTGTATGCACACCCTATAATCTTATATGATAAATCATTTATTTCTTTATCTACTATAGCCATATCTTTAATATAATAATCTGTGGAAATCTGTGTTAATCTGTGGTGAACAATAAATCACCCAAAGAGGCACCTAAACGCCTCCTCCACCTTCCTCACCGCCACCAGCTCAATCTTTATTTTCTTTCTATCCAGCCCCTGCAAATTATACTTAGGCAATATAAACTGTTTGAATCCCAGTTTCTCCGCTTCGCTAATCCGTTGCTCTATCCGGTTTACGGGGCGAATCTCCCCTGATAACCCAATCTCCCCTGCCATGCATACCCCTGTTTCTATGGCCGTATCCATATTCGACGAGAGGATGGCACTGATTACAGCTAAGTCGATAGCCGGATCGTTCACCTTCAACCCTCCGGCAATATTCAGGAATACATCCTTTTGGGCCAGTTTGAACCCTACCCGTTTTTCGAGCACAGCCAGCAACATATTCATGCGACGAATATCGAACCCGGTGGCCGAACGCTGCGGATTTCCATACACCGCAGAACTTACAAGCGCCTGTGTTTCAATCAGGAAAGGACGAACCCCCTCGATGGCCGAAGCAATGGCTACGCCACTCATCCCCTCATGATCTTGAGAGAGCAGTAACTCCGAAGGATTACTCACCTGCCTGAGTCCATCTTGACGCATTTCATAAATTCCCAGTTCGGCAGTACTCCCAAAGCGATTCTTGATGCTTCGGAGAATGCGGTACATATAATGCTGATCGCCTTCGAACTGCAAAACGGCGTCTACAATATGCTCCAGCACTTTCGGACCCGCTATACTTCCCTCTTTGTTGATATGACCGATGAGGATAACCGGAATATGCGTTTCTTTGGCAAACCGTAAGACAGAAGCCGAACATTCCCGTACCTGTGATACGCTGCCCGGAGAAGACTCAATGGCTTCTGTAGAAATAGTCTGGATGGAATCAATCACCACCAGTTCCGGACGAATATTCTTGATGTGCACATAAATCTGCTCTAAAGATGTTTCGCATACAATGTAACAATTGTCCGAAGCATGAGTAATGCGGTCGGCACGGAGCTTCAACTGCCGGGCACTTTCCTCGCCGGATACATAAAGGATGCGTTTCTCCGGTATATGAAGTACTGTTTGCAGAATAAGGGTTGATTTACCAATGCCCGGTTCACCTCCCAGCAATACTAAAGAGCCCGGTACTAACCCGCCTCCCAATACACGATTGAGCTCTTCGTCGTGCATATTGATGCGTGGTTCGTCTCCTGCTTCCACATCGCGCAGCATCATAGGCTTTGCTTTGGTGGTTTCCATACCCGACACAGGACGAAGTTTGGAAGGTTCCTTGCGTACAATCTCTTCTACATAAGTGTTCCATTCTCCACAAGAGGAACATTTGCCCACCCATTTCGGGGAGTCCTGTCCACAGTTGCTGCATACATATACGGTTTTTTCTTTAGCCATTGGGGTTGTTTTTTAATCAAAACTACGATTTTGTGATTATTGTGAGGCAAAGGTATGAAATAGAAAACAAATTGAGCTCATAAAGTGCGCGTTATGGCACAAAACGCTCATTTTCGAGAGATAATTTTCGAATTATTTTCTAAGTATCAGATTGTAAGCAGGTTGTGTTTTTGTGTTGTCGTCCTTTTTCTCTGTTGCTTCCATCTATTTCGATTGCCGGTAGCATTTCAGTTAACTGTCGGTAGTATTTCGGTCGATTGCCGGTAGCATTTTAATCAGTTGCCGGTAGGCCTTTTTTCTAAATTTATTTTCTACTTCTGCTTCTTATCATCATCAGTAGTATTCTACTACAATATATTGTTATAGGGTCGCTATAACGAACGCTATACTTTAGGTTTATGCTTTTTTGTTGAAGAAATGTGACTTTTTTAGTTGTGAGCATTGCGCCCAGTGTGTTCTTTATTTACTGAATAGTGATTTCTCCTACCATCGGCTCATTCATTCGTAGTCTTACTTCTCCGGGCGAGTAACCTTTTCCCAGCAGATACATCAGTTTGGTGATGGCGGCCTCTGTGGTACTGTCGTGCCCGCATACTACTCCTGATCTAAGTAGCTGATAGCCAGTTTTGTATCTTTTCATTTCTACGCTTCCGGCGCTGCATTGGGTTACGTTTACAATAACAATACCCCGTTCGCTGGCTTCGCTAAGATGGCGAGTGAACCATTCCTTCTGCGGAGCATTTCCGGAACCATACGTTTCTAATACCACTCCTTTCAGGCCTTCGATATTAAGAATGGACTTTACCACACCCTCCTGAATACCCGGAAACAGTTTCAGTATAGCTACATTGCTATCCATCTTATAATGGGGCTTCAATGTTTGCTTATACGACTTAGGGTAGTTGAATAAATGATTGTAGCGTATGTGTATGCCTGCGGTGGCTAAAGCCGGGAAATTGCAAGAACGGAACGCATTGAAGTTCTCTGCGTTCAATTTTGTTGTCCGGTTACCACGCATCAAATGGTTTTCGAAAAATATACAAACTTCCGGCACTACGGGTTTGCCTTCTTTATCTTGTTCGGCAGCAATTTCGATACTCGTCATCAGGTTCTCTTTTCCATCGGTTCTAAGCACTCCAATGGGTAGTTGCGACCCTGTAAATATAACAGGCTTGTTTAAACCTTCGAGCATAAAACTGAGAGCCGACGCTGTATAAGCCATCGTATCTGTTCCATGCAGAATAACGAAGCCATTGTATTTATCGTAATTATCGAATATTATTTTAACTAATCTGCTCCACATGTCCGGCTCCATATCCGAAGAGTCCATAGGAGGATCAAACTGATAAGTATCTATACGGAAAATGAAACGGCGCAACTCCGGTATATATTTCTGGAGCTGGTCGAATTTAAAATTTTCAAGTGCACCGGTTTCTGGATTTTCAATCATCCCAATGGTTCCGCCGGTATATATTAATAAAACTGAGGCACTTTCAGGGCACATAAGAAAAAGAATGTTGTTCCCTGCAAAGATAGTAATATTTTTGGTTCGCGGTTTCAAATTGTCAATAAATAAACCGATCATTTGCTTGTGCCTGATTTGTTTGGTGTTAAAATGATAATACTATAGGTTGCTATTTTCTTTGCCTTCTTCTGTTTTCATGTGCTTTTAATGCAAAATAATCGCAAAAAGTGATAGAATGAATAGAATTATTTGTATTTTTGCAGCACTTATCAATCTAAAAGGCGTAGAAATAGAGATTATGATTAAGAACTACTCACATACTACAACGACGATGTGTATATGTACCATGACCCTTAGGGGTTAAGGAAAGTTCTTGTGTATCTACGTGATCCACGTTTGCAAAGGCAGACAAAATCATTTAAGTTTTTTAGTTTTGAGTTTATAGTTTAGAGGGTAAACTGTTTTTGAAGTAAATGGAAACTCAAAAAACTCACCACCCATAAACTCAACCCTACAAACTCAAAACTATAAACTACAAACTTAAAACTACAAACTTAAAACTCAAAAACTCAAACCCAATATATGAAAGTAATGAAATTCGGCGGAACATCCGTAGGTTCCGTGAACAGCATTTTAAACGTAAAGAAAATAGTCGAGTCGGTAAAAGAACCGGTTATTGTAGTTGTATCTGCTTTAGGCGGAATAACCGACAAGTTAATTAATACCTCTAAAATAGCCGCTTCGGGCGATTCCGGTTACGAAACGGAATTTCAAGAGATAGTCTATCGTCATGTAGAAATGATTAAAGGGGTGATCCCTGCCGGAGATCGGCAAGTTGTTCTGCAAAAGCAAGTAGGAGAACTCTTGAACGAACTTAAAGATATTTATCAAGGTATTTACCTGATTAGAGATCTCTCTCCTAAAACTGCCGATACCATTGTTAGTTACGGCGAAAGACTTTCGTCTATCATTGTAGCCGAACTGATTAAGGATGCTCAATGGTTCGACTCGCGTACCTTTATTAAAACAGAGAAGAAACACTCCAAACATATTCTGGATGCAGAACTATCGAACCAACTGATAAGTGAAACTTTTAAGAATAAGCCTAAGGTTGCCGTACTTGGTGGTTTTATTTCGTCGGATAAAACTTCCGGCGATGTAACCAATCTGGGTCGTGGCGGATCGGACTATACCGCTGCCGTTATTGCTGCTACCCTTGATGCTTCTATTCTGGAGATCTGGACAGATGTAGACGGATTTATGACTGCCGATCCTCGTGTGATTTCTTCGGCTTATACCATCGATGAGCTTAGTTATGTAGAGGCTATGGAGCTTTGTAACTTTGGGGCTAAGGTGGTATATCCTCCAACAATCTATCCGGTTTGCCATAAGAATATTCCTATTCTGGTAAAGAATACCTTCAACCCCGAAGGAAAAGGAACCATCATTATACAAAAGAATGGCAATAGCGAAGGAAAAGCGATTAAAGGAATTTCATCTATTAATGATACCAGCTTGATTACTGTACAAGGGCTTGGTATGGTAGGGGTAATCGGTGTAAACTACCGTATATTCCGTGCGTTGGCTAAAAACGGAATCAGTGTATTCCTTGTATCTCAGGCTTCTTCGGAAAACAGTACTTCCATCGGAGTGCGTAATGATGATGCAGATTTGGCTTGTCAGGTATTGAACGAAGAGTTCGCCAAAGAAATAGAGATGGGAGAGATTACCGAAATCTCTGCGGAAAAAGGATTGGCCACTGTGGCTATTGTAGGCGAAAACATGAAGCATACTCCCGGTATTGCCGGAAAGTTGTTTGGCACATTGGGTCGCAACGGTATCAATGTAATTGCTTGTGCACAAGGAGCTTCGGAAACAAACATCTCGTTTGTGGTAGATGAGAAATCATTGCGCAAATCACTGAACGTTATTCACGACTCCTTCTTCTTGTCCGAATATCAGGTGCTTAACCTCTTTATCTGCGGAACAGGTACTGTAGGAGGAAGCCTAATCGACCAGATACGTTGCCAACGTCAGAAGTTAATGGAAGAAAACGGACTGGTACTTAATGTAGTAGGTATTGCCGATAATGTGAAAGGCTTATTTAACCGCTCGGGCATCAACCTCGACAACTATCAGGAAGATTTATACAAAACAGGCATGGATAGCAGTCCGCAAATACTTCGTGATGAGATTATCGGAATGAATATCTTCAATTCCGTATTTGTAGATTGTACTGCCAGTTCTGACGTTGCTTCGTTGTACAAAGACCTTTTGCAGCATAATATTTCGGTGGTGGCCGCCAATAAAATTGCAGCTTCTTCTGAATATGACAACTATATAGAATTGAAGCAGATAGCCCGAAAGCGTGGTGCTAAATACTTGTTTGAAACCAATGTAGGAGCAGGACTACCCATTATCAATACAATAAACGACCTGATACACAGCGGCGACAAGATATTAAAAATAGAAGCCGTACTTTCCGGTACATTAAACTATATCTTCAATAAAATCAGTGCGGATATTCCTTTCAGCAAAACCATTAAGATGGCACAGGAAGAACGCTACTCCGAACCCGATCCACGTATCGACCTAAGTGGAAAGGATGTAATCCGTAAACTGGTAATCCTTGCCCGTGAAGCCGGCTATAAACTGGAACAAGAAGATGTAGAGAAACACCTCTTTGTGCCCGATTCTTTCTTCGAAGGCACATTGGATGACTTCTGGACACGCATCCCGGAATTAGATGCCGACTTTGAAGCACGTCGCAAAGTATTGGAGAGCGAAAACAAACACTGGCGATTTGTGGCTAAGTTTGAAAACGGAAAAGGTTCTGTCTCTTTACAAGAGGTAGATTCCAAACACCCATTTTTTAACCTGGAAGGAAGTAATAACATCATTCTGCTTACCACTGAACGCTATAAAGAATACCCGATGATGATTCAGGGATACGGAGCAGGCGCCAGTGTAACCGCCGCCGGTGTATTTGCAGATATTATGAGTATTGCCAACGTTTAAATTAGTTGAGAGTTGAGAGTTGAAAGTTGAGAGTTACCATGCGGCATCGTAACTCTCAACTCTCAACTCTCAACTCTCAACTCTCAACTATTATGAAACATATAATAATTCTCGGAGACGGTATGGCCGACTGGCCGGTAAAATCTCTGAATAACAAAACTTTGCTTCAACATGCCAATATTCCTTATATGGATATGTTGGCAAGTATGGGGCGCAACGGACTGTTGGCAACCGTTCCCGAAGGATTTCATCCCGGGAGCGAAGTTGCCAATCTTTCTGTATTGGGGTATGACTTATCTAAAGTATATGAAGGTAGAGGTGTACTCGAAGCTGCCAGCATGGGGGTAGATGTGTTGCCCGGAGAAATAGCCATGCGTTGTAACCTGATTTGTGTGGAAGACGGTCGGATTAAGAATCATTCTGCCGGACACATTACATCCGAAGAAGCGGCGGAGTTGATAAGCTATCTGCAAAAAGAGTTGGGTACAGAAGCGGTTACTTTTCATCCCGGAGTGTCTTATCGCCATCTGTTGGTTGTAAAAGGAGGCAAGAAAGAATTAACTTGTACCCCTCCGCATGATGTGCCCGGTAAGGAATTTGCTCCTTTATTAATAAAACCGATTGTTCCCGAAGCCGAAGAAACAGCCAGACTGCTTAATGAACTGATTCTACGTTCGCAAGAGTTGCTGAAGAATCACCCAATCAATCTGAAACGTATGGCAGAAGGCAAAGACCCGGCTAATAGTATTTGGCCTTGGTCGCCGGGGTATCGTCCTCAGATGGAGCCACTTTCGAGTACTTATCCGCAAATCAAATCCGGAACAGTAATCTCTGCTGTCGATCTGATTCAAGGAATAGGAAGATATGCCGGTTTGCGTAAGGTAGAAGTAGAAGGTGCTACCGGACTTTATGATACGAACTATAAGAATAAAGTAGCCGCTGCATTGGAAGCGTTAAAGTCAGAAGATTTTGTATATCTCCATATCGAAGCCAGCGATGAAGCCGGGCACGAAGGAGATGTTTCGCTTAAAATAAAGACTATTGAAGATCTGGACAGCCAGGTAGTCGGCCCTGTTTATGAAGCCGTGAAAGGTTGGGGTGAACCCGTGGCTATTGCCATTCTTCCCGATCATCCTACCCCTTGCGAATTGCGTACCCATACCTCAGAACCGGTTCCCTTCCTGATCTGGTATCCGGGTATTGAGGCAGATGGTGTGGAAGCGTATAATGAAGAAGCAGCCAAGCAAGGAGTGTATGGGCTGCTGAAAGGAGATGAGTTTATGAATGAATTTATGGATAATTAAACCACAGATTAACACGGATTTTCACGGATTATTATTCTGAATTAAGTTTTTAATCTGTGTAAATCCGTGTTAATCTGTGGTGAATAAAAGATAAAACAATGAAATACTACAGTACCAACCAGCAAGCCCCTTTAGCCTCCCTGCAAGAAGCAGTAGTCAAAGGATTGGCCTCCGACAAAGGGCTTTTCATGCCCGAAAGCATTAAACCCCTCCCAAAAGAGTTTTATGATAAAATAGATACCTATTCTTTTCAGGAAATAGCCTACCGGGTAGCCGATGCTTTCTTTGGCGAAGATGTTCCGGCAGATGTATTGAAAGAAATTGTATATGATACCCTTAACTTCGATGTTCCTTTAGTGAAAGTGACCGATACGATTTATTCACTGGAATTGTTTCACGGACCCACACTTGCCTTTAAAGATGTAGGTGGTCGCTTTATGGCTCGTTTATTGGGCTACTTTATCAGAAAACAGGGGCAAAAGAACGTGAATGTGTTAGTTGCTACTTCCGGAGATACAGGTAGTGCGGTGGCCAACGGATTTCTGGGGGTAGACGGTATTCATGTGTATGTACTCTATCCCAAAGGGAAGGTGAGCGAGATACAAGAAAAGCAATTCACCACCTTAGGACAAAATATCACAGCTTTAGAAGTAGAAGGTACGTTCGATGATTGCCAAGCTCTGGTAAAAGCTGCGTTCATGGATAAAGAGCTGAATGATCATTTGTTGCTTACCTCTGCCAATTCTATTAATGTGGCTCGTTTCCTGCCACAAGCTTTTTATTATTTCTATGCTTATGCTCAGTTAAAGAAGCTTGGCAAGGAAGGCAGTGCCGTTATTTGTGTTCCAAGCGGTAACTTTGGTAATATAACTGCCGGGTTATTTGGCAAACAAATGGGATTACCTATAAAACGCTTTATTGCAGCCAATAATAAGAACGATATCTTCTATCAGTATTTGCAAACAGGTAAATATAATCCGCGTCCTTCCATTGCTACCATTGCCAATGCTATGGATGTAGGAGATCCCAGCAACTTTGCTCGTGTACTCGATTTATACAAGAACTCACACGAAGCAATTGCCGCCGAAATAAGTGGCACTACTTATACAGACGACCAGATTCGCGAAACGGTGAAGAATGTATATAAAGAAACCGGTTATTTGTTAGATCCTCATGGCGCTTGTGGCTATCGTGCCCTTCAGGAAGGATTGAAAGAAGGAGAAACCGGTGTATTCCTTGAAACAGCCCATCCTGCCAAATTCTTGGAGACAGTAGAAAGCATCATCGAAGATAAAGTGGAAATACCTGCCAAACTACAGGAATTCATGAAAGGTGAGAAGAAGAGCTTGCCTCTGACAAAGCATTTTGAAGATTTCAAGAAGTATCTATTAAACGTAAAATAGAGTTTCTTCTAAATTATATTCCTGAACAAGAGATACTTGCCATTGGCCCAAATGGTAATGTTCTCTTGTTTAGCTTCGTTCAGTGTGCCTTGCCACCAGTTAGTAAATCCCCGAAGTGGGTAGGCAACCCCTTCGCCTTCCATCCGGGTAGCAGTGAAGTTAATAATGGATATTTGTTCTTCAGGTATACATTCAAAAGTTGCATTCCCGCAAACGGCATTGAAAATACCATAGTTAGTCACCATCTGCACCCGAACTTCATCCATATAATCAATTAACAGGCTGATGTTTCCTAAGGTATGATCCTCTCTTTTACCTGTGGCACCTACTATAATAATATCTTTTCTTCCCTGCTCAATACAGTAATTGACTGCTTTCGTCTGATCATTTGTTTCCTGATCGTTATTAAAGTGAAGAATGTCTGCAAACCGATCTTTGTTTTCTGATGAGAGCGAATCTCCATCTCCGATAATGGCATTGGGAATGAATCCTCTTTTTATATATTCATTAGCAGCACCATCGCAACAAACTACATATTTGGCTTGTTTCAGTAAAGCCAAAGGAAGAGAATGGGTTGGGAATTCTCCATTGGCCAGAATAACAGTTTCGGGAATCGTTTTTGTGGATATAAGTGGGTAATGTTTTATCATATTAAGTGCAAAATAAGTATTATGGGTACGCGGAAAAAGCAGAATGAGCGGATGAACGCGGAATAATAATAAAGCAAATCCAAACAAACAGGATTTATTTAGTTCAGTAAATTAAAATTCCGCGTTCATCCGCTTATTCCGTTTCTTCCGCGTATCTATGTTTAAAAGTAATATAGGCTTCATCTTTAGAATTGCTCTACACCTTCATCATTTTTCTCCATTTTAAGTAGCCAAAGATAGCAATTACCGAGTAAAGTCCATATAACCCTGCCGTATAATCGAGTCCCTTATAAATGTATAACCCACAACTCACCACATCCACTGCAATCCACACCAACCATTGTTCCACATATTTTCTGGCCAACATCCACATGGCGACAATACTTAATGCAGTCGTAAAACTGTCAAGCCAAGGTACTGTACTGTCTGTATAAGTAATTAATATCCATGCAATGAGAAAGAAAGCAATGAAGAAGGCAACAGAAAGAGGAAGAATTGTTTTTGATGGCATATAGGTAATCGGTAACTCTGCCTTATCTTTTTTCTCTTTTCCACTTCCTTTCAGCCAAACGATCCACCCGTAAACAGATGCCAACAAGAAATATACATTGATTCCTGTATCTGCATACAAGCCTGCGTTATAATATACAAAGATATAGATAGCAGGCATAATGATGCTTGCTATCCATAAGTAAATACTAGCTTTGTACTCTAACCAAAGATAGAGCAACCCTACAAACGTTCCTATAATTTCTAAATAATCCATCCGTTAAAAGCGAAGCGTTAGATTAAATAAAACATTGGTTCCTGCCATCGGGTAGAAACATGGATCATTGGAAACACGCCAATTGTTGGTTGGGTTCCCATTTGAATCTGTCTGATAAACAGCAGCCGTCTGTGAATATCCGTTTGTTTCATATTTGGTGTTGAACAGATTATAAACAGAGGCACCTACGGTTATACTCTTTACATGTCTGATCTTGAATGTATATCCCGCATGCAGATGATTAACAAAATAAGCATCCAACGAGTTTTCTTTATCCCCCGCATTATCTAAATACTGGCGGCTCACATACTGCGATTGGAAAGAAGCACTCCATCCCGATAACTCAAAGTTGATTAAGCTTCCTGCCATAAAGGAAGGGGAGAAAGCAATAGGAGTATCACCCAAATACCGCTCAGTCTGTGTATATAGTTCACTGCCTTTGTCGGAGTAATCGCTCAGATATTCGGTGTAGTTCTTAATGCGATTCTTACTCCAGGTAGCATTCACATCCCATCGAAGGTAATCGGTGAGTTTAACACCTGCTGTCAGCTCCACACCCATGCGATAACTGTCTTTTACGTTTTCGGCCATTGGTTCTCCAATATCATTCAGGTTTCCGTTTAATACTAATTGGTCTTTGTAATCCATATAATAAAGGTTGATTCCTGCGGTAAAGCAACTGTTCCGGTAAGTATAACCTAACTCGTAATCGAACAACTTTTCTGCTTTGGGATGCTTATCAAACAATCCGTCTGTATAATTATTGCGGGTCGGTTCTTTCTGGGCAACAGCAAAGGAGGCATATACATTATTATTTGGATTGATTTGCCAGAAAACACCCGCTTTAGGATTGAAGAAGTTGAAGTCCTTATCAATATCGAGGAGCTGTGGCCTTTCAGGTTCAGCGCTCCAATCCCACTTATCATTATTTCCTTTTATTTGGTAATTGATAGATCGATACTGTAAGTCAGCATAAAGGTTGAAGCCCTTTGTTAATTCATAATTGGCTTTGGCATAGATATTACCATCCAACTTCTCTCCCTTATTACGATAATATTCATGATCGGGAGCAAGGTATCCGATATAGTTTTTTACCCAGATTACTTGTCCGTAGTGATCATTCTTATAATGATTGAGGCCTCCGCCGATAGAGCCATCCAGTCTGTTGTTTTTATAATTGAAAGAGAAAATACCTCCACCAAATCCACTATCTACATGCTTGCGGCGTATCAGATTGCTTTTGTCATAGTTAATTCCATCTATTATATAAGAAAGAAGACTATATTCTTTCAGTGTCCGGTCATTTTTATATTCTTCGTAATAACCATTTCCATCTGTATAATGCAGAGCTACATTCATGTTCCATGCAGAAGAGAAAGAATGATTAAAGAGCAACTGATAATGAGTTTGCTTATAATGATCTAACTGATTATCATAAAAGCCCATCTCTACCTTTCCATCTTTAATTTTTCCGTTTGGGTTATAACGACGGTCTGTCTTCAACCTCTCCCGACTTATCCCGTCCCAGGCATGATACGTTTCCTCTTTACCACCAAAGGTGATAAACTTAATGCTTGAATTCTCACCGTAATATCCTGCCTGTGCAAAGTAAGATTTCAAATCCGAAGAAGCACGATCCCTGTATCCATCACTCTGAATGTTAGAGATACGAGCATCGAATGCCCAATGATTGTTTATTAACCCCGAACCTACTTTAAAGGTTTCTTTATGTGTATTGAAAGAACCGTAGGAGCCGGAAAACTCTCCATAAGCTTTCGAAGGAATCCCCTGCGTCTTCATATTAATGCTTGCACCGAAAGCGCCCGAACCGTTGGTAGACGTTCCTGCGCCTCGTTGTATCTGCAAATCTTCCAAAGAAGAAGCTAAGTCGGGAGTATTTACCCAATAAATAGCATGGCTCTCGGCATCATTCATCGGAATGCCATTGGTGGTGATATTAATACGGGTAGCATCCGTTCCGCGCACACGAATACCTGTATAGCCAACTCCTGAACCTGCGTCCGAAGTAGTTAATACCGATGGGGTGGCAGTAAGCAGAAAGGGGATATCCTGCCCGAAGTTTTGTTTCTCCAATTGCTTTTTACTCACGTTTGTAAATGCTACGGGAGTCTTGGAAGTGGCTCGTGTAGATATAACTACTTCCTGAAGATTCACCATCTTTACACTGTCTTTAGAGGAACTTTGGCTGTATACATGTATTCCTACACAACAAAGACTCATTAGCATCGCTGCTTTCCTTTTCATTTTCGATAAGTTTTTTTGTTAAACAGAAAAGGGGTACTTTTCTATATCTTCCCTCCGCCGGTATTACCCGGATCAGGTCAATGGGTATGATCTCAGCCCGTTATTTTAGGGCACCCCTCACATGAAAATTTGTTCCAAAACACGTTTGTTTTGGTAAACGCCTGCAAAAGTAGACAAAAATACTCGATTTATAAACGAATCTAATAGAATTAAGGATAAACACAGAGGTACTGTACTCATTAATAGAATAGCTTTAATGCGGCATTATAGATACAATAAAGAATGTAATATGGCATAAAAACTCAAAAAAAGAGCTGTTTTATGCATAAATCTATGAAATAATGCATACTTTTGCAGTCTATTTGGAATAATTATACGACATGAAGAAGAAAGCGGATCGATTAGATACTATCAAAATTATTATTTCCAGCAAAGAAGTCAGTTCTCAGGAAGAATTGTTGCAGGAACTTATGAATGAAGGGTTTGAGCTAACGCAAGCCACTCTTTCCCGCGATCTGAAACAACTAAAAGTAGCCAAAGCTGCCAGTATGAACGGGAAGTATGTATATGTATTGCCTAACGATATAATGTATAAGCGGAATACAGAACAATCGTCTACCCGTGATATGCTGATGAACAGCGGCTTTATTTCGTTGCAGTTTTCGGGCAACTTAGCTGTCATAAAAACCCGCCCGGGGTACGCAAGCAGCATTGCTTATGATATTGATAACCGCGACTGTAAAGATATTATTGGCACCATTGCAGGAGATGATACTATCCTATTGGTGTTGAAAGAAAATACAAGCAGAGTTTCTGTTGAGAATTGTCTGAGTTTTATAATGCATAATAAATAAATTAAAGGGTTCCATTTTATAACAAGGAATGTAAATGAAAGATTCAATTGATGTAATGGTGGCCGATGCCTCCCATGAAATTTACGTGGACACCATACTTAACACAATAACCGAAGCCGCGAAGGTAAGAGGTACAGGAATTGCCAAAAGAACACATGAGTATTTGGCACAGAAAATGAAAGAAGGGAAAGCAATTATAGCCCTTGCCGGCGATGAATTTGCAGGTTTCTGTTATATCGAAAGTTGGGGGAATAAACAATACGTAGCCAATTCCGGGCTTATTGTAGTAGAAAAATTTCGTGGGCACGGATTGGCAAAGCGAATAAAGAAAGCGGCATTCGCCCTTTCTCGCTTACGATGGCCACATGCCAAACTGTTTGGGCTAACCAGCGGAGGAGCTGTGATGAAGATTAATACAGAGCTTGGATACGTACCCGTACCCTTCTCGGAGTTGACAGACGATGAGTCTTTCTGGAAAGGTTGCGAGGGTTGTGTCAATCATGATGTGCTCATGCGTACCGATAGGCGTTACTGTATTTGTACTGCTATGCTTTTTGATCCGGCCTCTCCCCCGGCCCCTCTCCGAAAGAGAGGGGAGGAAGAAGAAAAAGAAGAAATATAAATAATATAAGCCACAACTCCATTCTCCCTCTCCTTTGGAGAGGGTTGGGGAGAGGCTCTAATTTTACCAATATGAAGAAAAAAGTAGTTTTAGCATTCAGCGGAGGTTTAGATACCTCCTTTTGCGCCATGTACTTGTCGAAAGACAAAGATTATGAAGTATATACAGCTCTTGCTAACACCGGTGGTTTTAGCGAAGAAGAACTGAAAGTAATTGAAGAAAAAGCATATAAACTGGGTGCCGTAAAACATGTGGCATTGGATGTTACACAAGATTATTATGAGAAAAGTATCAAATACATGATCTTTGGTAATGTTTTGCGTAATGGTACATATCCTATTTCGGTAAGCTCGGAACGTATATTCCAAGCCATAGGTATTGCCGAGTATGCTAAAGAAATCGGAGCAGATGCCATTGCTCACGGAAGTACCGGAGCCGGTAATGATCAAATACGCTTCGACTTAACATTTGAAGTGCTTGCTCCCGGAATCGAAATCATTACTCCTACCCGTGACATGATTCTTACTCGTGAATACGAAATAAACTACTTACGCGAACACGGTTTCGAAGCCGACTTCGTAAAGATGGAGTATTCTATCAATAAAGGATTGTGGGGAACTTCTATTGGTGGAAAAGAAACATTGAATAGCGATCAAACTTTGCCGGAAGAGGCATATCCAAGCCAAGTAGTTGCTTCGGGAACAGAAGAACTCAAACTTGAATTTAAAGAAGGAGAGCTACATGCCGTAAACGGAGAAGTATTTACCGACAAGGTAAAGGCTATCAATAAAGTAGAAGAAATTGGCAACAAATACGGTATTGGTCGCGATATGCATATTGGCGATACCATCATCGGATTGAAAGGACGCGTAGGCTTTGAGGCTGCCGGACCTTTGCTGATTATCAATGCCCATAAAATGCTCGAAAAGCATACATTAAGCAAGTGGCAATTGTATTGGAAAGATCAGGTAGGTACCTGGTACGGCATGTTCCTGCACGAAGCACAATACCTGGAACCTGTAATGAGAGATATTGAAGCCATGTTGGAAAGCTCTCAACGCAATGTGAACGGAACTGTAAGCATCATCTTGCGTCCTTATAGCTATACATTAGTAGGTGTTGATTCTGCTTATGATTTAGTGAAGAACGAACTGGGTGAATATGGTGAAGTACAAAAAGGATGGACTTCGGAAGATGCCAAAGGATTTACCAAGATTCTTTCTACTCCGTTACGAGTCTATTATGCAAATCAAAAGAAAAACAACAAACTATGATTAAAGTAGGAATAGTAGGCGGTGCAGGTTATACAGCAGGAGAACTAATCAGATTATTAATTAATCATCCTGATGCCGAGATCGTATTTATAAACAGTAGCAGTAACGCAGGTAATAAGATTACCGATGTACATACCGGACTTTATGGTGAATGTGATTTGGTTTTCACCAATGAACTTCCTTTAGATACGATTGATGTTTTGTTCTTCTGTACAGCTCACGGAGACACCCGTAAGTTTATGGATAGTCATAACATCCCGGAGAATCTGAAGATTATCGACCTTTCTATGGATTACCGCATAGCCGGAGAAGATCATGAGTTCCTTTACGGTTTGCCCGAATTGAATCGTCGTGCTATCTGTAAAACCAAGTATGTGGCCAATCCGGGATGCTTTGCTACAAGCATTCAGCTGGGGCTGCTGCCATTGGCAAAACACCTGATGCTGAATGATGAAATCATCGTAAATGCCATTACTGGTAGTACAGGGGCAGGGGTAAAGCCGGGAGCTACCACTCATTTCAGTTGGCGGAATAATAATATGAGTGTTTATAAACCATTCACTCACCAACATATTCCCGAAATAAAGCAATCGCTCAAGCAGTTGCAAAACAGCTTTAATTCGGACATCGTATTTATCCCTTATAGAGGAGACTTTGCCCGCGGTATCTTTACCACAATCATTGTAAAGAGCAAAGTGGAATTGGACGAACTTGTCCGTATGTATAAAGAATATTATGAGAAAGATTCTTTTGTGCACATTGTAGAAAAGAATATAGACCTAAAGCAAGTTGTAAACACCAACAAGTGCTTACTTCATCTGGAAAAACAAGGCGATAAATTATTAATCATCTCCTGCATTGACAACTTGCTGAAAGGAGCCTCGGGGCAGGCTGTTCATAATATGAATCTGATGTTTAATCTGGAGGAAACTGTAGGATTACAGTTGAAACCAAGCGCATTCTAAAAAGCCTCTCCCCAACCCTCTCCAAAGGAGAGGGAGGAAGACGATGCAGTGCATAGTTAAGAGGCATTAGAATTTAAAATACTATTATTATTAACAATTAAAAAATCCCCTGAACCGCACGGTTCTTCCCCCTCTCTTTTGGAGAGGGCTGGGGTGAGGCTTTATGAATTTATTCGACGTATATCCATTATTTGATATCAACATAGTAAAAGGAGAGTACTGCCAGGTGTGGGATGAAAACGGTACCCAATACCTCGACCTCTATGGCGGACATGCTGTGATCTCTATCGGTCACTCTCATCCGCACTATGTAAAAATGATTAGTGAGCAGGTAAGTAAGTTGGGATTCTATTCCAATTCAGTAATAAACAAACTGCAACAGGAAGTTGCCACAAAGTTAGGACCTATTTGCGGATACGATGATTATTCATTGTTTCTGGTAAACTCGGGTGCGGAGGCAAATGAGAATGCACTGAAACTGGCTTCTTTCCATAACGGGCGCAAGCGAGTTGTATCCTTCTGTAAATCATTTCACGGACGTACGTCGCTTGCTGTAGAGGCTACAGATAATCCTAAGATTATAGCTCCGATCAATGCCAATGGGCATGTTACCTATTTAGAATTGGATGATGTAGAAGCAATGAAAGCCGAATTAGCCAAAGGAGACGTTTGTGCTGTAATCATAGAAGGCATACAGGGCGTAGGTGGTATTCGTATTCCTTCCAACGAGTTTATGCAAGAACTGCGTAAGGCTTGCACCGAAACCGGAACAATTCTTGTTTTGGATGAAATTCAAAGTGGATACGGTCGTACAGGTAAGTTCTTTGCTCATCAATATAGCAATATTAAAGCAGACATTATCACTGTGGCTAAAGGAATTGGTAATGGCTTTCCTTTGTCGGGAGTGTTAATCAGCCCGATGTTTAAGCCGGTTTACGGAATGTTGGGTACTACATTCGGCGGTAATCATTTGGCATGTGCCGCAGCATTGGCTGTGCTTGATGTAATGCAAGAAGAAAACCTTGTAGATAATGCAGCCAAAGTAGGCGAGTACTTAATGACGGAGTTGAAGAAAATACCTCAAATCAAAGATGTACGTGGTAAAGGACTTATGATTGGGTTGGAATTCGACGAACCTGTTAAAGAACTACGTAAACGTTTGCTGTTTGATTATAAGGTGTTTACAGGTGCAACCGGAACTCATGTGATACGTTTATTACCACCTCTTTGTCTTACTATAGAAGAGGCCGATCAATTCTTATTATCTTTGAAATCCTGTTTAAACTAAAGAACGCGTATTTATGAGGATTACAATAATCGGAGCCGGAAATATGGGAGGGGCTATCGCTCGTGGACTTACCTTAGGAACGTTGGTGAAAGCTGCCGATATAACGGTATCCGATCCGTCTAAAGCAAACCTTGACAAACTAACTGCGTTTAATAAAGATATTCAAACAATCAGCGATAACCAAGAAGCTATTGCGGATGCAGATATCGTTATGATAGCCGTGAAGCCTTGGTTAATGAAAGAAGTGATTAGTAATCTGCAATTCAAGGTAGATAAGCAAATCATAGTTTCGGTAGCTGCCGGAATTTCATTGTCCGACCTTGCCGATTGGACAGACCCTGTGGCTACTCTCTTTCGGTTGGTGCCCAATACAGCCATTTCAGAGTTGGCAAGCATGACGCTGATTGCTTCTATGAATGCCACATCTGAACAGGAACAAATTCTGCTGAATCTTTTCAATGAATTAGGCTTGGCTATGCTGATACCCGAAAAACAGATTCCCGCTACTACAGCTATGACTTCTTGTGGTATTGCGTATGCCTTAAAGTATATACAAGCAGGCTTGCAGGCAGGAGTAGAGATGGGTGTATATCCGAAAGACGCCATGAAGATGGTTGCCCAATCATTAAAAGGAGCCGCCGAGCTCATTCTAAATAATGACACTCATCCTGCTGTTGAAATAGACAAAGTAACTACTCCGGGTGGCCTTACCATTAAGGGCATTAATGAGTTGGAGCATGCAGGGTTTACTTCTGCCATTATTAAGGCGATGAAGGAAAGTGCTAAATAAAAGCCTCTCCCTAACCCTCTCCAAAGGAAGAGTGTAGTAGAAATAAACTTAAAACTACAAACTAAAAACTATAAACTTAAATGGATGAACAGATTAAGCAAATAGCAGAGCGTTTACGCGGATTACGTGAAGCTCTCGACCTGTCGGTAGAAGAGTTTGCCAAACAAGCAGAAGTGAAAGTTGAAGACTATCAGAAAGCAGAAGCCGGAGAGTCTGATATCTCTGTGGGTATGTTACAAAAGATAGCTCGTACTTACAATATTGCATTGGATGCCCTCATGTTCGACGAGGAACCTAAAATGAATAGCTATTTTGTAACGCGTGCCGGTAAAGGGATTTCTGTAGAACGTACCAAAGCTTATAAATACCAAGCGTTGGCTTCGGGCTTTATGAAACGTGAAGCCGATCCGTTTATTGTAACTGTGGAGCCTAAAGCAGATGATACTCCTATACATTATAATACACATAACGGACAGGAATTTAATTATGTGTTGGAAGGAAGTATGCTCATTAGTGTAGCAGGGAAAGAGTTGATTTTGAATGAAGGAGATAGCATTTACTTTAACTCAAAACTACCTCATGGTATGAAAGCGTTGAACGGAGAGAAAGTACGTTTTCTTGCAGTAATCTTTTAAACTTAAAAACCACAAATAAAAATGGTAGAAAGATTTTTATCTCAAACAACCTTCACTTCACAAGAAGATTTCAAAAAGAACTTAAAGATACAGGTACCCGATAACTTCAATTTTGGATATGATATTGTAGACGAATGGGCAGCCAAAGAACCAAATAAGCGCGCATTGCTTTGGACTAACGATAAAGATGAATGTCGCGAGTTTACATTTGGTGATATAAAGAAGTATTCGGATATGACCGCTTCTTACTTTCAAAGCTTAGGTATTGGTCGTGGCGACATGGTGATGTTGATTCTTAAACGTCGCTATGAATTTTGGTTTAGCGTTATTGCATTGCATAAAATAGGAGCAGTGGTAATTCCTGCTACACACCTTCTGACTAAGAAAGATATTGTATATCGATGCAATGCCGCAGATATTAAGATGATTGTGGCTGCCGGAGAAAACATCATCACACAGCATATACTGGATGCCATGCCGGATTCGCCCAGCATAAAGAAAGTGGTAAGCATTGGACCCGATATACCCGAAGGCTTCGAAGACTTTCACAAAGGTATTGAAAATGCTGCTCCTTTTGTGCGTCCTGAACATGCGAATACAAATGATGATATCTCATTGATGTACTTTACTTCGGGAACTACCGGAGAACCTAAAATGGTGGCTCATGATTTTACTTACCCGTTAGGGCATATAACTACTGCCACTTATTGGCACAATCTTCACGAGAATAGCCTTCACCTGACTATTGCCGATACCGGTTGGGGAAAAGCGGTGTGGGGAAAACTGTATGGTCAATGGATTGCCGGAGCTACCGTGTTTGTTTATGATCATGAAAAGTTTGTGCCCGCAGAGATCTTAAAGAAGATTCACGACTACCATATCACTTCGCTTTGCGCGCCTCCTACTATCTTCCGTTTTTTGATTAGAGAAGATTTATCGAAGTACGATCTTTCTTCTTTGGAGTATTGTACCATTGCAGGCGAAGCCTTGAATCCTTCTGTTTTTGAGAACTTCCTGAAACTGACAGGCATCAAACTCATGGAAGGTTTCGGACAAACAGAAACTACATTAACCATTGCCACTTTCCCTTGGATGGAGCCAAAACCCGGAAGTATGGGAATGCCCAACCCTCAATATGAAGTCGACTTAATTGATTATGAAGGTCGCTCAGTAGAAGCCGGTGAGCAAGGACAAATTGTGTTGCGTACCGACAAAGGTAAATCGGTAGGGCTTTTCAAAGAATACTATCGCGATGAACAGCGCACTAACGAAACCTGGCATGATGGCATTTATTATACCGGAGATGTTGCCTGGCGAGATGAAGACGGCTATTTCTGGTTTGTAGGGCGTACCGATGATGTTATTAAGAGCTCGGGCTACCGTATCGGACCTTTCGAAGTGGAAAGTGCCCTGATGACTCACCCTGCCGTGGTAGAATGTGCTATTACCGGTGTTCCCGATGAAATACGCGGTCAGATAGTTAAAGCTACTGTTATATTGGCAAAAGAATACAAAGAACGCGCCGGAGAAGAACTTGTGAAGGAACTGCAAAACCATGTGAAGAAAGTAACTGCTCCTTATAAGTACCCTCGTGTGATAGAATTTGTTGAAGAACTGCCTAAAACGATTAGTGGTAAGATACGCCGCGTAGAGATTAGACAGAACGACGAGAAGTAAGCTCTGTAATCTATGGCGGGCATCTGCCAGTAGCCTCGTTATAAAATGCCGGTTGCATTTGCTTTGAATGCCAGTTTCATTTGATTCAAATGGCGGTTGCATTTTAATTAAACAGCAAGCATTTACCCCGATAGGGGTAATATGTGCATAACCCCGGGTGAGCGAAGCGTAACCCGGGGATGATGATACTCTCTCTTCTCTGAACCCCGAAGTGGGTTCAACCCCCTGAACACTTACTTAGCATATTATTGATTACAGAATGAAGAGAACTTCGTCTTTCAATAAACAATCAAAAACCATGCTAAAATGAAATATTCCTTATCTTATCTGTTTCTATTAACAATCCTACTCTCTACGGCCTCTTGTGGACTAAACAAGAAAAATAATGCCGATTCCATTCCGGAAGGCGAAAGATATAAACTTGCCGTATGCGACTGGATGATCTTGAAAAGACAGAAGATAGGTGCTTTTCAGTTGGCGCACGAAATTGGTGCCGATGGTCTTGAATTGGATATGGGCGGACTCGGAAAGCGAGATTCTTTTGATAACAAACTTCGCGAACCCCATTTCCAGATTCTATTTAAAGAGAAAGCAAGCGAGTTTGATATAGAGCTATCTTCCATTGCCATGTCGGGCTTTTATGCCCAATCATTAGTGGGCAGAGATAATTACCGGGATTTAATACAAGATTGCCTGCAAACCATGAAGGCTATGGGAGTAAAAACAGCTTTCTTACCTTTAGGCACAGAAGGCGACTTGATTAAGAAGCCCGAAATACGACCGGAAATGGTGCGCCGTCTTCGAACCATAGGTGATATGGCAGCCAAAGATAGTTTGACAGTTGGTATAGAAACCTCTTTAGATGCTCAAGGCGAAGTAGAACTCCTGGAAGAAATAAACTCCCCGGGAATAAAAATCTATTTTAATTTTCAGAATCCGTTAGAGGCAGGCAGAGATGTTTATAAAGAACTTCGTGTGCTGGGCAAAGATAGAATCTGCCAGATTCACTGTACAGATACCGACGGTGTGACTCTTCCTAACAATAAACGTTTGAATATGCGCAAGATTAAAGAGACTTTAGACGATATGGGCTGGAGTGGCTGGCTGGTAGTAGAACGCTCACGCGATGCCAATGATGTACGTAATGTGAAAGGTAACTTTAGTGCAAATGTGGCTTATCTGAGGGAGGTGTTTAATTAGCTAAGGCTACTCTTCTGCATTCATTCGGGTCAGATGCTTGTTTAATGTTACGATGTGGCATTTAAGGCGGCGGCATATTGCTGTTTTTGTTTGGCCTTCCTGAAGCATCTCTTTGATTACTTTTTCTTTATCAACCAATCTGTACTTTTTGTTTTTCGAACCGTTTTTCCTTCCTAATATAACGCCTTCGGCTTTTCGGCGGGCTAAGCCTTCTTTGGTTCTTTGCGAAATAAGATCTCGCTCGATTTGTGCAGATAAACCAAAGGCAAATGCCAATATATGTGAGTTTATATTGTTGCCTAACTCGTATTTTTCTTTTACGGTGTAGATGATGGCTTGTTTGTTCATGCAGAGGTGGAGGGTTGACATGATGCCCATTAAGTTACGCCCGAGGCGAGAGATTTCGGAGATAATTAGAATGTCGCCTTTCTTCATTCTCTTTAGTAGAGAGCCTAACTTCCTGTCGTTAGCCGATTTGGTGCCCGAAGCTGCTGCCACTACCTCCATTCCAATAAAAGGTACCGGCAATATGATTACCGGCATAAGTAGTTTTTCCGGTTCCGTTTAAATACCTGGCATCACCTAATCCGAGAGCACTTATTTGGCTTCCGGTAGGAGCTGTTACCGGGAGCTCTTCGGTAAGGAAGCTGTTTCTTCCGGCTTGGTTGTTATTGTGCCTCATTAAAGGGTCTGCTCCATGTATCGGAGCTACGTAGGTGCCCAGGATTTTGTAGTAAATCTCAGCAAAAACTGCCTCTGCCTGTTTAGGGTCAGAGAATATATCTTGTGAAGACAAGATGCTATAGTCTTTTTTGTCTTCCAAGAAAGAATCGCTACAGGAGGTGCTGCTTAGCAGAAGCGCTCCTAATAATATGGTGGATATTTTATTTTTCATATTCGTTGATTTGTCATTCATGTTAGAAAGTCAGGTTAACGCCTAATGTCCATGTTCTAAGTGTTGGATAACCGGAATTACCGTTATCATACATGTTTCTAAACTTTTTGGGATATGGATTATAAAAATCCCATAAGTTGTTACCGGTCAGATTAATCTGTAATTTATCAATATTGATCTTTCGGGTTAGCTCTTTCGGCAATGCATAACTAAAGGTCATATTTCTGACATAGCACCGGAAAGTTGAAACAGTCCAGAAGTTAGAATATTCTCCATAAGCATTATCAACTGCCATACTTGGGTATTTACCATTTGGATTGTCTGTAGGGTCGTACATATCGTTCATATAAGAAAACTGCGACCAGATCATAGAGCTTGTGCTAATATCTTGTTTTACATCGCTATAAATGGTACTGTACCCTCCCCAAGAAGTAGAAAGCTGTGCCGACCAACTGAAGTCTCCCCATTGCGCACCTAAACGGGTGTTGATGTTATGACGGCGATTACTTGCTAATTTGGCATAGTCTTCACTTCGTGCAATTCGTCCGTCGGGACCTTGAATAGTTTTATTGTCGTAGTCGATGTTGCTACCTGCTAAATCTTGGTAAGCAAGCATCCCTACGTGCATATCTTTTTTGCTTTTGTCAAAGTATCTGGCATCACCGGCTTCTCCGCCTGCTGATACTGCATTTTGCTCCAGATATGCCCAGTAGTTATCAATGTCAGCCTGATTACGTAAAATACCATCACCTTGTGAAGTGCCATTCCAAGTCTTGAATCCGTATTGGCTATTAGGAGATCTATATCCGGTCCACGAACTCATGTCATTAACTATGGATGGATAGTCGAAATCAGCTTTCACACCTTTCTTAATCTTATACCATGATATACCATAGTTCATCGAAATGTTATATTTAACGGGTCCCATTTTAGGCAATAAGTTCTGATTGATCTTATCATTCCACGATAAAGTGAACTCCCATCCCCAAGAATCAACTGCGCCATAATTTTGGGCAGGAAGAGCAGCGCCAATATAAACTAAAGCAGGGTCTTCCGGGATTTTCATTAACATATCGGTTGTTTTATCGTAAAAGTAATCAACGGTTAAACCTAATCGGTTAGACAATACATTGACGTCGATACCATAATTACTCTTAATAGTTTGGTCCCATTTAATCTTTCTGTTTGCTGTTCCATTAAACATGGCACCTGCACCCGGTAGTCCGGCGTTTTGTCCAAACTGTGCTCCACTTTCCGAGTTTGTATTGAAGGCATAAAGCCATGACCATGCTTTTACATTGTCTTTACCGGTTTTACCTAAACTATATCGTAGTTTTAAGAAGTCGATGTATTTAGCCACTTTGCTGTTCTGGAAGAACTTCTCCTCAGAAAGTACCCAGCCTAAAGAACCTGTAGGGAATGTGCCCCAGTAGTTTTCGGGTGCAAATTTGGTTGAAGCATCTGCCCGGATAATAAACTGGGCTAAGTAACGATTGCCGTATTTGTAGTTCAATCTTCCAACATAAGACAGTGCACCACTCTCGTACTTCCTTACATAAGTGTCGGACGAACCGGGCTGTATTGTTCCGGCAAATTCACTTGTTCCGTTAAAAGAATCAAGTGGCGACCTCCATGTTGTTTGCATCTCTTTACCTTCATTCTCGGCCCTTTCCACTACTCCGGTAAGTGCAACATCGTGCTGACCGAATGAACGATTATAATTAATCATGAAGTTCATTTGCTCGCTTTTAGTTGTTCTCTTATTATAGATAACAGCGGGGCCTCTATTTACATCGGTTACCCGGCCGAATTGTGGATATACCCATTCGGAATGTTCGCCCACCAGATGCTTTCCTTCGGTAGCTGTATTGGTGGCTAATGCTACTTGATAGTAGTCTCCGATGTCATTGCTGAATGTATTTGCATAGCTAATAGAATAACTACCTTTTAAGGATAATCCTTTTACATGAGGTACATCGTATGTTAATGAGAAATTAGCATTGTATCCATTATCTTCGTTTATCTTTCTTGCTTTCGAAGCTTCGTTAGCAAAGAAGTTCCACAATGGATAACCGCTGACAGAATTATCATCTTTATAATCATATACATGGTGGGGACCAATGTATGGAGACATAAAGAATGTGCCCTCGTCTGTTGTAACCTCCATCGGTATGTGGCGAGGCATGTGGCGCAACTGCAAATAGTCGTTCTCATTCGATTGATTTCCCCATGGTCCTTTGGCTATCTTAACTTGATAATTGGGGCTCGTTTTTTCGGCATTGTATCCGGCAATAGATGCTGACAGCTTTAAACCTGCGGCAACTTTAAGCTCTCCCCCTGTACGGAATGTCCATTTCTCATAATCCTGAATATCACCTAAATTGCTTCCTTGCTTTTGGTAAGAAACTCCTGCAAAATAAGTGACTTTGTCGGTACCACCATTTACACTTAACGAATGGCGGTGCGAAACAGATGATTGCCATGCCCGATCCAACCAATTGTAATCTAAGCCTTTCATCGTGTTAAGTTCTGCTTCCGAGTAGCTATGTGGAGTATAGTCTGTACCCCCGGCGGCTGTAAACTGCCTAAGCATTCTGTTGGTAAATACCCCGGTTTCGTAAGCATTCATCGTTTTTGCATGACTCACAGCATCAGAAAAGTCTAATTTAGCAGAGTATGAAATCTTAGGTGTTCCAACCGAACCTCTTTTAGTCTTTATAAGAATAACCCCCTGAGAAGAGCGCGATCCGTATACTGCTGCGGAAGCATCTTTTAATACAGTCATGCTTTCGATTTCGGATTGATCCAACATATTGAAAGCTGTCATGTCCGGTTCGCCATCATGGTTTACCTGAACCACATCATCAATTACAATCAATGGCCCGTAGCTAACTCCATCTGCAAAGGCAGGAGCCGGTTCGCGTACCTTGAAAGAACCCATAGCTCCCGGTCGCCCAGTACTTTGCGACACAGAAAGCCCAACTATTTGACCTGCCAAAGCATCAATAATAGAAGCACCCGGTAAATCAGCAATTTCATTCATCTTAACCATACTGGCTGCACCGGTTAAGTCTTTAACGCGTTGAGTACCATACCCAACCACTACAACTTCATCTAAAAGTTTAGAATCTTCCTTTAGTGTAACTTTAATTTCACCACTGGCCGGAATAGCAACTACCTGCGTAGTATAGCCAATAAATGAAACCTCAATCTTCTGATTTGCAGGAACAGACAGGTTGAATTTACCGTCAAAATCAGTGATTGTTCCCAATGTGGTGCCTAATGCTTTTACATTTGCTCCGATAATCGGTTCTCCGGACTCGTCAACAACCGAACCTTTCACGGTCTTTGTCTGTTGTTGGGCGACTTCTACAGCCTCTTTTTCAGGTACTGCAAAAGCATTCATTGAAGTGCTTATCAGAAAAAGACCTAAGCAACAAAGTTTTGTCCACCTTGTTGTTTGCATCCTCGTCTGAAAGAATAAATAATTCTTCTTCATAGATCAAATTTTAAATTAAACAAAATATGGTTTTCTCATTTATTAATTGTTTTTACTCGTATAAGGCTCGTGCTTTAGGGTGTCGTTTTATGCGTTTTGTTTTATGGGTATATAGTTTAAACGTCCGATTGAAGAGATGAGGAAAGAGGAAAGTGTAAATCTTTTTATCTTGTTAGATTTGTAATAATAATTATGTTCTTATTGATGCATATCCTGAAATAAATAAAAGTCGAGTCATGATCTTATTATCTCCTATAAATAATAAGCTTATCCATAGAACCTAACATTACTATCTTTTAGGGATTTTTTCTTCTTAATTGAATGAATTGGTGAAGTTTACTTCTCTGTAATTAGCCGGCAGAACTTTAATATATCTAACTTTCGAACATGAAAAGAACCAATCTTTATATTTATATTGTTTTTTTTAGATTTAAGTGATTACAGATAAAAAGGATCCCCGTCCTATTATAAGATTTATGAATAACACATGTAGAACTTTAAAAAAGAAAACGATGAGAAAAACGCATTTCAAAGTAATAAAAATCAAGGATGGATTGTTTGTTTTTTAGAAATTGATTATCCGCGAAGGAGATATGATAAATGCAAGTTAATTGCTTCTATTTCAATCGGACGTTTGATTTGAATTTCAAGGGTGGGATGTTTGGTTGTAAATATCATTGCTTGATAATGAATATAAAAAGAGAAAATAATATTTTGTTTAATTTAAAATTTAATCTATGAAGAAGAACTTATTCTTGCTTGGAAAGACAGGGGGTTGGATAGTTGCAATCGCCTTATTTCTGTTTAGTTCCTGTGCACAGGGATATGATGAAGATTGGACTTTTGAATCGGATGTGAGGGATGCGCAGCTTGAATCACCAGAGGAGATAGCGTTTGCAGCGAATCCAGAGGGCACAGAAGTCATAATTTCTTGGCCAGTAGTACGTGGCGCAGGAGGGTATGAATTGTCATTCTATATTGCTGACGATCCAAACAATTTGGTACCTGTAGGAAAAGAAAAAGAAATAGTGGATGGTTGTTCCATCAAGAGAGAGATTTTAGAAGATACTAAGTATGTTGCTGTTGTTAAGGCACTTGGAAATGAAAAAAACAACAATCGCGAGGCTCTTGAAGAGACAAAAAGAGAATGGAGTACATTAGTTGAGGCCACAATAATCCCATCTGGTACAGATTTGGGCACTTATTTTGCGGAAAATTCATTTGAGGATGGTGCCGCTTTTGAATTAGAAGGGGGGGCTGAATATACTTTATCAAAGAATGTGAATCTTGCAGCGAAGAGTATTATTATTCGCGGAAGCAGACTTAATCATGCAAAGATAAAAGTAACATCAAATGCTATGTTTGTTTCTAATGGAGCAGGACTTAAATTAAAATTTCTAGATTTTGATTTGTCTGGCACAACAAAAGAATTTATTAATTATGGAGATCCAGCAACAGAGTTACCAACACAAGGGAATGATAAATATGTTGCGAATTCACCTGTTTTAATAGAAGAATGCCATTTTTCTGGAATGACATATCGTTTATTAAATTCGTCTAGTAGTAAAAAATATTTCGTATCTGTTTTGACTATTAATAACAGTGTTTTTGATATGTCATTATCTTCTTCCTTTATACAGTTTTCTGGTTCTGCTTATATAAAAGATTTTACTATTAAAAACTCTACTTTAAATAATAAGAAAGGGGCGAGTACTTCTCAGCGTCTAGTTCAGTATGGGAATGGAAGTATTGCAAAATCAGGGGTTACGTCGTCTAAACTCTTATTCACAAATAGTACTTTCTATAATATATCCTCAGCTCAGAAAATAGCTAACTATAATATGATGCGTCAATCTTCATATACAGTTGAACTTAGGAAAAATATATTTGTAGACTGTGGAAATAAGCGATTGGTAAAAGACTTGGTAGCGGATAATACTAACCCTAAATTAATTTGCGAAAAAAATGCTTATTGGTATGATGGAGCTTTCCCAACAGAAGAGACTACAGATTCTAAAGGAGATAAGAGTGGCACGCATTTTAGCGTTGATCCGGCTTTTGTTAATTCTGCCCAAAATAATTTTAAGGTTACTGCTTCGGAACTTATCTCTAACAAGATTGGTGATCCACGTTGGTTAGAGTAAATGAGATGAAACAAGGAAGTATGAATTTTAATACTAAGAAAATGAAACATAAAAATATATTTAAACTGTATGTATGTATGATTCTAGTTGTTTTAATTGCATTACCTGCAACAGCTCAGAATATACAAACAATATCAGGAACAGTAGTTGACGAAAGTGGAGAAGCCATCATCGGAGCAAGTGTTATGGTAGAGGGGACCTCTACAGGTACCATCACTGATTTTGATGGAAAATACTCTCTTAAAGTTCCCGAAAAAGGAAAACTAAAAGTAAGTTTTATCGGATATATTACTCAAATAGTTTCTGATATGGGGAAAGCATCTCGTATCATTTTAATGGAAGACAACTTAAAACTGGATGAAGTAGTAGTGGTAGGTTACGGATCGCAGAAAGGTAAAAATGTTACCGGTTCTATTGAAGTGTTGGATATGAAAGATATTCAAGACCTGGCAGTAACTAATCTGGGAGATGCTTTGGCTGGTATGATTAGTGGCTTACATGTAAGCTCCTCTGGAAATAAGCCAGGTTCGGCTGCTCACTTAACCATTCGTCAGAGTTCTGAACTTGCTAAAAACAATGGAGCTGTGAATGCAAAGTTCTCTACACAAGATGATACTCCTCTTTACATAATAGATGATTTTTTCTCTACTGAAGAAGCTTTTAATGCATTGGACCCCAGCGAAGTAGAAAGTATTTCTGTATTGAAAGATGCTTCTGCTGCTATTTATGGTGCACAAGGTGCTTATGGTGTTATTTTGGTAAAGACTAAGAGAGGCAAAGTGAGTGTTCCGCAAATATCTTATTCCGGACAGTTTGGTTTTACTGATGCTTTGTTTAAACCTAAAATGATGAGTGCTTACGACTATGGTCGTACTTGGAATGGGTATAAAGGAACTCCTAATGGTGATAATGAGGAAATATTAGCAAAATCTATCTTCCAGGCAGATGAGTTGGAAACAATGAAAAGCCTGAATTATGATCTATTAGATAATGAATGGAGTTCGGCTTTAACGCAACGTCATAGCATTAATATTAATGGAGGTACAGAAAAAGCAACTTATTTTGCTGGTGTTTCTTATAATACACAAGATGGAAATTTAGGGAAACTTGATTATGAACGTTGGAACTATCGTGCGGGTGTAAATGTAAATTTGAATAAATGGATTAAGACTTCTTTGCAGGTATCCGGACATTATGGAGAAACTAAAAAACCGAAAAATAAATATGGTAATTCAGATTCGGGTGATTATAACTTGCTATTGCAACATTTACGTTTTGTTCCGGAAACAATTGATGGATTTCCTATAATACATCAAGGAATGGATCAGGATAACAAAGATATTGCTAAGGATTATTCCTTTAATTTTCATGCAATTCAAAATTCACCTGATTATGCTAAAAATGACAATAATGGGTTCTCATTAAATGGGTCTGTTGAAGTTGATATGGGATGGATTAAGCCACTAAAAGGATTAAAACTGAAAGCTGCTTACTCGAAAAATGTAGATAATACTAAGTATAATGAAGTTGCAACCTCAATACCAGTGTATCGTATGATGCAACGTGGTGGTAGTGGTGGACATCTTTACTCCGGACTTACTGCAAGTGGTGAAGAGTTAGATTATTCTATCACTAATTTTGCTGAATATGTTTTGGATAATGGTAATAACCTTACACGGAAAATGACCCGAGGTGATAATTATCAGTTGAACTTTATTGCAACTTATGCCCGTCAGTTTGGATTGCATGATGTTAGCGGATTATTTTCTATTGAGCGTGGTGAGAGTGAATCAGAATATCTGGATGGTTTGGTTTTAAGTCCGCTTTCTTATACAGATGGACAATCTAATTCGGGTACAGGAAAACAAGAAGTTGCGTGGGGACGTTCAGAATCTGGTCGTTTGTCTTATATAGGTCGTTTAAACTATTCTTATGCAGATAAATACCTATTGGAATTCTTAATTCGTTCGGATGCATCTACCAAATTTGCTCCGAAAAATTATTGGGGAGTATTCCCTTCGGTATCTGCAGGCTGGATTATTTCTGAAGAAAGCTGGTTTAATAAAGAAAAATTGGGAATTGATTTCTTGAAAATCAGAGGATCATTTGGTATGTTGGGACGTGATAATATTAACCCATTTGTGTGGTTAACTCGTTATAACCGATCCGTAAATGAAAATGGGGCTGTATTTGGTGTAAATTCAATGGGGAATAATCTTAGTTCGGGTATAACAATTGAACAAGGTGGCGCCAATCCGGATGCACATTGGGATAAAACCTATAAAACAAACTTTGGTCTTGATATGCGCTTTCTGAATAGTCGTCTTTCTGTAAATGTGGATGGATATTATGACATGGGACGTGAAATTTTTGGTTCTCATCAAGGTACTAAATACTTTCCAATGACAGTGGGGCTTCAACCAACACCGGAAAACTTTGTAGAAAAAGATGTATATGGTGTTGAATTAAGTATAGGTTGGAAAGATAAAATTGGCAAAGATTTTACCTATTGGGTGAAATTGAATACTGGTTACAGTGACGATAAAGTAAAACTAATGGCGGTAAAAGAGGTAATAGGAGTAAATGATCCTATACCAAATAAACGTCAGGATCGTGGACTTTGGGGGTATGAATGTATTGGTATGTTCCGTGATTATCAGCAAATTGAAGAATATTTTGCTAAATATAATATTACTTCTTACATGGGAATGGGAAAAGAGGCTGTTCGTCCGGGTATGTTGATTTATAAAGATAATGGAGGTAAATGGGATCCGGTAAAGAAACAGTATGATTCAACCCCTGATGGCATAGTTAGCTTGAAAGATGACGAAGATAAAATTAAAATTTCTCATCGCTCAGATAATCCGTACGGAATGACATTTAACTTTGGTGGAAGCTTTAAAAGTTTCAGTATTCAGGCGCAATTAGGTGCAAGCTGGGGTGGAAAAGTAATGGCAGGAACTGGTATTCGTAAAAGTGCTACTAAATTAGAATACACCAATATACCCGATTTCTGGAAAGATATGTATGTATATGAAGATGTAATAGATTCTAAAGGTAATGTTGTAGCTGCACAAAATAGAAATGCTAAATATCCGAATCTACAATATGATGGTATAAATAACCATGCCTCTACATTTTGGGTAGTGGATGGTACTACTATTTCAATACGCAATTTGTCGTTGGCATATACAGTACCTAAAAAATGGCTGAGAGTTGCAGGCGTAGAAAGCTGTCGATTAAATTTGACTTGCCAGAACGTGGTTAATTTTGTAAGTCCTCATTTTGAAGATGCTTGGAGCAGTTGGGGAGGTACTTATGGAAATTATCCAAACTTGCGCAAAATTACGTTAGGGGTAAATCTATCATTCTAATTAAAGAAAAAGAATTATGAGAAAAAATATAATCAAATGGGGCATGCTTGCCCTGATGAGTGCAACAGCGGCATGTAATATCGGATGTAGTGATGATTTTCTGGAAGAAAAGAAACTATATGGTAAAGATAATGAGGTAAGCGTTTACTCTAATTACATAACAGCAGTTGGGCGTATTGATAATCTTTACTATATGGTGCTTCCCGGACAAAAGGAAGGGAATGGAAGATATGCAAATATGATCAGTACAGGTACAGAAGATGATTGGGCTAAAACTACTGAAGAGTACGGTGGAGTATCTAAATGGGAGGATAGCAGCAAATCATTAACTTATTCGGATACCGAAGACCATTTTTACGTAGAAAATAAAGAAATTAGTCCTTATGGTCAGGTTCGCGAAATAAATGAATTTATAGAAAATTTGCAGAAGTACGGGAAAGACAATTTGGAAGAATGGCAATATAACGGCCTTCTTGGGCAAGCTCATTTCCTTCGTGCATGGCGCTATTATTTAATGGTAAAATGGTACGGTGGAGTGCCTATTATAGATCATGTACAAGCAGCTTTAGTAGGAAATGGCGAAGGATTGGACTTAGTAGTGCCACGTTCTTCTACTAAAGAGTGTATTGACTTTATTTGTGGAGATTTGGATAAAGCAGCTAAACTCTTACCTCTTAAATGGGAGGAGGATGAAAAAGATTGGGGACGTGTAACTGCCGGAACTGCATTAGCCGTAAAAGGTCGTATTCTATTACATTGGGCTAGCCCCTTATGGAACCGGAAGAATGATCTTTCCCGCTGGGAGGCTGCTTTTGCTGCAAATGACAGTGCATTGAAAGTACTAAACAATAGTGGATATGGTTTAGCATTTAAGGATAATGCAGGATCTCAAAAAGAAAGTGCGGCCAATTGGGGTAAGATGTTTCTCAATACCAAAGGAACTGATGGAAGTGTGAATGAAGCTGTGTTTGTTACTTTGTATAATAACGTACAAAAAACAAATAATAATATCAAATGGAATAGTTGGGAGGAAGACAATCGTCCGAAGAATACATTTGGCGGTGGAGGAAAACATCCAACGGCTGAGATGGTAGATCTTTTCCCAATGGCTGATGGAAAGAAAGCTGGTGAATCAGAGCATGAATATGATAAACTCTCTTTCTTTATGAATCGTGATCCGCGTTTCTATCGTACCTTTGCTTTTCCGGGAGTAAGATGGTTTTATAAAGGCCAGACAAAAGATAACCTGACTACAGCAGCCAATAATGATGTGACTTTTAATAGTGGTGTTACCATGCGTAGCGAATACCCCTATAATGGTGGTGAATATGTGCTATGGAGCTATGCTTTTTATGCGAATGAAGCTAATATGACTGATCCTCATAAGTCCGGTTATGGAGCTGATGGATTAGGTTCTTTAAGCGGTAGATCTTCAGTCTACATCCGTAAACGCTCGGATGATCTTCAGCTAAATGGTAATACAACTTATATTTATGCACATGTTAAAACCGATGCTGATGGAAAAGGATTTTCGCGTTGTGCTCTTCCTTATATGGAAATGCGTTATGCCGAAGTTTTATTGAATTATGCCGAAGCTGCTGCCGCTATCAACAAGAATGTTGAAGCGTTTGAAGCTCTTAAAATGATCCGTTCTCGTGTTTATGACAGCAAATATGAAGCAACCAATTATGGATTGGAAGCAGGTATGACAGATGGAAGATTAATAGCAGCCATCTTATACGAACGCCAGATTGAGTTGGCATACGAAGGTAAACGTTTTGAAGACATGCGTCGTTGGTTATTATTTGATGGTGGTGTAGGTCATGAGTATTTGGGAGCTAATTTTAAACTGACAGGTTGGGGAGGTAATACTTGTGCGTACTTAGGTTTAACTCCCACAAATGGACGGGCGAAATATCATTATATTGAGATCTATGCAAAAAATAAAGCTTCCGGCGAAGACTTTAAGTCAGATCCTATTTTGGCAGAGATTGATCGCAATAAAGTATATGCAGGATTGAACTTGCTTGATAGAGAGAAAAATAATAATCAAGGCGAGCAACAGCTTAAAGCGTTTTATGAAACTTATTTCGAGCGTAAAGATAGAGATGGAGAAGGGAATGAAAGTAAAATATCTATTTTCTGGCAGCCTAATTTCTATATAATGGGATTAGGTAACAGTGCCATGATTAATAACCCGACTTTATATCAGAACATAGGTTGGGAAGATACTGCTCATGGTGGTAATGGAATCTTTGATCCATTGGAAGAAGATCCGGCTAAGATTCCGGTAGATACGGATACAGGATATAGTAGATAAGATAAAAATTGGGCTTCTCATTTCGGGAAGCCCTTATTTTTATTTACAGATAGATCATTACACCGATGGATCAATAAACTCATCCCCACTTCCGGAGCCTTTTCCGCCCCACAATACATATTCTACATTTTTAAACTGCGAGCGCGTCCTTCCTACCCCTTTAGCCATAGCAAACTCAGGTGTAAACTGCATTACCACCTAACCTCTTCCAACCTCCCTTCTTGCTTTGCTTAATATATAAATGTATCTTTGCCAAAGTAATATGTCTTAGACCCAGATCTAACACTGCGTTAAACCCGGATTAAAAAACGAATTAGACCCGGGTCTAATACATGCAGCTCTCGGCAAAACAAATAATACTTTTTATTAAGTTAAAACATAAATCAGCAAAATATGGCAATTCCTTATGTGGTACGAAAGAAACTGGATAGAACAGGTGGCGAAGACAAAGAATTGTGGTATGCCATAGCAAAAACCATGCAAGAAAGAGGCGGAATTACGGACGAAGAATTTGTGAGACGCATATCCCAAAGAACAGGCTTTAGTCCCGGTGTAATAGAAGGAATTTTGACTGAAATAGCCGAAGCACTTGAATTCTTTCTGAGTTATGGCTTTACTGTAAACCTTAAAAAACTGGGTACGTTTAAAACGGCACTTACCAGCAATGGCTTTGAACATCCGTCTCAGGTAACTCCCGAAGAAGTAAAGCTATCGCGTGTGTATTTTATGGCGAATCGTAAGATGGCAGGTAGAATACGGGAGAGCGGATATTTCAAAGTGCCATTTAAAGATTATTTGCCCAAAGAATATTGGGAAAAAGAAGAACAGGAAGAGTGAAAATAGATATAAGTAACTCATCAATACCATTAATACATACAAATAAACAATGAAAAAGAAACATTTATTTTGGCTTTTATTGTTGCCATTCTTCGTTAGTAGCTGCGCTACCTCCAAAACTCCCCTCACCCTCAAAGTCCTTCAAATCAACGCCTGGCACCAAGCTACCGCCGTTCCCGATGCCTTTTCGGGTTTAGTGAGCATCATAAACCAAACCGACCCGGATATTGTGCTGCTGAGCGAAGTGCGCGGGGGGAACACAAACTTCATCCCCCAATTGCTGGATAGCCTGAAGGCGCTAAACAAAACATACTACGGTGAGGTGTCTCATGAAAGTGCAGGGCTCATTTCAAAATATAAGATAGAGGAAAATATCAAGTGTTGCCCCTCCAAAGTGCAAGGGTTTATGATAAAATCTCGCATTACCGTCGGCGGAAAAACCATCATAGCTTACTCATCTCATTTAGATTATAAACACTACGAATGTTACTTGCCTCGTGGCTATAGTGGAACCACCTGGAAGAAACTTGATGCGCCAGTATTGGATGCCGATTCTATACTCCGTGCCAACCGAATGTCGGAACGAAATGAAACTATTACTGCCTTCATCGAAGATGCAAAACAAGAAATAGAGAAAGGTAACCTGGTTTTATTGGGAGGCGATTTCAACGAGCCATCCCATCTCGATTGGCAAGCCGATACCAAAGACCTGAGAGATCATAATGGAATGATCATTAATTGGGATTGTTCGCTGATGCTCACCCAAATGGGAATGAAAGATACCTATCGGGAATTGTACCCCGATGCTGTAAAATACCCCGGAATAACCTACCCGTCAGCCAATCCGTCTGCTGAAACTGCTAAGCTGACCTGGGCACCCGAAGCCGATGAAAGAGATCGGATTGATTTTATCTACTACTACCCCAATCCCTCCTGGAAGTTGAAACAGGCAGTGATAGTAGGACCTCAGGAAACCATTCGCTTCGGAAAAGTGCAGGAGAAAGATGCTTCAGATCCTTTTATAGTTCCTACGGGCATCTGGCCTACCGATCATAAAGCGAATCTGGCGACGTTTGTTATAAAGAAGAATAAAAAGCAATAATAAGTTTGTATAAGCTTTACAAATAAGTAAATGTTCATAATTAGTTTATATAGGTTCGGAAATGATTGAATTTGAACCGCAGAGTTACGCAGATTAACACAGAGTTTTTAATACAATGCTGCATAGAACTAAAACTTGATACTCTGTGTTAATCTGCGTAACTCTGCGGTTCAATATAACTCAAAAGAAAATAGATACGCGGAAAACGCGGAATGAGCAGAAACACGCGGAATTATTTTTTTTCTTGCGACATAAGGACGAAAATATATATTCCGCGTTCATCCGTTCATTATTAGCTACTAATATGTAATCTTGTGAATATTTGCGAATATTATCTTTATTTTGTAAACTACTGATTACAATAAAAGCCCCATGCCGTCTTTCCAGAGAAAGAATTTAATTTTTAAGGTAATGAATAAGAAACTATTTACAGGAATTTTAGCCATTCTCTTGACTGTTCCTTTTTCTGTGTTGAAAGCACAGTATCCTCAAGAACCACCCGAAGTAAAAGCAGCTGTAAAAGCCAGAATGGACGAAGAATATCGTCGTTCCGAAGAAGCCTGGCAAAAGGCACTGCCTATTATTGAACAACAAGCCAAAGAAGGGCGCCCCTACATTCCCTGGGCAGCGCGTCCTACCGATCTTCCTCAGGCAAATATACCTGCTTTCCCGGGTGCCGAAGGGGGAGGTATGTATAGCATTGGCGGTCGTGGTGGCAAAGTTATTACTGTAACAAACCTCAACGACCGTGGTCCCGGTTCCTTCCGCGAAGCTTGCGAAACAGGAGGTGCCCGTATTGTTGTATTCAACGTGGCGGGTATTATTAAACTGGAAACGCCAATCATTGTACGTGCTCCTTATATCACTATTGCCGGACAAACTGCTCCCGGAGATGGTGTTTGTATTGCAGGCGAATCATTCTGGGTAAATACACACGATGTAGTAGTACGCCACATGCGTTTCCGCAGAGGAGAAACCAACGTGGGTCGTCGTGACGATGCTTTCGGAGGAAACCCCGTAGGTAATATCATGATCGACCACTGTTCAACCAGTTGGGGATTGGATGAAAATATCTCATTCTATCGCCACATGTTCGATCCGGGCGACGGAAGCAAAGAACTGAAACTCCCTACAGTAAATGTAACCATACAAAATACCATTTCTGCGCAGGCACTCGACACTTACAATCATGCATTCGGAAGTACGCTGGGAGGCGAAAACTGCTCTTTCATGCGCAACTTGTGGGCCAGCAATGCAGGACGTAATCCGTCTATCGGTTGGAATGGCGTATTCAACTTTGTAAACAATGTGTTGTATAACTGGGTACACCGATCAGTAGATGGTGGTGACTATACAGCTCTTTATAATATTGTAAATAACTACTATAAACCCGGTCCGCTGACTCCGAAATCTCAGGTAGGGCATCGTTTGGTGAAACCCGAATCGGGACGTAGCAAACTGGGCTACAAAGTGTACGGTCGCGTGTATTGTAACGGAAATATCTTAGAAGGAAACGAAGCCGTAACCAAAGACAACTGGAACGGTGGAGTGCAGGTAGAAAGTCTACCTAACACGGGTCAGTACACCGATAACATGAAATGGAATGAACCTTTCCCTATGCCTCACCTGACTATTATGTCGGCCAAAGAAGCCTACAACTATGTATTGAAGAATGTAGGAGCAACCCTTCCTAAAAGAGATATCGTAGACGAACGTGTATTGAAAGAAGTAAAAACAGGCAAAGCGTATTATGTAAAAGGACTGGATCCTGAATCATTCTATCAATTTAAACACCGCCGTTTACCTGCCAACTCTTACGAGAAAGGTATCATCACCGATATCGCTCAGGTAGGTGGCTATCCCGAATATAAAGGAACTCCTTATGTAGACACAGATGGAGATGGCATGCCCGACAAATGGGAAATAGCCAACGGACTGAACCCTAATGATCCTTCGGATGCCAACCAGGATTGTACAGGCGATGGCTATACCAATATTGAAAAATATATCAACGGTATCAGCACCAAAAAGAAAACAGACTGGACAGACCTGAAAAACAATCAGGATACATTGGCTGAAAAGGGTAAATTGATGTAATTATCGCTTTAATTATATTTTGAACCACAGATTAACGCAGATTTTCGCAGAGTGAATATCATTTTTAGTAAAATAATAATCTGCGAAAATCTGCGTTAATCTGCGGTTCAATAAAAAATATATAAAATGAAAACAACCATAACCATTTTCCTTCTATTCTTCTCTCTATCTCTATTTGCCATAGAATTGAATAAAGAAAATCGTGATCCCCAATATGTAGAATCTATCGTAAACCGTTCGCAAAAGATTGTAGATAAATTAGGGATTACCGATCAGAACGTTACCGAAAATGTACGCAACATCATAGCCAATCGTTATTTCGAACTAAACGATATCTATGAAGCCCGCGATAGTAAAGTGAAGAAAATCAAAGAATCTTCTTTGGAAGGCGAAGCCAAAAGCGAAGCATTGAAAGCTGCCGACCATGAGAAAGACGCGGCACTTTATCGCTCTCATTTTGCTTTCCCGGCTGCCTTGTCACTCTATCTGAATGAAAAACAGGTAGAAGCTGTAAAAGACGGAATGACGTATGGTGTAGTAGATGTAACTTACACCGCTACATTGGAAATGATTCCTACACTAACCGAAGAAGAGAAAGCACAAATCTACGCCTGGTTGGTAGAAGCTCGCGAATTTGCCATGGATGCCGAAAATTCGAATAAGAAACACGAAGCATTCGGCAAATACAAAGGACGCATCAACAACTACCTCTCTAAAAGAGGCTACGACCTCGTGAAAGAAAGAGAAGGCTGGTATAAGCGTATAGAAGATGCTAAAAAGAAAAAATAATTGCTTATAGCATTCTTTTTTTTCTATATTCCTTAAATAGCCCTTGTTGAGTACAACAGGGCTGTTTTTGCGTCTTGTACTATATAATAATATAAAACTCGATATGAAGGAATCATTAAAATTACTGGGGCTGCTTTTTCTGATCGTTTTGGCTTCATGTAAATCGGCGGAGAAAGAATATTATGTGTTTACTTCCTTTCATGAGCCTGCCGACGAAGGACTGCGTTTCTTATACAGTGAGGATGGTTTACATTGGGATAGCATCCCGGGTATATGGCTAAAACCGGAACTCGGTTCACATAAGATTATGCGTGACCCTTCTATGGTACGTACTCCCGATGGAACTTTCCATTTGGTCTGGACATCGAGTTGGAACGGAGATTTAGGTTTTGGATACGCCAATACCAAAGACTTAAAAAACTGGTCGGAACAACAATTCATCCCCGCCATGAAGCACGAACCGACTACCGTGAACACCTGGGCTCCCGAAATATATTATGATGACGAGAAAGAAGAATTTATCGTAGTATGGGCTTCTTGCGTTCCCGGGCGTTTTGAAAGAGGAATAGAAGACGAAAAAAACAACCATCGCTTGTATTACCTCACCACCAAAGATTTTAAAACAATATCCGAAACGAAGTTATTCTACGATCCGGGATTCAGTGTGATTGATGCCGTGATTGTAAAAAGAGCAAAAGAAGATTATGTATTGGTGCATAAAGACAATACACGCCCCAATCGTAACCTGAAAGTCGCTTTCGGGAAAACACCGATTGGACCCTATTCCGAAGCATCGGAACCTTTTACGGAGGAGTTTGTAGAAGGTCCCTCAGTCGTTAAATTAGGCGATGAGTATTATATCTATTTTGATGCCTACCGCGAGAAAGTGTACGATGCGGTAAAGACAAAAGACTTTATTAATTTTACAAGTGCAACGAAAGAGATTTCTGTTCCTAAGTTGCATAAGCATGGTACTATATTTAAAGCATCAAAAAAGGTTATAGACAGCCTCTCCCCAACCCTCTCCAAAGGAGAGGGGAGTAACCATGCGGACTAATTAATTATAATGCAATTACAATGAAAAAATATATCTTTCTTTTTTTGATTCAACTATTCACATTTAATACTCTTTTTGGTCTTATTCCGCAAGGTTTAGCTCCCTCTCCTTCGGAGAGGGTCGGGGAGAGGCTGTCTGGGGAGAGGCTGCACTATACCGGAACCCAACTTTCCAACCCCCGCTACCACGACGGGCAGTTATCTCCCGTCATAGGCGTTCACAATATCCAAGTGATGCGAGCCAACCGTCAGCACCCCGATCCTTCCAATGGGGGAGGGTGGACTTACAATCACCAACCCATGCTTGCCTATTGGAATGGAACTTTCTATATGCAATACCTTTCGGATGTAGCCGATGAACACATACCTCCTTCACAAACCTTGTTAATGACTTCGAAGGATGGATATAACTGGTCGAATCCCGATATTATATTCCCTCCTTATAAAGTGCCCGATGGCTTTACCAAACCAGGCAGAGAGGATAAAGCAAAAGATCTGATAGCCATTGCTCACCAACGTGTTGGCTTCTATATATCTAAAGCAGGTAAACTTTATACTATGGGAGCTTACGGCGTAGCTTATGATAAAAAAGATTCCCCCAATGACGGGAACGGTATCGGCCGGGTAATTCGTGAGATTAAAGCCGATGGCACTTACGGTCCTATCCATTTCATCTATTTCAATCATGGCATGAAAGAAAAAGATGCAATTTATCCCTACTACAAAAAAAGCAAAGATAAAGCATTGAAAAAGGCTTGCGAAGAGATCATGAGTAATCCCCTCTACATGATGCAATGGGTAGAAGAAGCCGACCGCAATGATCCTCTGATTCCTCTACATAAAGAATACAGAGCCTTTTCTTATTATACACTTCCCGACGGACGCATTGCCGGCCTTTGGAAACACGCACTTACTTCCATTAGCGAAGATGGCGGTCGCACTTGGGCAGAACCCGTTCTCCGTGCCAAAGGATTTGTGAACAGCAATGCCAAAATCTGGGGACAACGATTAAGCGACGGCATGTATGCCACCGTATACAACCCTTCCGAGTTTCGTTGGCCGTTGGGTATCTCTTTAAGTAAAGACGGATTGGAATATACCACCCTGAATCTTATTCACGGCGAAATCACATCTATGCGCTACGGTGGAAACTATAAATCTTATGGTCCTCAATACGTGCGCGGTATTCTCGAAGGAAACGGAACACCTCCCGATAACGATTTATGGCTTACCTACAGTGTCAACAAAGAAGATATGTGGGTAGCCCATGTGCCGGTTCCTGTAAAGTTGGAAGCTACTTCTCATGTAGAAGATGATTTATCAGCTTATAACAGTCTGGCCGAGATGAGCGAATGGAATATTTATTCTCCGCTATGGGCACCCGTCTCCTTAGAAAAGGAAAATGGTAAGAACTGGCTGACACTGCGAGATAAAGACCCCTTCGACTATGCCAAGGTAGAACGTAAGATTCCTGCTACCCGCGATCTTACTTTTGCTTTCGACATCATGACAGGGCAGAACGATAAAGGTACCCTTCAAATTGAGTTTGTAGATGCAAACAGCATTGCCTGCTCCCATTTGGAGTTTGCCCCCGATGGCTATTTAAAAGCCAAGTACGGCTACCGTAGTTCTAATATGATGAGCTATGAACCAGGCAAAACTTACCACATAGAAGCTGTAATCTCCGTAGAGAATCGCAACATCACCGTGTATGCCGATGGAAAGAAAGTAGGCTTGCGTATGCTATATGCCCCCGTGCAATCCATTGAACGAGTAGTGTTCCGCACAGGAGAGGTACGCGACTTTCCTACACCCGAAACCCCTACCGATCCTGATTACGATTTGGAAAATGCAGGAGAGCAAGACCCGGAAAGCTGGTATCGCCTCACCAATTTCAAATCTTCTTCGGCCGATAAAGACGCTACTGCCGCCGTATTGAGATATGCAGACTTTGCTCACTATGCCGATTATTTCAACCGGATGGAAGATGAAAACATTATTCAGGCTATCCCTAATTCTGAATCTTCGGCCTGGATGGAGCAAAACATTCCGTTGTTTGAATGTCCGCAACAGAACTTCGAAGAAATGTATTATTATCGCTGGTGGAATCTGCGCAAGCATATAAAGCATACACCTGTAGGTTATGGAATGACAGAGTTTCTGGTAAACCGTTCTTATGCAGATAAATACAACCTGATAGCCTGTGCCATCGGGCATCATATTTATGAAAGCCGTTGGTTGCGTAATCGCGATTATCTGGATCAGATTATTCGCACTTGGTATCGCGGCAATGAAGGCAAGCCGATGGCTAAAATGATGAACTTCAGTTCCTGGAATGTCGATGCTATACTCAACCGCTACCTGGTAGACGGAAACAAAGATTTCCTTTTAGATATGAAGAATGATTTGGAAGCAGAGTACCTGCGTTGGGAAAGTACACACCGCTTACCAAACGGACTCTACTGGCAAGGCGATGTACAAGATGGTATGGAAGAATCCATCAGCGGAGGAAGACGCAAGAAGTACGCCCGCCCCACCATCAACAGCTACATGTATGGAAATGCCAAAGCTTTATATAAAATAGGTGTATTATCAGGCGATGAAGGCATGGCTATGACTTACAGCATGAAAGCCGATACCCTGAAACACCATATAGAAGAACGTTTGTGGAATGCACCCCGCGAGTTTTTCGAAACCATGCGTACCGATTCATTTTCCAATGCGCGCGAAGCCATCGGTTATATCCCCTGGTATTTTAATCTTCCCGATGCCGGCAAATACGATGCAGCCTGGAAACAAATCATGGAAGAAGGCGGCTTTTCTGCTCCCTACGGTTTGACTACCGCAGAACGTCGTCACCCCGAATTCCGTACCCGTGGCGTAGGCAAGTGCGAGTGGGACGGGGCTATCTGGCCTTTTGCCTCTGCTCAAACCCTAACAGCCATGGCTAATTTTATGAACAACTATCCGCAAACCGTGCTGACTGACAGTGTTTATTTCCGTCAGATGGAGCTTTATGTAGAATCGCAATATCACCGCGGTCGTCCTTATATCGGTGAGTACTTAGATGAAGTAACCGGATACTGGCTGAAAGGAGATCAGGAAAGATCGCGCTACTATAATCATTCTACCTTTAATGATTTGATTATAACAGGATTGGTAGGTCTTCGTCCGCGTATGGATAATGCGTTGGAAGTTAATCCGCTTATCCCCGAAGGAAAATGGGATTGGTTCTGTTTGGATAATGTTCTGTATCACGGACATAACATCACCATCCTTTGGGATAAAGACGGCACCCGCTATTATCGCGGTAAAGGATTGCGTGTGTATGTAGATGGTAGGGAAGTGGGGCATGCCGAAAGGCTTTCTAAATTGGTGTGTGAGTCATTTTGCCCTTAAATTTGCAGATGGATTGCAAAAAAAGCATATAAGCTATCGTTTTTTTATTCTTTTATCTGTTACTTTGCAATAACAATAGCAGATTTAAGCAATGATTATAAATTTCTACGTTCAAAATTTTGGTTCAATAAAAGATAGGCAGACATTATCTTTTGAGGCTGATAAATCAAAGCATTTAGAAGATTATTATGTCTTTCAGGTAAACGAAAATCTTCGTTTATTGAAGATGGCGCTTATTTATGGCTCAAATGCCTCGGGGAAAACAATGATATTGAGGGCGTTACAATTTTTGAAAGAATTAGTATTGCTTCCCTTAGAAAAGAAAACTGAACCATTAGATTTTGAACCTTTTCTTTTTGATGAAAATACCCCCCATGAAAATACAATTCTGGGGATAGAGTTTATTCAAGCAAGGGTACGCTATGAATATGAAGTGGAATTTAATCAAAAAACGATAATAAAGGAAGAACTTTATAATTATAATCCGCATAAAGCCAATGTTTTTAAACGTACAACAGATATAGAGAAACAATTCTCTCAAATAACTTTTGGAGGAAAAATAAAAGGAAATTCTATCTTTAAGAAAACGTTAGAGGCAAATACATTATGGAATAATACTGTAATAGGAGGCTTTCTAAAAACAAATATAGAATCTAAAGAACTAACAGATGTAAAAAACTGGTTTGATAATTATTTGAGCCCTTTGATATTTCCTGAAACCAATTTGGAGAATGCAGCAACAACTGTGGCTGGAGAATTAAATTCTGTGAAGAATACTATTATTCAGATTTTAAAGAAAGCTGATTTTAACATATCTGATGTCTTAATTAAAAAAGAGGATGCTGATGTTGAATTAAAATTTGAACATACTATAAAAGGAAAACAATATTTGCTTCCTTTTGAGTATGAATCGAGAGGGACTAAACGTTATTATATGTTTGCATTACTATTAAATGCATTGATAACTTTACCTGTAGGGATTCCTATTGATGAAATAGATTCATCATTACACCCCGATCTGTTTGAACATTTTTTGATTACCTTTTTATTGAACTCTCAACAATCTCAATTGATAGCCACTACTCATAATCGGGAAATATTAAATAATCGGGATTTATTTAGAAATGATGCTATCTGGATTGTAGATCGTACGGAGGAATGTTCTACTGAATTATATTCGCTGGTTGACTTTGATACTTCTGTGATAAGAAATACGAGTAATATTTACAATGCCTATAAAGCAGGTAAATTTGGTGGAGTGCCTAATTTAGGAGACAATTACATAGAAAAAGAAAGTAATGAGAAGGGCTAAAACAATCATACGTCCAGTTAAAACAACATTCGCATTCTTGGTAGATGGGGATTGTGAATATTGGTATATACAGTTGTTGAAGCGCAATGAACAGAATCTGAAAGTAGATTTGAAACCTGAAATACCACAACGCAAAGAACTATCAGACTTATATATGAAAGCCAAAGAATTATCGAAAGATTACACGAAAGTTTTTTGGATTGTAGATTTTGATGTAATACAAAAGGAAACACGGGAAACCCCAAAGGGAAAGAAAACTCCAATGCAATATTTTAAAGAGTATTATGCTGATTTACGGAGTAATTATGAAAATGTTATTGTTATTATTAATAATCCATGTTTGGAATATTGGTATTTATTACATTTTGTAAAAACAACTCGTCATTATGAAAAATATGATTCTCTAAAACCTGATCTTAGAAAATATCTTCCGAATTATGATAAGTCTCAAAAGTACTATATGCAAAAGGATGATATTTATAAGAAGCTAAAGCCCTTTTTACCGGCTGCTATTGCAAATGCAAAAAGTACGAATACATTTGAAGTGAATAATCCTTGTGGAATCGCTCAAATGCATTTGTTTTATGATACGGAAATTAACTCAAAGAAGATCATTGAGATGCTTTTTTAATTGATAATAGTAGGTACATTTTTCCCGTTTTCTCGTCTTGTAATAAAATGAAAATACTTTTATAGAGTTAATTTCACATCATTAATATGAATAGATTTTTATGGGTACTCCTTTCTATGTATTTCTCGTTACAACTCCAAGCCAAAGGAATTGTAATAGATAAGCTTACTACCGAACTGCAAGATGGATTTGCCATTGTGGATAATACCTACCCCCGTTTAAGCTGGACAATGAAGTCTGATGAGAATGGCACACGTCAAACCGCTTATGAAATAGAGATTCGGGAAGCTCACACAAATAGAGAAGTATGGAACTCGGGTAAAGTGATATCTTCCCAAAATCATTTAGTGCCAACTGACGGGGCTGCCTTTCGGGCAATTTACAGTCACTATAGATATACATGGCGTGTTCGTGTATGGGACGAGGTCGATACTCCTTCTTCATGGAGCGAGGAAGTTGCTTTTCGTATCGTCACAGGACAGGAGTTAAATAACTGTGAATGGGTTGGAGTCATTACTCGAAAAGATGCCAATCTGCCTGAAGGACGAAAGTTTCATGGAACAGAACTAAAGAAGCCCGAAGTAAAAGCAGCCTGGGATGCAGTAGACTCTTTATCGAGAAAAAGCATTTGTTTGCGTAAAGCTTTTGCTATTCAAAAAGACATAATAGAAGCAACCGTTTTTATTTGTGGCTTGGGTAATTATGAACTCTCCTTCAACGGAAAGAAAGTGGGAGATAGTGAGTTTGCTCCCCTATGGAGTGATTTTGATAAGACAGTTTATTATAATGTATATGATGTTACCGGCTTTATAAAGAAAGGAGAGAATACAACAGGTGTACTGCTTGGCAATGGCTTTTATAATGTACAGGGAGGTCGATACACCAAATTAAAGATTAGCTTTGGCCCTCCTACACTCTCATTTAAGCTATTGATAAACTATACAGATGGCACAAGTGAAGAAATAAAATCGGGAGCCGACTGGAAGTACAGCCTTAGTCCCCTTACCTTTAATTGTATATACGGAGGCGAAAACTACGATGCCCGCCTGGAACAAAAAGGGTGGAACAAACCCGGATTTGATGATTCGGAATGGCTCCCCGTTGTTGTTCAGGAAGCCCCTAAAGGAAAGCTGCGTCCGCAACAAACCACCCCTGTGAAGATTATGGAGCGTTACGACATCCAAAAGGTAACCAAGCTGACTCCCGATCAAGTGATATCTGCTACCAAAACAATCAAGCGCACAGTGGATCCTTCTGCCTTTGTGTTGGATATGGGGCAGAACTTAGCAGGCTTTCCGGAGATTACCGTAAAAGGAAAGAAAGGACAAACCGTAACTTTACTTGTTGGAGAATCTCTTACCGAAGAAGGCGCTGTTAATCAACGTCAAACAGGACGCCAGCATTACTATCAATATACCTTAAAAGGAGACGGAGAAGAAACCTGGCATCCCAGATTCTCTTATTACGGATTTCGGTATATTCAGGTAGAAGGAACTGTACTAAAAGGGAAAAAGAATCCGCAGAACTTACCTGTATTAAAGAAGATTCAGTCCTGTTTTATCTATAACTCAGCCCCTAAAGTTTCTACTTTCGAAACCTCCAATCAGTTGTTTAATGATACTCATCGACTGATAGAGAAAGCTGTACGCAGCAATATGCAATCTGTTTTCACTGATTGTCCCCATCGCGAAAAGCTCGGTTGGTTGGAACAAACTCACCTGAATGGTCCGGGATTACTCTATAACTACGACTTGAGGACTTATATTCCTAAGATTATGCAGGATATGGCAGATGCTCAGATGCCTAACGGTGCCATGCCTACTACGGCCCCTCAATATGTTATCTTTGACGGGCCAGGGTTAGAACCTTTTGCCGAATCGCCCGAGTGGGGGAGTGCATTAGTGATTCTTCCATTTATGTATTATGAGTTTTATGGAGACGATTCGCTGATTACAAAGTACTTTCACAATATGCGCAGTTATGTGGATTATCTGACTTCGCGTGCTGATAACCACATCGTTTCTTTTGGACTGGGAGATTGGTATGACTATGGAGACTTCAAAGCCGGATTCTCGCGCAATACCCCTGTGGCATTGGTAGCCACTGCTCATTATTATATGGCTATTGAGTGTGTGCGAAAGGCGAGTTCGATAGTTGGTAATCAGTTTGATAAGAATTACTACATGAAACTGGCACAAAAAGTAAAGGATGCCTTTAATGAGAAATTCTTGAATGTTGAAACATCTCAATATGGTACAGGCAGCCAGTGTAGTAATGCTTTGCCTCTTTTCCTGAATATGGTTGACTTCAAACGAGTGAAAGGCTCCGAAGTCTTACAGAACTTAGTGACAGACATAGAAGCTCATGGAAATCGTTTAACTACAGGCGATGTTGGCAATCGGTATCTGTTTCAGTCGCTGGCTCGCAATGGTTATAATGAATTGATGTATAAGATGTTCAATCACTATGAAGCACCAGGCTATGGCTTTCAACTTAAATTTGGTGCAACCACGCTGACTGAACAGTGGGACCCTCGTCAAGGCTCATCCTGGAATCACTTTATGATGGGACAAATAGATGAGTGGTTCTTTCATTCACTGGCGGGTATTGAAAGCGATTCGAATGAAAAAGGCTTTAAGAAGATCCGGATTCGTCCTAACGCTGTAGGAGATCTTACCTCTGTAAAAGCTTCTACCGCAACTCCTTATGGAGAAGTGAAAGTCTCTTGGAAACGATCAGGGAATAACTTCACCATGGATGTTTATGTTCCCGTAAATACCACAGCGAAAGTATATGTGCCCGGTAAAAAAGAACCCGAAGAAGTGGGCAGTGGTCATTATACATTCCAATCTCAACTTGAGTAGATATTAATTCGTTCATAATTTAAACCTACATAAAAATGAAATTAAAATCAATCCTCTTATTACTCGTTTGTTTTTGTGCTGCAACAACCCTGCGCGCCGAGCGTGTCGACATGTTGAAAGCAGGAGCAAAAGCAGACGGAAAAACCTTGAATACCAAACTAATAAACGCTACCATCGAACGTTTGAATAAAGCAGGTGGTGGTACTCTTTTCTTCCCTGCGGGAAAATACCTCACAGGCCCTATTGTGATGAAAAGCAATATCACTCTGGATATAGAAGCCGGAGCCACTATCATGTTCTCCGATAACTTCGACCATTACCTCCCCTTTGTAGAAATGCGTTACGAAGGAGTGGTGATGAAAAGCTTCTCTCCATTAATCTATGCCGTTGATTGCGAAAACATCACCATCAAAGGAGAAGGAACCCTCGACGGACAAGGCAAAGCCTGGTGGATGGAAATTTATCGCGTAGAAGTTGATATCAAAGACAATGGAAAGCGCGATCTGAATAAATATCAACCATTATGGGACAAATCGAATGATACCAAAGCCTTGTATGCCCAAACCAACGCTGATTATGTGAGAACGCTCGAACGTCGTTTCTTCCGTCCTCCTTTTATTCAGCCTATTCGCTGCAAGAATGTGCGCATCGAAGGCGTGAAGATTCGGAATTCTCCTTTCTGGACGGTAAACCCGGAGTTCTGCGATAATGTAACAGTGAAAGGAATAACCATTCATAACGATCCTTCTCCCAATACAGACGGCATCAACCCAAGTTCTTGCCGTAATGTACACATCAGCGATTGCCATATCTCGGTGGGAGATGATTGTATTACCATCAAATCCGGTCGCGACTTACAGGGACGCAACTACGGGGTACCTTGCGAGAATATCACCATTACCAATTGTACCATGCTATCAGGACATGGAGGCGTAGTAATAGGAAGCGAGGTCAGTGGCAGCGTTCGGAAGGTAACCATCAGCAATTGTGTGTTCGATGGAACCGATCGCGGTATTCGCCTGAAAGCTACACGTGGCCGCGGAGGAATTGTAGAAGGAATCCGTGTGAGCAACATTGTAATGAGCAATATTAAGAAGGAAGCAGTGATTCTGGATTTGAAGTATAGCAACATGCCGCAGGAAGAAGTAACAGAACGTACTCCCATCTTCCGCAATATCCATATCTCAGGATTAACAGGGATGGATGTAAATATACCTATTTATATCCGTGGGTTGGAAGAATCTCCTATTACGGATATCACCTTACGCGATATTAATATGAATAGCAAGCAAAAGCCAACTTTTGAAAACTACGAGCGTATTAAGTTGAGCGATGTGATTATTAATGATAAAGAAGTGACTTTAGAATAATATTTTATGTGTACTTAATGGATAGATACGCGGAAAAAGCGGAATGAGCGGATGAACACGGAATTTTATTTTTCTTTTCCGCGTGTTTCCGCTCATTCTGCTTTTTCCGCGTACCTATTCATTTTATTATAAAAGTAGATAACAAAACATTCGTAATATGAGAAAAAGTATTCTTTTATCCCTCTGTTTAAGTAGCTCGCTACTCCTGATAGCCCAAACCCTCACCGTCGAAAACCAATTCGTCCGCCCCTTAAGCGATGTCCTTAACGAAATCTCTACCCGTTTCAACGTTCGCCTTAAATACGACATTGATACCATAGGTAAAATACTTCCTTATGCCGACTTTCGCATTCGCCCTTATTCCGCCGAAGAATCATTAACCAACGTACTTGCTTACTTCGATTACAAATTCGTAAAGCAAGGCAATAACGTATATAAACTAAAATCTTACGAATACCCCCGCCGTATCGACGAAGACGGAAAAAAGATGTTAGCCTACCTCAATACATTATACAAAGACCAGGCAAGTTGGGAAGCCCGCAAAGCCCTCCTTCGTTCCGAAGTACGCGAGAAGTTGGGCATCGACACCATTCTTAAACAAAGAGTGAATACCAAACCGATTCTTTCCAAAGTTCGTAAGTTCGATGGCTATACCGTTCAGAATATAGCATTGGAAACCCTGCCGGGTTTATATGTCTGCGGTTCCATCTATACCCCTGCCAAGAAAGGAAAACATCCCGTTATTATTTGCCCGAACGGACATTTCGGCGACGGCCGTTACCGCAAAGACCAACAACAACGCATGGCCACCCTCGCCCGTATGGGAGCAGTTTGTGTAGACTACGATCTGTTTGGATGGGGAGAATCCGAACTGCAAGTAGGAGGTGTGGCTCACCGTTCCAGTGCCGCCCATATTATCCAAGCCATGAACGGATTATCGTTACTGGATTATATACTTACCCGTAAAGACATTGATGCAACTCGCATTGGTGCCAATGGAGGCTCAGGCGGAGGTTCGCAGGTAGTGTTGTTAACCGTATTGGACAATCGTTTTACTGCTGCTGCCCCCATAGTAAGTCTTGCCTCTCATTTCGATGGTGGTTGCCCTTGCGAGAGTGGCATGCCCATTTCTTTAGCAGGCAGAGGCACCAATAATGCCGAACTGATGGCTATGTTTGCCCCACAACCTTTATTGGTTGTTTCGGATGGCAAAGACTGGACTGCCAGCGTGCCTACCCTCGAATATCCTTATCTGCAACGCATCTATGGCTTTTATAATGCCACCGATAAAGTAAGTAATGTGCATCTTCCCCAAGAAGGACATGACTTTGGCCCCAACAAACGAAATGCCGTATATGATTTCTTTGCCGATGTCTTCCAATTAGATAAGAAGATGATCGACGAAGACAAAGTAACCATCGAACCCCAAAGTGCTTTACTCAGCTTCGGAAAGAAAGGCGAGTTGATGCCTGAAAACGCCATTCGTTCCTTCAATGATGTAGCCGTTTACTTTGATAAGAAACTCTATTCCAACCTTAAATCAGATGCCGGATTGGAAAAGAAAGCAACCGATTGGGTAGCAAGCCTGCAATTGGAGAACGAAAAAGATGCCTCTTTTGTACGCACATTGATTTATAATCACCTTCGTCAGGTACGCGATTGGCATAATGATCATCCTTATACCACCATACCCGAAGGCATTAACCCTGCTACGGGCAATAAGCTCAGTAAGTTAGATCGGGAAATGATAGCCGATTCTGCCATGCCCAAAGAAGTACATGATAAATTGATGAACGGTCTGCGTCGTGCCTTAACCGAAGAACAGGTAGAGCAAATCTTAGATAAATATACCGTAGGCAAAGTGGCTTTTACACTCAAAGGATATCAGGCAATCGTTCCTGATTTAACAGCCGAAGAAGAGTCAATCATCATCGGTCACTTAAAAGAAGCACGGGAGAAAGCCATTGATTATAAGAATATGAAGCAAATCTCTGCTATCTTCGAAATTTACAAAACCAAGTGCGAACAATACCTGAATAATAACGGGCGTAACTGGCGACAGTTGTTTAAGGATTATGTAAATAAGCGGAATGCGGAGAAAGCAGCGGGGAAGAAATAAATTACCCCCTCCGCCCTTTGGGCACCTCCCCCTTGCAGGGGAGGAATTCCTGCGGCATCGACTCCTCCCCTGCAAGGGGGAGGTGCCCAAAGGGCGGAGGGGGACTTTCTCATATTATGAATTAATTTTGAATACCTACTTCTATTATTAAACTGCAAGCATTTACCCCGACAGGGGTAATATGTGCATAACCCCTCTCGGGGTGACTGCTAAGATATGAACTAATTCTGAATACTTACTTAGTATAAATTGTAGACATTACCACTCACTCCAAATTCAACGTCCGTTGAAATCCGTTGCAACAAAAGAAAAGAATATAAAAGAAAAGAGAAGAAAACAACAACAACAACAACAAAGTTACTACTGCTGTTGTTGGAAATGAAAATAGTAGCAGTAGAAAAGAAACACTTCATTTAATGTAAAAGAACCTTCATTTGTTCCGAAAGAAGTATTCTTTTCCACTGGAAGAAGTGTTCTTTTCATAAGATGAATACTTTATCTCGCAATTTGCGCTTGTTTGACGCAATTCATCCATTCAATTTATTTTCTGTTTAGTACCTTTGCCTTAGAATAATTATAAAATCGTACTTTTGCGTTGAACTTTAAAAACAGCATCATGAAGAAGAACTTATGGCTATTATTAATCATACTGGGAGGGCTGGCCTCGGCTTGTCAACCGGGTAAAAAGAATGTAAATATGGACGGTAAAGAAACAAAATTGCGTATTGAAACAAGCATGGGCGATATCATAGTTATGCTTTATGATGAAACCCCTAAACACAGAGATAACTTTATTAAACTGGCTAAAGAAAGTGTATATAACGGCACGCTTTTCCATAGAGTGATAAAAGACTTTATGATACAAGCAGGAGATCCTGAATCGAAAAAAGCAGAAAAAGGTGCTATGTTGGGTACGGGCGATGTGGGCTATACCATTCCTGCCGAATTTGTTTACCCTCAATATTTCCATAAGAAAGGAGCTCTTTCGGCTGCCAGACAAGGAGATCAGATTAATCCGGAGAAAGCATCATCAGGTTGTCAGTTTTATATTGTAACCGGTAAGGTGTACAATGATTCTACGTTGTTAGATATGGAGCAACAAATGAATCAGGGAAAACTGAATACCATCTTTAACTCATTGGCATATAAGCGGATGGACGAAATCCGTAAGATGCAGAATGAAAAAGACCAGGACGGATTATATGCCCTTCAGGAAGAACTTTTTGCAGAAGCCGAGGCGGAAGCAGCCCAACAACCCGATTTTAAATTTACACCGGAACAAATTGAAGCATATTCTACCGTAGGCGGAAGCCCTCACCTGGATGGCGAGTACACCGTATTTGGCGAAGTTTTGGATGGACTGGATGTTATTGATAAAATCCAAAAGGTAAAAACAGATCGCAATGATCGTCCGGAAGAAGACGTGAAAATAAAGAAAGTAGTTGTACTGTAAATGAATATTCAAAAACATACATTGTCCAATGGTCTGCGGCTTGTACACTTTCAGGATACAAGTACGCAGATGGTGGCAATGAATATCATCTATAATGTAGGAGCGAGAGATGAACATCCCGATCATACAGGCTTTGCACATCTCTTTGAGCATTTGATGTTTGGTGGTTCCGTCAATATACCCGATTACGACGAACCTTTGCAACTGGCAGGTGGCGAGAATAATGCATGGACAAACAACGATATCACCAATTACTACTTAACCATTCCGAAACAGAATGTAGAGATAGGATTCTGGCTCGAATCGGATCGTATGCTTAGCTTGGCCTTCGACGAAAAGAGCCTGGAAGTGCAGCGCGGAGTGGTGATGGAAGAGTTTAAACAGCGTTGTTTGAATCAACCTTATGGAGATGTAGGGCATATACAGCATGAAATGGCCTATAAAGTACATCCCTATCGCTGGCCTACCATCGGGAAGGAACTATCGCATATCGCTCAGGCAACGATGGAGGAGGTAAAAGACTTCTTTTATCGTTTCTACGCGCCCAACAATGCAATATTAGCAGTTACAGGCAATATCGATTTTGAAGAAGCAGTAGCACTAACCGAGAAGTGGTTTGGCCCTATTCCGCGCAGAGACGTACAGGTAAGAAACCTGCCACAAGAACCTGTGCAAACAGAACAACGAAGGTTAACGGTAGAAAGGAATGTACCTCTTGATTCGCTATTTATGAGTTTCCATATATCTGATCGTTTAAGCCCGGATTATCATGCTTTTGATATGTTGTCGGATATATTAAGCAACGGTCGGTCTGGCAGACTTAAGCAGAGGTTGGTACAAGAAAAGCGGATCTTTTCGGGCATCGACGCTTACATTTCCGGTAGCCTTGATGCAGGATTGTTTTATATCGTAGGTAAACCGGTTTCCGGTATCTCGTTAGAACAGGCCGAAGAAGCTGTTTGGAATGAATTGAATCTGCTCCATCAAGAGCTGATTGAAACGCAGGAACTGGATAAAGTAAAGAATAAATTTGAGTCTACCTGGATATTTGGAAATACCAGTTACTTGAATATTGCTACTAACTTGGCATGGTTCGAACTAATTACTCGTGCAGAAGATATGTTGCATGAGGTAGATAAATATCGTGCAATAACAGCCGAACAATTGCAACGCGTAGCTACTGAAACCTTTATTCCGGAGAACAGTTGCATTCTATATTATAAACATGAAACTAATTGAAGCATACAAAGGGCATTATAAAGCATTATTGCAGCTTGGGCTACCTATTGTTGTAGGGCAGTTAGGAATGATTATTCTCAGTTTTGCTGATACTTTGATGATTGGACATCATGGTACCGACGAACTGGCTGCTGCTTCTTTTGTTAATAATATGTTTAATCTTGTTATTATTTTCAGTACCGGCTTTTCTTACGGATTGACTCCCATTGTAGGGGGGCTCTTTGGAAGAGGAGAACTCAGAGAGGCAGGCGGAGCTTTAAAGTGTAGCTTATTTGCCAATCTGCTGATAGGTGTTTTTGTAACTGTGATAATGACGGGCTTGTATTTTAATGTAGAGCGTTTGGGGCAGCCGCGGGAATTAATCCCTTTAATAAAACCTTATTACCTGGTTTTGCTGGCTTCCTTACTATTCGTATCCTTGTTTAATGCCTTTAAACAATTTACGGATGGAATTATGGATACACGTACTTCCATGTGGATATTGTTAAGCGGAAATGTGTTGAATATTGTAGGCAACTGGATACTTATTTACGGTAAATTCGGGTTTCCGGAATTAGGACTTCTGGGAGCCGGTTTAAGCACACTGTTTGCCCGCATCATCATGCTTCTGGTCTTTATTCTGATATTTGCCAAAAGTGCGCGATTCTTAAAATACCGAGAAGGATTTAAGCAGATTAAATTTTCCAAAACATTATTCCGCCGCTTAAATGAGTTAGGTTGGCCTGTTTCACTACAAATGGGAATGGAAACTGCCTCTTTCAGTTTAAGCACCATTATGATAGGATGGTTAGGCACTATTGCACTGGCGTCTCATCAGGTAATGCTTACCATCTCCACCCTCGCTTTTATGATTTACTATGGTATGGGTGCAGCGATAGCCATTAGGGTGAGCAACTTCCGCGGGCAAGACGATTGGGTAAATGTACGGCGGTCTGCTTATGCAGGGGCGCATATTATTTTAGTGATGGCCGTTTTCTTCTGTATTTTCCTTTATTCTTTAAGATATCAATTAGGAGGCTGGTTTACAGATAGCGAAGATGTAACAGCAACTGTGGTAACATTAATGATTCCGATGCTTCTCTATCAGTTTGGCGACGGAATGCAGATTGCCTTTGCCAATGCCCTTCGGGGAATCTCTGATGTAAAACCAATGATGATCATAGCTTTTATCGCTTACTTTATTATTTCGCTACCCGTAGGTTATCTGTTGGGCTTTGTGGTAGGTTGGGGAGCTTTCGGTGTATGGATGGCATTTCCTTTCGGATTAACAAGTGCGGCTATGATGCTTTGGCTAAGATTTAGAAAACAAACGAAAAAATATATTTAAGACATTGAATACTTCGGATCGTTTCACCAAGATTAAAGTAGCCCTCGGATACCTCTTGCTACTTATTATTTTATTTCTATCTCTGTGTTTTATTCGTAGAGAAATGGAAGAGCTTTCGCGTATAGATACCGAGCAAGTTATGAAAGGCGACAGCCTGCTGAATCTGATCAAAGAAAAAGATGAGACTGTAGTTCAGATGCTTCGTTCATTGACGAAAGCCAATGAAGAATTAATCTCTATGGAAGAGGTGAATAGATTATTCGAACTAAAGAATATGATAATCTCTCAGAAGGATGTGACGAAACGGACGGTGGCCAAGCAAGATACAATAGTTGATCCGGTGAATAAGAAAGGATTCTTCAAGCGGTTGTCCGAAGTATTTGTGCCTCCAAAGGATTCAACCAAGCGTGCACAACAAGAGATAGAGTATATCAATGATACGGTATTACAGGTTTATAATCCGGTAGAGGAATTGCAACAGCAATTAGAGGAGATTACTAAACAAAGAACAGCAACCTACAAACGGGCTGTTCGGAATAATGAGCGATTGAGAGAAATAAACCGGATACTGACAAACCGACTTGATACGTTGATTAATGCTTATGAAGAGGAAATGGTAGCGCAAATGCAATCGGAAGAGGAAGTACACCAAGATGTGCACTACCGATCCGGGCGTGCCATTGCATGGATAGCTATGGGTGCTGTACTTCTATCGGTGATTTTCTTGTTCATAATCTGGAGAGATATTACCCGTAGCAACCGATATAAACGTCAGTTGGAAGAAGCAAGAGCTCGTGCAGAAGAATTACTTCAAGCGCGCGAAAAGTTGATGCTAACCATTACTCATGACTTTAAAGCTCCTTTGGGCTCTATTATAGGATATGCCGAATTACTTTCCCGTTTGGTGAAGGATGAACGTGAACAGTTCTACCTCAACAATATGAAAAGCTCTTCGCAACACCTGTTAAAGCTGGTCAATGATTTGCTCGATTTCCATAAGCTCGACCTCAATAAAACAGAAGTAAACCAAGTGAGCTTTAATCCGGCGCAATTGTTCGAAGAAGTCAGAGTTAGCTTTGAACTGCTGGCCAAGCAGAAAGGACTCCGGTTGGAACTTGAAACCGATCCTGCTTTAGATGATAGATATATAGGCGATCCTTTGCGTATTCGTCAGATCGTTAACAACTTATTATCCAATGCCATTAAGTTTACAGAAAAAGGAAAAGTATCCTTAATTACGAGTTGCCGCGAACTCGAACTGATTATTCAGGTTAAAGATACAGGCAAGGGTATGAAGCAGGAAGATAAAGAACGAATCTTCCAGGAATTTACTCGCCTTCCCGGAGCACAAGGAGAAGAAGGAGTGGGACTTGGCCTGTCTATTGTAAATAAGCTGGTGCAATTGTTGGAAGGTACCATTAAGGTGGAAAGTACCGAAGGAAAGGGCAGTGTATTCACAGTCAGTATACCGCTTTGCCCTGCTGCCGAAGGTGCAGAGCCGAAAGAGCAAGAAGACGAAAAGGCTACACTTGCCGTATTAGAGAAACCGATGAAAGTTTTGTTGATTGATGATGATAAACTCCAATTGGATATGACTGCCGCTATGTTGCAACAGCAAGGAGTAACAACCGTTTGTTGTCAACAATTGGAAGAGTTGATAGAGCAACTTCGGTATGATACTTTTGATATATTGCTAACCGATGTTCAGATGCCTGCTATTAATGGATTTGATTTATTAAAGCTATTGCGTGCATCTAATATTCAACAAGCCAAACACATTCCGGTGGTGGCTGTTACTGCCCGTAGCGAAATGAGCGAAGCCGATTTTGTAGCTCATGGATTTGTGGCAAGGCTGAATAAACCTTTCTCTCTGAAAGACTTAATGCAAGTACTTGGTAAACAAATCGTTCGGGAAGAAAAGAGTAGTGGAAATACAACATCAGAACAAACATTAGATTTTACTCCTCTTACTGCTTTCTCGGGAGGCGATCCGGAAGCTGCACGTTCTTTCATCCTTTCTTTTATAGTCGAAACGCAAAAGAATATAGAGAGAATGAAACAGGCGCTTCAGCAGAAAGATGTGAATGGAATTGCAAATATGGCGCATAAGTTATTGCCATTGTTTACGTTGATAAATGCCACTCAATTAGTACCGTTGCTAAATGAGCTGGAAGCTTCGCGCGACACTCCATTTACTCCTGAAATAAAGCATAAAACCCAATTAGTAATAGAAGGCGTTGGAAATGTGTTAATTTTAGCTGAACAAGAAGTAGGATAAGGTTGTTCTTACATAGAATAATAAACTCCAAATCCTGGAATTGCATGGCTAAAAAGTGGATAAAGCGAATAGCACTGGTACTTTCCATTCCTATATTGCTATTTGCTATATTAATCATACTGCTTTATATACCTCCTGTGCAGAATCTTCTGCGCAAGGAGGCAATTTCTTATGCCTCGGAAGCCACAGGCATGAATATCAATGTAAAGCGTATTGACCTTAGATTTCCTTTGAAGCTATTAGTGCGAGGAGTTGAAGTAGTACAAGCCCCCGATACCTTATTAACCCTTCAAAGCCTGAGTGCAAGCGTACAGGTAATGCCTTTGTTTAAAGGCAGAATTGAACTGGACGATATCACCTTGAAAGAAGCATCTGTAAATACTGTCGAACTGATAGACGGAATGCGGATAGACGGAAAACTGGGCTTGCTGCAATTAACAAGTCGGGGCATTGATTTATCCAAAGAAACGGCTTTCATTAATTCCATAAAGTTAGCCGATACCCATATATTATTGAACCTGAATGATACAACTGAAACACCTCAGGATTCAACCGCATCTGCACTAAACTGGAGAGTACTGCTGGAAGAGTTGGAAGTAGAAAACGTGTCTTTCGGAATGCAGATGCCGGCAGATTCGCTTTATTTATCCACGCATTTAGGCAAAGCATTCATCAATAACGTCGAAGCCAGGCTGGGCGAACAGTATTATGGTTTGGAAAAACTGTTGCTTCAGGAATCATCTGTAGTGTATAACCTGGGAGAGGCAGAACCACTGAAAGGCATCGATCCTAACCACCTTGTTTTAAGAGATATCTATGTAGAAATTGATTCCGTATTGAGCTCCGGCAAGGAAATGAAAGCCATAATCAAAGGCATGCGCATGAATGAACGGTCAGGACTTAGCATCGCTTCTCTGGAAGGACGCTTTGAGATGGATTCCTCTCAGATATGTTTGCCGGAATTCAAGCTAACTACCCCTTCGTCGGAAATAAATGCAAGGGCATTGGTTGCCGCAGAGGTTATCAATGGAGAAAGAGGTGCTTTAGAGGCAGCCCTTTCCGTACGTTTGAGTAAGCAAGACATCTTCTTGTTTGCCCATGACTTTCCGGTAGCTTTTAAAACAAACTTCCCTTCTGCTCCGCTTAGCATGCAAATGGGCATTGAAGGTACTATGGATGAATTACGAATATCCCGCTTAACCGCCGAATTGCCCGGAGCCTTTTCGTTGACAGGAACCGGAAGTGCACAACAATTAACGGATAGCATTGCACGCACCGGAAAGGTGGAAATGAACATGAGAACTGCTAATCTGGATTTTGTTCGTTCCCTGATGGTAGCCGATAGTTCTATTGTAATCCCTCATGACATGACGTTGGATGTGAAAGCAGAGATGAAAGGCTCTCGCTACGAAGCTGCCATGCGTGCTATGGAGAGTGCCGGTTTTATTCAGGTAGGTGCCACTTTTGACGGGCAAACAGAGAATTACACCGCTTCCCTTAAAGTAGATTCATTGCAGATTAATCATTTTATGCCCAGAGATTCTATCGGTATATTGGCTATCACAGCAGATGTCGCCGGGAAGGGTTTTGACTACACTTCATCATCGACGTATGCCAAGGCCTCGGTCAACCTCGACCGATTGGAGTATGCCCGTTATGATTTGTCCGGTCTTGACCTAACAGCCGAACTTAAAAACTCTGTGGCATCGGCACAACTGAATAGCCGCAATAGCTTGCTTGTAGCTGATGTAAAAGCAGCATACAGTTTGAATAAACCCTATACCGAAGCCCGTATAGATGCCAATGTACAAAACCTCAATATGAATGAACTGGGGTTGCTAACCGATTCTATGTCTAAACCCGTTTCCTTGAAGTTGCAAGCCGGATTAATGAGAGACTCCATTCGAGCTACATTAACCACAGGAGATTTACGGGCAAACTTCCGCTCACGCGGTTCTTTGGAAACACTTATGAAAGAAACCACTGCCTTTACCAATGAGCTGATGAAGCAGGTTGATAGTAAAGAACTTAATCATGCTGCATTACGGCGTACGTTGCCATCGGCAGCATTAAGTATTCGTTCCGGTAAAGATAATCCCCTGGCAGAGTATGTAAGAATAACCAATAATATAAGGTACAATGATATCAATGTAGGTTTTGTTGCAACCCCACGGCTGGGCATCAATGGGCGTGCGGCTATCCATAGTTTGAGAGTGGATACTCTACAACTTGATACCGTTTATTTCTCTACCCATCAGGATACAGCTAAACTAAGATTACGTAGTGGAGTGATTAATGGACCGGGCAATCCTCACATAACCTTCCGTTCTTCTCTTACCGGAGAGGTTCGAAGTGATGATGCGGAATTAACACTCGAATTTCAGAATGATAAAGAAGAAACAGGAGTGCTTCTGGGTGTGAAAGCTCGTCCGGCGAAAGATGGTATGGAGTTCTCTTTTACCCCCGAAGAGCCGATTATAGCATTTAAGAAGTTTCTATTGAAAGATCATAACCAAGTAATTTTACAGAAAGATCTTGGTTTGATAGCCGATGTTGAACTGCTCGATTCTGTTGGAATGGGATTTCGCCTACATTCTATTCCGGATTCGGTGAACTTGCATAATCTGGATATTGAAATACGGCGTATTGACTTGGCAGAGGTCAGTAAAATATTACCCTATCTGCCTGAAATCTCGGGCTTATTCTCGTTGGAAGCCAATTATAAACAATCGGGAAAAAACATGCAGGTATCTGCCGAAGCTACCATCGGACGATTCTTTTATGAGAAAACCCGGATTGGAAACTTAGGCTTAGGTGTAACCTGGCTCCCTAACGGAAATACACATTACCTGGATACTTATCTGACCAATGAAGGGCAGGAAATAATGACGGCTAACGGAACATATAATGTTGCCAGTGATGCATTAGACCTTTCGGCTGCATTAGAGCACTTCCCTCTCTATGTAGCAAATGCCTTTGTTCCGGTTGAAGTGCTGGAATTAAGTGGAGACATAGATGGAAATGTTGCTATTAGAGGCTCTACTTCCCGCCCCAAAGTAGAAGGCGAATTAGGTATGCATGAGGTAGAAATGCGATCGCATATTTACGGAGTACATTTCAAGTTGGATGAACATCCGTTAAAAATAGCCAATAGTCGTCTGGCGTTCAATAAATACGCCATTTATTCTACGGCGTCTCCGGATAATCCTTTTATAGTAGATGGATATGTAGATTTCTCTAATCTATCGGCCAGCCATGCGAACTTAACACTTACGGCTCGCAATTATCCGTTGTTGAATGTGAAGCGCTCTAACATAAGCGAACTGTATGGGCGTGTTTATGTAGATTTGAACTCCACACTAAGAGGACCACTCGAATCATTAATGATGAGAGGCAACCTCAATATATTATCGAGTACCAATGTTACATACGTGCTGAAAGATTCGCCATTGACCGTTCAGGATAGATTAGGAGATTTGGTTGAGTTTGCTTCTTTTGCCGATGATAACCTACAGGTTGTTGAAGAAGAAAGTACCCTAACTTCATGGGGTGGACTGGATATGATGATGACGATTAATATAGATCCGGCTGTTAAAATGGGAGTTGAATTAAGTGAAGACCGGAACAGCTATGTTAATCTCGAAGGAGGAGGAACACTCTCATTTGGTTACACTCCACAAGGAGACATGTCGCTTACCGGTCGTTACGAATTTACGGGAGGTGCGCTTAAATATTCTTTGCCGGTTATTCCACTTAAAGAGTTTGCGGTGAAAAGTGGTAGTTATGTTGAATGGTTAGGAAACCCAATGGACCCGAATCTGAATATTGTGGCAACCGAGCGGATGAGAGCTTCTGTACCAACAGAAAGTGGAGCTACCCAAATGGTAAACTTCGATGTGGGGCTTACCATAAAAAACAGACTTGAAGATTTAGATCTGGCTTTCACTATAACAGCACCCGAGAATCAGGATGTTCAGCAAGAACTGAGCGCTATGGATGAGGCCGAAAGAGGAAAGCAAGCTGTAGCCATGATGGTGACCGGTATTTATCTGGCACGAGGAGGTGCAGGTGGTAGTGGAGGGCTCGATATGGGCTCGGCCATGAATACGCTATTGCAAAGTTCAATATCCAGTATTGCAGGTTCTGCACTAAAAACAGTCAACATTAGTTTCGGGATGGATAACTATGATGATGGTAGTGGCTCTACCCGTACAGATTATAATTTCCGGTATGCACAACGTTTCTTCAATGATAGAGTTCAGGTGGTGATTGGTGGTCGTGTTTCGACCGGAGGAGATGAACAGGAAAAAGATAATTCTTTCATCGACAATGTTTCATTGGAATACAGGTTAGATTCTTCCGGTACACGATACTTACGCCTTTTTCATAATAAGAACTATGAGAGTTTGCTGGAAGGTGAAGTAGTAGAAACCGGTGCAGGGGTGGTGCTTCGTAAGAAGGTGAATAAATTAGGCGAGTTATTCATTTTTAAGAAGAAAAAATAGAAGGTATATGAGAATAAAAGGAATAACTGTTGTACTACTTGCGTTGTTGATTTTAAACTCTTGTAAAGTAACCAATTCGGTAACTAAAACCTTACCGGAGGGGCAGATCTTTTACGACGGACAGAAAGAGCTGATTATTGATAACCAACTTAAATCTCCAATTGCCGAAATGGCTATGGAGGAGGTAGAAGTGGCTTTGGCAAAGGCCCCTAACAACTCTTTTATGAAAAGTTCTACCACACGTATTCCGTTTCCTCTTGGCATTTGGCTATACAAACATTATGGCGAATCTAAAAAAGGATTGGGGAGATTCCTGTATAAAAAGCTGGGTAGTCAGCCTATATTAATATCGACAGTAAACCCGGGCTTGCGCCAGAAGTCGGCAAATAATATTTTGCGTGATTATGGATTCTTTAATGCTACGGTCGATTATCAACTTATCCCCAATAAGAAAAACGATAAAAGAGCTCGCATACAGTTTCACATAGATATGAAGAATCCTTATTTCCTGGATTCCATAGCCTATCGACGCTTCTCGCCCGAAATGATGGAAATTATTAGCCGAAGCGAAACACGAAGTGTACTACGCAAAGGAAATCAGTTCAACGTTATTGACCTCTCCAATGAAAGAGAACGGTTGAGTACCATTTTCCGTAATGTTGGCTTCTATTATTTTCGTCCGGACTTTATAGGCTTTCGGGCAGATACTACCCGGGTCAGTGGCTTAGTTGATATTCAGGTAGTACCGAAATCCGGTTTACCCGCCGATGTTACTAAGCGTTGGTATATCGGAGATATTTCGGTGGAACTCTACGGCAGAAACGGCGAAGTGCCCAATGACTCTATGAAATATAAAGATCTGACCATTTATTACCATAATAAGTTGGATCTTCGCCCTAAAGTTCTGCACCAACGTTTTCGCTTTGCTCCCGAGCAGCGTTATTCGCAAAGACGTACTACCCTGACTCAACAAAAGTTTGCAGAACTGGGTATCTTCAGGTATACCGAAATGCAGTTTCACCCGCGTGATACCGTCCGGACAAATAACATCCTGGACGTGAAGGTTAAGTCGGGCTTCGACCTTCCTTATGATAGCGAACTTGAATTGAATCTGGCCACCAAGAGTAATGACTATGCCGGGCCGGGAGCCTCTTACAGCGTAACAAAACGCAATGTATTTAAAGGAGGAGAAACGTTTACCGTTGGCGTGAAAGGCTCTTATGAATGGCAAACCAAAACTCCCTCGGGAGGAAGCACCGGTAAAGTAAACTCTTGGGAGATAGGGTTAAATGCCGCATTGAAGTTCCCACGAATCTTATTCCCCAGGTTAGGCAAGAAAGACTATGACTTTCCGGCTACTACCACTTTTAATGCCAACATCGACCAGTTGAACCGGGCTCATTTCTTTAAGATGCTTTCTTTTGGTGGAGATGCTACTTATACCTTTCAGCCAACCCGGGTAAGCAAGCATACAATAACTCCGTTGAGGTTGACTTTCAGTACTTTGCAGAACCGGACAAAACAGTTTGATGAGATCATGAATAATAATCCGGCTTTAGCAAAGAGTATGGAGAATCAGTTTATCCCGGCTTTGGTGTACACATATACTTATGATGATATATCCAAACGCAAACAGAAGGATCGTAATCATTTCTGGTGGCAAAGCTCATTAACATCTTCGGGCAATATAACTTCCGGCGTTTATGCTTTATTGGGTAAGGGTTTTAATGAGGAAAAGAAATTGTTGAATTCTAACTTAGCCCAATTTTTAAAGCTAACAAGCGAACTCCGTTATACTTGGGGTATTGACAGAAACCAGTCTATAGCTACGCGATTTCTTGCCGGTGGTATTTATGCCTACGGAGGAAGCAAATATGCACCTTACAAAGAACAATTCTTTATTGGGGGTGCCAATAGTATCCGCGCTTTTACTGTGCGTGGTATAGGTCCGGGCAGTTATTATCCCAAAGAAGAAAGCAAATATTCGTACCTTGACCAAACGGGCGACCTGAAGTTTGAAGCTAACATGGAGTATCGTTTTCGTATTGTTAAAGATTTGCATGGAGCCATCTTTTTAGATGCCGGTAACGTTTGGCTGCTTCGTGATAGAGAGGGAATTGATAATGGAAAGTTCACTCTGAAGAATCTTGGCGATAATATTGCCCTTGGTACAGGTGCCGGTTTACGCTACGACCTTACTTTTTTAGTTATCCGTTTAGACTTAGGTATAGGAATTCATGCACCTTATGATACCGGCAAGAGCGGATACTATAATATTCCGAAGTTTAGTGATGGACTGGGATTCCATTTTGCAATAGGATATCCGTTTTAATTATTTTGCGTGATGCGGTGCCGATATAAGTATTAATTGTTATTTTTGGGCACAATAATTGGAACAACGCAAAACTATGAAGACAATTTTATCTGTATCTTCTGTTTCGGAAACTGCGAAGTGTATCTTTCTGTTATGCTTTCTTTGCATTGCGGATTTCTCTTTGGCGCAAGATACATCTCATGATAATGGCGATGAGCTAATCGTGCGTGTTGGTATTCAGCAAGCTAATTTACGTTTCGAGAATAGTACAGGTGTTCATGTAACTGCCTCGTATTTTCCCTTTGAGGGTATGGTTAGTGCGAATGCAATGTTTGCAAGAACCAATGCCTATTGGACCTATAATCCTTGTACGGTTATAGGAGTGACTGGTAATATGTTGTTTAAGAATGATGTTATGAGGCTTATTTTCACCATGCTCTCTTTAGAAAGTATGGGAGTAAATCTTCCTTTGACAGATAATATTGAAGTACAGCCCTATTGGAGCCTGTTAAGAGTTTCGAAGTATAAGGAACAGCATAACAATAGAGTAACCGGAGCATTTGGGCTTACTGCCTCCTATTATTTCAAGAACATTTTGTTGACTGGCTTTGGTGAGTATAACTTTGGATATGGCAATGGTGATTGGTGGGCAGAGAATATCACCAATCTGTTTAAGGGAGAGGATAACCAATCATACGACACCCAATATAAACGTGTCCGAACGCCCTATAAAGGATGGGTATTCGGACTTACTGTTGGCTATAGAATACGTTTATAGAGCGAATCTTATTTCTTCAAAGCCTCGTACATCGTTTCTTGTATTCTTCCTCGTATATTCTGTTTCGAAAGTTCATTCACCCATACATTCGGGTAAATGCGGTTGCTGATAAACACAAATACCAGTTTGTTTGTAGGATCTACCCAGGCGGCTGTTCCTGTGAATCCGGTATGCCCAAACACTGAGGCAGGTGTGGAGTCGGAACATGGGTTCTTTCGTTTGTCTTTAGTATCCGGCTTATCGAATCCTAATCCTCTGCGGCTATTTTTTGCTTTGGCAGTGGTGAAGAGGTGACAAGTTTCCTTGCTTAAATACCGTTTACCTTCCAACTCACCTTCATTTAATAGCATTTGATGAAGCATGGCAATTTCCTGAGCAGTTGAGAAGAGTCCTGCATTACCTGAGATACCTCCCTGGAAAGCGGCAGTCTCATCGTGCACGTAGCCTTGTACAGTTGTTTTTCGTAAGAAAGGATCTGTAGAAGCCGGTACAATTTCGTCTTTGGCATGTTTGCGTAGTGGGAGATAACCGGTTCTTTGAAGCCCCATCGGTGTATAAAACTCTTTTTGAAGAAATTCATCCAATGACATGCCGCTTAACTTCTCGGCTATTTTCTGTAGCAAAACAAAACCTACGCAACTGTATCTGTATTGCTTTAAACCGAGTTTGGCATCTGCAATTCCTATGTTGATAGAATCTTTGAATGTGTTTGTTAACCACATATTATCAGATACTTGCAAAGTGTGATTGGCTGTAGAGGTAGAAGAAATAAATCCATCTAAGAATTTAAACTTAGGCTGAGCATACGTTTGAGCACCTATTTGTACCGTATGGAGTGCATCGCTTTTAGCACTGAATAATCGACCTTCGTAACTGTCTTTGTTGATGGCTTTCAGGTAAAAGAAGATACTGGAAGGCAAGCCCGATTCGTGATAAAGCAACTCCCGGATGGTAATATCTTCTTTGTCGGTATCCTTTAAAAACGGCAAATGGGCAGAGGCCTTATCTGATAGGTTAAAGAGTCCTTTATCATATAACTTCATGATAGCCAATAGTGTAGCACTGGTTTTAGTTAATGAAGCAATGTCGTAGATATGAGTAGGCGTAACCGGAGTACTCTCTTTTCCGGTAACGGTGCCAAAGCATTTGTCATACATTGTTTTTCCTTCTTTCAGAATCACGATTTGGCATCCGGGGTATGCTCCTTTGGTGATTCCTTCGAGTGCAATGGAGTCGATTCGGTTTAATATATTTGTTTTAAAACCGTAGTCGGCCGGGTTGAAATGATGTGGAGTGCGTATAGAGATGGAAACACCGTCGCCGGTTTTGAATGCATCGCCTATGCTGGCAGATAAGCGTCCGTCTGCTGTAGCCTCTCCAAATAGCATGTTACCCACTTGCCCTTGCACAAATTTGTCGGTGGAGTGAGCCAGAACAACCGTAGAGGCTTTGGAAACCTCATTTGCTACCTGTTGCAACGGTTTGGCTTGTGTGAAGAATACATAAGTAACCGGAGTTTCGGGCGCAAATTCGGCAAAGAAGGTTTGGTAAGGAGTCAACTGCTTTTCGGTAACACACACAATGATTTGTTTGTGTTTGGCCAGACTCTCGTGCATGGTTTTTCTTTCCGTTGCACCCATATTGCCTCGCAAAGTAATTGGTTTTACGGAGACATATTTCTTTAGTGTTTCATTGAATACACCGGCATCGGCAGGAGCCCCAACATGCAAGAGTGCTACTTCTTTTATATCTGTATGAAGAGGCAATACCTGATCTTTATTCTTGAGCACAGTGATAGCAGCCAGATTCAGGCGACGGATTAAGTCACGTGCTTGCGGCGTGTTGATGCGTTGCTCCAAGCCCGACAATTGTATTTTTTGCTCTTTGGAAAGACCGAGTGCATATTTATAGGTGAGTATCTTTTTGCATTTACGATCAATTTCCTCTTCGCTAAGTTCGCCTTTATCCACTGCTTGCAATACAGCTTCTATTTCTTGTTTAAGCTGACGGGGAGTCAACACCATATCATGTCCGGCTTTAATAGCTTGCAAAGATAAATGCTTAAGCGCCGCAGCGCCTTGCATGGCCAAAGCATCAGTAAATACAAGACCGCGGAATCCGAGTTCTTCTACAAGCAGGTCGTTTACGATATTGCGCGAGAGAGAAGAGGGCAATCCTTTGGTTGGCTCAAGCACCGGTACTTCTAAATGACCAACCATGACACCACCCAAGCCGGCACGTATGACTTGCTTAAAAGGATAGAGCTCTACACTATCTAAACGTTCGCGAGAGAAAGAAAGTACAGGCAATGAATGGTGAGAGTCTACATCTGTATCGCCATGCCCGGGAAAATGCTTGGATACGGAAAGCACACCTTCGCTCTCCAATCCCGAGGAATAAGCAATAACTTTATCTGTAACATTAACCGGGTCTTCGCCAAAAGAACGGGTATTGATAACCGGGTTTTTAGGATTGATGTTGATATCTGCCACAGGAGCAAAGTTAACGTGTACCCCCAACTCTTTGCATTGACGGGCTACTTCCTGCCCATATTCATAAATGAGTCGTTCATCCTGAATGCATCCCAATATCATATTGCGAGGATAAGAAGGAATGGTTTTAATGCGCATGCCAAGTCCCCATTCCCCATCAAAAGTAATCATTAGGGGTGTTTTTGCCATCTCTTGCGATTCGTTGATGAGCTTGGCATAGTTCTCCAATGCGCCTCCGGAGAATAATAATCCTCCTACTTTATAGGTTTTCACTACATCGCGTAGCAAAGTCATATTGGCACTGGTGGTTTGTGGAGCTATGGTATAAATAAATAATTGACCTACTTTTTCTTTTAAACTCATTTCATTGAAGATGGAATCTACCCATTGCCGGCAGCGTTCATCTTGTGTGGCTTTATAATAAAGAACAGGCTCTATTTGAGCTTTTAGGTGAACCGATAAAATAGAAATAAGTGTAAGAACAATAGTTTTCTTAGTCATTTTGGTACTCCATTGATTGATAAATGAACTCCTGAATTTTTTCACGTGTCTTTGTCCAAATGATCTTATCATTCCATACATTCGGACAAATACTATTGGTTAGGAATACAAAAATAATATTATTTATCGGATCTGTCCATACACAAGAGCCGGTAAATCCTGTCTGACCATATACTTCGGCAGGGGTAGAGGCCGAACAAGGACTCGACAAAGGGTTTTCCAAATCAGGTCTGTCGAACCCTAAACCTCGGTGGCTGATGGTGGATTCTCCGGTGGTGAAGAGGCGGCATGTTTCTTTCTTCAGGTAGCGTATTCCCTTATACACGCCCTTATTGAGCAGCATGGAGTGAATGGCGCCTATTTCGCGAGCAGTAGAAAACAAACCTGCATTACCCGCTACCCCGCCCAGGCAAGCAGCCATCTCATCGTGCACATACCCATGAATATCCTGACGACGGAGATATTCATTAGTCACTGTTGGTACAATTTCGGCTTTATTGTATTTCTGTATAGGGTGATATAATGTATAGGAAAGCTCCATAGGCTCGAAGAACTGCGCATATAAATATTGATGTAGCGGCATACCTGTAATGTTTTCAATTACTTGTTGCAGAAGCACAAAGCCAATATTACTTTGTATATGGCGCTTGGGGCTCATTTCGGAATATGCAATAGCTTGCATGACTGTTTGTTTGAAGCTGTCTGCTACCCATATACCATCTGCCATTTGCAGGTTGTGTTCTTTATCTTGCCGATAGGATATTACCCCTTTCTTAAAGGTGAAATCGGAACAGGCATACGCCCGGGCTCCCACCTGTGTATAATGCGATTTATCTTTAAACCCTTGGAAGAAAGGTCCTTGCACGCTATGGTCGTCTACCAGATATTGGTAAGGACGAATGTAAGGGGCTAATCCCGATTCGTGCAACAGTACTTCGCGAATGGTGATGTTCTTCTTATTGGTTGTTTTTAAGTCGGGTAGATAATCGGATAATTTATCATTGAGTTTCAGCAATCCGCTATCATACAGTTTCATGATGGCAAGTAGGGTTCCTGTTGTTTGGGAGATCTCGGCAAGATCATACATGCTGGTAGGAATAACAGGTGTTGGGTTGTTATAAGCATGTGTGCCATAGCATTTATCAACTACGGGAATTCCGTCTTTTAAGATGAGTACCTGGCAACCGGGGAAGATGGTGTCTTGAATAGAATTTTCTATCAGTTGACCTATTTTGCGGTTTAAGATATGAGACTTCATGCCGTAATCATCTGCTACAATACCGTCGGTAGGAGTGTTTTTAAGAATCTCTTCTCCGCTTCCTTCGGGAAACAGATCTTCGATGGGCATAGATAATTTGCCATTAACATCTTTCTTACCTAACAGAACATCGGCAGCATCTTTCTGAATACTTTTGTTCAGTTCGTGGGTAACTACTACGGCGGCTGCTTTCTCCAAGGGCTCTACCAATAGATGAAGCATTCTGTAGGAAGAGAATACCACATATATTAAAGGAGCACGAAGCTTCAGCGAAGAGAGAAATTTACGGTGCTGGCGTACGTCCACCGTTTCGCCCGTAACACTGACAATAACGCGGCGGTACTCTTTTAATTCATTGGCTATTTTCAGATAGTCTTTATCTGTTGTTTTACTGTTTATCCGAAATGTTTTTATAGGTGTATGTTCCTCTAAGGAAAGTAGAAACTCGCCGTCGCTACCGGGCTTTCCGATACTTAATACAGCAATGTCGCCTGCTGTTAGTGGAATAACCGGAGCATAGTTTCCGAGTACAGTAATGGGTTGTGCTTGTAACAGCACGATTCCGAACCATAGCAGGATTGCTATGGAGAGTGATTTTTTCATAATGTGGTAAATGCTTATTTAAAGGTGATGTCCATTTTCCCCAAATATATTCCGCTTTTCCCTACTTGGTTGACGTAAACGTCTTTGCCGTCGAGATTCTGGTAAACTTGGGGGCTTTGCATAAGTGTGTGCGAATGTCCTCCTAAAACTAAATCAATGTTACGTGTTTGTTGTATCAATTCAATGTCGCAAACCGATTCTTTGGGGCTTCCTTGTAACCCTAAATGAGAGAGGCAGATTACGATGTTGCAACCTTTCTTTTTGAGTAATGCTGCTATTTTGTTAGCTATGTCATAAGGTTCATGAAAGATAACACCTTCGCAATTAGAGGCTTGTACCAGCCCATCTAATCGGGAACCCAGTCCGAATACACCGATTTTCAGTCCGTTCTTTTTCAGAATGATATAGGGTTTAACCAATCCTTCGAGTACGGTTCCTTTGAAATCATAATTGGCACAAACAATTGGGAAGTTTGCCATCTTGACTAAGCGTGCCAGGTTGTCCATACCAAAGTCGAACTCATGATTGCCAATAGTACCGGCATTATAACCGGCTGCGTTCATCAGTTGAATTTCTACATCTCCTTTAAAAAGATTGTAGTAGGGCGTACCCTGAGAGAAGTCGCCACAATCAAATAACAGTAGGTTGGGATCTTTTTTGCGCAGTTGTTCCACGCATCCTGTCACTCGGATAAGGCCGCCTTTGCCTGCCGAAACATCATCTGCTGATTTATCCTGAACGGGTTCAATCCTACTATGAATATCATTGGTGTGGTATATGGTTAACTTCTTCTGTGCTGCCATTGAGGTGGCTAAGCATAAGAAGAGAAATAATGTGAATGATTTGAATGTGATTATCGGTTGCTTCATCTGTATCAATTATTAAGTTGAATTCTTCCTTCTATTCGGGAAGTAACTCCTTTACCTTCGGCATGGAGTGCTTTAATGTACTTCAGGAAAAGGTCGCGAACAGCCTCGGTTGCTATGTACTCTTTTCTTTCGGCTTTTTGTAGGGCAATCATTTTGTCGTTTCCTTCTGCCAGATAATCAACAGTAGCCACTTCGTATATATGCTCGTCATCGATAGGTTTCCCTCCGATCTTTACGCTGACAATTTCCTGCTTGTTTGCAATTAACTCCAGATTGCTGACCCCTTCGCCCCCTACACTAACAATGTTTTGCATGAGTTCTTTCAAATTCTTTCCTTTGATATAAACAATGCATAACGTATTCTGAAAGGGCAGAATCTCGTATACATTGCCAAAGGTGATTTTTCCTTTATTCAAACTGCTGCGCAAGCCACCTATATTAATAATACCCAGATCGGCCGGATGCCCGATGTGCGGAATGGTAGCATCGCGAAGCACATCAGCAATTAAGTTGGATAGTAAACTTTCCGGGCGTTTAGCTTCCATATTCATCTCGCTTTCCCCGATAACAGGAGACATGATGCTGTCTACCTTTGCCTTGAAAGGAGCTACAATGGCTAACGCTTTATTATCCGGCGAATGATCCCATTCGGACGATATGGTGATCATATCTCCTTTGACGGATACGACTTTCTCGGACGACCGGCACGACAGAAAAGACTGTGATGCAAGCATACACCCCGCCAGAGCTATATAATGAATATATCTTGATGAACTATACATAGTATGTTTTTTTTGATTCACAAATATAAAGCTAAATATTCTATTTTCCTAAAAGGTACGAGAAAAACATCCATAATGACTTATTTATCAAGGGGATTGTTTGGCTGTTTGCCAATAAATTCGTTCCTTTGCACCGCTTTCGCGCAATCGCTGTCAAGAGTGTTGAGTTACTTGATATGTTGCGTTGTATCGATAAACAATTTAAAGAAATAAAAGATGGATCTTATTAAAATTGCAGAAGAAGCATTTGCTACCGGAAAGAAACATCCTGCTTTTAAAGCTGGTGATACTGTAACTGTAGCATATCGTATCGTTGAGGGTAACAAAGAACGTGTACAGTTGTACCGTGGTGTTGTTATTAAAATTGCCGGTCATGGCGACAAAAAACGTTTTACTGTACGTAAAATGTCAGGAACTGTGGGCGTAGAAAGAATTTTCCCAATTGAATCACCTGCTATCGACAAAATCGAAGTGAACAAAGTGGGTAAAGTACGTCGCGCTAAATTGTATTACCTGCGTGCACTTACCGGTAAGAAAGCAAGAATCAAAGAAAAGAGAGTTATCAACAACGCTTAATAGCACTCTGATTCAGCATAAAAAGCGGAGATCTCTTTGGAGGTTTCCGCTTTTTATTTGGCTTTAATCCAGCCTTTTGAATAGCTATTCTCGAGCCTTTGAGAAAATATTCTTAAGCCCTTGAGTATTTGTACTCAAGCCGTAGAGAAAAAAATCTCAAGGGCTTGAGAAGAATGAGAAAACGGGCTTTTTATAAAACTTCCTCCAAAGCTTTCATGTCAATCTTCACTTTTACCATTCCCACCGGATTGAAACGTGTCTTTGCGTGTGGGTTCTCACTGCTTTCGTCATGCACCCATGCTGTGTACACAATGGTGTATACGTCGTCTCCTTCGGGAATCAGGCATAGCGGTGTGCGCATGGTCATCCACCATTTGTTAACTTTCGAGTCGATAGCGAGGTAGCGCGCACGTGTCCAGTTTACTCCATCTTTAGATAAGGTGTAAGCCAGTTTGTTGGGAAGTTTGAGGTATGAAGGTCCACCGTCGAACATGGCAATGTAAACCCCATTGGGCAGTTTGGATACCATAGGATTCTCTACAAAGGTAGGATGAATGCAAGTAAGCGGATTGATATCCTCGCCTAAGCGTGTCCAAGGACCTTCCATAGTCTTAGATTGTGCCAATCCCACATACCAGGCTTTCTTTTTCTCTCCTCCATGCAGCGGATAGTCTTCTTTAGACAGGAAGGGGTAAGCGCCACTGATAAATCCATACCAGGTATCTTTTACTTTAAAAGGATAGAAAGAAGCTACTCCCTGACGACCTTCCCATAGCTGAGAATCCAATCCGGGTTCTACAATGATGCCCATATCTTTGTAAGGCCCACCAATTCCCTCTTTACCGGGCACTTGCGACTCGCACCGCCAGATGCGACCCCAAGAATGGTTCGGTTCTATTTCCTGATCGGTAGTATAAGCCAGGTAATAACCATACCAACGGTTGTTTTCTTCGCTGAATACCGCATTGAATGACCAGATGGCAGAACGACGATCGTTCATCGGGTTGTCTTCGTGCGTAATGGCATATACCCCGCTGGATTCCAGAATGGTAGATTGACGTGTCCAGTGAATAGCATCCGGACTTGTCCAGTGACCAATGCGGGTTTTTACGCGGTCGTGGCTCATTGGCATATCGGCGGCACCTGTTCGTTCGGTAGGAAATATATGATAAACTCCGTTTACCTTCATTGCCGAACCGGCTTCGAAGCCTCCCCGGATGTCTTCCGTGCCGGGCGAACCTACATTGATAACCGGTTGTTCTTGTCCGCCCACTACAGTGAATAGGGGAGTGCCTTCTGCGAATCCGTCGATATGGAAGGAGGCATAATCCTCTTGATCTTCCAATTTTACATCTCGGAAGGCAATCTTTTTACCGGAAGCCACTGCCCCCAGAATGGCGATGTGGAAGCCCGGGTTTGCAGGGATGGTTAGTTCTTGTTCGCCGGCGGGATAACGTACTTCGTATACATCCATTGCCGGAAGCTCGGTGATGCTTAGTGCATTCAGTAATACAGGTTTGGCGGCAACCTTACCCCGATGAAAGTCAAGTTTAGACAATAAAGAGGTTGCGTTTGCCTGATCGGTAGGGACGGTTACTCCCAATAGGAGCTTCACCGAACGATCGAACTTTAATTGTAAATGAGCTTGTTTTAGGTTGCCTTGTTCGTCAACGGGGAGGCGTACCCCTGTGAGTCCGTCTATTTCTTTGGCAATTTCAAGAATGCTGCGGCAATTGCCGGAGTAAGGGTTTCCGTAACATACGGTGGAATAGGTATTGAATCCCGATGATGTTACAGTATAATTTACCTTGCCCGATTGGGCAGCGGTGTGTTGCACTGCCAGGAAGGAGAAGGTAAGGAGGAGAGTGGATATTATTCTCATAAGGTTATTTAATTAGTTTATAATAGAAAGGATTGTATTAATTAATCCACGCCTCTTTCTGCACAAATGGATAAATCGAAATCTCCTTCGGCTCCTCTTTCGGAATGATATTCTTGTATGGTGCCTGTATGCCTGCTTTCTCCATCAGTGCTTTGGATTCATCATCGAAAGGACGGTTGCGGAAGTTAATTGTATTCGTCAGCGGCGTGTTTACTCCGTTATTGATTGTTCCGTTATCTTTTACAAAGTTGTGGTCAATTACAATGTCGTGGCAGCGATCCGAAGCGATGTGCAACCACAGATTATGCAAACTGTAAATCACATTATCTTTGATGGTAAAGTAGGCCGAACCATCGTCCGGGTAAATACAACGAGGACCGTCTGTTAGGTAGTTGCCAATGATCTGAGAATCAGGTTGTTTGCCTAAAGTGTATAACATACCACCATCGTGCAACACCAGGTGCGTATTGTGAATCCGGTTGTAGTTCATGGTATTATTCTTGGCTACAGTCGAAGGGGGGATTCCTGCGTTTGCCCACCACCAGCCGTTGGCAATGGCTCCGTAAGGAGTTCCTGCGATATCGTTATAATCGAAGTTTACATTCTCCACAAAGAAAGCCAGGATAGCTTCTACCATCCGGAAGTCGAGCGAGATATTCCGGATATAATTATTGGTAATCTTAATATTCTTGCAAACACCTTCGATGCCCGGACCATAAATATCGCCGTCGCCGATTTCATAATGTTGCGGATGCCCCACGTTGACAGCATTGCCTAACAGATCGTTGAAGAAGTTGCCGATGATTTGCGAGTCGGTCACATCATTTACATAGCTGATGCTTGTTGCCGAGTTCAGTTGCTCAAAGCGGTTGCCCACAAAAGAGATGTTCTTACTGTTCTTCACGTCGATAGTGCCGGGAGGAACATCGGTGCTGTTGTACTTCGTTGGGTGCCAGTTACCGTTGGGGATGTATTTAATGGCCAATCCTAAACTCTGGATTCCTCCGAAACCGTAAGAGCCGTCAATCTCCATCAATTCCCAAGCATCGTGACTAAAGGTGATTCCTTCGAATGCCAGATTCTCTACCTTTGAAGTGTTGGAAGTACCATAAATGCGTATCAACCCCTCGCTGACAGGTGCAATTACTTCGGCTTTGGACATATCTTCATCTTCGGTGTAATAGTAAATCCGCTGCTTTTTGCGGTCGTAGTAGAACTCACCCGGGCTATCCAGTAGCTCGAACGCATTGCGGATAAAGAATCCTTTATCATATTGAGTGCTTCCTGCCCATGCCAGCGATGTCAGAATAGCGCCGTAAGGTTGTTGAAGTTTAACTACCAATGTATCATTGTCTAATCGTGCTACTTCCGAGGCGCAGAGTATTTTCTCGTTCCATACATGTTTGTGAATCAGCTCCACATCTTCGGGGTTCGATAATAGCGGCAAGTCTTCATTTAAGAATTTAATACCTTCCACCACCGTTCCTTCGCCATAAGCCCAATGCTCGTTTCCGTTGACTTTCAACGCTCCCCAGCTTCCTTGTCCCGATATGGGTTGCGAGGTGATAGCCATTCGTGCCCGTTGTCCGTTAACAAAGAGAGCCCGTAGTTTTGATTCGCTTTTGAAAGGAGCACTGTATATATTTCGGTGCATGGTAGGTTCCCATCCTGTCACCTTTTGTCCGCCACTGATTACCGGGGTTTCGCCTTGATAGGCTTTGTATATAACGCGGTGTCCGTTAGTACCTGAGTCTTTTTCGGAAAACCTAAGAGGAGATGCCATGTAATAAGTACCTTCGCGAAGATAAACCGTGATGTCTCCCGTCATCTTTTTATTTATTCTTCTGACTGCCTTTTGTGCTTCCTCTAAGCTTGCGTAGGGAGACTGCAAGGTTCCTTTTCCTCCTTTGGCTGCACCGGGAGAAACGTAAATAGTTTGCTGTGCATACCCTATAGTGGAGAATAAGAGTGATAAGAGTGTAATCCCAAATAGTTTATTCATATTTTGCATGTTAAATAGTTGCCGGATGTATCAAAGAGGACGGCTTGGGAGAGTATTTGTACTCATTTCATGCAAAAGGGGGGGAGGAGAGAAGGGTGAGTCTTATTTAAACTACTTTGATCTTTACTTCTTGATATATGCGTTCTTTTTCTATTTGGTGGTAAGCTATATATGTAAATAGTATCGTATTGTCATCTATCCATATCCAGTCAAAATCATATCCACCCACAGAGAACAGGTCGCCTATGTGTTCATATTGTTTTATATCCCTGTTCCATATCTCAATGAAATAACTATAATCATCTTTGGCTAAATTATTAGGGCATTTCGCATTTATCCGAAACAGTCTGTTGGGCGATATAGAATGATTATCCGGGCTTACGTCATATTCTTCTGTGTTATTCTTGAAATCAATTGAATAATAGCCTCCCTCGGTATCGAAAAGTAATACTTTTATTTCAGGATAATAAGCGACAAAATAAAATTCATTATCCAGATATCGTTTGTTTCCACTGTTAAGGGTAATCTCAAATTCATGGATGATTATTTCTTCATCCTCTTTGTCAATTACTCTCATCCGTTTGCCAAGCATTCTCTGTACTTTGGCAAGATTCTCAATCTTCTTGTAAGGCTTGTGGCGCAAGTGTGTTGCAGTTTGCTTCTGTACAGTAAATTCGTCTTTGGTAATCTGCTTAATCCAGAGTGTAAGATTGTTATTTACCCGAATTTCGGATGGCTCACCATTATCAGTTTGCGCCATACAAGGATGCATTGTGAAGAAGAATAACAAGACGATTATGCTATTGAATATGGTAGATGTTTTCGGTGAAAAGCAAAAGATATATTGATGTGTGTGTTTCATGTTTTATTGGATTTCCCTCTGCAATCGTGAAAAAACAGTAGGAATAAAAGGTGTATGATATATATACCCTGCCGGGGTAATTGCTTAATCCGTCAGGGTATAGATTTCATAAAAAGAATTTTTATAATGCGACACCAAAGCCTTTTATGAACACAAATCCAGGATAAATCTTATTCCTTTCTTGTATTCCGTATCTATCTTCAATGTTCCATTCAATTTATATGCCATTAGTTGACAGATTGGAAGTCCCCATCCATCTTCTTTTGCCAAAGGATCGGTTTCCATAAATGGTTTAAACAGTTCTTCCTGTATTTCGGATTCGATAATTGTTCCTGTGTCTGTGATAATGAACTGTCCGGTACGTGCATTGCGTTTCTTAAATTCCAATGATATTCTTCCGGCCTCTGTATTCGACGCAGCACGAGCAAGCAGATAAGTTAAGATGTGTTCCAGCGCTTCTGTATTTGTTTTTACGGTTACTCTGGGCACGGTAGTAACAGACTCAACTCCCGGGTTGAAATTGGCACTTGCCTTTTGCATTACAGTTTCGCAAAGCAGTTTCACATCCAGATTGTTGATAGGATATGCCTCTTCGCGCGACTCTTCCAGAGAAATATAAGTTTGCATGTTGGCGATTCTGCCTTTTAGTGCAACAATGCTTTTCTGAATAATATCGGTAAATCCGGGATTTCCAACTGCATTCTCCATTACTTCCAGTGTAGGAGTTATCTGTGTATTAATATTGCTGATGAAGTGAGATTTCTGTGCATTGCTTTCATTGGCAATCTTCAAACTGTTTTTCAGCTTTCTTGCCTGATAGATGCTCTTGAAAAGAAGGAGAAGTAATATACCGGCTATAGCTGCCAGTGCAATAATAACTGTCCACAAACCAATGGTGACAGCCTTGTTGGTGCTGATGGTTTGCTCTTTTTCCTGCAAGTCTTGTTGAAGAACAACATGTTGCTGTTTTAAGCTTTCCAGTTCGCGGGCAGCTTTTACCATATTAATAGAATCTTGCCACGCAGTATACAACGTCTGAACCGATTTAGTTAGCGGAGCCATATTTTTACGATCCGCATAAGCCAACATGTCTTTATAGCAACTTTCTCTACTTTCTTCCTTGTTGCCGGAAAGACATCTTTGCAATAATTCTTTGTACGATTCCAGACTCTTGGCTGTTTGCCCGAATGTATAGTAGTATTCAGCTTCCGATAAAAGCATATCATCCATCAGGGAGTTATCATTTTTTAGATAGCTCATGCAATACTGCATCAGGTTATATTGTGTTTTACTGCTTTCGGACTTACCTTCGCGAGTGTACATACGCAAACGCTGATTAGCAATAAGAAAGCGCAAACGGAAGTTTGTTTTTCCGGTTTTCTTTTCACTCTCATAAACCAACTGGTCCATTTGGTAGAAAATGGGAGCAGCTTCTTTATTCTTTTGTTCTTCTACCAACAGTTCACCAAGTTTTGCCCCTTTCTCTACTGCATTCTGGTAATCTTTTTGCTTGAATAGTTCCTGGAACTCATTACGCAAATTGTTTAACTCTGTTTCTGTAACTTTAGTAGTAGCATTAATCTGTGCTTGTGCTACATGGTAACAGAGAACACAAATTAAAATTAAAAGGACTTTCTTCATTTTATTTCGTCTTATTTTGTTAAAAATAGATTTCACTTCAATTATTACGTTCCACAAAAGTACGTATTTTGCTGTAGCAGTCAAAATGAATCTTTTCTTCTTTTCAATAAAAAGAATAAATAGGAATGAAAGAACAATTGTTTTGGTGGTTTTTTTTTGGGGGGGAAGGTGTGTCGAAAAAACTTTTATTGAGGCATAAATGCTCTCGGCAATAGAAAGAAACGGGATAAATCACTTTGAAATTTCTTTCCACACCCGGATGTAGAACCCTGCTCCACCCGGATGTACAAACCGCTTACACCCAGGTGGAGAAGGCGTCTACACCCGGGTGGGGAAAGATGTTTAAAACCGCATCAAAATTTGGAACAAAACACCATTTATCAAGTGTGACACTTGTGACACTTCCGTGATGTTTTTTAGAAAAGTATCACCCACTATTCAACTCTGTAAATCAACTCATTAAAACGATTTGTGACACTTGTGACACTTTTTGATCAATAAAATCAATCTGAACAGAAATCTTTTGCCGCTTGAATTAATTATACCCATCGAAAAAGCCTTGGCAAGAACCTAAGAATGATATAGACTAATCTTATTGAGTACAAATCGCGATTATTTTCGTCTCTTTCTTTATGGAAAGAAAGATTTTTTTTATCATTCTATTGTTGGTGTTTTCGAGCGTGTTGACTCTTCGGAGTCAACATGCCTCTTTTGTTTGGAATACCCCCAGCCAGAACTCTTCTGAGTCTATGCCTTGCGGAGGCGGAGACATTGGGATGAATGTGTGGGTAGAGAATGGCGACTTGTTGTTCTATCTGAGCCGAAGCGGCACTTTCGATGAACATAATTGTATGCTTAAACAAGGACGCATTCGTCTGCGCCTATCACCTAACCCTTTTGAAAATACAACGAACTTTCGCCAAGAGCTTAAACTAAACGACGGTTATATAACGGTGGCAGCAGGTGGAACTACCATCCAACTCTGGGCATACGTGTTTAGCCCGGTTGTTCACTTGGAAATGAATAGTAAGCAACCTGTTACGGCCGAAGTATTTTATGAAAACTGGCGTTACCGGAACAGAACGATACGAAAAGGAGAAGGGCAGCAGAATTCTTATAAGTGGGCACCTCCTAAAGATAGTTATACCTCTAAAGACTCTATATATACCATTCATGATGAACTTGTTTTTTATCATCGCAATCCTGCACAAACAGTTTTTGACGTAGTAGTAAAGCAACAAGGGTTGGAGCATGTTAAAGAAAGAATGATGAATCCTTTGGCTAATCTAACTTTTGGTGGTCGGCTTTGGGGAGATCATTTATCTTATGTGGGCACCCAAGAAGGTACTTATGCAGGTACCGATTATTGTGCTTGGGTATTCCGTACCAAGAAACCTGTTCGTAAAGAACATATATGTATTGCTTTGCATACGGAGCAGACAGAAACAATGGAACAGTGGCAGGAAGGGTTGAATAAAACCATTGCAAATATACAAGTAGCCAAAGATCGGAAGCAGTCTCGTGCCTGGTGGAATGCATTTTGGGAGCGTAGCTATATTAAAGCCTCCGGTGAGGCGGAAGAGATTACCCGTAACTATACCCTTTTCCGTTATATGTTGGGATGCAATGCATACAGCAGTGTTCCCACAAAATTTAACGGGGGGCTGTTTACTTTCGACCCCTGTTATGTAGATGAAAAACAAGCCTTTACCCCCGATTATCGGAAATGGGGTGGGGGAACCATGACGGCACAGAACCAACGCCTGGTTTATTGGCCAATGCTGAAAAGCGGTGATACGGATATGATGGCAGCCCAGTTCGACTTTTACAATCGGATGTTAGGTAGTGCCGAATTACGTTCCGAAGTTTATTGGGGGCACAAAGGTGCTTGCTTTGCCGAACAACTCGAAAACTTTGGTCTGCCCAATCCTGCGGAATACGGATTTAAGCGTCCCGACTGGTTTGATAAAGGATTGGAATATAACGCTTGGCTGGAATACGAATGGGATACGGTATTGGAGTTCTGCCAAATGATACTGGAAACACAAAACTATCAGGGAGCTGATATCAACAAATACATTCCTTTTATTGAAAGCTGCCTCACCTTTTTTGATGAACATTACCGATATCGGGCAAGCCGACGCGGAAGAAAAGAACTGGATGGAGACGGGCACTTAATTCTTTTCCCCGGCTCTGCCTGCGAAACCTATAAAATGACCAACAATGCTTCCAGTACCATTGCAGCCTTACGAACGGTACTCGAAACATTCGGTCGGAAAGAAGAACTATTGAAAACCATTCCCCCCATTCCACTCAGAATAGTAGATGGTAAAGAGATGATTTCTCCCGCTAAAATCTGGGAACGAATCAACAATGTGGAAACACCTCAACTTTATCCGGTGTATCCTTGGCGGATGTATGGTATAGGTAAGGATGGTTTGGAAATAGCCCGGAATACCTATTGGTACGATCCGGATGCTGTGAAATTTCGGTCGCATATTGGTTGGAAGCAAGATAACATCTGGGCGGCTTGCCTGGGATTGACCGATGAAGCGGCTCGTCTGGCTCTACTTAAACTAAGTAATGGTCTGCATCGCTTCCCTGCCTTTTGGGGACCCGGTTTCGATTGGACACCCGACCATAATCATGGTGGAAGCGGTATGATTGGATTGCAGGAAATGCTGTTGCAAACAAACAGAGATACCATTTATCTTTTCCCGGCATGGCCTTCGGATTGGGACGTGGAGTTTAAGTTGCATGCACCGAAGAATCGAATCATAGAAGCGAAATTGAAAAATGGAAAAGCAAGCCTCTCCCCGGCCCTCTCCCGAAGCCTCTCCCGAAGCCTCTCCCCGGCCCTCTCCCAAGGAGAGGGAGGAAGACCGTGCGGAAAGGGAATAGAAATCGTTTTGTGTAATGGCATAACTTTTGAGAATGGAGAATCAACCCGTAAATATTAAAATAACCTCAATATGAAAAAACATATCCTCTTACTACTTTTAGCATTATTGTCCCCTTCTATATTAACTCTTACCGCACGGTCTTCCTCCCTCTCCTTGGGAGAGGGCCGGGGAGAGGCTTACTTCTCCATAGCAGGCTTCATCCCTTTGGAAGACAGCGGACGCTTGATTTATAACTTCAACCCTGGATGGCGTTATTACAAAGGCGATTTGAAAGGAGCCGAAGCACTCAACTTCGATGATAGTAGCTGGGAAATAGTATCTACCCCGCATACCGTAGAATTGATGCCGGCAGAAGCCAGTGGTTGCCGAAACTATCAGGGGCCGGCTTGGTACCGCAAGCGTTTTGTACTTCCCAACGAAACTAAAAATAAAGAAGTAATTATTCACTTTGAAGCCATTATGGGAAAACAAATTGTTTTCATCAATGGCAAGCAAGTAAAAGAACATTTGGGCGGTTATCTGCCTTTTGAGATAAACCTAACGGAAGCAGGATTGAAAGCAGGCGATGCTTGTTTGATTGCCGTATTTGCCGATAACAGCGACGATAAAAACTACCCTCCGGGGAAACGCCAGTACACGCTCGACTTTGCTTATCATGGTGGAATCTATCGGGATGTTTGGATGATTGCCAAATCTCCGGTAGCCATTACGGATGCTGTGGAGGCTCGCAAAGTAGCCGGAGGTGGTGTCTTTGTACATTACGATAACATAACCGATAAAAGTGCGGAAGTATATGTAGATACCGATGTGAAGAATAGCGCAAAAACTGCTCAAACCATTACCGTAGAAACCACCTTACTGACTGCCGAAGGCACATTGGTGAAGAAGGTTTCTAATCGAATTACGCTTCAGCCGGGAGAATCTAAAGCAACTAAACAACAAATCAGTGTTCGAAACCCTAAACTTTGGTCGCCGGATGCTCCTTATCTTTACCGGGTGGAATCTCGTATTAAAGATGGAAAGCAATCGTTGGATGGAGGCATCACCCGTATTGGTATTCGCAAAGCTGAGTTTAAAGGAAAAGAGGGCTTCTGGCTCAACGGCAAGCCGTTCGGACAGTTAGTAGGAACCAATCGTCATCAGGATTTTGCTTATGTGGGTAATGCTGTTCCCAACTCTCAACAGTGGAGGGATGCCAAATTACTGCGGGATGCCGGTTGCCGGATCATTCGTGTAGCTCATTACCCTATGGATCCGTCTTTTATGGATGCTTGCGATGAACTGGGCATGTTTGTAATTGTAGCTACACCCGGATGGCAATACTGGAACAAAGATCCTGAATTTGCCCGTCTGGTGCATAAAAACACACGCGAGATCATTCGTCGCGACCGCAATCACCCCTCTGTATTGATGTGGGAACCCATTTTAAATGAAACCCGCTATCCGTTGGAGTTTGCACTCGAAGCTTTGCAAATAACCAAAGACGAATTTCCTTATCCGGGTCGTCCTGTGGCGGCTGCCGATGTACACTCCGATGGAGTAAAAGAAAACTATGATGTAGTTTACGGTTGGCCGGGAGATGATGCAAAAGGAGTAGCCGAGCAAAACATCTTTACCCGCGAGTTTGGCGAAAAAGTAGACGATTGGTATGCACATAACAATAACAATCGTGCCAGTCGCAGCTTTGGAGAACGCGCATTATTGGTACAAGCCCTTTCATTAACTCAAAGTTACGATGAAATGTATCATACTGTCGGTGGATTTATAGGAGGTACACAATGGCACTCTTTCGACCACCAGCGTGGCTATCACCCCGATCCTTATTGGGGAGGGCTGTGCGATGCATTCCGTCAACCTAAATATGCATATTATATGTTCCGTAGCCAGACTGCTGCCGATTTAAAACATCCTTTGGCAGAATCAGGGCCGATGGTATTTGTGGCACACGAAATGTCTGCCTACTCAGATAGCGATGTAGTTGTATTCAGCAATTGCGATTCTGTTCGTCTATCTGCTTATGATGGAACCAAGAGCTGGGTGAAGCCTGTTGTACATGCCAAAGGTCATATACCAAATGCACCTGTCGTATTCGAAAATGTGTGGGATTTCTGGGAAGCACGCGAATATAGTTACATTCAAAAGAATTGGCAGAAAGTAAACTTTGTAGTAGAAGGTATTGTAAACGGAAAGGTAGTGTGTACAGAAAAGAAAATGCCTTCTCGTCGATCAACAAAACTCCGATTATTTGTAGATCATGGTTCACAAGCATTGGTAGCCGATGGCTCTGACTTTGTGGTAGTAATAGCCGAGGTAACAGATGATAGTGGAAATGTACGCCGCCTGGCAAAAGATAATATTTTGTTTACGGTAGAGGGCGAAGGTGTCATCATTGGTGATGAGCGTATAGGGGCTAATCCGCGTGCAGTGGAATTTGGCTCTGCTCCGTTATTAGTGCGTTCAACCCGTAAGGCCGGAAAGATAAAAGTGAAAGCCCGTGTATTGTTTGAAGGAACACTGGCACCGACTCCTGCGGAAATTGAGTTTGAAAGTATTCCGGCGAATTTGCCGTTCTGTTTTCTGGAACAAGAACAAACATCGAGTACTACTAAAGATATGAAAGATAGCAATAGTGAGCAAAAGAATATCCTTACAGATGAAGAAAAGGTGAAACTGCTGGAAGAAGTGGAGAAGCAACAAACGGAGTTTGGGATTGAGAAATGATTTGGATGAAATACCGCATAGTATAAATCGTATATTACCTATTTGTAACTTTTTCATTATCTTTGATCTGATACATTCATAATTAACCATGAAGAAGCACCTTTTACTTTTATTCTTTCTATCTATATCATTTGGAATATATGCCAACCCCAATATAATTGTGGAACACTACGGCGTAGAGCAAGGCCTGCCCAATAACAACGTAAACTGTTCCCTGAAAGGAGAGGATGGCTTTATTTGGTTTGGTACCTGGTACGGTCTGTGTAGTTTTGACGGTACAAAATTTAAAACCTATAATAACCGCGAAGGCTTTTACTCCGACATACCTCCCCGAAAAATACAGAGCATTGTAGAAGATAAAAACGGATTCCTTTGGATTAAAACAATCGACCGAAAGCTTTATATCTTCAATAAACACTATGAGAGATTTCATGCGGTTTATGATGATGTGAAAGATTATTCAGGGAATACTCAGATTATTAAGATTCAAAACACGCCCGATGGCGAAGTGCTTTTACTTACGAAAGATAAAAACCTGCTACGTGCATACGCTGCTCCCGATGGCAAGATAGAAATAAAATTGCTGCATGATGCCAGTGGAGACATCAACCCTTATGATTCTCGTCTTAAATACAATGTATTTGTTGAGACGCAGGAATACATAAGCTGGATTGGGCAAGATTACCAAATCTTTTCTTGTAGGAAAGGCGATGAACTGCAAGGAAAACCTGCCGATTTTATTTGTCGCAAGATGTCGGTTTCCTCACATGATATCTTTACCTGTGCTTACGAAACGTCGGACTTTGTTTGGTTAGGAGATAAAGCCGGAGGAGTTTACAGTATCAATATTCAGTCCGGTTCAGTCAATAAATACGAGTTGCCGGGTGTAACTAATGCTATACAGAATATATTAATTCTTCCTTCCGGTGTAGCCTATATATCTGTTCGAAATCAGGGAGTATATGAGTATAACCTTGGCTATAAGCAACAATCTAAACTACCTGTAAGCCTTGATACAACACATGCTCTTCATTCCTTTGTCGATAAATATGATAAGATATGGTTTGTAGAGAATGATAATGCGTTATTGTATTATGATCCACTCAATAAAACCTCTAAACGCTTTCCTTTCAATGTGGGGTTGAGTATTGTTTCCTTCGAATATCAGGATGCCGGAGAGCAAGGACTATTCTTTCTAACTCCTGCCGGCGAAATGTTAATGTTTGATCGGGAGAATGCCAATATGATCTCTCTGAATACCCTCAAACCTTTTACCGACGTAATGCCCGAACAGCTTTTCTTCGATCAGATGGTAGATGAAGATGGCGTACTTTGGTTGGCTTCAACTGCTATGGGGGTTTACCGGGTTAACTTCCCCAAGAAGCAGTTTAAGTTGTTCGAACCCCAGAAACTATCCGGACATTCTAATCTGGATGTTTCGAACAAGGGAGTGAGAGCCTTGTTTCAGGCAAAGAATGGAGATGTATGGATTGGTACCCGGTGGGCAGACCTATACAGGTTAAATGCAAACGGGCAGTTGAAACAAGTTTTCTCCGAAGGAAACTCCTTTATTGGGAATGTATATCATATCATGGAAGACGATAAAGGAAATCTTTGGTTCTCAACTAAAGGGAATGGGTTGGTGAAAGCTCAACCGGATATTCTTTCTCCTGCGGGTTTCCGCTTTACTCGTTTCACGAATGATGCGAATGTGCTTTCTTCTATCAACCATAACGATGCTTATTTTACATACCAAGACAGCAAAGGGCGTATCTGGGCTGGGCTAATGGGGGGAGGACTCAACTTAGTTTGGGAAGAAGGTGGAGAGATTACTTTTAAAAACAAATACAATGGTTTTAAACATTATCCGCCTTACGGACTCTATTTAGAAGTTCGTAATATAACCGAAGATGCCGATGGACGTATCTGGGTGGGTACTACCGACGGATTGATGTCTTTCGATGGAAATTTCAATGCTCCCGAAGAAATTGTATTCGAAACATACCGCGAAGAAAGCGCAAGCTCCAATATTGCCGATAATGATATTTACGTGCTTTACAAAGATGCCGATTCTCAAATCTGGGTGAGTGTGTTTGGGGGAGGACTTAATAAACTCATTAAGTATGACCATGAATTGCGTCGGCCTATCTTTAAAACGTATGGTATGCGAGAAGGATTGAATACAGATGTAATCGTTTCTATTGTAGAGGATGATAAGCAAAATCTTTGGTTGGCTACCGAAAGCGGCTTGTCTCGTTTCAATAAACAAACAGAGCACTTCCGTAATTACGATAAATACGATGGTTTCCTGAATGTGAAAATGGAAGAAGGCTCTGCTCTGCGAACACTAAACAACGATTTATGGTTGGGGTGTAGAGAAGGCGTATTAATCTTTAATCCGGATAAATTAGAATCTTTTAATTCTAACTTCCAGACTTATATTGTCGACTTTAAGATATCGAATAAAGAACTGTGGAATTTTAAAGACCATCCTATCATTACAGAATCCATTAAATACGCAGAGGAGATTACATTAAAATATGATCAGTCTATGTTTGCATTGGAGTTTGCAGCATTGAATTATGTAAATCCTAACAGAATATCTTATACCTATATTTTAGAGGGTTACGAGAGAGAATGGCACTTTAGTGGTAAGAGCCGGATAGCTTCTTATACAAATGTACCTCCCGGAAAATACTTGTTTCGTGTGCAAAGCGTAGATGAAGCTACTCCCGACACCGTTTCTGAGAAGACCTTGCATATTACCATTCTTCCACCTTGGTGGAGGAGTTGGTGGGCCTATACCATTTATGTTATTTTGGGAGCTATATTTCTATTCTTTGGCATTCGGGTAGCCCTGCTGCTGATGAAGATGAAGAATGATATCTATATTGAACAGAAGTTATCCGAACTCAAAATAAAGTTCTTTACAAATATTTCTCATGAACTGCGTACACCGCTTACGCTGATCAAAGGTCCTATTCAAGAATTAAAAGAAAAGGAAAGATTGTCTTCCAAAGGTAAGCAGTATGTGGAACTAATGGAAAAGAATACAGACCAAATGCTACAACTGGTGAACCAGATTCTTGATTTCCGTAAGATACAAAACGGAAAGATGCGTCTGCATGTGTCTCAGATGAACCTGAATGTTATGATGAACTCTTTCCATAAGGAGTTCCGGATATTGGCCGAGGAGAATGAAATTAATTATTCGTTCCACCTTACCGATGAACCCATTATGATTTGGGCCGACAAGGAAAGGCTGGGTATTGTGGTGAGGAATGTAATCTCCAATGCTTTTAAGTTTACATCGGCCGGAGGAAGTATTTTTGTGAGTACAGGCATTACCAATGATGGTAAGAATTGTTATATCCGGGTAGAAGATTCCGGCGTAGGCATTGAGCAAAGTAAGTTGGACGAGATATTTGAGCGCTTCTCTCAAGGAGAAAATTCTCGGGGAACTTATTATCAGGGAACCGGCATCGGGTTGGCGCTTTCTAAAGAGATTATGCATTTGCATCATGGTTCTATCAAAGTAGAAAGTCAGCAGCAAAAAGGATCTGTATTTACCATTGAATTGAATATAGGTAAAGAGTATTATAAGCCATCGGAAGTCGACTTCTACATGAGTGATAATGATAAAGCCACCGACGAAGAATTGCAGAATATGGATATAGCTTCCGAAGATAATATAGACACTGATGAGCCGGCAAATGCAGCTTTACCCACTTTACTATTGGTAGAAGATAACAGAGATTTGGCCAGCCTTATTAAACTACAATTGGAAGACAAATTCAACGTATATACCGCCAATAATGGAGTAGAAGGGCTTAAGAAAGTACACCTTTACCATCCCGATATTGTAGTGACCGACCAAATGATGCCCGAGATGGATGGACTGGAAATGCTTCGTCTGATTCGTAAAGACTTCCAGATTAGTCATATTCCGGTTATTATCCTGACAGCTAAAAATGATGATGAGGCTAAAACCAATGCCATTAGTCAGGGAGCCAATGCCTATATAACAAAACCGTTTAGCAAAGAATATCTGATAGCTCGTGTAGATCAGTTATTGCGTGAACGAAAACTCTTCCGCGAAAGGGTATGGCAGCAACAAGAAAACCCGGAGACGGATAACTACGAGCAATATCTGGTAAAGAAAGATGTGCAACTGCTTGAGAAAATTCATAAGGTGATTGAAGAAAACATGGACAACTGCGACTTTAATATAGATGCCATTGCCTCCAATATAGGTTTAAGTCGCTCAGCATTCTTCAAGAAACTGAAAAGCCTTACCGGACTTGCTCCTGTGGATTTGGTGAAAGAAGTCCGTTTAAATAAATCTGTGGAACTACTAAAAAATACCGATATGAGTATTTCCGAAGTAGCTTATGCAGTTGGCTTTAAAGATTCCGGCTACTACAGCAAGTGTTTCAGAAAGAAATACAATCAAACTCCGAGGGAATATATCAATGAATGGAGAAAAGGGTAACTTTTTCGATTACAATATCGGATTTCAATCGTCATTATCAATGAATCACCCCGAGAGGGGTGAGATGTGCATAACCCCGGGTCAGCGAAGCGCAGCCCGGGGCTGGCAAGTCACTACACACAGACTCAACCTGAAAGGGTTGAACCCACTTCGGGGTTCAGAGGAAAAGAGAAGCTATCTACCCTGGGTTACGCTTCGCTCACCCAGGGTTATGCACATATTACCCCTGTCGGGGTAAATGCTTGCAGTTTAATTAAATAGATGAATTAATTTTGAATACATACTAAAGCAATTGATAATATAATGAAAAAAATACCTTTATTTAGGAGTATTGTTTTACTATGGTTAGTAATATGTACGGGGTTTGCGCGGGTTACTGCGCAAACCTTTCCTTTAAAAGTAGAAAGGGATCGGCTTGTTTATTTACCTGATGCCAAAGGAAACCGTATTCTTGATTTTTCAACTTGTGGATATAAAAGTTCAAACCAAGATATCCCGGCCGTTCTTGCTGCTGTCTTGGTATCTCCTAAAGAGGGAGATAACTCTGCCCGGATACAACAAGCTATTGACTATGTATCTTCTCTTCCGTTAAATAAAGAGGGCTTCCGAGGAACTGTACTTCTGGATAAAGGAGTATTTGAATTAAGTGAAGGGTTACACATAGCAGCCTCCGGCGTTGTATTGCAAGGCATAAATAAAGAACAAACCATCCTATTAAAGAAAGGAGTAGACAGAGGAGCGCTCCTTCGTATAGAAGGTAAGTCGGATATAAAGATGCTTGATACATTAGTGATTGCAGAATCATATATTCCGGTAAATAGTACTCATGTACGGTTGGCAGCTACAAACGGAAAGATTCATGAAGGTTCCCGTATATTCATTATTCGTCCTTCCACAAAAGAATGGATTGCCTCTTTGGGGTGTGATGTTTTTGGAGGAGGCATCGGCGCCTTAGGCTGGAAACCCGGTGAGATGGATCTCCATTGGGATAGAACTGTGACACAAGTTACAGGCAATCAAGTTGAATTTGATGCTCCAATAACAGTAGCTTTAGATGTCAATTATGGCGGTGGACAATTAGTGACTTACCAATGGAATGGACGTATCAACAACTCTGGAATCAGCAATATAACGCTTCTGTCAGATTATGATAAGAACTACCCCAAGGATGAAGATCACTGCTGGACAGGTATTTCCGTAGAAAATGCCGAGAATTGCTTTGTGCAGAAAGTCAACTTTAAGCATTTTGCCGGAAGTGCTGTTGTGCTTCAACCTACTGCATCCAAAGTAACAGTAGAAGACTGTATTTCTTTGGCTCCGGTATCAGAAATAGGAGGAATGCGCAGAAGTACATTCTTAACTTATGGACAGCAAAACCTCTTTCAACGTTGCTACTCAGAATATGGGATTCATGATTTCGCAGTAGGCTACTGCGCTGCCGGTCCGAATGCTTTTGTACAGTGCGAATCTAAAGAATCTTTTAGCTTTAGTGGCTCTATTGACTCCTGGGCTTGTGGTGTTTTATTTGATGTGGTGAATATTGATGGTCATAATCTTAGCTTTAAGAATCTGTGGCAAGGTAAAAACGGAGCCGGATGGAATACCGCCAATAGCTTATTCTGGCAATGTACGGCTGCTGAAATAGAATGTTACTCTCCGGCAGCAGATGCCGCAAACAGGGCTTACGGCTGTTGGGCACAGTTCTCGGGTGATGGCGATTGGGCAGAATCAAACAATCATGTACAGCCTCGTAGCTTTTTCTATGCCCAACTGAAAGAACGCCTTGGAAAAGATGTATCCGACCGTGCACGTATATTACCGATGAATACCAATGCATCCAGTAGCCCCGATATTGAAACGGCTATGCACTTGGCGCAAGAAGCAAAGAAACCTAAATTAACGCTGGAAGCATGGATTAATCAATCTGAACTTGTGGTGGATATCCCAGCCAAACTAAAATCCATTGATGATAGTAAATGGAAGAAGACCCCAGCGTCCGATAAGCCATCTAAGTCTATTCAAATTATAAACGGACGACTTACCATGGATGGCGCTTTATTAACAGGAGGTAAACTGGAAGTGCCTTGGTGGAGTGGTAAACTGCGTACGCAAAGTATACAGAAAGCAGGTCCTCATATCACCCGTTTTGTACCCGGAAGAGAAGGGCAAGGATTAACAGACAGAATTGATTCGGTGATTGCCTATATGAACAAACGAAAGATTCGGGTTATAGATCACAATTATGGCCTATGGTATGATCGTCGCCGCGATGACCACGAACGTATCCGTCGCCGTGATGGTGATGTCTGGGGACCCTTTTATGAACAACCATTTGCCCGCACCAACAGCGAGAAAATGGCGTGGGAAGGACTCAGCAAATATGACCTGACCCGCCCGAATGCCTGGTACTGGTCACGCTTAAAAGAGTTTGCGGATAAAGGTGCAAAAGATGGATTGTTGCTTTTTCACGAGAATTACTTTCAACATAATATTTTGGAGGCCGGTGCTCATTGGGTAGATTCTCCCTGGCGTACAGCTAATAATGTGAATGATACGGACTTTCCCGAACCGGTACATTTTGCAGGAGATAAACGAATCTTTGTAGCCGAAATGTTTTATGATATAACGCATCCCGTGCGTCGTAAGCTGCATAAAGATTATATCCGCCAATGTCTTGACAACTTTGCCGATAATGAGAATGTAGTTCAATTAATCAGCGAGGAGTATACAGGACCTCTACACTTTACGGAATTTTGGTTGGATGTAATTGCAGAATGGGAGGCGGAAACAGGCAAACAGGCAAAGGTAGCACTAAGTGCAACGAAGGATGTACAGGATGCTATTTTGAGCGATCCCAAACGCGCAGCAGTAGTAGACATTATTGATATACGTTACTGGCATTATAAAAATGATGGTACGGTATATGCACCCGAGGGTGGTAAGAATCTGGCTCCTCGTCAGCACGCCCGTAAAATGAAGGTAGGCAAAGTAACATTCGAAGAAGCCTATAAAGCAGTAAGCGAATATCGTTCTAAATACCCGGAAAAAGCAGTAACCTATTATGCACAGAATTATCCGGCTATGGCATGGGCGGTTTTAATGGCAGGAGGTTCTTGTCCGGTGCTTCGTGTGGATGACTTGCATTTTTTGACTGATGTGGCACAAATGGAAGTAGAAGAAACAGGTGGCGAAGGGTATAAGAAACTGGTAAAATCTGATATTGGGTGTGTCATTTATTCCTATTCGGAAACTTCAACTCCCATTTCTTTAGCCGATGGTCGTTACACTGTAATGTACATAAATCCATCTTCCGGACAAATGGAAGAAGTTTATAAATCGTTGAAAATCAATGGAAAGTATACCTTCGAAGCACCTAAAGGAAAGGTAGGCGTGTACTGGTTCTATAAAAAATAACCCTAAAAGTTAAGCTTAATATTTAGAACAGCTTTTTAATTTGAAACTGGTAATTTCTGGTAAAAAGCTGTTCTTCAACATAGTACTGATTTTTTCTGTCCTGCAATCAAATTTTCCCAGCCGCCGACAGGCACTCCTCTTAACTTTGCATTATCATGGAAAACCCAATAAATCAAGTGATAATGGAGTCGACAAGAGCAATTCAATCCAATGTAGATGAGAGGGCTGACCTTACCACTCAGTTACTAAATGCATTTCAAGCTGGTGATCCCATGGCTTTTTCCCGCTTGTATGATTTATATATAAATGTATTATATAACTACGGGTATAGGCTTACTAATGATAAAGAATTACTGAAAGATTGTATACATGATGTATTTGTAAAGGTATACACAAGGAGAGGTGATCTTGGTTCTATCGAGAACTTTAAATCATACATCTTTATTTCTTTAAAGAATAAAATCTGTGATGAGGTACGTAAACGTATTAATATGTCGACTGCCGCTATTGAAGATGTTGATCCTGTTGCTACTGATGATATTGAAAAAAAATATCTGAAAGCAGAGCAAGAACGTGTGGAAGGACGCATGATAAAGCATTTGATGGGGCAACTCTCTCCCCGCCAGCGCGAAGCACTGACGCTTTATTATATAGAAGAAAGAAAATACGAAGATATTTGCGAAATTATGAGTATGAATTACCAGTCGGTAAGAAATTTGATGCATCGCGGATTGGTAAAACTTCGTAGTATTGCAAAATAATAAATATTAGTTGAGTACAAACAGAAAATAGGTGCGTCTATATGATATAACAATGTATCAATAGCGTGAATTACAGGGTAAATTATAGGGTAGAAGATCTACTAAAGGATAATGAATTTATTTGCTATGCTTTGAATATTCCTTCAGAAGCTGCCAGTCAGTGGGAGAATCTTTTGAAGGAATATTCTGCATTGGCAAAAGAGGCAGAGATTGCCAAAGCTATTCTACTTGGGGAAGATGAAACATATATGCTCCCAACCGAAGAAAACGAAGAACTTAAAAAACGCTTGTTCCAAACATTGGAAATAGCTTAAAATACCCCCTCCATTCCTCATTGTGATAAGAATACACCTGCTAACGGCGGTGGAGTTTCTAATTAATAATTATCTTAGCGGCCGGATTACATAAACAAATCATTGAAACCTTTGTAGTTTGGACGATATAGAATTATTTAACGAGATAAAACAACAGAACAGAGCCGCCTTCGATACACTTTTCCGCAGGTATTATGTGTCTTTATGTCGCTTCTCCTATATTATTTGCCTTTCTCGGGAAGAGGCAGAAGAATGTGTGCAAGATATGTTCGTCGGTTTATGGGAGAAGGCCCCAACGTTGCATATAAACACTTCTGTGAAAGCCTATTTATATAAATCTTCCCGCAATTATACATTAAACGCTATTCAAAAGAAGCAAACCGAACAACATCATTTAGAGGAGTATTCATCACAGATAAACACTTGCGAAGATAGCGAGACAATGTCTGATGCCGAAATATCGGAACTAATACAAACCGGCGTGAAAGAATTGCCCGAGAAATGCCGGGAGATCTTTATTCTCTGCAAACAAGAAGGGCTTACCTACGAAGAATTAGCCGCTTATCTTAATATATCGGAGAAAACCGTCGAGAACCAGATGAGCATTGCCCTGCGAAAATTGCGAGAACATCTTTATCCTAAATTGCAGAAACTATTAGTCCTCTTATTCTTTTATCTGTTTTTTTAGGGGATATCTATTTGAGAACTGTCATAAGATTATGAAAGAAGAAACACCATACGAACAGATCACCCACTATTTATCCGATGATTTTACTCCGGATGTGGAGCAAGCCTTGCGGAAGGTGAATCGTCGGATTGATGATAAGCAGAAGAAACGTCCGAAACGTATCTTTGCTTGGGTGAGTGCTGCCGCCGTAGCAGCCATACTTATTATAAGTATAGTTACGGTTTGGAATCGGAATACGCCGGATGAGATTCCTGTGGCTCTATTCCTTGCCCTACATACCAATACCTCTGAAACGCTTGAATATGCATTGCCAGATGGTAGTAAAGTAGTGTTGAACCATTCCTCCACTCTTCAATATCCGGAAGTATTTACCGGGGAAGCTCGCGAAATATACCTGGAGGGAGAAGCCTTTTTTGATATAGCTCCCAATGCCAATCAACCTTTCATTATACATGCCAAAGGCACTCAGACACGGGTAGTAGGTACCTCTTTCTCCATAAAAGCTCTTCAGACCGAGGAGGAAGTGGTAGTAACCGTAGCCACCGGAATAGTCAATCTAATGACCGAAAAGAAACCGGATTATATAGAACTCAAAAAAGGAGAGCAGGGAATCTGTCGTCTTACCGAACAAAAGTTAGAGAAGAACGAACACCCCGACCCGAACGCACTTGCCTGGAAAACCAAAAGGCTGGTATTTAAACAAACTCCTTTGAAGGAGGCAGTCAGAGTAATAGAAAATGCTTATCAAACTTCGATAAGTGTGGATAGTGCTATTGCCGAATTGCAACTAACAAGCACGTTCGAGCAGTTAAGCCTGGAAGATATATTGCAAATTATAGAAATCACATTGCAAATCCGTATAGATAGAACTTCCAAAGGTATATACTTAAGCAGTGCAAAGGTATATACTTAAGTATCCTAAAGGTACATACCTAAACATCTTAAGGATAGTACACTAAGGTGCGACTACATGAGGATCAACTACATGGGCATGTATTCCCCAACTACATGGGGATGTAAGCTGTAACTACATGGGATGTAAACTAACCGGTTGGTTGCAAAGAGAGCGAGAATGAGATTTAGTAAAGGGTATCAAATATAATACAAAAAAGGGAATTATGCAAGCTGAGGATTATGTATGGGAGTTATTTGTTTTTTGCGAAACAGGGTATTTTGCTTAAACCGAATAAGAAATGAAGGAAAATTGAACCGCAGATTAGCGCAGATTAGCGCAGATTTTTCAAATTTAGAGTTTGTACGCTGCCTATCTTGATATTTTAAAAATTTAATCTGCGCTAATCTGTGTTAATCTGTGGTTCAAAAATAACTCAAAACAAAAAAACAAATACTCCATTCATAAAAAACTCCTTCCCTTTTTAGGGGGCTTCACTTTAACCATTGTCTTATAAGAAAAAACAGTTTTGAGAATAATAGCAATCATAGTAGGTTTTTGGATAGGGATCATCTCTGTCGGTGCGCAAAATACGATTCTGGAGAAACGTATTAGCCTTGCACTCGATAACCTGTCTATGGAAGAAGCTATAGAAACGATAGCAGAGAAAGCAGATATTCACGTATCCTATTCGAGCGATCTTTTTGCAGACTGCGCTCCGGTAACCCTCCATGCACAAGATCAACTATTAATAAATATACTCAATAAGCTGATAGCCCCTTATAAAATAGCCTATACTGTACATGCCGGGCAACTGATTCTTTTCCCTAAAAGAACCATGGTAATCAGAGAATACACCCTGAAAGGCTCTATTTATGATGAGCAAACCCGGCAACCGATTTCTTATGCCACTTTACAAATTAAAGAAAAATCCAAAGGAGTAGTAACCGATCATCGAGGTTTTTTTGAACTAACATTAACGGGAACTGAATTGGCAGATAGCTTAACGGCTTCGCATCTGGGATATGAACGACGTACCTTTTTAGCCGAAACTTTATTCGAAGAATCTGAGTTGATTATTAATCTGAAAGAGAAACCAGTTAGTATTGCCCCTGTAGTAATTGCAGGAAAGAAATCGCGTCATAAACATCAGAGTTTGGGTAATCGTGGCAGACTCACAGGTGGTTCTATTTATTTGGATACACATGGCCAGCAGATTGCTCTATACATTGATAATAAGAAACAAGTAAACGGATATATCCGAAAAGTAAGTTACTACCTCTCCGATAAAGGGAATGTGGAAGCACCCTTTCGGGTACGTGTATTAGAGAAAGATACGCTCCATCAATCTCCCGGAAAAGATTTACTGCCCGAGATACTGGTGGTGCAGCCCCCGCAAGATACAGACGGATGGTTCGACGTAGACCTTTCCGAATATCGGATCAACGTGCCTTCCGATGGCTTTTTTGTAGCCATGCAAGGAGTATTCCCCAATGACTACAGCTTTTATGCCGGCGATTCGGATTTCTTTGAGATAGGAAAACGACCCTCACGGAAGAATGCGGACTATAGTCCGAAGTCCATACACTACGGCCAGCGCATCGGCTATTCCGATAAGAAAGGACGTGATACCTGGCATTATTCATTGTCTCACCAATGGTTTCAGATGGAGAGACATAATTATAGCGTGAAGATTTCTGCAGAGATCAATATTTATACAAAAAAATGAGATTATGAAACACATTCATTTACTATGTCTGCTCCTCGCCTGCTTCTGTTACACACAGACGAGTGCCCAGTGCGACCATACACTGGTGGAGAAAGCAGCCGCGCAAAGTGGCCCCGGTGCCGTGTACCTGCGCGAGTTTAAGGTAAAGTTTGATGGCTCCGAACGCGGGAAAGCAGTTCCCGTAGCTAAATATCCGGTCTTATTAAGCAAAAACATGACCTATCGGTTCAACGTCTGCAACTCCGAGGAGTATCCGGGCAGAGTGATCCTACAGTTATACTTAAAAGATAAGTTGATAGGCAGCACGTTCGACATGCAAACCTCTACCGATTTACAACGATTTGACTTTACTTGTCCCAAAGCCGCTACGTATGAAGTAGTGATGTCTTTTGATCAAGGCAAACCGGGCTGTGCGGTAGGCATACTATCCTTGTTGACCGAAGCCGAAGCAATATCGCAAGACGAAGAATTGGACATCTTGTATGCCCTGGCAGATAACCCGATCAATATTTACGACGATGAAGACGAGTTTGCCAACATCGAAGTGTCTATCGACAATGGTAGCATCACCAACATCGAGAAAACCAATTACATTGTTCGTCCCGAGAAGGAAGGCACAGCATTGTTATCCATACGGGTATTGCATCGCGACGGCTCGCTGAAAGAATTCAAGCAGAAGAAGTTTGCTGTTTTAACTTTGAATAAACCCTATATTTCCATTCGCGAGTTGACAGGCGATTATATAACGAAGGAGGAATTGATTCGTTCGGGACGGCTCGAACTCTGGTTTTCCGAAGATATGAAATGCAATTACCGGATTCTATCGTTTGTTATGTCCGATAAAAACGACCTGGTCAGTGGAATTAGTTCCACATCGGCTCGCTTTTCGAGGGCACAGCGAGATTGGTTGCAAAACTTGCCTTCAGACACTCGTATTTATATAAAGAGTATTCAGGTGCAAACCTCCGAACATACAGTGATAGACATTGACCCCATAGATTTTATTATGAAATAGGAATACAAGCTTTTATGAAAATGAAGATATTACAAACCATATTTTTGCTCTTTATTTGTACAGCTACCTTCTCGCAAGAGATGCGTATTGTTTCGGGAGTAATCAGCGATAACGACGGAGAACCGATAGTTGGATGTAATGTGGTGCAAAAAGACACAGCCAACGGCACCCTGACCGATGTAGACGGATATTATGAAATTACAGCCCCTCTGGGAAGTACCATTCAGTTCAGATTTATAGGAATGAAGACCTCGGAGATGGTGATTAGTTTAGCGAATTCTAAACCGGCTACTAACCGCATATCGAATTTTAAGTTTAAACAGGCTCTTCCTCAAAAAGAAAAAGATACCAAGGAAGAGAAAGACGAGAGTTTGAAAGTTACAGGCTATAAAGAAGACCAATCGCTATCTCCTTACTTTCTGATAAAAAGCAGCGCTGCCACCGAAGCGCACATGCCGCTTAAACAAACCAATGTGGAAGCAAATATTGCCGGTGTAATTGCGGATGTTTGTGTGAAACAAATCTATATCAATGAAAGCGAAAATACGCTGGAAGCCATATATGTATTCCCCGGATCTACCCGGGCGGCTGTATATGGCATGGCTATGACCATTGGAGACAGACGCATTGAAGCCAAAATAAAGAAGAAAGAACAAGCCCGTCAGGAATATGAGAAGGCGAAAGAAGAAGGCAAATCAACTACTCTGTTGGAACAGCATCGCCCAAACGTATTTCAGATGAATGTGGCTAATATACTGCCCGGAGATACCATTGTGGTAGAAATGAAATACACCGAACTTTTGGAGAACGAAGATAAACAATATGAATTTGTGTACCCAACTGTGGTTGGTCCCCGTTATTCCGAGTCGGGCGAACAGTGGGTAGATCGTTCCATCAATCAACTTGAGAGTGATAAGACTCCCGGGTTCTTCATCCGGACAACTATTCAGGCAGGTATGCCTATTCGGAAAATAAGCAGTATGTCTCATAACCTGACCATTGAGTCTCCTTCGCCCGATCAGGCAGTGGTATCTCTTTCAAATCCGAAAGATTATCAGGGAGATCGCGATTATATTTTGCAATATGAGTTGCAGGGAGGAAAAGTAGAATCAGGCTTATTGCGTTACGAACATGGAGACGAAAACTTCTTCCTGTTGATGGTTCAGCCTCCTAAGAAACCTTCTTTGAATCAAATCCCTCCACGCGAGTATGTATTTATTATAGACGTTTCCGGCTCTATGGGAGGAACACCTTTGGATATATCTAAAAAGCTGATTTATAACCTGGTTACCTCGCTTCGACCTATCGACCGTTTTAATGTGATGTTGTTTGAATCGAGCAATGCCATGCTTTATGAAGAATCACTTCCCGCCACCGAAGAAAATATAGAAAAAGCCATGAATGTTATCGACCGCAGGCAGGGGAGTGGTGGTACCCGCCTTTATCCGGCTCTGGTAAATGCCATGAATTTTAAAGCAACAGAAGGCTATTCCCGTACTTTTATGGTGATTACCGATGGATTTGTAACCGTAGAAAAAGAGGCTTTCAATTACGTACGCGATCATCTGAACGAAGCCAACCTGTTTCCTTTTGGAATAGGGATGGGTGTAAACCGATATATCATTGAAGGGCTGGCACATGCCGGAATGGGAACCCCGTATATCGTATCCAACTTCTTCGAGGCAGAGAAAGTAGGACAAAAAGCCATCAATGAAATATCTGAACCTGTATTGACTAATATTTCTGTAGACTGGGATGAATTCGATGTGTACGATGTAGAACCTGTAGGTATACCCGATGTATTTGCAGAGCGCCCTATCCTGATTTATGGAAAATATAAAGGAGAAGCTAAAGGAACCATAACTTTAAGCGGTTTATCCGGAGAAGAAAACTACCGGCAAACGTTTGATGTGGCTAAGGCTCGTCAGGAAAATAATCGGGCATTGCGCTATCTTTGGGCACGTAACCAAATACGTTACTTCGATGATTATGCCCAATATTATGAAGGAGATACCAACGGTTGGAGTGATATGTATGGCCGTCATCAACGAAGCCCAAGACAAATAGAGTATGTAACCAATCTAGGGTTGAAATATAATCTGCTTACTCAATATACCTCTTTCCTGGCTGTGGACGAAGAGGTGAGGACACCTAAACAGGTAGAACCGGTTAGTGCGGGCAGTTATAAGCGTAGTAGCGGTAAATCATATTCGTCAAAAAAACGTTCTTCCTCTCCCTCGCCAACAAATGTGACTACGCCGAATATTCAATTGGCAGAAGAAGCATCTGTATTGGAAGAAGTCGTGGTTTCGAGTGGAGTAATTCGAAGAAATGCAGTGGGTTTCGTTGCTTCGTGTTCAACTGTATCAGGTACGAGAATTCAAGTGTCACCTTCATTGCACCTTCAAGGAAGAGTACCCGGTTTGCAGATTGCGCAAACAGCAGGAGAACCGGGAGATGCCTCCAGAGTTCGTATCAGAGGCGGTAGTTCAATCATGGATAATAATGAACCATTGGTCGTTGTAGACGGAGTACCTGTTGAATATAGTGCGCTTTCGCAAATGAACGCGAATGATATCAATGATGTAACTGTGTTGAAAGATGCTTCTGCTACCACTATATACGGTTCAAGAGCCACGAATGGAGTGCTGTTGGTAACAACCAAGAAACCTGCTTATAAAAATCAATCCATCACTTGGTCTTCTTCTTTCACGGTTGATACGCCAAACAAACTACCTGAATTGCAACGGGAATATGCGCAAGGTCGTCCTTGGAATGGAACTCCGCTTTGGAACACAGAAGATGAACCGTTTGCCTGGGGTCCCGATGTACAATCTGTCAATGCTCCAACCTACGATGCGTATGATATTCTTGAAACGGGGTATTCTCTTAAAAACCACCTGTCGTTTTCGGGAAGGGAAGGGAACTATTACTATAATTTCAAGGTAGGTAATATTACTCAGCAAGGGTTTATACCTAAGTCTAAATTCAGCGCAAACTCTATGGGGCTGAGGATAGGTGCCGATGCAATAAAGAAGATCAGCTTTGATGTGGATTTGAAGTATAAAAAGACGGAGGGTAATCGCTTGCAACGAGGATACAATTTGTCCAGTGTTATGCGGGGAATCCTGCTTACTCCTCCCACCTTCGATAATAGGGAGTGGACTTTGGATGATGGCAGTCAGCGTTCGGCAGGATCTGCTGCGGATAATCCGTACTGGTCGGTGAAGAATAATGCGTTCAGCGATGAGGCAGACAGGTTTACCGGAAGCTTCAACCTGAAATATAAACCCACTGAAATGTTATCTCTGAACTATCTGTTGAGTGCTGATTATCTGTCGGGAGAAGCTTCTTCATCTTTAAACGAAGCTTCTGTTTATAGAGCTCCGGGGCAGACAATGAAGCGAGAAGAAGAATTCAAGTCTATACAATCTAAGCTTTATGCGGAGTTACGAAAATCTTGGGATAGAGTTTGGATAAATACGATGCTTGGTTATGAATATAACCGTTCGAAACGAACCATTGATCGATTAGATAGTTATACATCTCAGTATTATCCGAGTCAAGAGGGGGTAACAGATATTTCTTTTGAAAGATTATATAAACGTTATTCCAATGCAGCTTTTGGTAAAGTAAGTGTGGGGTATGAACAAATAGTAACATTGGAAGCAGCCATGCGTGGAGAGTGGAGCTCAATCAATCATATTTTCCTATCTGCTCCATCGGTAGGTTTAAATATAAATCTGAATAGGATTATTCAAAATGATACATTCTCAGAGCTTAGATTGCGTGCCAATGTTTCTCGTGCGGATAAAGAGATTCCTCTGTATATGGACCCCACTTACTTTAATTCGACTATTTATAATTTGAATGATGGTGCCAGTCACTTTGAAAGTAGAGAGATAAAGCAGGAAAGTCTAAAACCGGAAACCATCACTCATTATGAAGTAGGTGCAAGTATCGGTTTGCTGAATCATCGGTTGACGCTATCGCCCTCTTTCTATTGGAAAAGAGGAAAAGATCAATTGCTGCCCACACAAACTGTCAGCTATTTCCTTGAATTAGAAAACTGTGGCAGGTTCAAAACTCATGGGTTTGAACTTGAACTCAGTGCCTGGCTGATGCGGAGACGGAAATTCTCCTGGAATACAGAAATCATATTCTCTCGCGAACGGAGTCGTGTAACCGATTTAGGAGGACGAAAACTGATGTTGGCTGGTGTCAATAATGCTGTAGGTGCGTATGCCATTGAAGGACAACCGCTTGGAGTATTATATGGCACAGCTTACCTGCGAGATGAACAAGGAAATATGATTATTGGACCAAATGGTTTCCCCATAGTAGATTATAATCCGCAGGTGTTAGGTAACCCCAATCCGGATTGGCAATTGAGTTGGATTCATTCTTTAGAGTACCGTAATTTCTCATTATCCCTTTCATTAGATTATAAGAAAGGCGGAAAGATGTGGAATGGAACCCGGAATACAATGAATTATTATGGAACATCACAATATTCAGCCGATCATCGAAATACTACCGGATATGTATTCCCCGGTGTTTCACTTTATGATGGAAGTGTGAACGACATCCCCGTAAACTTCAATGGAGATTACATAAACCAAAACCGTTGGACACGTTACGGAGAATATGGAGTAGGAGAAGACGGTATTGAAGATGCAAGCTATATCAAACTCCGGGAAATATCGCTGGGCTATCGTATCCCGTTAAAACTATTCCAGCGAAATACTCAATTAAAACTGTCTATATTTGCCACCAATATATTATTATTCAGCAAATATAAGGGAGTAGATCCGGAAACGAACCTAACAGGTGCTTCCAATGGCTTCGGATTAGATTACTTTAATATTCCCGGATCGAAAAGTATAGGAATGTCGCTGAATTGGGAGTTTTGATTTAGAAGTTGTTGAAAATAGAAGGGGTAGGAGAAGGCAATGGGGGGGGCTCCTACTTGAATTGTTGTATTGGTAAGGGTGTTTGGGTGGACACTAAAGTGAAAAAGAGGGTGTGTCAAAACTAAGAATTTGCCACATCCTCTTTATTTTTGAAGATTTCTCTTCTTTCTTCTTTTAAGCTGCCCATTTTTTATTATCTCTCCATTTGTCTTGTTTTTTTTGCGCATATAATTAAAAAACGAGTTGCCCTTGGGGTATTATTTGTTCCATTTGCGGCCTTGGATACGGTTTTTGCTATCTTAGCACACATTTTTTTGATGATAAAAGATTGGAAAACCCAATGTGTGTTGACCCCTTAACCCAAAACAGGTTTGACTCCTAAAAATTATTTAATATTGACCCCTAAGTATCCTGATAAGTGGGGTCATTTTTATTTTGAAATACCATCCTTAGGCGAATACACCATTATTTCCTGACTTCATCACTTTTTTGCGCCATCACATAGCGCACAATGATTATGCAAAAATCAGCAAATCAGCACATTAAATGCCATTTCGTTTGCTTTTTTTGGCCCGAAAAAAAAAGCATATGAATAAGCAAAGAGAAATATTCTATAAACTGCCATTTTATGCGTTTTCAGAGGGGTGGTCTTAAAAAGAAAAATCCCTGAAACTGTCTATGTTTCAGGGATTTGCTTCGTTTTGCTACTCTTAAAGTGTGGTGCCACCAGGACACCATTTGTTAAGCAATCTACCTTGTTGATTGTCAGGTAGTTATATATTTAAGAGCATGATTCAATGTACACTTTTCGCACACTATTACATAAAACTCTTCCTGTTTCTGTTCTACAAATGTATTACTAAAATCTCAAATTCACAAATCATTGTATTGTCCTATTATATAGTCCAATTCGCAATTTTCAACAATAAATTCAGTTTAACCATAATTTTCACCCAATGTACACTATACAAATATAGCACACTCTACTACTAAACCGAAAGATTTTCTCTAAACAAAAATACCATAGGTGCATTTTTAATACTGGATGAATCTCTTGTATTCCCACTCAAACCGGTTTCTCCCAGTTTGTTTTAATTCAAATTCAACTTCATAATACCCGGCTTGCTCCGCTGTTTCTTTTGGTGGCACGGTCACTATATCAATTGAAGGAATACGGGGAACTCGATATATATTTGACTTACCTGGCTTTGCTTGCGCTTTAGGGTCCGGAAGATAATCTTTCGATTTTTCTATAATATCTTTGAGCTCTAAATCAGTCATATTTAATAATTTTAATTGTTATATTGCAAAGATAAAACGTTTTCTTGTTTTGTTGTATATTCAATTGCAAATCACAGAGTATAGACCACCAGAAATGAAAAAAGGTGCAAGAAACCTAAGTCTCTTACACCCCCTAAAACACAAGCTTGAAGTTATCGCGCCCCTTCGGTTTTATTTGATTGATAAATGTTGTCTTCATATTTTGCAAGTGCAATACTCAAACACCCTATTTTTTGAGTATACTCATTGTCCATTTCAGGCTCTAATAATCCTTTTTTAGTTGCCTCGGCAATTAAATCGTCTAATTTTGAGCGAACATGGTCGTACTGCTCTTTAGATGTAATTTCTTCTATCATAACGTTGTATTTAGTTTATCGCGGAAGCAGAGGGACTCGAACCCCCAGAACGTTTTACCGTTCGGCTCTTTAGCAAAGAGCTGATTTCACCAATTCACCCATACTTCCAGAAAGGCTACCGGGTTTCACAACTGGGTAGCTTAAATTGTCTAATTTAAAAATGATTGTTTTATGAACAACATGAAATGAGAACAAAATCGTGGAGGTGGCGGGAATCAAACCCGCGTCCAAACAAACTATCCTCAATGAATATACTTACGCCATAGCTCGTTTTGTCTGAACGGGCAAACATATCCTTTTTCAAGGAAGGGCCGACGGTTTGTCGAGTTCCACCACCAGACTTCTAAATTTCAAACTCCACCTGGAAAGTTATTTAACTTGCTTTACGCAGCAGCAGAAAATCTAACTGCTGGTTGTGCAAACATATTGATTACGTTTGCTGCTTTGGCAGAAACCTTGTTTCCCCAAGCTTTAATTTTATTTTTGCCAGTTAATTGCTTTGTACTTTTGTTGCGCGGTATTCACAACCGCAGGCGATTCATTTACTTTTATTCGCTGTCAAAATCAGTCACCCCCATAGCACGGCAGGAAAGACTTGAACTCCCGACACCCGGTTTTGGAGACCGGTGCTCTACCAACTGAGCTACTACCGCAAATTTTAGACCAGACTATTTCGCAATAACCTGGTCTCAATGACTAACCCTATAAAACAAATCCATTACCATTAAAAATTGCGTCCTCACATGGATTCGAACCACGGACCTGCTGGTTAACGGCCAGCTGCTCTACCACTGAGCTACAAGGACCTGTCTCCCGAATTTTACGGCTCGGGAAAACACCGCCAGAGGTTTTAAGTCTGGAATACCTTATCGCCTAATGTTCCACATCTGATTGGCATTATCAGCATTAAACAGAACATCGATATTTGCGCCTTGCTTCTTTTCGATAATGTCCCACGCTTTCAAGCTAATAAATTGTTCAGCGGTAAGCCCCATTTCTTTTTGATAAGCTTTATCGGAAATAGCGCGCTGTCGTTCAGCTTGTTCTCGCGCCTCTTCCATTTCTTTTCGTCGTTCCTGTGTTTGCTTAGCCTGAATTTGAGCTGCTGTATTATTCATTTCAGCAAGCTGCGCATCATTAGGTATCGCTCGACCAGTAATAACGTTTTCGACAACAACAGGGAATTCTTTTTCTTCGGATAATTTAGCGATATATTTAACCATATCGTTTTTTACGCATGAGTCTATATGTGCGATTACCTCCCGATTACTTGTCAAATCGAATGGAGAATACTGGGAGACATAATGTCGAGTTAAGTTTGTATAAGTTTCTTTTATATTGTTGTCATACCAATTGACACCATAATTTTCCAATAGTATTGGCGACTTACCGTCTTTAACCTTCAGTACAATTATACTTTTAAAATCCAGCGGCGTATTCTCGTTTGATATAATGTCGTCAAGAACTTCTTCGTGTTTTACCGGTACAATTTTGAACGTTTCTGAACTTGTGCTCCAAAAACACCATGTTAATCCGGTTTGAACAGGCTTTGCTTCAACTCCACCATGTCCGAAAAACCAAGGCTTTTTGATAAGCACCGTTTCTTCATCCGCATCTGGCCGGACTCCATGACAACTCGTAAAAGTTACACACGCAAATAACGCGATAATTAGATACATGAATTTCTTCATAAATAAAATCTGTTTTTTAATTAAAAATTTCAAAGAACTCTGATGGCACTCCCATCATTGTGTCCCTAAAAGGATTTGAACCTCTGACACGTAGAACTTCAATCTACCGCTCTACCAGGCTGAGCTATAAGGACAACGGATTATAAAAAGATGAAACCGGAAATTAGCCGAGGAATTTCGAAAAGATTTTTATCGAAATTTTGTTTTTAAAACTAAGAGATGAAAGGCCTTTGTTTTCTTCCCTTAATTGTTTAATCCGACTTTTGTTATTGGAAATGTTAGCTCTTATTTCTTTGTTCAAGTTTTCTAAGTCTAACTTGGCTTGATTGAAAGTGCTGAAGATGCTATCTCTTCTTTGGTTGTAATTCATAACTATCTGTTTAAATTAATTTGTTGCGGAGTCAGGACTCGAACCTGAGACTGTGAGTAATGAGCACACCGAGATACCTCTTCTCCACTCCGCGATGTATTCAATCAGTTATTTACTATGAATAGATATTTGGCTGATTGAATGTTGATAATTATTCGCCTTTTTTAAAAGAAAAGCCATATTTTTGTGAAATATATGGTGATGGCACTGTATCTGGCTTTTCTTTTAGTGGTAAGCAGAATGAAAATCACAATCAATATTGACCTTGCTGATATATTGAAAGCTATTTCATCGCTTATACGAAAGGCAGATGAGGAAGATTGATCCTCAGTCAAGTTGAAATATTACCATAATTTAGTTATGCCTCCTGGGTGGCTCAATCTGTAAAAATGTCATCTTCAGGAGGTTTCTGAATATTATATTAAGATTCTTGGTAGAATTACCTGTTTCAATTGAAGTTTTTGTCGATAGCTTTTATTTGTTGCCAAAATCTGCCGGTGTTTCGCCCCAACTTTTGTTGTCCCAATGAAGGACTTCGATGGTGTCCACATCAGCAGCAAATGCTTTTAGAAATATCTCAGCTTTTTGCAACTCTTTGTTTCGCTTGTTCGAAGCGGTGCTTTTATTTCTATACCAAGCCATAGCTGTTTTGCTATCTGTGTAAATTATACGAGGCTGGAAGTCATTTTCGATTATGTATTTAACGGCTTCAATCACCGCAAGAAATTCTCCGATATTTACTGTTTGATTTCCGAGATTTCTATAAAACAATCTTTCTCCAGTTTCAATATTTATGCCTTGGTATTCAGTAATCGATCTTTTTGTCGAATGAGCAGCATCTGTTGCTATCCCTATACTTGGACGATGCAAACTCATGCTTACCAATATTTTGTAGGCGTTGGCAGTAGCCTTATTTTATCATCATGCAATATTCGAGGTTGCATTTTTACCTCTGAATTCACCCAGAACTTACAGACCGGTTCGTAAAATCGACCACCTTTACAAGTAATCTTATGTAGCTTAATTGTGTCGTGATACCATTTACGCCCCTGAGCTTTAATTGCTACTTTTTTGCGTTTTCTGGGAAGCTTAGGCTTTTTAGTGCCTTCTGTGCCTAAGTTGAACACCGTCATGGTTGTAGTGTCTTATTAATAGATCAGCCGCTTCTGAGAAGTCGTCGATAACGCTTGGCAAATTTTCAATATCCATGCGTTTCTCCAGGATTTCTCTAACCCCGGCGATTGTCCTTACAGAATCTTTCTTACCATCGACAGGATCAAACAGTATCGTTTTGTTCCCAAACTTTACCTCGACTTTATAAATAGCTTTCGGAACATAAGATGTTTCTATAGTTGCCTTAAAAGCTACAGGAGTCGCTTCAATAGCTATGTAGCCATTTTTCTCCTTCATCGGGATCAATGTCACGTCATACAAAATGTTCGGCACAATCAGGTTTGAAAGTTTCTGATCTATGATGCAGATTTTCTTGGGGTATTCTGAATCTTGCCTCACACCTACAATTCTCCCGGTTTTAGGGTTTTGCGATACAAAACTAATATAAGCACCAGTTTGTTCTGACTTGATGAATTTTAGCTTTGTGAAAATTTTCTTTGGTTGCTCACTTGCGTTAGTTTCCATTTTTAATTTATATTTTTAATTTGGTTCAAAATAAAAGCCACCAACCATATTTCTATAATGATTGGTGGCGCAAATATATATTCTTATTTACAATCTCCAAAGGATTTTTGGGGTAAATTTTATCATCAAATAGCTGATATGCAGCTGTTTATGATTAATGTTAAATTTCTTTTTATAGATGATTTTGATCTATCTATCAGTCATTTACATAACTGATAAGATACATATTTTAACATATTGAATTTTCTAAATTTAGTAGTCGTTTTCTTTGTCTGTTTTCAGCTGATTAATATCTGGAATGTCAAATTCGCCGTTTTCATTCCGTTGACTTACCATCTTTGTTATAACATTATGAGATGCAAGCGTGGATACAAAATCAAGACCTTTGTCAACAGGGAATGTGATTTTGCAAAAAGTACTGTTGCTCACCTCTGTTTTTTCAATATCTAATCCAATGATTTTGGCAACTGATTCCGCATCTTCTTGGTAAACCTCATAGTTATTTCCTACTCGAAAAAGCACTACTGTGTTTGGATATTGTTCTTTGTAATAACAATATGCCTGAATGTTCTTGTTTCCCATAATTGTTAATTTTATTGTGTTACGATTAGGTATTCGCTTTATAATTTAATGGATAATGCAACACACCTATTGCAAACACCATCATTTTTGTTGTATTCACTTTTAGGTATTCGCTTCTGGCATTTTTTACACCAGTATTGAGATTTTTTCTTAGCATAGATAACAGTTTCGACTTTGGTTTTGGATACTTGATATTCATTAACCAGAGCTTCAACTATTTGTGTTGTGGTGTATTTTTTGTTTTTCTTTAGTGCTCTCCAATCATTTAGGATCAGTAAATTTCGAGCTTCGGTGTCGTCAAGTAAATTTTTAGCCTCCAGTTCTTGAAGTGTTTCAGTTGAAAAGTTGAGAATGCTGGATAATTTATTTATATCCTTTTCTCGAAGTCTTATTTTATGAGCCATTAAAATTTAATTATAATACATGATATCTCTTTCTATGATTGTGTAGCCAATATAGTTTTTGATCACTCTATATGTCCAATTTTTGCAATGATCGTCGTTACTCACAACAATATTCCCTTCAAAGCTCCATTTATAAGCTTCTGCCGGAACGTTAAAATCTTCTACAAAATATTTTTCTAAATATTCAGAGCAACTGATATGTGATATTTTTGTAGTCTGATTTTTTCGTGGGTTAAAATCATTTATTTCAATTAAAGAATCTTTTTCATTGTAAGTGAATTGTCTAATCCATGAAGGGTCAAATTGCAAGACTGATTGATTTCCCCAATAACTAATCTGTTTCTCTGCAAATCCATTCTCGTTAAAATACCACATTGAGCTTGCGTTTTGACTTTTCTTTTTTTTTAATTTTCCGGCAACGCCTTCTTCTCCTTCATACAGCCTTAATGAAACCGACCTAACAGTCCCATTCAATTTCAAATAAGTTAAATGATTTTCCTTTTTGTTTTCTGTATTACAAGCAAAAAGAACTAACGTAAAGAAAGTGATGTGGATAACTTTAAATATCAGGTGTCTCATTTTTGGAAGAATTAATGCGTTATATAAAAAACTGTATTATAAGATACAGCAAAAATACAAATATAAAAACCACAGTTCCAACAAAAAGACTTCTAAAAACACTGAAAATATTTATTCTTTTTGTTCTCAAAAACATATTGTTAAACGATAATATAACAATCCCTCCAACAAACATACCACAAATGATAGCCAATGGGATAGATTTTTTAAATAAAAGAAAATCATTTATCCATGCCCAGCGGAAAAGTAAAAACATTGGCAATAGCATCAACAGGGTAGCAACAGTTGTGTCTAACTTGTATTTCTTTTGTTCTTGCGTTATTTCTTCCTGATTTAGTATCTCAATAGAAAATCCATGTTGGTTTATAAAAGAGATTGCTAATTCATAATCTATATTCAACCCAACCATCTTTGGATAGTTCAAATTATATTTTTTTCTAAAATCAACAAACCATAATATAATATGTTCAAGAGCTTCATTTTTATGAGTTACTATTAAATCCATCAGCTCTTTTTCGTCCTTCTGAGAAATAAAACAACACTCGTAAGGAAGTGGTAATTGAATACCATTTTCCTCGGTTGCATAAAGAGGTGTGTCTTTTAATGGGAAAGAAGATAGCTTTTGAACCGGATGGGAGCTTTTGAATAAATTGATGATCTGGTCGATCTTCATTGGCGTAATGTTTTTATCCCAACAATTGCGTAACCATTCTGCAACTTTATTCTCAGCGGATTCTGCATATATCCAAAACAGAAACAGTCTTTCAATAGATGGGCTAACCGACAACAAAATTTCATCATCTGATTTTATTTCAAAAGAACCATTGTCTGCTTTTAAAGGGACGCATGTCATTGTGGCTCGAATAAAAAAACTATTATTCATTTCTTTTTTTTATAATTATTTGACAGTTAAGTTGCTGTAAGCATAAAAGCAAACTGTCTATTGCGGTGTTTTTTTTACCGCTTTCAATTCCTGTGATTACAGCATAAGAGACTCCAGCAACTGAAGCGAAATCTCGCTGAGATAGTTTTGCTGTTCCTCTTAACTTTTTAAAGTATTCGGAAAAATTTTCGCGGCAATCGAAAAAAAACAAATTTGTGTTATCTTCTTTTAGATATAGGCCATACCCAATAGCTTTTAGATATAAAAGTGCATTGTCTATAGAAAAATTATTTTCCCCAGCTTCTAATCTATATATTACAGTTGGCATAACATTCATAGCGAAACAAATATCTTTCATTTTTACTCCAGAAGACTTTCTACTTTCTGCTAATTTTTCACAAAATACCTTTCTTGTCATTTTTATTTTTATTAATTAAACGCCAAAAATAATATCATTATTTGATATACACAAATAAGAGCAGTTTCCTTTTGTTATTGTTTATCAAATGTTTGGTGATAGCTCCACTTCAAACCTAAGTGCATATACCAAACGTAGAAAAATATCTATGCTTACAATACTTTTCTCCGACTCAATATTTGCTATTGTTATATGGGAGCATTCTATATTCTCGGCTAACGAACGTTGAGTAAATTCTAATTTGCGGTATTTTACCAACCAATTCACAATACTTTTGTATTCTTTTATCAATACTACAGTATTTTTTTTAGAATCCTTTAATTTCATTTGAACTTCTATAGCTGACAAATACGAAATCGCATTATTCATGTTGAAGTTGTTCACACCTCGCTCTAAACGCTTTGTCTGCATTGGCTGAAAACCAGACCGTCTCCATACTTCATTCAAAGAAACCTTCGTTACCTCTTCTCGTAGCTGCTTGCATTTATCACAAAATTCTTGTCTTAACATATCTTTTTAATTATTTAAAGACAAAAATATATAATTATCTGCACTGTTCAAATGCTTTAATAAATTATTTTCCATTTATAACTGCATCAATTTTAGTTTTTAGTGTTTCAATGTCACTAATAAGTCCATCCAACTGATCCATAGCCTCCAGCATTGAATCTCCACGAGCGGAGTTTTGAAAACTTTCTGGCAGCGCATCAAAAGCGTCCTGCTCGTCACTTTTTATTTCTTCCACCCGGTCAATTGCTTCGTCCAGGTGAGAAATAACATCAACAAGTTCTTGCCTCCTCGCTTTATTCATAATTATTTTGTTATTTTTAATTTTACTTCAACTATTATTTTTTTATTGTTTTCCACCTGAGACATTGCAACATACGTGTCTTCCAGAAGGGCAAGCATAATCCGATTACTTTCCCCATGTGACATTTTCTCCCAGTCTATTTCAAGAGATTCAGCGATTTCTTTTGCCGGTAGATAAAATTCATTATCTGGAGGCATCTCATTTATATTATAGATTCCTTTATCTCCTTTTCCAAACAGATAGGAGCTTAAACCAACGTAGTTCAGATAGGTTTTCAAGAACAGCTCTTTATTGGCTGGGGTGGAGCCTTCCGCTGTGATACTATTTTTCTTCGTCATTTTCTAATTCCTGTAATTTATCATAAAGGTCTGATTGCAAGGAATCTGCATCAGTATAAGCATCTTCAAAGAATTCTTCGTCATCGCAATCTACACTATATTCTTTAATTTCTTCCAAAATAGCGGCTAACTTAAAAGCTAAGTCATGCGCTTCTCTAATTCTTGCTATCATATTGTTTTTTTGAGTTTCTTTTTAAGTTTTCTTGGCAAACGCATTTTCTTTGCCATGCAAATTTTTCGAAGACGGCGCAAGTTTTTCTTTGATAGTGTAACAGTGCCAGTAAATGAATGGGCTATATTATCAATCAAAATACCACTTTTCCCACGCCCAGCAATATTAATCGACGAATTTGTGATACCATATATTTTCCTTCCTCCTATCCGTATTTCAACATCACTCCAAGACATTTCTTTGTTCTCATTCATTTGCATACTCCATAGCATTTTCAATATCGTTGAATGGCTTTCCAGACAACTCATTGTATTCAGCAACTTCAAAATCGGAATCTATTCCAGAACGGATAATTCGCCCGGTATTTCCAGAAGAAATTTCAAAGCCATTCTCTATAAGCCACAAGACAGCTTCTCCAAGTGTATATTGCACTTCATCTGTCTCTTTGGATTTTGCCACAAAAGCTTTTAAAGATTCAGAAAAAATCTTTTCTGACAGCTCATTGAATTCTTTTTCATAATTTTCTTCATCAGATATCAAATACTCAACACAGTCGCCTTCAGACAATTCTCCATCCAAATATCTCGTTAAAACATCCAGTCGATGTATTTCTTTACTGTTGCAATAATTGGGAAAATAATTCTCAATCAGGTCGTTTACGCTTTTAGGTATGTACATAATTGTATTGTATTTAAGCCATACGATAGACTTTCTACCGTATGGCAATTTTTAATCATTCAATAATCAACCAGTCTTCGGCCAGAATATCGGTTTGAGAAGCAAGCCAGCCACGAACAATAGAGCCGGAAGCTGTTACCATATCAATGTTTGGCAATCTCGTAGTCGTTCCTGCATCACCTAAATTAAACAGACCCATATCTACCCCATCAATGCTGGAGCCATGTGGGTATTTGGGGTGATCCATGCCAACAAACCCATATATCTCTGGGTCAATATTGCCTACGTTTAAAGAAATGTGCATTCCTTTTCCATTCCAGCCAGAACGAGCGACAGCTTTTCCTTGTTTCATCGCTTCGATTGCTTGTCCAAAATTCAATGTCGTAACTTCACTCATAATTTATAATAGGTTTTATAAAGCCCTCCCAAGGCATTGTTATTTATTAATATTCAAATTTTGCAAGCTGAGATAATTGGCTGTGATGTTTGTCATACAGTGAATTAAACTCATCTTGAAATTCTTCTTTGTAGTTTTCACCATCACACATATCTTCAGGAAGTATGTGGTATTTGTCAACCAGTTCTTTTTCCGCTAACTCTGAAGCCAACTCCATAATTTGTGAGTTGGTTTCATCTTTCTCAATCTGATCATAAGTGTAAACCCAAGTTATAAACCAGTTAGATTCATTGATTTCTTCATTATTGAATTCATCCATAAAATCAGTTAAAGAGTAAATCATATACTCTGGAAAATTTGCTATTGAGTCAACATCGTCTTCATGGAAAGACAAGCTGGACAGTTCGGCATGGTTGTCGAAATCGTCAATCAACTCGCCTTCAATTCTTTCACAAACTTTTCTTGCGCTTTCTCCACAAGAGCCTACTGCATTTACATTTATAAGTACAATTATTATTTTCTTTTTCATATTTTTAATTTATTTGTTTATTAAGATGGCCCACACATTTCCCCATAAGCACCTGATGGCAATATCCATTCTTCACCATCAGGAAGAATAACTGGAAGGTTGTAATCGTAGCTTGCGGATAATTCTTTAAGTTGTTGCGTGATGTGTTGGTATGGTGTGCCAGAATCAATTAATGTTCGAAGATCGGTTGTGCGTTTCATTGTACATCCAAACACCTTTTCGAACTCTATGATTTCTTCTGTAAGTTCAGGACTAATAAATGCAGCACTGGCAAATTGATTTTTGTTGCCGAAAATACAGAACTTGCAACTACACCTTCCCCAACCCATATAATAGCATGGATGAGCTCTCACTCGGTATCTTTCGATGATTTCCCAAACTTGTTCTTCCTTCCAGTCACGAATTGGTCGGTGTCTATCCACATATCGCGGCCTGGTCTTGCTATTTCTAAGATCGGATCGATCAGGTTCTAAAATGTTGTATTTGGCTCTTTGTGGAGATTCTTCGCCTCTTTCTCCAGACAACACCAGTGTCCGTATATTATTAAATCGTTCCTGATTTCTTATAGCGGAAGAGCAGACATCAATTTTCAAATAAGCACTGCACCACCTTACCTTTAAATCCGGAGAGGATTGTGGGAATTTTAACCGGGTGCTTGGATTTCCTCTTGTGCCGCCAACTTTCTGAATTGTATTGTCTGGAAGCTCAAAACATATTGGGGCAGTTAGGGAATTTTCTCTTAGCATTTCTCTTTTAAAGCCACCCTCTTTCCATTGAAAGTAAATTTGCACCCCAAACGCTTCCGCAAACTTTCTACAATAATCAGGTGTAACTTCCCAGTCAAAGAAAACACTTTCTCTTCCATCGATGTCCTGATGCCACAGTTCTATGCGGTCTTTGGGGATACCTTGGTCAAGAAGGTAAAGAAAACAGGCGGTACTGTCTTTCCCGCCTGAGAATGACACGATGTATTTATCGTAACTGTAAATGTTAAATTCGTTCATGTAAAACATTAACTTATCTGTACCCCTTAAAGTCTAACCAAGATTTTCTGTAACTAATCTCTTCAATGGTTTCAATTGGATGATCGCAATTGTCTTTCGTGTACACATTGACAGATATATTCTCTGTGATAAATTGTCCTTCGGAGTTCTTATCGGCGGTTACTTCAAATACAATATTCGGCTCATCGTCTTCCGATCCGGCGCTAAACCAATAATCCCATAAATCTTCGTAATGATCTGGATCAATAGAATCCGTATAGATTCTCTCCGTATATAGAACCTCATTGTATTCAAACGCAATTTCTAAGTAGCTTCTCGACTTAAATAATTTTCTTATTGGGCTGTTATCAAATTGTGTTTCAGCTGTTAACTGCTCAATTTTGTTTTCTTTCAATGCAAAAAACTCATCGCCATTTGCTTGATTCATTGATTGAATATATAATTCAAACGCTTTTTCTATACTTAAACCTGTGGCTGGGGTGGATGCTAATAACTCTCCCATACATATATCGCCACTGTGATATTCTTTAATTATTTTATCTAATGTCATAACTTTCTAATTGTTAATTTAAAACCATTTCAAAATTCTTGGTGTGTCCCAGTAAAAATTATACTCCGGGTATTCTTCTTTCAATACTGACAGTACCTTTCCTCTTTTGGGGTGCTTTATAATAAATAGGTGGTCTCTATATGTCTGGAAATCTTTTCCTCTTTTAAACCCAATCAGCTGAAGTATGGAATTTGCGAAATCCTTTATCTGCACTTTAGGTCTTTTATCTTCGTTTCGTTTCATTATATTTAATTTACCCTTGTTTAAGGAGGTTTCTTTGGACGACGTTTACTGATTTTATTGTTTATATCTCCGTTTTTGTACAACTCTTGTTTTTTCTTCCGGTATTTCCTCTTGGCTTCGGCCCAATACTCTTTCGATTGTTTTTTTGATTTTGGCCTTTCTGGAGGATTGATTATGGACTGGATTGTCCATTTACTGACATTGAACATTGCGGCCAGTTTTCTATAACTATACCCTTCTTTGCGAAGGATTTTAATCGCTTGTTTTTGTTCTTCAGAAAGTTTGCGCCTGCCATCATGTTGTGTACCGGCAATTGGAATTTTCTCACTCCGATATGGCATCCTCTACTATTTTTCTGATTTCCTCCTCCGGGAGTTTCATTTCATTAGGCGTTACATAATAAACTATCCCATCATCAATGGCTTCAGCTTCTTTTGAAATACACTCAGTTCCTTCTTTATTTAGTAGTTCTGATTGCAATTCTTCTGTGGATACCGTTACACGCTCTTCTTTTTCTGTTTCCGGAAATAATGTAATTTCTACGGCATGGTATACTTTGTCCTGCCAGGGTATTAATTTGTGCATCATTGATTCTTTATTTTGTTTTAAACTTTCTCAATAAGTCTTTTAAATACCGCATACTCTGTTTTGTCCAGAGATAAAAGAAATCTCGCACAATCAGCATATTGATGCAAATCGTCATCCCATTCCATACACTCATCTACATTTCGTAAAATTGTACTTAATATTGAGTACTGGGCTGGTGTTAATTCAATTTTAATTTTCTTCATAGCCATTTAATTTATAAATGTGTACAGAGAATAAACATAGCCTTTGCCACCTCTATAGGCTATTCCGTTTTTTAGGTTTCGCATATTTTCGTTAGTGGATTCAATTCTGTTGTAATGCAGTTCGAAAGAGTCAGCGCCATTTTCATCTACAGAATAAAATTCTGTGAGTCGCTTAATTATTTCGTCTTCATTGACTTCATAGCTTCCATCTAAATAGATTATGGTTTGTTTTGTATTTTCCAGATTTTGAATATCAATAAATAAAACAGTGTGTCCATCAATCCTTAATTCATCCGGATCGCCTTCAAACCATGCCAACACATCATCAATCTCACACATTTCCATTGTCTCACGAACCAAATCGTTTTCATGTGCGATTTACCAGTTTATAATTGTTGTTTTCATTTCAATGAGTTTTTGATTCTTTTATTGACTGCATCTTCAATTTGTTGCTCAATGACAATCTTTACACCATTTTGTTCAACAGTCATTTCTTGTACTGACGCTTTCGGAATATTGACGCGAACATGTACATTAAATTCGTCTTTGTGCTGACGAACTATAATGTTGTGATATGTTCCATATCGGAAATATCCAGGGTAAGGTATGTGTATGTATTTGCACTTGTTTTGAATGCGTACCTCATACCCTAAAGCATCTGCCAGTTCCTCCAGCGTAACACCATTTGCTTTCATATTTTACACATTATCTGGAAGTTTGTCTTTATCATCAAGCACATGACTACCAATCCAATCGGAATGGTCATAAATTGCCAATAAGTAAGCATCTTTTTCAGCTTGGGTAGAAAATGTTCTTTCTGAATATCCATATCCTTTATCTTCGTTGACAAACTCCTCCAGTTCATTGTTTAAAAAAGCATTGATTGCATCGTCTCCAAATAGAACTCTTGTCTTGAATCCTTCTGAAGATACGTCATCAATTTGTTCTGTTTCTGGAATATAGCCTATAATATATGAAAGATGTCCTACAAAAACCTCATCTGGCTGGAACTGAATTTTATCGCCACGCTCTTTGTCTTCACCTACAATATTCAAAGCCCCGTTTTCAATATACACTTTCTCTACATTGACATCTATTGGTTCTGGAATGGTGGAGTAAATAGCGATAATAGGATAATCCTCTTCGCCATCCTCCCATTCATAAGAGCCTCCATGTGCCTCTACTGCTTTATAAAGCTCATTGCACTCTTTTCTTTTTATCTCTTCAATTTGAGCGTAAAAATCTGTATATTTCATGTTTTCAAGTCATTATTAAATTGTTGTTAAAATCATTCTCGTCTGGAAACATCAAATCATCATGTAGATTGTTCGGACAACGTTCATCAAACCAATGCCAAATATCATATCGATCAGTTCCTTTTGGCCAAATACAAAACCCGGTCTCAATACATTCATTTTTATCAATAGGTATATCCCCGAACTCATCCCACATTTCTTTCAGTTTTTCAAAACTTATTTCACCACAACATTCAGGGTCTTCTTCAACGGCTTCAATTAATTCATCTAAGCTATTTATCGGTGATGATGCAGTAAAAAAGTCAACATCACACACCTCTTCAACATCAACACCATCAAATAAATCTTCTGGGGATGAAGATAAGTTTACGTTTACGCTTCCTTCAACACAATACCACCCTTCGTATTCAAATATAGTACATGGTGTTTTGCAACTACCATAAGTACCTTCAAGTTCTCTTCCGTACATATTTATATTGTTATGTGTTTTTATTAAAATTCATTAGGAAACAATGTTCTTGCGATGGAAAACCCAAGCTCCTCATAACACAACCAGCACATAAAAGTGTAATGTGGTAAATGATTTTTATTTGTGATTGGTTCACCTAATTCATCTTCAAGGTTTAACTTAAACTCTTCCATGTCATCAAGATTATTGATGTAAATTCTTTTGCAGTCTGAATTATAAACTAAAATTCCAATCATCCCACTTTGGCATCCGTGAGTCAAATCTTTAAAGAAAGATAGCGGGTATTCGTACTCTATAGCATGAGCAACCATATCAGAAATAAAGCGGCCAGCAAAAGAAAAGTCATTTGCATAATTCCCTGCCGCTGTTCTAAACACAGAGTCAAGAAAGTCAACTCTGCTTTCTAAAGAAATATATTCAAAGTCAAACACCTTGTATTTTGTGTCTACATCTAAATTATCAAATCCATCTTCAGAAGTATCTAAGTTTTTTAATACTATATATTGTTCCTCTTCAGACAAATTCTCAAACCATAAATTCAAAATCTCATTTAATTGTTCTTCAAATGTATTTTCTTTCATATCTTTGCCCCGTGTGCGGCGAGGACTTGATTATCCCGCACATAACATAACATGACCCAGAGGCTATCCTTTAAATTGTCTCTGGGTTTTTATTATGCAGCAATTGATAATAAGTGTTTAAATATTGCCATTGAGATAGCTTCCGCTATTACCTGGCTTTGAGTACATTCTACCGCGTTACCGATGAATTTTTTCTTGTCAGTTTGTGATCCCAGAAGTATATAATCATCGCCGAATCCCATAATCCGCAACAACTCATCTACCATTAGCATTCGCATTTTTATATCAGTCAATCCATATAATGCCATGAATTCCTTGATCTCCTTCGTTTTAGGAGAATCATTTTCATAAATTTCATATACGATTGTGTTTCCAATTATTTTTATGAATGAGGGCAATTCATCCTGATCAGTTCGAATAGTGACCATACTTGGTGGTCGCTTATCCATTCTGGCAATCAATGTAAAGCAAGGAACTTCAATATTATTTCCAGCAGAACTGAACTGAGGGTTGACCAGGTAATGATGTTTTCTGTTCGCGGTAATAACTGGAGAGGGTTGATCGAGTCCTCTTCCTACATTCTTGTAATTAGTGTCTAAAAGCCAATCACAGCTACAAATCGCATATTTAGGGTTTGCTGTAATTGTACCAACAGGTCTAAGTATCGATGCCGGTTTGCTTTGTCCAAACTGTTGGTCTATAAAATGACATTTGCCAACAATCTGTTTTGGCAGAACAATTGCAACCCTGTCTTTTGTCAACAGTGTTGGACATGGTGCATTTATATCTTTTGGGCCATCCTTAAAATTATAAGAGCACAAGAAGCGTGGCATAACCACAGCACATCTGTCTTTAGTTGGAATTACTGGTGATGGTGATTCTACAGAGCTTGTGCCTCCATTTCCATAATATGTTTGGATGAAATCGCAACCAACAAGTGCATGGTGATCTATGGTAGTCACAGCTCCCACAGGCCCATCTGTTGATATATTCTTGCTTTCAGGATGTCCGCTGAATTGCTTTGATATAAAGTGTTTCCTTCCTGTTTTGTATGATATAATAGCTTGGCAATCTTTAGTTCTAATGGTATGCGCTGGTTCGTCTACACTGATATTTTTATGGGCTGGCTCACCTCCATAGTATTTGGAAATAAACCGTTGAGCTTTAATTACCCCAAGACGATTTTGACAACTCACAACCGGACATGGTTCGTCAACACCTGGAGGATTGTGCCTTCCAGTATCTCCATTGACAGAATTGTATTTGAGTAACCATTCATCTTTTCCACCGGCTACATGCTTTATTAGTCCAGACATAATGCGATCTTTAGTGTTTTCCACCAACTCTACATCACGATCGAAGATACTTATACCTTCATCAGAAAAGTCCAGAACATCTTTTACTGCTTTCCATTTCTCTTTACCGTCCTTTCCATCTTTAGAGTGGGTTTTCTCTGGGAAGACAATAAAGTCTTTCTCTTTGCTGAAGAAACCGAAATAGCGGGTTCGAGAAGTGTATGCGCCATAATCAGCAGCATTTAGTTTATCGTAATCATAGTGGTAGCCATAAGACTTGATTTGCTCTACCCAGGCATTATAGTACTCTTTCTTCCGTTCAGGTATCGGCACCCATTTAGGCCCAATAGAAATAACCTTCTTTGTCTTCTTGTCTTTCTTAATATCGATAGGGCAATACAGCTCATTACCTTTTTTATCTTTGACAACTTTCGGTTGCAATGGCCCCCAATCAAGGAACTCAACTACATTTTCCACTCCGATAATATCAGGCTGGAGGATTTCGATGTACTTGTAAGCATATTCAGGTAAGCTACGACTATCTGCATCGCGACTTTCCCCGCCTTTTGCTTTACTGTGATGAGTACACTCAGCACTCATCCAGAACATAACTTTTGCTTCCGGATATTTCTTCTTAGCTTCGTTTAAGATAGAAAGAAGATCGTGTGGGTCTATTGTACGGAAATCTTCAACAAAATGATGCGTATTTGGGTGATTTGCTTTATGGCTAAGAATTGCTTTTGCATCATGGTTAATTCCAATGATTACTTCTACACAATAATCGCCGTTTATTTTAGCCCGGTGGAATCCTTCAGTAACTCCACCGGCACCACAGAATGAGTCAATTACAATCAATTTAATCTTCTTGTTCATAACTTAATCTTAAATTATAGATTTCCCATTTTGGTACACTTCCTCACCAGTTTCATCAAAAAACACAGCTTCGGTAGATAACCCGTTGTTTTGCTCAATAGTGAAATACTCTTCTGTTTCATCCAAATGAGAAGAGTCAAAGCAATTGCTATTCACAAGGTTTTCACCCTCTCCAGTTTGAAAAGCTTCTCTGACGATTTTCAAAGCTTCCTCTTTTGTTTCAGCTTCAATAGTAAAGCTATCTCTGCGCCAACCAGTCATTTTCCGGTCTAAGAAAAAATCAAATTCTGCCATATTGTTGTTTTATTAAATTGTTGTCATTTTATACTCCCACCATCCATAAAACTCGTTTTCGTCAATGCTTTCGCAAAGTTCTCCAGATGTATAGCCATCTTTTATCATCTCGACTATCCGAGACATAGCTTGTTGTTCCAGGTACTCTATTTCTTCAAAGCTTAATTTTTCAAGCTCATCAGTCATGTTGTACCAGAATTTTATTTTTACTTCTCTTTCAAATTTTTGGTTCATGTTCGTATTCTTCGATTAATTGTTTTGCAATTTCTTCTTCATCAAAATCTCTCAGCCATGCAAGAGCTTCCCATATACTTTCAGAATCGTATGGAGAAACACAATCATCGGAATGATTTTGTTGATTGAATATAAATTCAAAAAGAATTCCGAGATATGTTTCATATTTTTCATCTTTTTCGTGTTTGTATTCACGATACTCAGATTTGAATTCCTGAAGGTTGTTTGGTATGAAACTGATAAAACCACTGACACTTGTGTAATTATCTTTTAAATGCTTTTCAAAAGATTTCTTTTTTTCACCAAAGCAGAATAATTCTATTTCTTCCAACTGCTCATCTGTGAAAGCAATCTTCATATAAATTTCATCAGTACGATAATTATAATACTTTGGGCTCCACAAATTATCAAAATCAATCATTTCAACCCATTCGCTGAAAGTATTGAAGTAAATGTTATCTACAAGCTGTTTGGAAATATTTTCCTTCGTCTTTTGCCAATCAACTATATCGCAAATCTTTTCGTAAAAATCGCGCTCAAGGTTTTTATCGCACAATTCACAATATAGTTCCGAATTATTGTCAGCAAAACTGGTTAAATCACCCAGCTCGCTGAATAACTCATATCCATAAAATCCGGAAAAATACGGAGCTTTTATAATTTGTTCTTGCATAACTATCTATGTGTTTTAGGATTTTTATTCTTTTTTCTTCTCTTAATTCGCTTTTTTATGAGCCTTTTTATAATCTGTTGGGCGCACCTTCTTCAATCTCGGTTGAGACGAATCATCTAACTGAAATGAAGGCATAAAATAGGGGTTGGGAATCAGCATAACTTTAATAATTTAAACTTTCTCTTACAGCTATAAATTTGTTTCCGAAAATCTCAGTGATATACGCAGATTTTCCACACAGGTGTCCACAACAGTCATGTTCACATCCGCAATATGGAATATCGAACACACAAGGATTTTCTTGAGTGTATATCTCAAAAGGACTGATTTCATCTAAACACTCTATCGTGTCGAATAAATAAAACACCTCGTCATAATCACTGGGAAGATATATCCTCCCTAATCCCATCCTTTCATCCAGCAATAAGCTAAATTTGTATTTTAAATGTTCATTTTCACTCATGCTATTCACTTTTTAATTCGTTGCAAAACACTTCCCAAGTCTCATCCATGTCAATGGTACGATTGTTCCCAACTGTCATCCACGAGACACCCATATTTGGACCATCAAGGAAATATCTTTCAATACACCCATCTCCAGTCATGTAAGCAGCCACATTTTCAGCAACTTCTTCCAAAGTTTTTTGGGAATTATATTTTTCATATTCTCTAATACAATCAGAATCAGAGGTTAAAACTTTCACTAATTGCTGATAGATTTGTTTTACTTCATCGTCAGAACAGCTCCATCTAAGTATGAGGCGAACGAGTTGTTCTTTAATTAAATCCTCTAATTCGGATTTTTGCATAGGAATCCACCAATCTTCATCCGGACTATATAAAAACTCACTGAATGCGTCACACTGAGTATCAATTCTATTTTCAATTTCATCGCGATAACCACATTCAAACATGTATAATTTCAACAGACTTTCAATTGTATCATTGAAATCATTGAAGTCATAATTCACAGATTTCATCTCTGAAATTAGCTCAATGTCATTTCCACCAGGTTTAGAGTCATTCCATACCGGAACTTTCCACATCCATTGAAATTCCCAAGGATTTGGGTACCATAAGGGAGAATGTTTTGAATTTGATGGTTCTGTGTTTTTGGCCTCCAGAATTTGCTGTTTTATTTGCTCGATTGTTCTCATAATGGATGTTTTAATACATGAATTTTACTTTACGTGTAGGCGTCTCTGTCTTGAACCATTCTTTCATTTTATTGAAAACTGGCATAGCTTCTTTCCATGAATTAAAGCCTCCCTGGATTTCTTTCACAAACCCGCTTTTGTCTCCGATATAAGCAATTGTGATAAAATGGAGATATGGTTTGAATGTTATATGTTGACGGATTTTGCGTAAGTTTTCTACATAGTCCTTTGTCAACTCTCTACGAATCGATTCAGGGAAATATCTATTTACATTTGTGCCATTTAACAAAATCTTATTTAACTCTGGGGCATAAAAATGTGTTTCAAAAGTATACTTGCTCTTTTTGTTTCGTTTCATTGATGTATGTTTTTATTGATCAGTCCGAAAAATTATATCTACACACGTTCCACCAATCCTGTTTGCATCATTGGTGGAATAGAAACCCTCAGTATCCCAATCTACATCTACCGGGTCCCCATCAACGCCTTCCAGAAAAGATTTGATCTCTCCCTCTTCCTCGTCATTGCAACCGGTAAAATCTCCGTTTATCAGTGGGTTAACCCAGTGGATTGGCAGTCTATATCTTGTTGTATTCGTAGTTTCATTGTTGGGGTTTGAACCAAAGCTTTGCTCTGTCAAATCGAAATTGTATTTCACTATGCCTTCACTGTCAACCATCCATTGACAATTATCCAGGCAATATTGACAATGATCAGATAGAAATAGCTCAATCTTAAAATCATCTGTCAAATCGAAATCCTCTCGTTCAGTTTCCTCCGATTCATAATATGAAAGAGCGAACGCATCAATAAATTCTTGGGTAGTAGAAACAATATCTACGCTATTATTTGAAAAATCTAATACTGTTATTTTCATGTCTTTTATTTGTTTTATCTGATTGCTAATTTCAAATTCTTGTTTTCGGAAGGATAAATAGATATGTATGGTCCATTAGGTGCATTGCACCCAGCATGATAGCAAGCAACCTCTAAATCTTTAAGTTTTTTGTAGGCCGCCTGTGATTCCGTTTCAGTAGGGAATTGTAAATCGATGGATGTTCCAACGACTACAGAATTGACAAGTAAGCAAGCTCCTTGCTTATTTTTTGAGATTACTGCTTCCATAAATTCTTTTTTTTACTGCTTTGTTTATGAATAGAGGCGCATGGTGTCCTAAGTTGTACACTTGCGCCTCTTTAACGAATTTTAATATTGTTGTTTTAGGTATGAATCTCCCAACGTGCATCATTTCTTCCGCTTAAAGACACGCTATAATTATTTTGGTCGGCAGAGGCTGAATGAAAGATTATTCCACCGCATACTCCAGTTCTTCCATCTTCGTACACTTCTCTAAATGAAAGAGAATGTTCTGCGAAATCACCTCCGATATAGATTGTTTTTGGGTGATCCGGATCGTTATATTCCCACCGACTAAGGCGATCTAAACAATCTTGCAATGTGTTGTCGTGGATGCTTGCAGCAAATTCACGTGCTTCCAGAAACTTTTCTTTATTTGTAATTTTCATAATATATATGTTTTGATTTTTATAATGTTCTAATTCTACTTGCTATTTGATCTTATTTTTTCATTTACGATATGAATATCGTCATGGTGGATTTTTTCATTACAGGAGTACCCATGCATCACCGTGTTTGCAGCTAATTTTTCAACTTCACTGACAAATAGGTGCATGTTTTCAGCACAAAAATCATGTTGTGCTTTTGTCGGAATGTAATATCCTCCAGCGCTTTCATATTCATATTTGCTCGTACTTCGTCTATTCTTTGCCCGTTGATCTTTCCGGGAATAATACGCTTCTCTGTAATCTGGATCGTTTTTCATTTTTTGCGCAAAATCTCGTTTTTGCGTTTTTGAAGGTCGCCATTTGTAAGCCATAGGAATAATTTTAAATTGATATAGCTCGCACATAAGTCAACTCCCCAGAGTAGCCACGTTTTCTGATTTCAGCAAATAAGCTTTCGTCAGAAAAATCGGCAATATTGAGAATCATATTTGTCTTTTTGGTCTGGTTTGCTTTTGTACAACCTCGCTTTTTTTCGCATTCCTTACAATAATGCTGCAAACCATCTCGACTTGCTGCGTTTTTGTAAAATTCATTCACGTTCTTGGTTTGACTACATTTTGGGCAAAACTTAGCGTTTCCTACTGCTTTCATTTTTTCGTTTATTTTTATTGATTAATTATTGTTTTGATTTGATAAATATTCCTCCAGTTCAAACAAATACTCTTGCTCCAGATACATTTCTTTTACCAGAGAATCGCGGTTTGCTACATAATAGTCCGCAAGTTGGTCAATATTCCACTCCGGGTAATCGGCTATGAGTTGATGGTATATAGGTTCCGGCATAGAATCAATTACATCACAGGTATATTCCATTCTACACGCTTTTGGCATGACGCATATAAGCACAGCGATAGCCAGATATTTCAATATTTTATTCACGGTTTTCATTTATTCTACTTCTGCGGTTATACACTTCTGTTGCACGCTTTACCAGCATATCTTGGTAGTAGTCACTTAGATTTGCGAAAAATTCTTCCACAGCCCCATGTCTTTCATTGTGCTTATTATATCCAATCCATTTCGACCACAAGTGATTCACATCATGTCCGGCAAATGCCATCTCACACTCGCTTCTACACCACGCATTCCACATGTAGTACATAAAACTTGCTACATCATTTTTCGGGTTTTCAGGCGCATTGCTTTGCGTACTTGTTGTATTTTCTTTCATTTTTATTGTTGTTATATGTTATTACTCCATTTTTGTTACACGATACTACCAGTCCATAGGCTCTGCCTTTGTGATATTTTATTGGTTGCATAATTTTTGGCATTAAAAAAGCCGTCAAAACTTGCGTAATGACGGCTTCGGATTAGTATGAAATTTGTATTAGATACGGATCATTCGCTGCATGGACTCATTAGCCATTTCGGTGCGTAAAAATCCTTTTTTACTTACTTTTTTGTGTGGGCGTTCGGGCATACCATCGTCAAAAGAGGTGGGTTTTTTTCGCACGATTCGCACTCTGTCATCGCGTTCTATGGGCTTTATAGGAGCGTAAAATTTACAGGATTCAGCCAGGTTATTACGTGTTATTTCACGCATTGCACCGTCATGTAGGAATAAAACTTGACCTTTGCGAACACGTCCAGACACAATTTTTGCAAGTAGTTCGGAACGTTCGCGCATTTCCAGAATATCAATCCCGTCTTTACTGATAAAAACGAAAAACCTATTGCCGGCACGCACTAAATTTTCAATTCTTTGCGCTTCACGTTCGGGCATAGTTATCCCTTTAGATGCGCACAATATTTTCATGGTAGCAACATGTTTACAGTCACTGTATAATTCGGATAATTTCATTTTTATTTATTGTTTAATTGTTTACGTTCGGGCATAGTTATCCCTACAAATTTTTACTCTCCATTCCAGCCCCCGGGAAAATCCAATTTCTCAGGCATTCTATTATATATTCATACGCATACGCGCACACAGATATACACGCACATATATACATACGCGTGTACAAAATAGGGTAACAAATTTGCATTCGTTACCCTGTGGTATTATATATTGGTAGCTATTTAAGCCGCTTTTTCAGTTTCTTTGTTGGCGGTTGTTTTGCTTTTTGGTTTACGCTCTTTAGTTATTTTTACGTCTTCGGAACAAAGAGAAATGATATTTTCAACCTCTTTGCCTATCATGGACAAATAACTACATTGCGCTAAAATCGCTTTTGAGTGTTGAAAGATAGCTGCTTTTGTGTTTTCGGGTTTCGCCGTTACAATAGCATGATTGTGCTTTATATTCATAGCGGTTTTATTGAACTCTATTTCAGAGATTAAAGCGCGAGAAATTTTACCTGTTGAATCGGTGCGAAATAGCACTTTTGTGTTTAAAAAAGGCTGCAAAATACGGCGCTGCCTTATTCCTGTCTCTTTAAAATCCGATTCAAAACCTTTTGATACATTGAACTCTGCTAAACAATAGCGCAACAAATTTTGTACAATTGTTAGCTCTTTTGTGTCTTTTAGTTCGCAAACCTCTATATAGTTAACGGTTGTATTTATCATTCCGTTACTTTCAGTTTCACGTACTTTTAATAAAACTAAACTGTTAGGTGCAAAACTAATGTTTTCAATAGCTACATTTTTAATTTGATTGATTGTTAACATAACGTTTGGTTTGATAAACTTTAACCGCTTGTTTATCGGGCTTTCCTTTAAGCCGTTTTTTTTGTTATCCGTTTGCGGTACGGTTGTTTATTAATTTATTTTTAACCCTCTCTCAACTTTGTACGGACTTGAGACCGTTATAATATTGCTATTATAGTGTTTTAAGGGTTTCAGGGTGGAACAATAACTATTTTCGTTTTTTGCCTATCAGATAGTGCAAACATTTTCTATATAATAGTAAAATGATAAGTTATAAACTTATAAAACTATTTTCGTTACCTCTCTGTTAAAGAACTCTGTCAATACTACTTTTGTTTGATTGACATTGCAAAGTAAAGCACATTATTTGAACCGTGCAAATAATATAGCAAAGAAAATTAGAGAAAAGCACAAAGAAAGTTGTAAGTCTCTGATTGCCAATAAGATAAAGCGGTGTTAATGAATGTTAATTGAAAATATGGATTGATTTAATAAAAGTTATAATACATTATTTAAAACGCGCGCGGGATTGTTATAATGCGTGTGCGCGCGTATGGGTGTATATGTAGAACTAAAAGATAGGCAAAAAAGCCGAAAGAAGGGAAACAATATGCAAAAACAAAAACCTCTCTAAAATCAAAAAAATATACAAAAATCAAAATTTGAAATAAGAGTAACGAAAAAAGAGGTGCAGTAAAGAAAAAAGGTTCACTTATAGCAAAAGTGAACCTTTTAAGTAGTTGATAGCCAGTAATATAAGAAAAAAAATAAGCGGGTGGGTGCCTCTTTGTGTGCGGATACCATATATATTTTCGACCCCATTTTTTGAGTTTCGTTTCTGGGGAACTTGAACTTTACTGGAATCAAGTAAACGATCTTCTTCCAGCACATTCATTTTAACCAAATCACTGAAGGAAATATTCCCAGCCAAAACCATTAAACAGAATTGTTCCGGAAACGAGTCTCAGACGGGCTATATAAGTCTTTCAGTACCACAATGAATCCAGATGTATCTCCGACCTATTAAAACAAAGCACAGCTCGTTAAAATCAATTTTCAATCTATATGCAAAATTCATGTTATACTAAATCCTAATTTTTTCCGGGCTCCGAAAATTTAGTCTCGTTTTCTGGGGATTATTGATTTTTTAAAGCTCATTTTCACGAAATTAAAAAATATACTTATATTTGTCGTTAAACTGAAATATAACAAAATCAATTATGAGTAAATTAGATTTTCAAGTCGAAAAGTTCCTTGAGCAATACACATTCAAATCCGAAATAGACTGGAAGGCTATCTCTTCTTTTTGCAAAGTTGAGTTAAACTTAAATTTTGAATACACCCCCAAAATCTCTCCAGATGGATTAAATACCTCTTCTTTCTTCTCATGGTTTGAAAATGGTTTCGGATCAGGCGATATTGCTTGGCATAATGGAAAGCTAATTATGGTTGGGGCTTGTAATCTGATTGATGCAAAAATCGAAGCAACTTTAAACGGAGATAAGATTGACACAACTCGTTCATCAACTAAAATATCCGAACTTTCAAAGCCTGTTGATGATGATATTGCTTTGTTTAACCGGACCCTGATGATTAATGAATTGCAATATACTGAAAAGAACCAGTTGGTAATAGAGAGACGCATTCCACATACAAACGAGCGCGTAAACTTTAAAAAACCGGGAGTAAGGGGTATTGGTGTTGTTAGGTCGGTATCTAAAGATGAAGATCGTTTTGAGCTTTATTGTTATCATATCTATCAAACAAATGAAACGCGTTATTCGATGCACGAAGAAATTGGTCCACTGAGCGAATACATATTTGATACCATGACTGTCACCGAACGTAGAAGGTTGGAAAATAGGCTGAATAAGCTTGGAAAGAGCTGGAAAGATAAGTTGCACCGAATTGAGCCGGTAAACCCTAAAGCAGAAATAGGCAAAAAGTATTGGTATATCACTGATAAAATGAAGATGACAAGTGCTATAGAAGAAGGGAAGCAGACTTCGAATATGAGATATTTTGCTGGGAATTATTTTTTGACTCAAGAAGATTGTCTGGTAAATCTTGGCCGGATCAATGAAATGCTGAGAGATTTTCTTGCTCGTTGAAAACAATAATACCCATCCTTGCATTTAAGATTTTCGTAAGGATGGGCATTGAGGGTTCTATGTTTCGTTTTAATTTGCGCGAAAAGGTTGTTTTCTTTCGATTTTAGAGGTTTTCTATTTCTGCTTGAGGGTTTTATTGTCTTTGATCTCAATTTTGCTCTCATGGCCTTTAATTGCGTTCCATTCTTTGATCTTTGCTGAACTGAACATCCTTGGCTTTAAAGTTAGGCATCCAGTTTGTTTATCTGGCGTGTTGCTAAATAAAACGCTAAGAAAATCTTTTTCCGTTAAGCCCTTTTCTGCTACAGACAAGTAAAACCTACTTAAAGACACTCTATTAACAAACTTCTGTGTCGGAGCCTCAACGCTTCCGTCTTCATTGATTTTAAAATAATCGCTGAGGAAATTATAGATAACAAGTTCAATCGGAGTTAAATCTTTGTAGCGTTCATCATCATCGCCAAGCAATATAATCTCCTGCATATAAGCTTTATCTTCTTCACGCCCTTCTTTAGTGGCTCTCTTTGGAGTGACTGGGATTAGATCGGCAAAAATGTTTCTAAAGCTTTTTTTTGATATGATGTAAACACGATCTTCGCCTTTTACCGTTAGCTGGAAGTCAAGAATGCGTTGTACATCATCAGGGTCTAATTCGGAAGCAGTAACCGGAAGCTCAATTCCACGAACATTCATTTTTCCACTGGAGATAATGTCTTGTGTTTCTTGAAAGGCTGGGGTTATGATATCTTGGATAATTCTATCTGCATAAAAAGACATCCCTTCAGGGTCTAACTGAGATTCGACTATCTCTTCATTTTCTCCTTCTTCTTCAGAAACAAAAAATGGAAGCAAGCATTCCCAAACCTGATTAATGAAAATCTTATCCGGACGATCCAAACAATTCGATGGGTCAGAAATAATCTTTTCAATTTCTTCAACTGGGAAATATGGCAGTCTGCTTTTATTTTTTAAATCTTGATAGCTAAGAGTTGAACGTTTATAGCTTCCTGAAACTTCATTAAGAAAATTGAAATCTATAAATTCTTCTTTTTCATCCTGAGAAATATTGCCTTCAAAATTTTGATGAGTCGAAGACGAATTAGAAGAAGTGTTTTGGTTCTTTTCAAAAAGAACCTCCCCGTTATTTATTTTATTTATATTTATTCCTTTATTTACTGTTCTAACATTTGTGAGAACCTCTTCTAAGAAAAGTGAGAACCCCCTTCTAAGAAAAGTGAGAAGCAGTTCTAAGAAAAGTGAGAACCATTCAATACCAAAATCAACATTTTCCAGTTGGTTCTTATCAAAAATAACCTCAACCATCTGTTCAATATCATCATCCGACAAAAAATGGTTGTAATTCATCTGAAAATACCCTAAAAGCTGAGCTTTATCACAGCTCTCAGATATAATTTGAACAATTTCCAAAGAGTTGCTTCTAAGAAATGTTAGAAGGTTCTCACTTTTCTTAGAACTATGAGTTGCATTGATGGGTATTGACTTCTCACTTTTCTTAGAAGGCTCTAACATTTGTGAGAAGTCACTTATAAAATTTGTGATAACCTTCTCACTTTTCTTAGAACCTTCTAATATTTGTGAGAGCCCACCGCCACCTTTCAAAGACAATAATTCCTTTTTTGAATTATGTTCTAACTGAAATCCGAATTTCTTTAATGAATCGTAATCTCCTTTTTCGAGAAACTCCGAAAACTCTTTTCTCTTGTCTTCGCCACCAGTTTTATTGAATCCTTTTATTAAGGACACAAATCGATCACCATCTAACGTACATAAGCTACCATCAAAAGTAATCAATTTCATTTTTTGAAAAGATTGTAGGCTATTAGCAACAGATTTCCAAGATAAGTTCCTGTCTTTTTTTATCTCATTTATACTAACATTGAAACTTAATGGTCTACCGTCTTTTAGTCGGTGAGAATATTCATCCATTAGATACATGAAAACAGACTGGTTCACAGCTGACCCAATCATCTGCGGAAAACATCGATAATGATGTGCGTATGGGATTGAATTTATGTTTTCCATATCAATCTTCTATTTGCTCATTAATATAAAACCATAGCACTTTCCTGTCAATCATTTGCTTTGTTAAACGATAACCAAGAGTTTTTGCCCATCTGCCAACTCTATTTTTGTTCGGCTTGAAATAACTTATTTGAGCATAAAGCACTGCCAGTTCATCATTTGTCATAACTGGTTTTAATTGACCTCTAATATCTTCTAATTTTTTCATATAAAATATCGTTTATTTACTAATAGATCACGTCGTTTATAAAAGTTCTGATTCGATGTGATTTTTATAGATAATTATTAGCCGGGCATTTCACCCGGCTATATCACTACTTATTAAAGCATGTCTTTATTTTGCTTTCCAAGATATCTTTTGCACCTCCACCAATGTGTTTATCAACAAGTTCTCCTTTTCTAAAGAACAAGATAGTCGGAACACTTCGAATGCTATTTCCAGCTACGATCTCTTGACAATCATCATTTTCAATATTTACTTTACCTACAGTTACCCTTCCAGCATATTGTTCGGACAGTTCATCAACAATAGGTGAAATCATTTTGCACGGACCACACCATTCAGCCCAAAAGTCTACAACTAAAGCTTCACTGTTTTCAATGAGCTCTTTCAAATTATTGTCTGTAATATTGATTGTCATTCTTTGTTTAATAAATCTTTTGCTAATTCCGGATTCTGTGCTATTGCAATTGCTTTTAATAAAGTATTGCCGTCAATTTTTTCTGGCTGGTAGTACTGAGGTGTAGCTGTCAACACACTCGCGTCTCCTTCCAGCCTCTTTCTCATGTCATCGAGTTTATTAACCACCCGGCCCACCAAATCTTCCTCCGCAGCTCTGACTTTATTTTTTGCGAAATGTTCTGCCACTATTTCAACAGGAATAGGCATCATAAAAGGCAGCATATCTGTTGGAGGATTATAAACCAAATAATAAGATATTCCATCATTTATTGCAAATAATCCTGGACCTGGATAAGCGTATTTTTCGCACATTTGCTTACCTTCAGGTAGTTTGATTTCGTTAATTTCTAAAAGCATAATTGTATTTGTTATATTATTAAATGTTAAATTTGTCAAATAATCCAGCGGCAGAGAAAAGCCAGAGTTCTATTAGGGTACATATAAAAGTTACCCAAAAGTTGTATCTTCCCGGTTTTGGTTCTTTATGTTTAGCAAGTGCAAAAAAACATTTCCAACCATGAGGATTAATATTATAACTGTTGCAATCATATCGTTACACCATTCTTTTTAAGTTTTTCTAATAATCTGTTTCTTTCTTCCATCAATTCAGTTAATAGTATTCCGAGAATTCTCAAAATAGATGCTTCTGAAAGCGATGGTTTCAAGATGTAATCAAACTGCTTTTCGACTTTGTTTTTGGTCTTGTTTGTTGGCCACCCATACAGGATAGCAAGAGGATTTTGTATTTCAAAAGATATACTGCCAGTTTTTAATGACCCATCTTCATCAAGAATTGATTTTTGATTAACCTCTTCATTTAAAAGATCATTTATTTTTAATTCAAAACTTGACTCAAATTTTCCACTGGAAATTACCAATGCTACTTTTTCAATTTCTGTAATTTCAGAATCTATATTTTCGATTCTACGCAATAGCTTACTGCTCTTTTTTAGATTTTTTACATCCATAGTATTTAATAAATGAGAATTTTTTTCTTGTTTTTAAATAATTGAGGTTGCCTGCATTGCTATAGGCTTCACGTTCGAAAGAAATGTTGTAATAGCTTTGCTTTCCATATTTTAACAACCTGATTAACCACTCCAGCATATACAGCACATAAAAGAAAATATATAACAATTCTTTAATCTGAGCTGTATGTATCTTCTCGTGATTGATTAATTTGTCTGTTGCCACAACTCCATTTTTTACGAATAGAATCCCAAAGAGATTGATAGCACTAAAGCCTTTTAGTGGAATAAGATTATTATATATGATTTTCATGTTAATCCAATTGTTGATTTTACACAATGTTTTCTTACAGCCTCACGTTTAGAGACCTCTTTCATCTTTTTTAGGATTTTTGCTCTATAACTTGCCGGTGCATGTGGGTTGTGCAGTTTTATAGCTTTTTCGATGTCCCGGTCTTTGTTATAAAAATCATTCATAGCATTAAACATATCTAACGATTTCTGTATATCAAATCGATCCTCCAGCGTAAACACCTCTTCGGATTGTATTCGATTGACTTCCTTCACATAGATTGGAGTTATCTGGAGGATTCCTCCGTCGTTGGTCTTTCCGATTATACCCGGATTGTTTTCGCTCTCTACTTCAATTAGAGCAAGGGTGAAAATTTGCCATTCGGTTACAGTGTCATTGTAATAAATGACCGGAACCGCTTCTTCAATGATTTGTGGAATTTCTAATGCTGGTTGCTCTTGAGATTTGTTACAGCTCAGCAAACTACATAGTGTGACACTTAGCAATAATGTTTTAATCACTCGTTTCATTAATTTTTGTTTTTAATTCTTGTATTGTGGATTCTGAAACGACAACGTAAATTGGAGGCAACCCATGAAGTTTTATATTTTTTAGTTCTTCATGGACTTCATTGAGATTTCCAACAAGTTGTTCAATTATTGTATATGGATTTTGACCTGATAAAATGGAGCGATAAATATTATACTCCAATGGATGTATTCTGCTTCTTTTTATAAACTCTTCTGAAAAATCAGAATCTCCCGGTTTCCCACTAACAGCATTCATACCTTTACTTAAAAAAGATTGATTTGATTTTCAACCAAATCAGTTTTCTCTTAATTTTCCTGACTGCTTTAAGAGCTGGTTTGGAGTCCACGGAAATATGAAACTCATATTCAATTATATTCTTCTTAGTAGCTACGGGTTTCAATTTCCCGATATAAATCCCAAAACAAAGCCATTCGAACTCAAATTGTTTTGATCCTAAATTGATATTGAGTGCTGGAAGCAATGCCCAAAACTTGGGATCAATGTCTATGTCTGTTTGAATAGTTATTCTTTTCATAAATGTTATTCGTAATAATTTACTGTTATTTGAAATGTTGAAAGTAGATCGTGACAAGCATCGCTGTACGGCTGAGCAAGGTGCTCTATATTCACGAATCCTTCTTCTATCAGTTTTCTCCCTAATTCTGAAGCAATTTCTCCATGTAAGTCACAATGAAGACAATCTCCAATTTGATAGAGATATCTCGCTTGCTGTAGTGATAAAACTTGCTCATCAAAATGAAATCTTGCTGGTGGTGATGTTGTGCGAGTCTTTACCACTTCCGGAAATCCAAAATTTGGTATAGCTATTTTTGCAATTGGAATGGCGTTGTATTTACTGAAATATCTTTGCTTCTCGCTTTTCTCTATCAGTTTAATTGCCTGATTAAAGCATTCGGCAGCTTGAGTATATTCCTTCTCAATTTTATCTTTCTCATCTTTAGATGAGCGTATCTGGTCATTCAGGTCATCAATGTATTTGGAGCTAAACATTAATCCAAACGCCACTTTTAGTCGGTCAATGAATTTCATAACTTTATAATAAATACTACTACAAATATTAACTGAGCAACACTGGTGATGTTGCTTACACTTGGTTTTTTACTTTTAGTCCATGTCCGGCTTCTGATTCTCTTCCAGTATATTACTTTCCGGAAATTCCCGCCTAACTGTTTTGATAATTGAGAATGCCATTCACAAATACTTTTAAAAGGATTTGTTTTTGATTTGACGATGTAGTATTCCACCACCCCCACGTCTATTGGGTCAGGTAGTTTGGCGTATTCTAATTCACAATCAATATCTGGAATGGTTGGTGTTTTTGTTGGCTCAAAGTCTTGATCAACAATTACTAAATTAGCATCTGCATTGGACTTTAAATCTGCTGAAATTGAACAGCCAGCCCCCAACTATAAGTATTATTGCCATCATAATCCGTTTGAAAATTGATCGTTAATAAATGGGTTGGAATGAATGTTGTTTTGGCAAGGTGGGGTTTTACCTTCTTTTGATGCTTTTAGACATTCTTCTTTCAGAGGACAATTTTGACATGTGATGCTTTGGATTAAGTATGTAAATGCTGTACATGCTGCCACAGCTATTATGACGAACACTGCAATTAATAATATATTTATCATAATTTATTTTTATTGATGAAGCTTTCGCAATTTTCTTCTCCTGGATTATGTGTTTTTGGAATTATATTCCAAGGGCCTGCGCCTTCTTCTATTGAAATGTCATACCTAAGGCAGTGATACCTATCCCAGCAACCTTTTGCTTTACATTGAAAGCTGTTATTTTTTAATTTTGTATAAGTTCTTTTTGAAATAAATTGAGCTGTATTTGGAAGGCTTTCACGAAAACGATCAGGTATTTTCCCTTGGAACCATACGTTATTCGACATGGCCAAAGATTTATCGTTGCGTAGTATATAGAACTCTCTACCACCACACCCTTGAAAATATGAGCGTTCATTTTGGGAAGGGTGAAATGTGCAGTGCTGCCCATCAATAATTTCCCTGTTTGGATTAGGGTTTTCAATTTTATCTAACCAAAAAGCACATTTGAAACAAATATTTCTTTGTTTCATTAATTGCGTCAAAGGCAGTTGTTTTTGAAATTCTTCGAGGTCGTAACTGTCACCACATATAGAACAGTTTTGGATGTGTTGATTTAAGGTACGTGATACACCTCTTGCTTTGTTGTCACACATAATTAAAATGTTTTTCTGCCAAAGAATTGGCAGTAAATTCAACTGGGGATTATGCAAGGGCGTGTGTTATCACGCTTCAAAATGAATTAGTTCCGCTGAACTTTAGAATTTGATGGAATCGAAGATGTTGTCAATTTCATCTTGTCTGATTCCGATGTATGTTTTTGTAATTGCTGTGCTTGAATGATTGAGGACTTTACATAAGAGAATCAAGCTTTCCTCGCTTCTATTATTTGCTTCATAGACATATCTTCCAAATGTTTTTCTGAATGTGTGAGTGGAAAAATTTCCAATATTAATCCTATATTTGCTTTTAAATTCTTTAAGCTTTCTGTTAATGTACTGTTTTGTAAAAGCACCTTTGGAGCGGTTTGTCTGAAAGATGTGCTCTTCTATTGAAGGACTGCCTAACAAACGGTACAACTCATTGGTTTTCTTCTTCACAGATGCGTTAAATTTGATACTTCTTAGTTTTCCAGTTTTTATTTCGAGAACAGTCACCTGGTCTTTATCCAGAATGTCCTTCCAATGTAAATTTAAAACATCCGAAACCCTACATGCAGTACAAAATGATAGTCGAGAGTAAAGTTCCCAAATATATTTTTTATCATCATGTAAGAGTTGCAGGAGTCTTTCGTATTCAGAGTACTCCAAGTAATCGCTTGTTGTTAATTGATTCTTTTTTGCCATAATAAATATTGTTTCATTTTCGAGGACAAATATATAAATGAACTTTCATATATCAAAAGAATAAGTTGATTATTTGGCATAATGATACGATATTTATGTTAATAGTGCTGATTATCAGTATTGTAAAAATAATTTAGCCCGTCTGTAAAAAGACGGGCTAAATTAACATTTCAATGGACTATATAGAATGTTTGAAATCTTCTATATTAATAACTTCTATACCTAACGTTTTTGCTTTAGCAATTTTACTGGAGGTACCATACTTGTCTTTTACAAGCAAGATAGTTGTATTTTTAGATACACCGCTTGCTATCTTTCCTCCTTCACTTATTATTTTCTCTTCCAGCTCGCTGTCTCGAACACCGGAAAAACAAATAGCCATACCAGCATATTTCCCGTTTGAATTAATTTCCTTTTTTGCCGGAGGAAGTATTGGTATTTGATTTTCAGAGATAAATTTGTAGAATGGCTCTATCCCTTTATAAAATGATTGCATTGTCTTAGACCCCTCTTTGAAAACTTCCGGAGAAACAGAAAACCAACCTTGATAAAATGAACATAAAGCTTCATCATCTTTAGCTATTTCATCTAAGATTTTTTGTGCTTTAACTTTGCCGATACCTTCAAAACAATCACTTGCGTGCATGAGTGTGGCCATATCTAACCCCTTCAAAATCCTCTTATTGTTTTCTAAGATGGTATTGGAAATCGATTCTCCAAAGCCATCAAGTTTGACAAGCTCATCAAACGTAACATTAAGAATACTTTTCAGTGTTGTGTAACCAGCATTAAACATTTTTGTGAATGTTTCCTCGCCGATATTTTCCGTCTCGCAGATAGTGAAGAAGAAAATTATTTTAGCAAGTTGACGACCAGGACAATCAGTGTTTGTACAACATAGTTCAACATAAGATTCGTTCCAAGCTGTTGGCGAAGAGCAGTGTGGACATTCAGCTAATTCATCCCACAAACTTTCCAATTCTGCCTGTGTCGCTGGATCAATAGTCTTTAGGATTTTAGGAATTACCCCACCTGATCTTGTTACAAGAACTTTAGCACCTTTGGCTATTTTCATGTCCTCAACCCAACTGGCATTATATCCAGTAGGATTTTCCATGTTACAATCACCAGTATCTACTGTTTCAATGTTAACCACAGGCTTTAATGCACCGGATTTACTTATTTTCCAAGCAATGTCTTTAACTGTTGTCTCGAAAGATTCTGTAAAATCTGGATGCTTATATGCTATGGCGTATAACGGATTTCCTGTCGATTGATGTCGGCCAATTGAATCCCAAATATCCAAATCATTGATATAGATAACAACTCCATCAATAGGATACAACTTGTTCCACTCATTAAATAAGACCAGTAAATCATTATCATTCAACTCCTCAAATGTAACTTTTTTATACAGTGGTATTTGATCGAATGATTTACAAAGCTCTTCAAGAACTTCTTCATAAAGACAATATGTTCCTAATGAATAATCATCCATACCATACCGATAGAATGACGTATGTTGGAGATACGGAGACGGTTCGTCTCTATTTAACAAACCGGCAGCTGTGTTTCTTGGAGATTTGAAAGGGTCGCCTGTATGTTCAGACACTTTTCCTTTGAAATATTTATCCCAATCTTCATAACTAAACATAAATTCTCCATAAGTGAATTGTGCAACATCTACACAAGAACCTATTCCGGCCAATGAAAGATGTTCGGTGCAATCTTGCCCTTCATTTTCAATCCCTCCACGGGAATACGCTTTCCCTTTGATTTCATCATGCAATAACGAGACTCCATCAAATTTCGGCATAATGATCACCTCAGTTTTGTCGATCAAACCTAAAGATTTTTTCCATTTATCTATTTCCGATTTATCTTTTGCCTTATTAAGAGACTTCATCTGGATTGGAAGAGAGACTTTTCTCTTTGCTGATACATTCACTGGCTCTGGATGAGAAAACCATTCGTTTTCAGGGTCTAATTCTTTCAATCTATTGACCAAAAAGTCATATTCTTTATCTGATATTTCGGGGTTCCCTGCACGATACGATTCGTTATATCCTTTTATTGTATTTAACAAGACATCTTTATTTTCTATTGTAAATGGGCTATCAGATTTCATTGCATTTTTTGTTTTTTACGTTTAACTGCTAATTTTTGACTTTTAGAATTATGTATCCGAGTAAGTGGGTTGTTGCAATTTTCTTTTCTTGAAACCCATCTTAAATTGTCTACACAATTGTCTGTCCGAATTGTATTTTGATGATCCACTTCACGTAGAGAGTCTGTGTTCGGAATAAACGTTTGTGCTACAAGGATGTGTATATATTTATCAAATGATTTATTGTTACATCTAAGGGAGACTCGTAAATACCCGCTTGTGTGTACGCGAGGTTTGAGTATTTTTTCTTTAGAATTCCATATAGCATGTCCATTAAACAATGGGCGAGCTACACTTTTCACTCTACCCATTGTTGAAATTTTATACGAACCCTCAAAACCTTTGATGTCTTTCCATATTTCTCCCATCAAGTTACTTGATCCCCGATGAACCAAAACCACCCACACCACGCTCTGAAGAATCTAATTCTTCAACTTCTACCCATTGAGCTTGCTTATATTTAGCAATTACCATTTGAGCTATACGCTCTCCATCTTCGATAATAAAATCTTCTGAAGAAAGATTAATGAGAATGACACCTATTTCTCCACGATAGTCTGCATCTATTGTTCCGGGTGCATTAAGAACAGTTATTCCTTTTTTTAGTGCCAACCCGCTTCTCGGTCTTATCTGTGCCTCAAAGCCTTGAGGCAATTGAACAAACAATCCGGTTGTAACTAACACACGTTCCATTGGTTTAAGTGTGATTGGTTTATCAATATTTGCTCGAAGATCAACTCCTGCCGACATCTTTGTGGCATACTCAGGAAGATTGTGTTTTGATTTGTTGATAATATTAATTTTCATATTACTTAATTTGTTAATTTGTTCTTATACTTCATTCCCTTACGTTCCATTTTACTGTTTGGATAAACTTTACGTTTTACACCACACAACTCATCATAGTCTTCCAACCTCAGTTCTCCCAAATCATCAAATGTGATTTCGATATCTTCAGATAAATGACGTAGATATAATTTTCCTACAGCAATACATCTTCCAGTACAAGCATAATGAACTGATTGGGTATGTACACCCAGTGTTTTTGCAGCAGCCAGTGCAGAGTGAAATATAGCAACAAGTCTTTTTTGTGGGTTAAATACAAGCACTTGTTTAGCGTCAGTGTTATCGAATTTGCTCATTACCTACTATCTTTTCCAAGACTGTTTTTTGTGGCAATCTGGTTTTAGCCAGATTTAAGATTTGAGTATCTGATACACAAAATCCGGTAGTAAACAAATCATTAATTCGTTCACACATGTACGCCAAAAAATCAGGTTCTACAAAAGATATAAAAAGGTAAACAAATGTACCGTCAATTAACACATGACCTTCTTTATTTAATTTACATATATCTTCTATGTTAAGCTGATACGCTTTACATAGTGATTCTATCTGGGCTTTATAGTCCTTAAAGAAATCATTTATTTTTAAAGAAGGTTGTTTTTTTTGAATATATACGGTGGCATTGAAGAAAATGCCATTATCAACTGATGTCCCAAAGAGCATATCGGGAAATTCTGGAAGCGCCAGCTCATTACAGGTAAGATCAATAGGCTTTCCAGATAAATGAGGAAGCATTAAAGGTTTTCGAACTGTCTTACTTTTTCTTTATGGGTGTCAGATCCCCACAATACAGCTTCAGCTTTATCGAATTTTGTATCACGAATAACAAAGTCTCTTGTATCATCATATTCCTGCAAGTATCTTTTTACAAAGTTTGCAGCATCAGTATTGGATGTTGCTGGTGTGTAAATTGTCTCATTTGAGCGTTTTTCTTTACCAGTTTTTTCATCTTGCTCAGTATACATAACCTTGACCGCATACATTCCGACACCTGTGTTGTCCTCCTCCTCAAAAAAATTGTGAACCAAACCGGCAATTAAATTGCTATCAGTACTCAATGTTAAATTGAACAAAATTTGATCAATTTTGGTTTTTGTAATTTCCAAATTGATTGACGAATTGAATCGCATTCGATTTTGATCTTCCGCAATTGCGTAAGCCACTTTTTCTGCTTCTGTGTAACAAGAAGCTAACACCAACTCTTCTGTTTTTCTCTTGGACAAGCTACCATCGCTGCTTTCACCAGTCCACTCCGTTTTAATCCGGAAGAAACTAAATCCGTTTTCCATCTTTTTAAATGAATTTTTGAGTAAATACTAAAACTAATTTCACGGCAAATATAAAATGTTTCATATATATATCAATGCAAAGATGTGTTTTTAACATAATATATTTTTAATATCAATTGATAATCAGTGTATTGGAGTATATTTCTTTTGGATTAAAATTTATAGTGTGATTACAAATCTATTTTGCAACAGATCAGCTCCTTTTGCCTTTCAAAAACTGCTTGTCCTTACTCAACCTATTCTTTCATAAAAAGAAAAAATGTAATGACAGTAGATACCAAAGAAAAATTCGATGCAAAATTGTTCGAAAGTATTTTTAGAACAAGCAAAAAGACTATACAAGAATATGTTAGAGAAATAGAACGGTATTGTCGATTCAAATCAGTACAACACCAAGTTGTTGATGGAGCTGTACTGGATGACCGGGGAAAACTCATTGATTTATATGAAGCATGTGTTCAACAAGACGCTCATTTAGCAGCAGTACTTGAAACATTGGTTTCTCAAATTGTTGGAGAGCGTTACATGTTAGCTAAGCAAAACGCTAAAGGTAAATATGTAAAAGACGTTGAAGAAACAAAGAAAATTCAAGGCACTCAGTTTATAAAAATCATTCGAGGAATTGTGGAATCAAAATTATATGGTTACACTTTATTAGAAATTACTCCGGAGATAGACGAAAGAACTGGAAGGCTAAAGGAGGTGAATAGCATTGAGCGAAGAAATGTTCTTCCAGATCAAAAACGTGCAGTACGAAGACAAAGCATGTGGAGTCCTGGCTGGAATCTCGATTCACCTCAATATAAGGACAACTATATTTTGATTAATTCAGGCACGCTTGGGTTGTTCTCTGCAACCACACCATTGATTCTTGCCAAAAAATTTACTTTAGCCAATTACGTTAATTTTTCACACACTTATGGCCAGCCCATTATACATGGGAAAACAGACAGCGAGAACAATGGTGATCGAAAGAGGTTAGCTAACGACATATCAAGCGCAGCTCAGAATAAAGTGATTGTTACTGGATTGCAGGATGAAGTGGACATTAAAACTTTCACAATGTCCAATTCTGAAAAGATATACACCAGCCTTATTGAGACAGTAAATGCCGAAGTATCTAACCTGATCTTGGGCTCAGAAAGTATGGCTGGAGCAACACAGTCTTATGTTGGATCAACAAGAGCTCATCAAGATATATTTCGTGATAGAGTTGATGTATACCGCGAAGATATTGAAAATGTAATGAACGAAGAGGTTATTCCAAGACTCGTTAAAATGGGATACCTTAAACCTGGAACAGAGTTCAAATATTCAAATCGTCTTGAAATGTCAAATAAAGACAAAATAGAACTTTATACTTTCCTCACTGATAAATTTGAAATATCAGGCGATGAAATCGATAAAGAGTTTGGCATTACGGTCGGAAAACAATTGAACTTAGATGTCGGTGGAGTTGGTGGGGTAGGAACCGGCTCTTATGAAGGACACGGGCCAATGTCTGATGAAGAGTATTACAAAAGATATGGAAGACATCGTGGCGTTGCAAATTTTTTGCGGGAGAGGAGGTAAATGGTGACACCTCTCTCTCCGAAGTAATGGCGAAAAAGTCACCGGAGGCTGATACAGAAGAACAAGAAAAAGAGTACGCAGCACTCTTTGCTGTTTTTATAAAGTTGCTTGAAGCTATTTCAAATGACATGAGTCAATGGGAAGTTCTGGAAGAATTGATGGCGCTTCGAGCCGAATTTGCTATTAAACATGCAGTCAAAGGTTTCGGGGTTGATTACGACCAAGCTTTAGAGTTAGTGCGTAATTATGATGGAGACCTATCTGATATAGAAAAAGAAGAGCGTGATATTCTTGTTGCAGCAATAGACAACCTTGTTGATTTCGCGGTTGGCGCAGAATACCAGATGTCAACTGAGCTTCCAGACATAGACGATTTGGAAGAAGAAAACATGGAAATGCTGGAAGCGATCTGTTATAAGTATAATTTCAAATATGCTAATGTTGAGAATTTAGATATTGAATATGCAATGATTGTTGCCGCTGGTTTTGTGTCAATATCATCTCAAACGGTTCTGACTTACATGACACAAGGGGACGAACGCGTGAGACCCTGGCATCTTCAATATGAAGGATATTCTGCACCAAAATCACAATTCCCAGCGTGGCTAATACCTCCAATTGAATATGGCTGTCGTTGCTATTTAATAGAAGAAAGCGCATTTGCACAGCTAACAAGAGTAAAAGCTTCTTCCAATAAAAGACCTAAAATGCCAGAATGGTTCAATCCAGTGTTTAAAGAAAGCGTAGCGTTGGGTGGCCGCATTTTTTCTGATGACCATAGATATTTCGAATGCAACGAACAACATGCAGACAAATTGAGGGAAATATCATCTCGAATAAAGAACAAATACTTAACTAATGGCAAATAACACTGTTGGGGCCAAAAAGATAACCCCCAAACAATTAATAAATCAATGGATGACATTGCCGAACAAATTTGATGTTAACGTCTGGAACTTTGAAGTTAAAGCGGGTAAAGCTGCTACTGCAATATTCAAAGAATCATTCGATCTGCGGAGATTTAATTCATCAGGTGAATTTGGATGGCGGGAGCGTAAAAAACCAAAACCTCACCCCATCTTGGATGAAACTGGATCACTAAAAGGCTCTATAAAGTGGAAACACTTAGGAGCAAAAGGAAATCGAAATTCTGCTGGTGTTCGTATTTATACAGACCCAAATGGTTTCAAGCATACTAAAAGACATAGAGGGTTTTGTTATGCAGCTGTGCATAATGCAGCAGATGGAACATACACTTACGGCAAAACAGGTGTCAGGAGCATACAACGACAATACATTGGTCATTCCACTGTTCTTAAAAATAAATTGAAAGAATTATCTCCAATACTTTTTGATGGATTCCCTAAATAATGATTGTAGACAAAAAGTCAAAAATAAAGCAACCGGTAGTTGTTGTTTCTGACGAAAATATAGAAAGTACAGAAGAAATACAATACACCACCAATGCGTTGTGTGATGTGTTTAATGCGGTAAAAAAAATTCTGGGTAGTCTAAAAGAAGATGAAAGTGATCCAGAAAGCCCTTCTTTGTTCAAAACAATTGCATTAAACACAGGCCAATTATCTCGCATAAAAAACAGTAAACAAAACAAAGAGTCCGCTTTAATCTTCCCAGCGGTATTTCTTCATTTTATCAATGTGAGATACTTAGTTCAACAAGCAAGGGTTGGGGAAGGCAGAGCAACCCTTAGAGTCCAATATGTTCTCAATAGATTAAATAATAGCGATGAAGAATTTGAATTGGAGGGATATGAGTTGTTTCAACGTATCAATGTTGCATTACAAGACGGAAAAAATGAATATCCAGCTTTAACTGAAAGATTTAGCTTGACATATTTTGATCAACCGGAATCTTTTGGCGATGGTCTTCAGCCATACTGGATAGACTATGAAGTGTATTTCAGAGAAAACTCAGCATATAAATTCAGAAATTATGTTGATCGATACCTGGTGATCCCGCCTTTCACAAATCATTCTGATCAATTAATTGAAAACAACACAGACAACCATGACAATCACATTGAACCATCATACGACGAAGTGAGTGGCATAAATGAATAAAATGACAAATTTCAACTTTTTGCTAATAAATAATCTATTCTTCAAAAAACTGAATGAATGGATATAAGTAAATTAAAATACGTTGTCGGCAAAGTTGAACAGGATCACCCAGCGATAATCCGCTTCTTTGAATCGGTGAATGCAGAATCCGTACAACGTTTTAATGATGAATTTCTTTGGCTTCAGGAAGTGATTAGACCATCCAAAATCATTGTTCTGTTGAACTGTGAAGGTGGTAGTGTGATGTATGGGATGAGTGCTTTCTCAATAATGCAATCTTGCCCAATTGAAGTGCAATGCGTAATTGAAGGCATTGCAGCATCAATGGGTAGTGTTCTTTGGGCGGGTGGCGCAAAGTCATACATGCACGATTATTCAATCTTAATGCTTCACAACCCATTTCTTGCCGACAAAGACTGCGAAGACCCTAACGTAAGAAATATGGTTAATGCTTTCAGGCAGCAAATCGAAACAATTTACAGAAGACGTTTCGGTCTTTCAAAAGAAAAAGTCAATGCCATAATGGATGGTAAAGACAATGCTGATGGAACATTTTTTACAGCCAAAGAAGCTGTCGAGGCTGGCATAATACCAGCAAGTCATGTGATAAAGACCTCCAAACAGGTTTGTGATAAAGTAAAGAATGCAATTGATGGAACTACGGATATAAGTGCAATAAAGGATGTGATGAACTCAATTGCATTAGAAGTTGATGAAAATAAACTTTCTGAACTTTCCTGCGCTATTCCTAAACAAAATGAAGAATTACAAGCTAAAGAATTACAAGCTAAAAAAACAATGGAAGAAAAAGAATTCTCTTTTGGCGCAGTAGCCGCACAGCTTGGTTTTGCTAAAGACGCTCCTGTAACAAACGTCACTGCACGTATTACAGAACTGATAAACGCGGAAAAAGAACTCCCGAAAATCAAAGATGATTTTAGCAAATTAGAGATTAAATACAAAGGAAAAGAAACCGAAGTAGTTAATCTACAAGAAACATTAACCGGTGTAAACGCTGAACTTAAAAAGTACAAAGACGCTGAAGAAGCTGCGAAAACGCAAGCTATCACTGATATGGTAGAAGCAGCTATTAAAGAAGGAAAAATTGAAGAGTCGTCTAAAGCATCTTGGGTTGAAATGGCAAAAAACAACCTTGAATTGACGAAAAGTACCTTAGCATCTATTCCTGCCCGTGAAAAAATCAGTGAAGCTATCGCAAGTGATCCTAAAAATGTGAAGGATGCTGCTGAAACTTTAACTGAAGCCGAAAAACAAATGGCAGCGAAAGTAGCAGGTGTTGTAGGTGAAAAATTTGAATTCAAAAGTTTTTAAATTGGAATCTGATTAATGCCTACAAATGGTACAATAAATTATGCCGGGAATACCTATTCAGGTGAGGTTTTAACTGACCTCTTAGTTTACACAGCACATGGCAACGACACATACAACGAGGGCTTGATCCACATCAAGCCTGGTATTCAAAAAAAATTCGTCTTGCCTCATGTAAAACTTGGCAAAATCATACAAGACAACAAACCTACCCCAACTTCTACGGAAGGCGCTAAAGGTGCTGATGGGCACAATGAATACACACATTCAGAGCGTTACCTTGAACCTCAAGACTTTATGGTCTATCTTGAATTTAACCCAAGAGACTTTGAAGAATACTGGAAGCCATTCCAGCCGGAAGGAGAATTGATCTTCCGTGAACTTGATCCGAAAATTCAAGCAACTATGCTCCACCTATTGATTGACCGTAAGGATCAGTATATCGGTGATTGTATTTGGTGCTCAAAAAAAGGTGGTCCTGACGCAAGTATTTCTTCTGACAGCGCAGACAATGTAGTTCTTGGCGGCGATTCTGAAGCCGGACCAATGAAGTATTTCGATGGAGCCCTTGCCCGTGTTATCACTAACCTGAATTCTACGGATGCAAATGAAAAAGCTTCCGGTCAGGTTATTTTGGCAGGAAATACTGCAATGACAACCGGAGAACAAGTGGAAAGCGCGTTATATGCCATGTACAGAAAATGCCCTAAAAACCTCCGTAAGAGCAATAAGCTTGTTTACGTGATGGGCTGGGATTTATGGGACGCTTATGACCAATATTTGACTTCTAAGGATGTGAAATATACAGAAAACGCCGATGTTAACAGATACCGCTTCAAAGGAAAACGTATTGTTGTTATAAACGGAATTACTGAGCAAACTATATTCTTAGGCAAATTTACTACTGGAATGGATTCTTGTCTGTGGATGGGCGTTGACTATGCTACCGATCAAGAGTCTGTTAAAGTTGAACGTCTCCAAGCAAACTCAGAATTGTACTTTTTCCAGATGAGAATGAAAATCGATGTTAACATCGTTTTACCTTCCGAAATCGTGGTTTGGACTACATACAAAAAATCGTAAAAAACATCATCTAAATTGCATAACCAGGGGAGTGGAGGGAAAAGCTCCATTCCCTTTTTTAATTAAAGATTGCTATGGCTAAAAGAAAAGAAACCCCAATACAAACTGACGAGAATAAAGACGCACCAGAAGTTGTAAACGAAAATATAGATGGGCAACCTGAAGTGTCTAATGTTTCCGAAGAATCTGGCGAATCAGAGGGAGAATCACCCGAACAAACTACCCCAGATACTCCAGAAGTACCAAAAGCAAAAAATAAGACAGTAGAAGTTGAAATACCGGATATTGCAAAAGCAATATTGCAACAATATCCCAATGAAAAAGAACTGTACGTTGATAACTGGGGTGGTGCCTTTGCTAAAGGGACTCAACCTGCCTTGGTCAAGAACGCTATTCTTTATAAAAATCCTTTTTATAAAAAATAATACGAATAAAAACAATGGCATTAGGCAATGTTATTATGACCGATACTGATGGAAATATCAGTTCAGACCTCTCTTCTTCTACAGAAAAGGTGTGTGGTCTGTTGTTTGATATTTCAGCGCAGCCGAACTTCTGGACAAAGGGGGCAGGCTTGGCATTAGTTGACACATTAAAAGACAATGTGGTTGAATTAAACAGCCTTGACGACGCAGATAAGATCGGAATCACCGCATACAGTGGCGAACTTGATGAAAACCAAGTGAGCAAAGATTTTCTTTTCGGAATCCCGTATTATCACATCAAACACTTCTTCACTATCTCTGGTGGAACTGGCCGTTTGTTCGTCATGTTTGCTGATTGCTCTCAGAACTGGAATGCAGTTATTGATATGCAAAAAGCAGCACATGGGACCATCAATCAATTCGGTGTTTGGACTGAGAAGAATTTGTGGAAAAAGACCGACCCAACCGCTTCAACCTACAGCATCCAATTAGTAGGCGACTTGCAATCTATTGGTGAGTCTTTAGCAAACACTTACCATTCACCAGTTAGCATTCTGCTTAATGCAAATAGCGCTAAGATAGCAACAACTTCCGGAGATGAAGCAAAAGTGACTCTAAGCATGATCCCTACATGTGTTATAGATTCAAGATATGTGACTGTATTACTTGGACAAGGGCTTGACACAGACGTATCGGCAATGCAAGCATCATTAGCTTCATGTACTCCTGTTGGAAATATAGGTGCCGCGTTAGGTTGTTTGACACAAGCAAGTGTGGCTGAATCAATTGGGTGGGTTCAAAACTTTGACCTGATTAACTACTTTCCAGATATCGAATTCGGATTCGGAGACTCAACTCTTTCTGATAAAAAGTTGGTCAACACAACTAAATACTCATCTCTGTCTGCTTTTCAACTTGAAGATTTAGATGATCGCGGATATGTTTTCCTGATGAAATACAATGGACTGGAAGGTCACATCTATTTCTCCGGTGATCAAACTTGTTCGAATGGGGATTACCGTACAATTGCAAGAAACCGTACAATAAACAAATCACGTAGATCAGTTCGTACAGCCTTGCTTCCTTACGTTAATTCTCCAATTAAAGTTGACCCTTCAACCGGATATTTATCAAGTGCTCAAAGCACAATTTTTTCAAATATTGTAAATGACATTCTGCAAGCAATGGTCGATGCAGAAGAGATTAGTGGCTTTAGTGTTAAAATCCCATCTAATCAAAATGTATTGAAAAACGACACACTGCTCATCACATACATACTGATACCGATTGGCACATCCAGAAAGATCAATGTAACTGAAGGGCTTTCAATTAAAAAATAATCAATGTTAGTAAATAATGTGGCTTATTCATGGGCCATGATTGAACTTACAGCTCCGGCACTTACAGGCTCTGCTAATGCGAACTCACAGATTTTGCAGGGAGTGTCCGGAATCAAATGGAACATCAAACACAAGGTTGAGACAAATTACGGTCTTGGTGGAGAGCCTGTTAATCGAGGATTTGGAAACACTGAGTATACAGCATCCATCACAATGGATTACAACACTCAGGTTATGCTACGAGCTTTAAAAGGGTCGTTGATGGCGCTTGGAGAATTCGATTTAGTGATCTCGTTCGCCAACCAGCTGGGAACTACTGACTGGACAACAGAAACTATAACATTGAAAGGATGTCTGTTTAACGAAGATGGTATGGAAGCACAGCAGGATGACACAAGTCTCACCAAAGAATTTGATCTTAATCCGTTTAAAATAATCCCAAGCACAACAGCTGCTTAGGAGATTTGTGGATAGAATTTGTAAAGGGAAGGTATGAAAATATCTTCCCTTCTTTCAAACTAATAAAAGCTGTTCTTGCTATTCATAATTGAACATATAATTTATTTAAAAACTTTATTAACAGGTTATGGGAGAAGATATTACAATCGAAGACTTTCAGCAAGAAGATGAGACACTTGATGTTTCTGCTGAATTAAAAAAAACAATTGAGAAAGAAGTTGCGGCATTGAAAGCAAAAGACCCTAAGCTTAAACAAATTTTCCCCATTGTTGTATTCGGTGGCGATGGTGATGATAAAGAACAATACATAGGATATTTCCGACAGCCCTCATTTGCTTCATTTAGCAAATATTTAAGCGCCTCACAATCAAATAACGCCGTAGCAATGCGAACGCTTGCTAAGGATTGTTTTTTATCAGGGGATCAGGAATTGATCAGCGATGATTCACTGTTCCTTTTCGGGTTGATGGGCCAAATGTCTAAAATGATAGAAATGAGACAAGGCTTGCTCGTAAATTTATCGAAACCTGGGAAGTAAAAGAGAAACAGTATTTTAGAAAAAAATTAATATACATTCGACATTACTTTCCAGGAGTCAATATAGAAAAGCTAAATGATGAGGAATTTGCAATAATAGCTAATGATGCTGAGTGGATGCACGCACAGCAAATTCAATCACAGCAAGCAAAAACACTTGGGCTTCTTTCATAGACATCTGCTTTACCGCCCCATTTCCATGTTTTATGGTGATGGGGCTTCTTTTTAACCGTACACAAGGCTGGTGGACTATTCTTCAGAAATATAGTTTGTTTTAATGGCAGAAAATTATGTAGTTAATTATGACATAAACGTTAGATCACAACAAGCATTAGATAGCATTCGTAAATTTCAAGAAGCTACTAAGAAATTAGATCAATGTGGTCAAAAACTTAAAGCGTTCCAAAGAAAAATAGAATCGGTACACGCTAAGTTCTCTCAGATGGCAAAAAAGGCTCCTGTGATTGATGTTGCAACTTCAAAAGCAAATCAGAAATTAGACAGGACAATTGCTAAACTGGAGAGAATTCACAGTTTGGCGAAAAAGACGGCAGCTCTTAATATAAGTGCTTCCACCACTGGGAAAACAACCAATAAAAACACCGGAAAAACAGGTAGCTCAACCACTGTTGTAGGTGGAAGCAATAAACCACGGCCAAACACGCCACATCCGTCAAGCAAACCAGTGGTAAACAGGAGGCTTGTTCCACGGAATATAAGTTATCGCAATCTTGGGCCTACAATGCTTGACTCTGGAGGCATTGGAGCATTTAATATGGTCAAGGGTATGGGGATCGCTTATGGTATTGCTGGTCTTGGATCACTTATGGGAAATGTGGGAAGAGATGCGACAGAGTATGATAACTTGATGCAAACCACCAAAAATATCCTTCAGACCCATGATAAACTTCCCGGTTTCAATCGAAGGTTTCAAGAAATGGCCCATACTGTTCGAAATGTGGGCGTTGAGACTAAATTTACTGCGCCACAAGTAGCTGATGCGAGTAAATTTCTTGCAATGGCTGGTTTTGACATAGATGCAATAAATAAATCTATTAGGCCAATATCAGATATTGCATTGGTTGGTGACACTGATTTGGGTGAAACAGCAGACGTTGTAACTAACATTATGACAGGTTACGGAATCTCGCCTGAGAAGATTAGGCGAGCTTCCGATGTTATGACCATGACATTTACTAAAAGTAATACGACATTACTTGAAATAGCAGAGGCTTACAAATACTCTGCAAGTTTGCTCTCTGCCGGTGGTGTATCTTTTGAAGAAGCAACAGCAGCATTGGGGGTTTTGGGGGATGCCGGAGTAAAAGGCTCCCAGGCTGGTACAACAATGCGTACCATAATTGCAAACCTCGTAAACCCTACGAAGAAACAACTAAAACAATGGGATGAAATTGGTGTTGATCGTTTAGATGAAAATGGTCGCCTGCGTCCATTGACTGATATCTTCGGAGACTTGAATAAGGCAGACTTAGAAGTATCTGACTTTTATAAAATGTTCCATAAGACTTCTGCGCAGGGAGCGGTTTCATTAACTAACAATGTTGATAAATGGAACGAAATAGTTTATCAAAACTTTCTGTCGGATGGGCTTGTAGGAAAATTAGCTGAAGAAAAGAAAAACACAATACAAGGACTTTGGTATCAGTTGACTTCGATGTTCACTGAAGATGGTATGCAGGCTTTTGAAGAACTTCAACAACCAATTAAGGATATGTTGAACCAAACAATTAATTGGTTGAAAACTCCAGAAGCAGTTCAAACCATTAAACAGTTGTCAAAAGATTTCTTTGAATTGATAAGTATGCTCAAAGACTTTGCTTTATTTTGTATTAAAGCATACAATAGTATGAGTTGGTTCATAAAACCATGGCTCAAATTTCAAGTCATCATGTGGCCTATACTTTCATTTTTCAGGGCCTTCAAAGCTTTAGGAAATATGGGAATGTATATCTTTAGCTTAGGGGCTGGAGTAACAAGACTTGCTGGAGCTTTTGCCGGATTGCTTAGGATTGCAAAAGCAATTATGAAAGCTGGTGTGCTTAATACTATTAGGAATATTTTTACAGCTGGCTGGAGTGGGGTTACTGGAACATTTGTTTCTGCACGAGCAAATACAGCAGCCACTGTAGCGCAGTTAGCAGGAGTAGCCACCCCAGCTACAGTGGCTGCTGGCAATGCTACAACAGGGGCGGTTGCGGGAGCTACTGCTGCTGGTGGCAAGTTTCTTGCGGCATTGCCTTGGCTTGGAGCGGCAGCAGCAGTTGGTGTGCTTACCTATGGAATCTACAGCGCATATAGTCACTTAAATGATTTAAGCAAAGCTTACGACACATGGTATGAAAAAGTATATTCTACAAAAGGATATTTGTCTGAAGGGCTGTCTCCCACAGAACGTTATCTAAAACTTGTACACGACAAACAGTTGAGTGCTAATCAAAAAGTAGAAGAATACATAAGATTGAGGAGAATCCAAATTGGATTGGAAAGCGAGGCGACATCTGCCATGGAAGGAAAGAAAATAAATGAAGTATATAAAGATAAAATAAAAAGCGTAACAGATCATCCATGGCACTCATTTTTATCTGGAACGGCAAAAATTGAAACGATTTGGGAAAAATCACAAGAAGCCTTAGACCATCTTCCAGATAATATAAGAAAGCAATACGAATTAAAAACTTACTCATACAATGGGCAGCATTCTGCGTATTTGCAAAAAAATGGGCAAACGTACAACAGTGACAATCTTACCAGTGATGTAATTGCCGCCACTATTGGTTGGGACGCGCCTCAATCAAAAGAAGTTATAGAAGAGTTTACAACAGCTTTTAAACAATCTCCGATAGAGGAATGGGGCGAGATTAGGAAACGTTTGGAGCTACGGCTTTTAGAATACAAAAACAAGACCAACCCAGAATACAATAACCTTTCTTTGGATAAGCTTGGTGGATTAAATTCTTCAGAGATATTGTCCATACCACTTGCTTATGAATCTTTTGCCAATAGAATATTTCAAGCATTTGATTTCAGTGGCGACAATGAGAATGCAAAGGCATTAGTGTCTTTGCAAAACCTTTTAAAAACACCAGGTGAATGGGGCTATGAAGATCAGGTGAAAGCTCTTGCAAATAATGGTGTTGGCGTTTTCAAAGACCTTGATGAAAATCTTGTTTCAAATTTTACTGAATGGACACGTATTAACGGTTTCGACCCTGAAACTGGAAGGTTTGTTCAGTATGGAAGTAAAACCGCAGATTACTGGGCACAGCAGGCACACCAAGTAATAACAGGCGATATAGTAAATTTCCTAAGTACTTTTAATAAAGAGTTTAGAGAGAAATTCACCATTCTATCTTCACCATTCTTCCAAGAAGCTTATGCGCACTCAGGTCAAATTGCAGATAAAGAGCCCCAAATAGGACAAAGGCAATATATAAATGGAATTATGAGTGAGTATCGATTTAATGGCCCTACCGGTAAAAACGAATGGGTACCTGTTGTTGGTGGCGCAGGTATAGAAGGAGCCGGTGGAACTGGTGGAGGTTTCGGTACAGGCAATGGAACAGGTGCAACAGGAACAGATCAATCGAAATATAAATCTCACTATAATTCCGGCTCCGCTGCTCCAAAACAAATTATCGTAAAAATAGAGAATTTGATGAATGTCAAGTCTATCGACCTAACTAACTCAGATAATTCTGCTGCAATTGATAACATCAAAGGACAGCTTACACAAGCGTTAATTGATGCCGTGCATGATTTTGATGACACTTTTCATGGATAGTGAATGAGTATTTGGAATTCATTAAAGTTTAGTGCTGGCAGTGCCGGAGTTGATCTTGCCAGCAATATAAGCTATCGTTATATAAAAAAGAAAGATGGCAATTTGATATATAAGAATAATAGAGGTTATAAATCTCTTATTGTTTACATAGCAAAACGAACTGCCGCCCAGTATGTTGAGCAAAAGGTAAATACGTTATTTCCAAAATATCAAAGATATCTGGAAAATCAATTGCGTGACACTGTTTTAAAACAACAAGATGCCAACTTAAAAAAACTAATTGAAGCTGGTGAACGGGTGGATAAGGGGCTTGGTTTTATCGAAATCCCAGGGCATAGGATTATTGCAAAAAATAAGTATGGCGATCAAGTTCCAGAGGCACTAATGGTTTATTATGAATCAGACAAAGACATTGATGTTCAGGATGTGGTTTATCAAAATGGGAAAGCTGTGAAAACATCTTATAAAACAAATGTGGTTTGTTTTATTGACTTAACAGCATCTGTGTCAATGCAAAGTGCAAAAAACTTAGTGTTAACACAAGTTCAAGGGCGTGATTTTACCCGGAAAGAGCTCGTGTCTGGTGGTGATTTGACTTTTTCTGTAACAGGGAAAATTGTCGGGAATGATAGGGGTGTTTATCCGGAAAATGATGTCAAAAAGTTTGTCCAACTCGCTCAGTATGGTGGTGTTATTAAGGTGAATCATTTCTTATTTCGTCAATTTAATATAGAGCAAATCATTATTAAAGAATTTAATCTGAATACTTCGGATTGCAAAAATGTCCAGCCATACACATTTACTTGTGTAGCAGTTGAGCCTGACGAAGATGTTTCTATCATTGCCGACACTATTGGTGTGTTGAACGCAGAAATTGCTATAAGTCCTATGAATAAATGGTATAAATTGATATTGAATAATAAATTGACTTCAATTGTTGCGAATACCGCTGCAAATAGTGTTTCATCACTTGCAGCCGGTGGTTTAGACGCATTAGTTCCTAATATTTAATGGCAGCTATTAAATCACAGCCAAGCTTTCATATTTTGATAAGCTTAATTCAGGTGTGGACTCCGGATGATCCTAAAAAACCAATGGAAGAACCGCCAAGCCCACGCCTGATAACAGAAATCGAAGAATTAGAAATAGTGGATTCCTATCGTAAATTGATAGGAACCGCTTCTGTGAAATTTCCGAGAGGAACTGTAATCAAAAAAACAATCACAGAATTAAATTCAGAAGAGATTGCACAGAACAGTGTTGTTTCAGCTAATGTTGATAACGGAATACTTGTTACAACTCGAACTAACTCCAAATTGGCCGATACAGCTGATTTTAAGATTGGGGACCGTATACGAATCATGCTTGGATATACCACTGACCCTAAAGTGGCTGCATTGGCAAAAGTAGATAGTTCTGGAAAATCACTTCATAACGATACCGATAAATTGACTGAATATAAAAAGCATTTGACCACAATGTTTGATGGATATATTACTAAATGCAGTATATCTACCCCCATTGAGATCAAATGTGAAAATCTTGCCAGTCGATTAAAGAAAATTTCCTGCCCTAAAGTAAAGGCTTCTAAAAATATGACAGTGAACGATTTGCTGTCTGACAATGGACAATGGAAGTTGTTAAAAAACTCCGGATTAAAACTCCACCCAGACACGGAGTCATGCGATATTAATATTGGGAAGGTTTCATTGACCCCAGACCTTACCATTGCAGATGTACTGACAGAGTGGTCTAAGTATAAAGTATTTGCTTATGTAAAATATAACAATGAAGAGCCCTGTATAGCAGTAGGTAGGTCATATTTTTCAAATGCAGGAAAGGATTCTATAATACAGAAGGATTCAAGTGATATACCGATTATTCTTTTCAACTATCATGTTGCTGATGATGATTTGACATTAATGAATACAGATAAAAATTTTTTGGCAGTGGAAGCAACTTCACTGGAAACAAATTCTAAGTTTTATCATATCACAATACGAAAAAATCCTGATTATGATTCGACAAACCCTGATTCAAAAAAGTGGCAGGTGCTAAATGAAACCACAATATCTAAGAAAGCTCAGAAATGTGGTGCTACTGTGTTGAAAAGGTCAAAGGACAAGGTTGATCTTAGCCAATACACCATAATTCCATACATGTCTCGAAAGATAGGCATTAGCCATGAAGATTTATTAAAAGAAGCTATCCAATATTTTGAAAGCTACAATATGAATGGAGTTGATGGGTCACTGACGATCTTTGGGGACTTAAAATTAAAATCGGGTGTAAAAGTCGAATTAAAGGATGACCGATTCACTCAAAGAAATGGCTATTATTTAGTAGATGAAGTAACTACAAAATTTGGAGTAAGTGGGTTCAGGCAAACTATAAAGTTACCTTATTTAATATCTCGAAAAAAGAACACCAATGAAGAATAGAGCTGATTTAAGCAGCAATCAATCCATCCGGGAGGCAATACGCCGTATTGCGCTACATGGGTTAATAAACCCTTCCACCGGCGTTATTCGTGATAGCGCTAAAATTACCGGATATGTTGCTAAAATACATACAGATGGTGAATTCGCAGGAACTATTGATGTTCAAGAATTTTCGAATTTATCTATTGAGGGTGATGATGATACGAAAATTGGCTACCATGAAGGGGTTTATTTGAGTGCGATACAGGATAATTCTAAAGGTCTTGTGATTGTTCCGAAGATGTATTCTGAAGTCACTATCGTTACTGATCCGGATACAAAAATTGAATATGTATCCATGTTCTCTCATGTTGACATCATCCAACTTGATTCTCACGAAAAGGTGACAATAGGCGTTACTGAACGCGAAGAGTATGATCCTGGAGATGAAAACTCTCCAGATATTGATGAATTGGAAGAGACAGGTGTTCATGCTCGAACAACATATAAAAAGAACTCTGCTATAACAGAAGTTCAGGGTGAAGAAAAAGCAAATCACACAACACAAACGATTGATGACGCAAAATTTCAAGTTGTTGTTGGTGACAATAAAAGCCAGCAATTAATTGATCAAGAAAAAATTCAACTACAGCACAATAAGGCTGATATCACATTGAGTGATAGTGATGCGACTATGAAGCACGGCTCTTCCTCTGTTATAGCCAAAGATGGCATTGTGTACCTTGGAAGTGAAAGTGGTGTTGACGATGCTGTGTTAGGGGTAGAATTAGCTACGATATTGATGGACATACTGAATTATATCAGCCAAATAAAAACTACCACACAGTTGGGGCCACAGCCCCCACTTAATATGGCTCAATTCATTGCACTAAAAGCAAAAATAAATTCGTTTAAGAGCTCTCACTCCGGGTTCTTGACTAAAAAAGTACAAGTTCAAAAATAATGGCAGAAGCAACACTTATATTTGATGAAAATAGTTTAGATAAAAAGACCTCATTGTATGAACTCTACAGTAGGTTATTTGAAGGTATGCGGACAGCTAATACTGTTGATGCGCCTGATTTTACAGACAACCCACCATTGACCCCAGCAGGTGAAATCGACATCGATGCTATTGATAAAAAGATGGCAGAGTATTCATCTATTTTGATTAAAAACTCTGCATATATGATGGCCAATTCGATTGTTTCAACCCTTAATGGTAACGGAAATGGAGGGTCTGCTGGGGTTGGCTTTTTATCGCGTAGTGGAGACACAATGGAAGGAAGACTCGGCGCATTGCATGGTTTTCAAGCTGGATATGAAGGAACACTAATTCTTGAAACAACTATAAATGCCGAGAAGAAAAAGCTTGCTAAGGTTTCTGGAAGTCTTATTGTGGATGGAGATGCGACACTATCGGGAACATTAAATCTCAGTAATAAAGGAATAAGCATTTCTAATGTCAACGTTTTGTTTTACGCTGACAATAAATTAAATATTGCATCCGGGTGTATCGCTATGAAAGGAAATATATCAGTAGATGGGATATTTGAGCTTGGCCAAATTACGATAAATAAGGATGGCTTGTTTTTTAATGATAAAGAATTTTATCATGGCTATAATAGCAATAAAAAAGATGTTGACTGGAATATGCGTAATGGGCATGTGTACGGAACCTTGCAAGTTGATGGCCAAACAACATTAAACGACACTTTATCTGCTATTAACGGCTTTAAGTTAGGCGCAATAAACAAACCCCTATTCTATTCAGATAAAAAAGAAGGTGGGGAAGTTTTTCTTCAATTAGCAACTGATTTAAGTTTGTGGTCCGGCTATGGAATTCAATTTGATGGTAGGTATATAATAAAAGTAAGAGGCGGTTTAGACAATACAGTATCATTCTCAGCTCCTGGAATGACCATCAATCTTGGAGATAGTGATAATGACATGCAAACCAAAAAGATTGCTTTACAGACAGGTATATACAATTATAATAGCAGCTATCAGATCATATCTCAATATGGAGATGGTAATTTCCCAAACTCTTTCAGTGCAGGGTGTGGCAATTCAGGACCAACTGTTATCCAAACCTATTATAAAACCGGAGAGGATGCAGGCGTTGTTTTTGCAAAAAAAATACGATTAGGCAAGAATAATGGGCCGTCACTTAATGCAAGTGATATTAAGACACTTGTGTTCGAGGCTCCTTATATTCACGTTACAAATGACATTCAGCAAACTGATTATATACAGAGTTCTATTTTATATAAACAGACAAACAGTCTTTTTAGAGATCAAAGTCTCCCATGGTCTGCCAGTTTAAATTTTGAGACAGATGCTGAGTTTTTTGTTTTCAATAAACCAATAGAAGCTACAAAATTTTCAATACTTAGTGAGAAATATAAAACTCAATTGATTGAAAATGCCCTATTCTTTGGTGACGGAATATTCTTCGAAGGTATCGTGGATGGGATATTGCATAGCGGTAACGCTTATTTTGTAGATAGTTTAAGTTCAAGGCGATTTGCTTCAGGGTTTGCCGGTTATGGGTGGAGCATTGCGAAAGACAAAACCTATGGGAATATTGCCGCAACATTTGACGAGCTGACGATTCGAAAAAAAATGCGAGTCTATGAGCTGGAAGTACAAAAGATGTCAGTTACAAACGGATCATTATGGGTAAGCGACTCATGCTCTGGTGATTTGGTTGAAGAAATAGTTTAATGTCTGTATTTAATTACAAGAAATATAAAGTATCGCTAAAATACGATTCCAAGAAAACACAGGGTTTGCGTACCGGAGATATTGTTAGACGACAATATTTCGATGGAAAAAATGTAATATACTCCCTTATGTGCGTCCTTGATTATGGGATAGACAAAGTTGTAGGTGAAGACAATGAAATAAAAGAACAACCCTTTTTTATTGCTGCTCTACTTGAAGGGGATGCTCCTCAAACAGAGGAAATACTTGATTTTATGAGAGTCACCAGTTTGTATGATTTGAATCGATCAGGCGCATTATACTTAACGGCATCAGACGATCAGGCTCCATACATGGATGTGGTTGACGGCATTGGTCGAAATCAAAGTTTATGTTGGCCAGAAAGTCTTGGAAATGGTGAATACACAGATTCATCAGCTCAGTATATTGTAATTGGTGAGAATTACGTTACATCTGAATATTTAAAATCAGAGTTAGATAATTACCGAATTTGTCATATCACACGTAATTCAGTTGGTTACTCCGGGTTCATCGGTCTTCAGCAAGATTTCTATCAATATGTTGAAAATCCACAAAGAGTTCTGATTTCATATAAAATAAAAGCCAACCGGAAACTACAAAAAATCAAAGGTTCTCTCGAATATATTACTGGTACGAGGGTTGATGGTGAAGTTGTCATAACAGCCAATACCGATTGGGAATACAAATTTCACGCAATCACTGTTGATTGGTCAGGAAGACATTTGCGAACATTTAAACTGAACTTAAATGATGGATTAAAAGACGGTGATGAAGTTTGGATTGCTGATTTTAATATCATTTTACTTTCCAGTATAACCGGATTTCAAGATGCCAGTCAAATAAGAATCGGGAAAATGAATGGTATTAATGACCCGGTTTTTGGTAAATTAGACGGTTACGGAGGATATTTACAGAAAATCTACGCCACAAAATCTGCCCATATTTCGGGGACATTAACTGCTGGAGATGAAAATGGCTTTGCTGCAACTTTTTATGCAGGAAAAATACACAAGAATGCTTTTGTTAATTCCATAAATGTAAGCTTTGAGTCAGATGTTTTAGCTGATGCTAATATAATTAACCCAACAGGAGTTGGTGGAGTTTATGTTTCATCGACCCAATTTACAGCTATTGCTCAAACATCCGGGTGGTTAAAAACAAAGGTTGGAAATAAATATTGTTTTTCGTTTTGGCTCTATTCGAAAAAGAAATGCGTTTTCTATATCATTCAAAATGGTGTGACAGTAGGTGTTATAAACATTGATCAATTTAGCACTCATCAATGGAATAGACAACATGTAGCTTTTGAATTGATAGCTCCAAAATCTGAAACAGACAACTTATCATTGTCTATTGTTCCTGAATTTGATAAAGCAAACATAAGTGGCGATGGCAATATAAAAGATGAGAACTTATTCTACTTTACAGCCCCTCAGTTGGAATCTGGAGATCATGTAACACAATACCAACCCACAGACGGCATATTGAGTCTTGTAGAAGATTATGGCGCATGGTTTTCTCGTGGAGGTATCGGAGGCACCATCCAGAACCCATTACTACAGCTTAATTATGACAATGAGGGAAGTATAGGTACAAGAACAAATTCTTTTCTATTAAAGGTAGATGGCAGCGGATATCTGGCAAATCGAAATATTCGATGGGATGAATTCGGTAAAGTAACTTTTGGAAAAGATGTTACTCTTAATTGGGACAACCTGGATGAAAACGCTCAGGCTGAATTGGCACCCAAATCCATCAGGCTTACCGGAGGAAATAGCATAACAATTGTTAATCATTCACTTTCTGGAAAAACCACATATTCCCCCTCAAAAGTAAAATTAAAAATTTCTTCGGAAGGGTTTGATCTGACAAAAAGTGAAATATCGTGGTATTATCAAAATAGAGACGGGAAATACATACCGATACCAAATCATTCTCTGGACTCATTAGATATTCTGCCTACTGGAGATTATTGGCTTGAAGGCGATTCATGCAATATAAAATGTGAAGTTCGATTCAACCATAACAATTACACCGACACTATTCTTATCCAAAAGAACGTAACAGAAGGATATGAAGTAAAAGTAAGCTCAACAAAAGGCGATCTGTTCAAAAATGGTGATTGTAACACTATTCTGAAGGCAGATGTTTATTTTCAGGGGGTATTGATCCCAGAAAAACAAGCCAAAGAAGAATTTGAATTTACATGGAAAAAATACTCATCCGATGATCAGGAGTTAACTGACTGGGGAGGCATTGATATACATCAACCGGTTATAAATCTGAATTACAACTTATATAATATAGAAAAATTCTCATGTGAAATAACATCAAAATTGTCATCATTTGTTCTTGGACAAGGAGTTTTAGGAAAAGATATATTAAAAATTAATGGGTAAAATAGACAAACGATTTTCTGATGGAAGCACCCTCTATGCAGAAGAGCTTAATGAATTAGTTGACGCAATAAATGGATTAGATGATGCTAATAATAAGAAGGTCGATAAAGAAAGTGGAAAAGTGTTATCTTCAAATGATTTCACCAAAACATTAAAAGATAAATTAGATAAAATAGAAGCAGGAGCTCAGATCAATACCGTAACAAGCGTTGCCGGAAGAAAAGGGGCAGTTACACTTGCAAAAGAAGATGTTGGTTTGTCTAAAGTTGATAACACATCCGACTTAGAAAAACCTGTTAGCAATCCAGCTAAAAATGCTTTTGTCGCAAAAGAAACAGGAAAGGCATTGTCCACAAACGACTTTTCCGATGATTACAAGAAGAAATTAGATAATGCTCCAGAGTTTAAGAAAAATGGCGCTGGAGATATGTATCTCTCAGATGATGGGACATATAAAAAGAGTAAAGGGACTGGTGGCGGTTTTTATGATATCACAAAACAACACCCTTTAAGCTCCGGGTATTATACAAAAGACACTGCTATTGCCGCATTAAAAGACGCGGCTATTGATGATGGCGATAAACGAGGTATCATCATTACATTTGAAGCCTCTCAGGGAACTTGGGAAGAGTATCGCTTTGAGGGCACAAGCATCTCATCCTTTTTAGAACCTTCAGCTTGGAATAAGTTTGGTGGAGCTGATTCCGTGAAAGAAATATCCTTAAATGGCACAACTCTTAATAAAGATGAGTCAGGAAGGGTAAATATCACTATTGATGAAATAGAAGTTGATGAAAGTTTAGACCCAAAATCAACTAATCCTGTACAGAACGCAGCTGTGGCAGCTAAACTTAATGAAATTGATGCAAACACCATCTTTGGTGCAAACGCAGAGCTTAGCGATGACGAGAGTACTGTGCGACTAACATTGACTAACAAAAGCGGCGCAGAAGTTGTTGGAGTTGACCTACCGGCCGGTGGCGGTGGTGGAACCGGTGAAGGTGGGGCAGCTACTAAGATAGTAATTGGAGCTATGGTGGATAAATCAACCATCAAAGAAGGCGACAACGTTCTTCTTACTTACACCTACGATCATCAATATTCATCTGGAGACGAGAAAGGTGAGAGTACAGGACAAAAAGCAGCTATTACGATTCAAATAAAGAGAGGTGCAACTATTTCCTTTTCAGAAACAATTCAAGAAGTAAGCAAAGGTTCGTACACACTCGACCTTACTAAGTATTTGCTTGTTGGAACAAGTGATATATACATTATAGCTACCACAACCGACCCAGATACGGGAAAAGCGCAAAAAAAACAAGCGTATGTGACAGTTAAATCGGTGTCACTCACGCTTACAAGCAGCTACAATCTTGCTGGAGGTATTTCTTCAGGTGGGTATGGAGCAAATGACACAGTAAGTGTCCCATATTCAGTGAATGGAACAGGAACAAAAGTGGTTGCCCTGTATGTTGACGGCGTACAACAAAATGCACACACAATAACTCGAAGCGGTACCACAAATAGCAGCTTTAATGTTTCAATGTCTAACCTTTCTTCTGGCAGACATACGCTTCAAATGGTAGCAGAGATGGAGGCCGGAGACAACTTGATATTAAAAAGTGAAAGCATCTACATTGATATTCTGAAAACAGGTTCAATGTCACCTTTTGTTGGTTTAATGATGATCAACAATGATGGGCGCATATTTGACAGCTCAACACATCTGTCTCCAACGTTTGAAATAGGACAGTATGAACAATGCAGGTTTAATTTTGTAGCTTACGATCCTACAACCACCCCTGCTAATTTGGAAATCCTGCGCGATGAAACACTTGTTCAAAGCGTTAGTGTTCCTCGCGCAGTGCAAACATATCAGAATCGTTTTACCGAACAAGGTCTTTTGAAGATGAAGTTCGTTGTCGGAAACTTCGTGTCGTCCTTTTTAATTGATGTTACTGAAAGTGGAATAGATATTTCTGAATCCACTTATGGAATGGTGGTTAAACTTAGCCCTTCCGGACGAAGTAATGATGAGAGCAATCCTGCTGTATGGGAGTCGGGAGAGGCAAAAACCACCTTTGAGAATGTGGACTTCAAAACAAGTGGTTGGTTTGACGGTACACTTAGACTTATCAACGGGGCTAAGATCAATATTGACTATCAACTCTTCAAACAAGATGCTGGAGCTACCGGTATGACTGTTGAAATGGAGTACCGTGTTACCAATGTATTGGAGCGCAATAGTGAGGTTGTTAGTTGTATGGACAATGGTAAAGGGCTTAGTATTACCACCGAAGAAGCAAGTATTAAGACTGGTACTATCATTCATTATATAAATGAGGATGGGGAAGATACCAGTCGTGAAGTAAAAATTGGAACAAAATTCGCTCCGGACAAATGGCTCAAGGTGGCATTTGTCATCAGCAAGCGAAACGATGGCCGACTCATGGAGTTGTATGTGAATGGCAACCGTGCCGGTGCTGATATTTACGACAATAGCTATTACTTCCAGCAAGACAACCCGCAAGGAATAACCATAACGTCGGAGATGGCAGACGTGGAGATAAAAAACATTCGTATTTACAATCGTGCTTTGTCCGATGATGAAGTACTTGAAAATCGAATGGTAGACAGCGAAAGTCTCGACGACATGATGAGGCTGTATGAAGAAAATGATGTACTTGGAATTTCTGGAGATGTGGACCTGGATAAGCTTAGAGCTAAAGGTAAGGGGGTGATGCGTATTGTTCGTCAAGGTGGACTTGATGAGCTCAACGAAACAAACAACAAGAGTACTGACTTTCTTGCTGATGTCTATTTTTATTCGCCTTTCGGCAAGGAGTATGACTTTGTGCTCCGCAGTTGTTATATTCGCATACAAGGTACATCATCAACAAAATATCCAAGTAAGAATATCCGTATCTATATGAGTAAGGGTGGGCCGGAGTTGTCCCTTACTGTAAACGGAGAACTCGTTTCGGGTAAAAAGTACTCTATGCAACCTGGAGCTATTGAAATGAACCTATTCTGTATGAAGTCGGATTATTCGGACTCGTCTATGACTTCTAACACCGGGGGTGCGAAGTTGTATAACGATGTCATGCTCGACATGGGATTGATGACACCCCCACAACAGTATCAGTACGAGAAGTCAGGTGGAGACCTCAATGCCGTAAGAGTTCGTCAAGCAATCGGTGGTTTCCCTATTGATATTTACTCGGCTGAATCTGTTGAAGGGGAATCTACCTATTATGGTCAATATAACTTTAATAATGAGAAGTCAAAAAGCGGTAAACTTTTCGGAATGGAGGGTGTGAGCGGATTCACACCCGAATGCCCGATGACTCTCGAAACATTAAATAATGGTGAAGGCACCTGTTTGTTTCAATCGAAAAGTGATGCCGATTTAGCAGCGAACTTCGATGCCGGGTTGGAAATAAACTACCCCGATGATGTAAAGTGGGCAGGGATGAACGACACACAACGTGCTGCCCTCACCAGACTGTTTGCATGGATACGTTCGTGCGTGCCATCAGGGGCTACGGCAGAAGATATTTCGACTTTCGCGAGCGCTAAGTTCAAAGCGGAAGTAAGCCAATATTTTAATGTCAAACACGCTATAGCCTATTATATACACACCGATTATCACCTGAGTGTTGACCAGCGTGCTAAAAACATGTTGCTGCGCACATGGGACGGTAAAATATGGTACATAACATACTATGATGGCGATACTCAATACGGTAAGCGTAATGACTGTTTTCTGGTGTACGACTACACTACCGACCGCAATACATGGGATGCCGAAGCCGGGAAATATGCCTTTGAAGGCCGAGAATCGTGGTTGTGGAATCTCATATTGGCTAACCTTCAAGATGAAGTTAAAGAAGTGGCATCCGAGTATCGTTCCAAAATGACACTTGACCGTGTACTCAATATGCTCAATGTGGAGCAAATGGGAAACTGGAGTGATCGTGTATATAATAAATCGGGCTACATTAAGTATATTCGCCCAGCCATGGTTGAAACTTACGGCAAGAAGTGGCCGTTCATCTATGCCCTTCAAGGCAATAACCTGGCACACCGAATTTACCTCATCACAAACCGTTTTGCGCTTCTTGATGCGAAGTATGGCACAAGTAACTTCACCTCTGATAATATCGACCTGTATATGGCTCGCGGAGCAAGCGATGCGGCTGATGTGGTAAAAGTAACAGCCAATGAAGTGTATGCTTTCGGATATGGAACAAACAATAGCCCCAATATTGCCAACACGGGGATTGTGGAAGGTGGAAAGGTTGCTTCTCTACAAATAACCGGTGCTTACACAGTAAATGACCCGCTCCGTATTTATGGCGCAAGTCGTATGCGTGTTCTTGATATGACAGGAGCAGCAGATCGATTGAAAAATGGTTTTGATCTTGGCAAGTGTACGGTTTTACGAGAGATAAATTTACAATCATCAACCACCGGTTCTACTGGATGGTGGCTTAACTTGGGTAGTTGCAAACAGTTACGAAAAGTAAATCTTCGCAATCAAGCGCAAGCAAAAACAGGAAGTAACACCAGCACAGAGCTTGACTTTAGCAATCAGAACAAATTGGAATGGCTTGATACTCGTGGTACAAAGGTTCAGAGTATTACGTTTTCTAAGGGAGCTCCGCTCTCTGCTGCATACCTTCCAGCAACGTTAACGGTTCTCAAACTTGAAAATCTTGGAAAACTATTGACCAAGAATCTTCATTTAGAGGGCTATTCAAACGTTAAAACGTTTATTGTGGATGGCTGCCCGGGCATTGACTGGGAATCAATCTTATCGCTTTGCACCAATGTTGAGCGTATTCGCATTACGGGTATTGATCGTGAGGGCAATGAGGCATGGTTGTCTAAATTTATGTCGATTGGTGGAGTTGATGCAGATGGCAATGCTACTGATACGTGTACGTTGGTGGGAACATATAAACTTACACAGTATTTGGCAGACGAGCAATTTGAAGTATATAAAAAGCACTTTCCGGAATTAAATATCATCCAACCGGAATATACAATGATTGAGTTTGATGATTCTGTGTCTGATGACAGAAACATTACTAATCTTGACAATAATACTGGCTATAACAGTGGAACAGACTATATTCCCAGCGGCCACATTAAAAGCATCATGTCTAAACGTCGTAGATGTTTGGGTAAATTGATTGCTACAAACAAAATGGCTATCTATCCGCTTCATAATACAAATTCCAATTATTATGCGGATGCACAATATATCGCCAGCGCCACTCCAGCTAAGCTTGATGCAACAGAAGGTGATGTCTGGATGGATGAACCTAAATATTGGTATAAAGGAATAAATGATTATTTGAATGATAAGAAATATTCTTGTTTTTCGAGCTTGTCAAAAATGCCATCAAGACCTGACTCTTCTCTTTATAAAATAATCACTTTAGATGAGGTTGTTGCTTCGAAAAATTACAAAAACAAGTACAAGCTTTTAAGTAATTTTTCAACAATAACAGCTTCTTATTCATCAGATGCAAGTTATAGTGTTTGTCAGGTTGATGTTTCTGGGTATAAAAAAGTGCGATTTCCAACGGTTTTAGGTACAAGCTTGATTTGTTCTATTTTTGCAGATGATGGTGGAAATGTAATACAGAATATCGTAGTGCCAACTTTGAATAATAAATTTGAAAATGGCATGTATCTAATTGTAGATGTTCCTCAAAATGCCAAATTTCTATGCTTTACAGTTCATAATAATGCTGAATTTGACATGGTTCTTCTATCTAATAGTGACAAAATAGAGGACATGGAACCAGACTGGGTGTGTCACGAAAGATGTCTTGTAGGAGTTTTCGAAGCTGTTGCAAAGGGTAGTAAACTATATTCCGCTATCACCGGGGAAACAAGTGTTGCGAGTCTTTCAAAAACAGACATGGAACATTACGCCACTCAAAGGCAATTGCAACTTGTTGATTATGAAATGCACAAAGATGTTGCAAACTTGTTTTTCGCACATTATGGAAGAAGAGATTCGCAAGATCAGTGCGGTTATGGGCAAAACACTAATGCTCGCATAATTGGCGAAACATCTATTCTCGGCATGAAAGATACTGTAAACCAAAATAAAGCAGTAGAATATTCGTGGTACGAAAGCAAAAATGAATTTGGAGAAATCACCTATGTTCGCATTCCAAGCTCGAACTGTCTTGGTTATGAGAATTGGTATGGGAATAAGTGTGAGTGGATGTCTAAGGTTGGCATTCCAAATACGACGGCCGCTGAACAATTAAAAACTTACATTGAAATGCCAGACGGGAGTACTCGAAAAGTTAAAACAGCCAGCGCCGGAACGTATTATGCCGGAACACACCATCAAAAATATATGGATGTGCTTTTTGTTGGAGCTGCCGTCGCAAGTACCACAACATTTTACTGTGACTATTTCCACGCCAGCACTGCAATCAGTCGTGCGTTTTATCGGTCGAGCTACAACGCGTTCGCGAGCGGTGGTGTTTCGTACTCGCACGGCGGTCACGATTCGTCGCACACGAACCCGCACATCGGCTCTCGGCTCGCCTTCCGCGGTCAAATCGAAGAATCCGCGAACGTAACAGCGTATAAAGCGCTGACTGCGATAGCGTAAACGTAAGCGCAAAGCGGGAGCGTAGCGACAAAGCGTAACCGTGAAACGGTTTTATACGGGCGAAGCCCGTCGAATTTGAAAATTTTTCGTTGAAAAATATTAATTTTGCATTTTGAATGGGTAGCGCCCTCTGAGAGTCGTGTGTTTTATCGGTCGAACAACAACGCGAACGCGAACGGTGGTGTTTCGTACTCGAACGGCGGTAACGATTCGTCGAACACGAACCCGAACATCGGCTCTCGGCTCGTAAACAACAAAAGAAATTGATAATTGGCATAAAGCACCGAAAGCGTGTCTTTCAAAGCGGAGCCAAAGGGGGCAAGCCTCAACAATAGCGAATATAGTTCGGAAAGTTGAAAAAACAAAGTAGCGGGTAGAGTTTGGTAGGGCAGAAATGTTTCGAAGAAGTTGGACCCAAGGATTGAAGGCTTTATGCGAAGAAAAGGTTTCATTATTGAAGAAATTATTGCGTATCCCAACATGGAGAAATCGTTCCGCAAGGTAATGAGTGGAACCAAACGAAAAAATAGCCGAGTTGGGAAACACCTCATCGAAAACAAAGAGGAGGTGATCAAAGAAATGACAAAACAAATTGCAGATGGGTCGTTTCGAGTAAAGGGGTACGAAGAAAAGGATATACCCCAGGCTGATAAAATAAGACATATTCAGGTTATCCCACTTCAAGATAGAATAGCAACTCATGCTATAATGAACGTAGTGGACAAACATTTGAAAAGTCATTTTATTCGCACAACATCTGCAAGTATTCAAGGGAGAGGTATGCACGATCTTATGAAGTATATTCAGAGAGACATGCGGGAAGACCCTATTGGTACGCAATATTGCTATAAATTTGACATCAGCAAATTTTATGAAAGTATCAATCCAGATACTGTTATGGAATGTGTACGTCGAGTTTTTAAGGACAGTAGGCTTATTTCCATAATAGATGGATTTGTACACCTAACTCCGAACGGTTTGAGCATTGGTCTCAGAAGTTCTCAGGGGTTAGGTAATCTTTTATTGTCATTTCATTTAGATCATATTATAAAAGATAAAATGGGAGTTAAGTATTTATATCGTTATTGCGATGATATTGTAATACTTGATGCGACAAAAGAGAATCTGTGGGAGATAAGAGATATTGTGCATGAACAAATAAATAAAATTGGATTAAAAATCAAAGGGAATGAAAGGATATTCCCAGTTGAAGATGGAGTTGATTTCTTGGGATATGTAATTCGCCCTGATTATGTGCGCCTTCGTAAACGCGTAAAGAAAAACTTTGCTCAAAAATTGCACAAAGTAAAAAGCAAACGTAGAAGAAATGAATTGATTGCAAGTTTTTATGGCATGGCAAAACATGCTGATTGTAATAATCTATATAAAGTAATAACAGGTACAGACATGAAAAGTTTTAAAGATTTAAACGTATCATACCAGCCTGAAGACGGGAAGAAGCGTTTTCAGGGCTCTGTCGTTTCAATACGAGAGCTGGTAAATTTACCCATTATTGTTAAAGACTTCGAAATGGGTATTAAGACAGAGCAAGGCCCCGACCGTTGCTTGGTATCAATTGAACACAATGGAGAAATGAAGAAGTTTTTCACCGCAAGTGAAGAAATGAAAAATATTCTCCAGCAAATCAAAGAAATTCCGGATGGGCTTCCGTTTGAAACAACAATCAAAACGGAACCATTTGGAAAGGGACGCACTAAATATATTTTTAGTTAATGAGAAGAGTGTATGGAAATCCAGATGTATCATTCTTAGAATGCACAAATCCTAAGAAAAACAAATGGCGTGTTCGATGGGATATTCAAGAAGACGAAGATGGTGCTAATTATATGGAAACAGAATTGGACCACAAGCCTTCATTGAACGAAATCAAACAAATCATTTTGGGATGGCATAATAATCAAATTGAAGAAAAAATTCTTTCTGGATTCATATACGAAGAAAGCCAAGTTTGGCTTAGCACTACCAATCAATTTAATTACAAATCAGCCTACGATTTGGCTGTACAAAAAATTGAAGGTTCACTCCCCGTAACGTTTAAGTTCGGAACAGATGAACAGCCCAAGTATCGTGAATTTACGACCTTAGAGGAGTTAACAGATTTTTATTTGAAATCACAACAACACATACAAAACACATTGTTGGAAGGATGGAAAAAGAAAGAAAGTTTTAATGAAAGTCAGTACTTGGGAAACAAATTATAAAATGTCTATTGGGGAAAAAGAAAAGTCCCCGGCCTGTTAAAGTCATCTCACCTACATTTAACAATAAAGCACGCCGAAACGCACAACCGGGGACCTAAATCCTCGTTGCATTTCGGCTTTATCATACTTTTATCTACATTAAATGTAGGTGAGATGCTGCAAATATAATCATAATTAGAGAATCAACAAAGCACTAACGCCATCAGCCTTATTTGTACTCATTGAATAACCAAAACAATGCTGTTCTATCTATTCTTTATAAATAGAACAAATTAATGAGTAAAAACATAATAGCGTCAGATAGTATAATTCTAACACCTGTTAAGGATGGTCTTACTATTTCGATGTCTCCAGCGTCATGTTCAATTAGTGCAGATTTCAACGGAGGGAATCAAAATTTAGATAAAGCATTCACTGACCTGAATTTATTTTTAGGTCCAAAACAACTTGCGTATACTTTAAAAGTCGTTGAAGTCAGTGATGCTCGGATACAGTACACTATTTCAGACATCAACAATGGTCTCACTAAAAGATTCAGGCTTAAAACAGTTCCAACCGATATTTTAACCGGACATGTAAAATTCGAATTCACCACAACCTATGGGGAAACAACTGGCGGTACATTTCAATTTACAACAATAAGGGATGTAAATACTTTAGACTGGATTAAAGATTGGGAGAATAATAAAACCAAGATTGGTAGCGATTATCTTATCACTCCTCAAATATTTGTTGGTAAAAAGGTAACGTCGGAAAGCCAAATGAGTGTACTTACGGGTGTTTATATTGGACCTGAAGGTATAGCTCCAAACAGTAGTGCTGGTATTTATGGGTATAAAGAGGGAAAAGAAATTTTTCATATAAATGAAACTGGTGGAAGCATCGGCGGTTGGGATATAAACAATGGTGGAATACAAACTGCTGATGGCTGTTTGCAGATATTGTCTGAGGGCAGCATTTTTGCAAAGGATATTAATAACAATATCTTTTGGGGAATATACAAAAATGGTGAAGCCGTTTTCTCCAAAGGGAATGTGAAATTCTCTAAGGATGGTTCAGCCTACTTTAAAGGAAAAGTAACGTCCTCTGAAGGCGACATCGGTGGGTGGAAAATAACAAAAAACTTGCTTTATTCCAACTACATTGTTCTTGACTCATCCAAACATTATATTGGCGTTAGTCCATTCGATATGTCTACTTTAAGCAGTGTAGCTGATACGTTCAAGCATTATGATAAAGTGGTAAGTAGCGGAGGCATTGCTATACATTACACTTCAGCCAATTCTTATGGCATTGAAGGATATATGTCTGGTTCAAAAAACACTTTCAAACTTGGTTCAACAAACTTCATTGCCGGATGGAATTTTGACAATGAGTCTTTTTATATAGGCACTAAAAACAATACCACAAAGCAGTACACCAGCGCTTCAGGCTCTATAACGATTGGTACAGGAGGTGTAAGGGGTTATGGTTGGTATATTGATGCAAATGGCGACATAAGCTTTATGAAAGGCTTGATCACTTTTAATAGCACTTCCGGAACTTTGCTTGGCTGGAAGATGTCTTCGCAAAGGTTGTCAAACCAGTATGTTGCATTAATTTCAGAAGCAGCTTTAGCGGGACTTTACCTTTCAGCTACTGACATAAGTAATATTGCTTCATCTTCACTTGAAACTACGATAAAAAGCAATAGTGGTATTTTCTTAAAAAGAGGTTCCAGTCGTGTTGAATTAACGGGAGTTAATGGTGGAAAAACAATCTTTTCCCTTATTTCTTCGGGAGATTCGACAATTGCCGGTTGGAAATTTAATAATGAGGCAATTTATTCAGGTACCCTTAAATCTTCCGGATTCACAAGTGCCGCCAGCAATATCACTATTAGTACATCTGGTATTCGTGGTTTTAAATGGCGGTTTGATTCTAATGGTGCCGGAGCTATTGCTGGAGGGAATATAAGTTGGGATAATAATGGCGTTGTTACTTTTGCTTCTTCAGTATCTTTAAACTGGACGAATGCGGCCAATAGTGCATTGTCATCTGCCAAGACGTATGCTGATGAAAAGAAGACGGAGGCTATTAATGCGGCTGCTACTGATGCTGCAAACAAAGTAAAGGTGGCTACCGATGCAGCAAATGCGGCTCAGGCAAAGGCAAACGATGCTAATTCAGTTGCTATTGCTGCAAGAGATCGGCTTAATGACTGGGCGAAAGATTCAATTATTTCCCCAACCGAAAAATTAGCGTTGAAACAGGAGCAAAAGGGGTTAGCTGATGAGAAGATTCAGATTGTTGCAGATGCGGCAAAATATTCAGTAAGCTCAACAGCTTATGTTACTGCTTATACGAATTACAATACTCAATTAACCAATCACACAGCTGCATCACCCGAAAATATTACTATTGCTGCGGCTTTTACTACCACCCAGACTGCTTATTATGCAGCAAAACAAACTGTGTTAAATGCAATTGCTGCTGCTGCTAAAAAATATGCAGAAGATAAGGCTGCAAAAGCTAAAGAAGAGGCTATTAATGCGGCTGCTACTGATGCTACTGCTAAAGCAGAAGCCGCAAAAGAGTTGGCGTTGGCTATGGCTTTTGGAAGGATGTTGTATCGCGACCCAACATTTATCAATGGGAACAATAGTGTCGATGTATACAATAATTCGAATAATGGAACGGTAACAATCACTCGCACTTCGGATTCTTCTGCTCCTAATGACAATAAGATTTCTTTAGTTGTAACAAATACTGGTGCTGCCTCTCCGTATTGCGGAGGCTTTTATTTTGGCACTGTCACCACAGCGTGTCGTGTTTTGATTGCACGAATTGTAGCAAATATTCCTGTGGGAAGAGCTATATCCCATCATAGTAATTCGATTGGAGATGGGGGAAGTCAGAAGTGGTTAACCCCTACAGCCGGAACTGGTAATTGGGAAGAGTACATTTGCAAGATCGTGTGTGGGAAAAGTGGTACTTTTTCATCAACTTGTTTCTTTGCTCTTACTGGCGCTGTAGGTACAGATAGTTCTCCTGTAAAATGGAAGGTTGCTTATGCTACGGTGTTCGATGTTCAGTCTACTGAGCGGTATATGACAACTATCGACGCTAATGGAATCTACACAGGTACGGTTAAAGCCGGACAAATACTGGTTGACTCTACCTTGGTTGTTGGTGGCAGCAAATATAATGGCAGCATTTCCGTCAGAGATGACTCCAATGTAGCAAAAGTAACTTTGGATAGAACCGGAATTACTGCTGTTGGAGGCACTATTGGAGGTTGGACGATCGATACAAATCAAATATCGAAAAATGGTATTACATTGGGTGCTGATGGCTCCATAACCAATGGAACCAAGTGGAAACTCAATTACAACGGATCAGGCCAACTTGCGAATGGCGGGTTATCTTGGGATGCTAATGGTAATTTATCATTGTCAAGTAGTAATAGTGGAAACAGGATAATGATAACACCAAATTCAAATGGAAGTACAATCAGACTTGTAAATTCTGCCGGAACAATAGTTAGTGAGTGGGGTTTTTATGCAGGAGGGTGGGCTCGGCTCTCGATCGACGATAAGACAAGAATAGACCCTGGCGTTGTTTATGTTGGGAGGTCTACACATTTGAGAGATGACGAACTGGTTGTTGCTGCTGATAAGAATTCATCTGGTGGTCCAGTTTTTGCTGTGCATACCTACAACTCAATGTTGGAGGTGATACTACAAAAATTACCCACCTCAGCATCCGGTCTTTCTCCCGGCTCTGTATGGCGCGATGGCAACACACTCAAAATTATTCCTTAAATACTAAAATATCACAAATAGAATAATTATCATTATAGATGCGTAAAGATATTGAGATACATATAAATACTGGGGATATTGTTATAAACCCTCACAACACCCCTAAGCTGCGAACTTTCAATTGGATAACCAACAATGGAGGGCTTGAGCGGTATATCTATGGAGAGATTCAACTACCAGGCAATATTTCAGAAGCCACAATAAAAGAAAATGGGGTATATATATCAATCCCATACACTCCAAAATACAAAGAGTTTTATGTTAGAATAAAAAGAATTTTTAGTGATGAAACAAGTTCCTTTATTCAAAACCCGGTAGATGGAAGTGATTGGTTTTTGGCAAGATCAGGACTATGTGGGGGTGATATGAAAAACATATACGCTTCTCAATTATTATTGATTTCAGAAAATGTTTTTTATATAAGATTAAATAAGGGTTATGCTAATATTTATTCTGGAAATGAAAGCGATGTCAATATAGTTCCTGCAAAACGACAAAATGCAAACCTTATGTTGAAATGTTTGCCTACAAATAATTATCGTTACCCTTTGACTGGAGTTGGGTTGATACGATGGGTAAACAGTAATATACATTACACTGAATTATCCGCTGTATTGCAGAGGGAATTTGGAGATGATGGTATGAATGTAAAAAATGCAGCATTTGATTTGGAGTCAAAAGACTTGCAACTTGAATTAGAACACTATAATAATGATTGATGGCGCAACATATAGTAAAACCCAATCAAAATATATTTGATGTAGCATTAGAGCTGTACGGCTCTGTTGAAGGATTGTTTGATCTTCTGATAAGTAACGAATCACTCACAATGAATACCGACTTAAAAACCGGAACGAGATTAGAGTACCATGACTATTTTGTGATAAATGATGGTATTGTTAAGAGCATCAAAGAAAACAATTATATCCCGGCAAATGGAGAGCGACATGTTTATTTTAAAAAACCAAATTATGATTTATTTGCCGTATGTGGAATAGATAATAAGATAGTGTCCTCCAGCATCATTATTGGTGGACAAGGTAATGTTCAAATAGACTGGGGGGATAATTCTGATTTAGAGACGATTGCTCTATCAAATCAACCACAAGAAATAACTCACTATTTTGATAGCATTGTTGATACAAGGCGGTTGAAATTTTATGGTGATTGTACTTTTACGACCTTTGATGCGTCTAATTTGAATGGAGACATGTTCTTAACAAGACCTTTGATTGTTGATGAATATATAAGCAAATCAAACGGATATTCTTTAAAAGGTCTATTCTTGTTTGAGGGAACAGTAATATTGAACTTGCAAGGTATGGTAATTTCAGAATTAGAGCCCATATCTGATATGAGTCTTCAGGAATTGAATCTCTTGAATGTTCGATTTACCGATGTTTCTGTATTGGACAATTATCTGCAATACATAGCAACTAATTATGGCAATAGACGTAATTGTGTTGTTCTCTTGAATACAACACCAACAGAAAAGGGAATGCAAGCCATACAAACAATTATCAACGAACCAAGTTGGAATGACGCTGGTAAATGGAAATTTATTATTAACGGAGATATTTATACAAAAGAATAATGGCAAGATCATTAACTGAAATATATGCTACATCAAAGCAAATTAGGGATCAATATTTAGAGTTGACAGAATTTACAAATTCATCTAAAATGTCTGTTTTGGATGCCTTCACTTGGGTCGTTTCGGCCTGTATAATGGTGTTTGAAACAGTTTTAGATGTGTTTAAAATAGACTTGGCCAAGGAATTACAAAACAGAATAAATGGCACACCGGCCTATTATGCAAATGCTTTGTTGAAATATCAATCTGGCGGCGAGTTGATGATGAATGAGGAAGGTACTGCTTTTTCTTATGGTGTTATAAATGAGGAAAAACGAATTATTTCAAGAGTGAGTTATTCTGAATATTCATCCGCAGGTTTTAATGACAAACTTTTGTTGCTAAAAATTGCAACAGGTAAATCGGGAGCCTACGAACGAATAGAAGGCAATGAACTTTTAGCAATACGATCTTATGTTGACAAAATTAAATTTGCCGGAACGAGCATCAATGTTGTTAGTCGCCATGGCGATGTCTTGGTCCCGAGAGTAACAGTTTATTATGATGGAGCGGTAAGTGAAGATGAAGTGTACCAAAATATAGAAAATTCTTTGAATGATTTTATAGCTAATATTGAATTTAATGGGGTTGTATATGTGCAAAGAATTGTCGATGCTATTCAAAAAGCGGATCATGTATTAGATGTCTACATAAGCGATTCATCCAGCGATCATCAAGGAATTTTTGTCGCTCAATATGATGACGACAATTTACTCATTGAAGATGAGAAGAATCCGGGTACTTATGAAAAAAGAGTTGATAGGATGTTCACCCCAAACAGCGGTTTCATAAAACAAAGTTCTAAGGAAGGTTCTGAAGCTACACTACAGACTTGGAGAGAATCTATAATTTTGAAAATTGAAGAAAGATGAGGTACAGTATAAATTTTGATAAAACTATAAATCAACTTTCTGCCCATTACCTATCAGGAAGGAAGCTGATTTTATATTTGCAAGCTTTAATGAAACCATTACAGATCATAAATGATGAGTTTGCAAAATGGGCCAAGGAAACTAAAATAGAGGCAACTATGACCTCGCAAATAATTAAGCTGGAGTGGTTTTTAAATCGAAAATTTGATGTTTATTTTAAAGACAAAACCCAACATGTTTTCGTTAAAAATGGAAAAAGGGTTGGGGTGCCTATATATTCGGAAGCTGCTGACATTATTAAAGTAGATAATTTACTGTTCAAATATGAGTCAGAAGGCAAGAAGAATTCAACCCCACTCAACTATAATGGTGAATTAACCGATGAAAACGAATGCAGTTTTTATGTTTATTCCCCAGAAATAGATACAAGATTGATTTCAAAAGAGGCCTATATCGCCATGGTCACTTATTATGTTGACAAATACAAAATCTCTGGTAAAACTTTTAAGATAAAATTTAATTCGTAATAATGAAAGAATTTGCTGCTCAAACAGGAGGGCGATACACATACGTTGATGATGTTCTGAACCTTCAAAATCTTGCATTAGCATTCTCTTCTATTTTTGATGGCTGTGACAATTTCATCGTAAATGGATGTAAAGTATCCGGCACAACAATAAGTGATGGCTATATCTATATAAATGGCAAATTACGCTACTTCCAAGGTGCTACTGGTTGTACCTGGCCACAATATATTTATGAATCGAATAAAACTGAAAGTGTGGCCTATGCAAGTGGAACAGACAAAGTAGGGCGTAATATTTATGGATGCGCTATCGGTAAGAGTGTGCCGACTGTTCTTGATCCTTTGACCGGAGCAATCCCGCAATATATTTCAATATCGGCATCCGGTGGAAAACAAATGAAAGATGCTCTCTTTGGGAAATACGCTTTAGTCTTAGACCCTTCAGCGGGTACACAAGATGTAAAGGGAATCGTTAACTTTTTGAATAAAGTAAATTCTAAAGGAACGATACAAACCGAGGATAGGGCTATTGTAAAGTCAGGAAATTCAGTTGGGCAAATATTTTATGAGGGCACAAATCTTATAATTCAATCCCAGATCAGCAATGGTCCTGTTTACAAAATTGCGTTATCTAACGATAATGGCTTTCTTTTTAGCATCAACAACAACGCAATATTCTCAGCTAATGGTCAACTTGTTAGCTTTAAAAAACCGATAGCATCTGATTCTGGAAAATTTGGAAACATAAAAAACACTGGCAATAACTTATATAACGATGGTGTGCCAACTGATTCCGGATCATTGTATGTCAATTATCTGGGCTACAATGGTGGAAACCAATATTACCGTAATACATACATTGGAAATGGAAAAAGTGGGGTTATTTTAGGAATTGATGGTAAAACCTCATTGGCAACTTTGAATGGGCAATTAAATATTTCAGGTTCCCAAGCAGCCGGGCTTATTCTGAAAAGTTCTTTTGCAAAGTCAAATAATTCCCTTCAAAAAATTGTTTCTTGGGTGGATTCTTCTTCCAGTCAAGTTGCATATATTGGCTACAACTCAACAACCGATAAAATATTTGAAATATATAATTCATTAGCAAATATATCTATCAAAGGACTGGAGGCTGTTAATTTAGGTCCGGTCATTATGGAGAATGGCGCTAAGCTTTCTGATAAATATGCTCTAAAAAACGATGTCTCATTAGAGTTTAAGAAATACGCTAAGGCTGATGGCGTTTACTCAACAACAGATGCAGATAAGAGGTTTGCTGCAATTAATGGCGGCTTCTCTCAGTTTATCTCAACAACTGTATTAAAATCCACTTTGCGTTCGCAAATTGATGCTGTCTCGATGGATGATGTTATAAAGAAAGTTCCTGAATTGTCTAAGTTACTATCTGACATGGCTTCAACGGAAGATGCAAAGAAAAAGATATGTTCTAATATTGGAGCTACTTACGGTGGAGACTTCCAGCCGAAAATGAAAGATTCTGGCTGGGTGAAAATAACCAGTGATTTATATGTACGACAAATAGGTAATATTGTCTCCATTCAAGGTTACGTTACCACTATTCATTCAAATACATTATTCATAATCCCAAATACAATTGACCCACCTACTTACGCTGTCGCCTTTAGCACAGTTGTGTCGTCCTATTCCGGACAATGGCGTTGCCATATTGACGCTAATAGTAGAAACTGCATCGTTGATTATTGCAATAATCATGGTGTAAGAATCCCATTCTCAATAACATATATGGTATAATGAAGATTCACAATTTTGTAAAAGACTCGAAAGCAATGGCTCAGAATGAAGAAGAAGCTGTTAGAAAACGAGAAAGAAATCACAAAGAAGATGAACGACTCAAAGAAGAATCCAGAGCAGAAGAGCTTACCGAAGGGGGTGAGCAAATCGAAAGTAAAAAGAAAAAGACCCGGAAGAAAGAGGATAAAGAGGACGTTTGATGAAACTCGGATTGGACATTATTTAAAACATGAAGCTCCGTTGGAATACAAACTTATTATTGACGCTAATGGAGCTTCATTCGCTCCATCAGCAGATTTAATCGAGGCTATTGGATACGCATCAAACAATCCTCTGTTTCAGAAACCGAAATTCAGACGGTGTTTGATTAAATACAGAAAATACGGTTTGTATGCTGGCAGGCCAGTAAAAACAAATGCAAGTATTGAACTCTACTACATAAAAATGCGCAAAAGGATGGTTGACAATTAATCTGTTATCCATGATTCGAATAAGGGGGTATAAATATATTCCCTTTATTTTTCTTTTCTTCTTAAATAGAATTATTACCTTTGTCATCTCAATTGAAATACTCCAGAATCCCCTTATTTATTTCATTCAGTTATTTTTAATGAAAGATTTTGTTGTATCCGTCCGCAAGGTAACGGACGAATCTCTCATGCAAGAGGCGTGTGAGATGACTTTCCTCGGTAAAAGCCGACAACAATTATTAAGCATTTACAAATCGGAGCACTCTCCAGCCAGAACTCAACTATTCTGGATCACGGCCAAAAACATTCCATTATTTATTGCAACTCATCTTTTGAGGCATCACGTCGGCTCTGTGCCCTTCCAGTTAACATGCAGAGACGATAGAAAAGGTGGAAACCCCGGGCTTATTGCGAAGGTGTCTTCTGTCGTAGAAAAGTTAAGTCTTCATTTGAATATGCACCAAAATGGATACAATGACGGATTGGAAGAAGCGTTGGAAGACTCAATTCAAGAGTTGGAATGGCTAAAGGAGAACTCTGACCGTTACACTCCAGTAAATCTTGGATTATTTGTTAATGCACAATCATTAATAGATATGGCCAAGTTGCGCCTTTGCCTTCAAGCGCATAAGGAAACTGTTCTGGTTTTCCAAGAAATCAAAAAACAAATTGAACTTGTCGATCCAGCACTATCTTCTGTGATGGTACGAAAATGTGTTTATCGCGGAGGAATCTGCGGAGAATCAACTTGCTGTGGATTCAACAATACACCAGCATTTAAAATTGAATTAGAACAGTATCTTACTAACTTTTCTGAAAAACAACAAGGGTTATGCAAGTAATCAAAAGAGACGGAACAATAGAAAGTTTTAATGAAGCTAAAGTATATAATGCTGTAAAAAAGGCATTCATGGCTTCACATAGTGATTTGAATTTTTGCGAAAAGTCAGCGAAAACAGTAACAGAAGTGGTGTGTGGGCTTCTGGAGAATTCTAAAAAAAAACTGTGCGTTGAAGAAATTCAAGACATTATTCAAAATGCCTTGATTGGGCTTAAATGCTCTAAAACCGCTATAGTGTTTGCGGTATATCGCGAAAAACATAAAGAACTGCGATTAATCAAAGACCGGGCCGATTACATTGAAAAATATAGCACAAGTAATGAAAATGCTGCCACGTCTTCTGAAATAGATGGAAATGCCAATATTCAGAATAAAAATGTTGCTACGTTGGAAGCCGAATTATACAAAACATTTAATACTGACGTTAGCCGGTATCGTATTGTGAAGAAGCTGAAAGAGCTGTATGGTGTTAGTGCGCCCGATTATATTAAGGACTTGAATTCAAAAACTATTTATAAACATGATGAGGGTTCTGCACCGGCTATTAAGCCATATTGTGTAGCTGTAAATCTATATCCGTTCATGCAACGAGGAACAGCCACTTTAGATCGTTTGGGAACGAAAGCTCCTCAAAATCTGGATTCGTTCACCGGGCAATTCGGTAATCTTGCATTCTTATTATCATCTCAATTTCAGGGAGCTGTTGCTTTTGGGGAGTTTTTCAACGTGATTGCTTATTATTGCATAAAAGAATGGGGTGAATTCTTTTATATGAATGATTATGACATCGTTCAACATTCTAAAATAAAGCACAAAACAATTTCTGACACGATTGAGCAAGCCTTCCAGAACATTGTTTACACAATTAATCAACCGGCAGGAAACAGGAGTTATCAGTCTCCATTTACAAATATCAGCTATTATGATAAAAATTACTGGGAGGCTTTGTTTTCGGATTTTGTATATCCGGATGGAACAAAGCCGAGTTGGGAAGCGGTAGATTACCTCCAGAAGAAATTTATGCGTTGGTTTAATGCAGAAAGACAAAAGTGCCTTCTTACGTTTCCAGTGGAGACTGTTGCCATGTTGTCTGATGGAAATGATATTATCGATAAAGATTATAAAGAATTTGTTGCTGAAATGTATGCAGCAGGACATTCATTTTTTACATATATCTCCGATAATGCTGACTCACTAAGCAGTTGCTGCCGGTTAAAAAACAAACTTGAAAAGAACGAATTTAGTTTTACCAGTGGCCTTACAGGAGTTGCAACTGGAAGCAAGTCTGTTATTACACTCAATCTAAACCGAATCATTCAAGACTTCATGCGTTTAAATAATAAAGTTGATGGAGAATATGATCCTAACGATTTAAAGCGCTACCTGTCTGACATATTGGATCGAGTATATAAATACCACACTGCATACAACGAATTGCTTTGGGATTTATATGACAATAAAATGATGCCCGTTTATTCAGAAGGTTATATTTCTTTAAACCAACAATTTCTGACTATTGGCATCAATGGACTAAATGAAGCTGCTGAATTTATTGGCATCAAAATCAATGACAATAAACGCTATCAGGATTTTTGCAATCTAATAACTTCAACCATTGGAGAACAAAACAGGTTACATGAAGACATCAAAAGTAAACATCATCTGAAATTTAATTGCGAATTTGTACCAGCAGAAAGTCTCGCTATCAAGAATTATCAATGGGATAAGGAAGATGGATATTGGATTCCTGAAGATAGAAACTGTTACAACAGTTATTTCTACAAACCAGACGATGAATCTGTGTCAGTTCTCGAAAAATTCAGGCTTCATGGCAAGAAATATGTTGAGTCATTGGATGGAGGCGTTGCTTTACACTGCAACCTGGAAGAACACCTCAGTCAAGAACAGTATCGGTTGTTGATTGAATATGCGGTAAAAGAAGGAACAAACTATTTCACATTCAATATTCCAAACTCTCAATGTGCTGAATGCGGCCATATATCGAAACACAAGCTCTCTCAATGCCCTCAATGCGGAAGCGATAGGATTACCTGGTGGACACGAATTATTGGTTACTTGAGACCTATTTCCAACTTCAGCAAAGGTCGCAGAGTCGAGGCCGGAAAACGTGTCTATTCACAAATTATTGAATAATGCTAAAGTTTGTTGATACAAAAGTGGTTTTTTCTGAAATACCAGACGAAATCACTCTTGCAATCAATATAAGTGGGTGCCCCTGTCATTGTCGGGGGTGCCATTCCTTATATTTATGGCATGATATAGGTGAATGCCTAACTGAAAACTCCTTGTTGAAACTTATCAAAAAAAACAATGGAATAACATGTGTATCAATAATGGGTGGGGATTCAAATCCTGAGTATGTTGATTATTTATCAAGTGTAATAAAATCATTAAACTTAAAATCGGCATGGTATTCTGGACGAGACAAAATCTCATCTAAAATCAATATTTCTAATTTTGATTACATAAAAATCGGGTCATACATTGAAGGTCGTGGTCCATTAAGTGACAAAAACACAAACCAAAGATTTTACTTAGTAGATGAAAGTGGCAAATTGGTAGATTACACACATAAATTTCAAAATAAATATCATAATCGCATATATTAATAATATATTTATGATATATTATAACATAAACATACACTGTGTTTCAGTCGTTTACAATTCGCATAGTGATTTGAATATATAAAAGTTTGAAGAATCATTTGCACATTTATATTTTTTATATACCTTTGCCTTCACAAAACTCAAAAATAATGTATCTATGTAATGATTAAAAGTAAAGGCATTATCAACATCGACAATGGTAATGCCGACAAAACAGAGCTGATGGATTCTATTAATGAACTGGAAGATGGCGAATATGGCTATCTCCTTTTCGATAAAGAAAAAAATAAAGCTCTACCTCAATTGAAGTACCTATTTGGAATCGTTTTAAAGCGAATATCTGATGCTCTTCCAGAACATCCGTCAGTAGGTGCCCTATACAGTTACTTTGAGGAGATATATGCTCCAATGAGAACTGATATAATCGCAGGAGAAAAGTACGAATACTTTGACTTGAAAACAGAAAAATCAATTGAGGTGAATGATGTTATCGAGAAAATCATTCGCCATGCTGAAACTGAATGGGGCATAAAAGAAATCCCGGTTAGGGATGAATTGAAAGCTCCGGAAGCAAAAGAAATTTACGCAGGAGCGTATGCTTCCCAGTGGGATAATTATTCTCGGAAAATTTAATATCATTCTTACTAAGATGACGGAACAAGAAAAAAATCTATCTGTATTTGACATTTTCAGTCAAGCACAAGAAACCTTTGAAGAAGCAAAAAAGAAAAGTGCGAGCGAATCTGGTAGTCGCACAAAACATTTCAGAATGACTGCTGATGGCACGTACAGTGTTCGAATCCTTCCTTTGGCCCCAGTAATAGACCAAGATGGCAAAGCTCTTCCTATGGAGCGTAAAGGCTATGAGTATCCAATCAAGGATATGGTTCTGAAAATCATGGGCAAGGACAATAAGGGCAAAGAAAAACCAGTCTATGTTAATATCTGCAATGCTAATTATGCTTTCCCTGATTTAAAATGCGACCTTGTTGACGAATACGTTTCTGTCGCTTCCGAAAAGTACAGCGATGATGAAGCTCTCATTAAGAAGATCAAAGAAAGCAGCTTTAATGGTGGATTAAAATGGAACTCTAACCGTTGTATGTATATTTTGGATGCAGACAAACGTGCAGATGGAATGCAGATTTTAGGTTTATCGTATTCTCAATACAAGGATTTGGAAGACCGAAAAATCAAGCTTTGGGAAAAGTTACTCAAAAAAGGCAAAGCGCCATGTCCTATCTCTTCCATTGAAAATGCGTATTTGGTCGAAATAACACGTAAAACAGAAAAGAAAAAAACGGAATATTCTTTCAATATTGACGCAGTTTCCGACACTGATATTTTGAGTGATGATGAATTGCAATCATTACTTGATGCGCCTCGTTTGCCAGAAGCTCTTTATCGTTATACCCGCTTCCACTTAGAAGCAACTATTGCATTCCTCAAACAGTTTGACGAGAAACTTCAAATAGATGTAATGAGTGAGGAAAGAATTGCTAATTGCATTGACAAGATAAAGATGACTCTCCCAGCTGATGATAACAGTCATTTCACATTTGATGGCAGCGCGTCAGATGCCGTCACTCAAACTGGAGGCAACGGAATTGACGCGTTGTGGGACGCTTTTGATCGCTTAGAAGAAAATGGGTTAGATGACAAATCGGAAGAAGGACAAGACCTTCGTGCAGATATCAAAGAATTCATTGAGGTGAATGATCTTGAAGTGGTATTTTCTCGTAAAAAAACAAATCTTGATTTACTTAAAGAAATCGAAGATGTGTTGGGTGAAGATGATGGACAACAAGATAACCAACCTGCACCTGCCGCAGAACCGGAACCGGAAGGCTCTGACGAAGAACCGGAGAATGAGCCGGAACAAGAACCGGAGCCGGAAAGACCATCACGTTCTGCGCGAGGTCGTAGAAACGAAGACACAAACGAACCTGCTGAACGTCCAGGAAGAACAGATAGACGTAGTGCTCGTCCAGAGAGAAAAAGAAGATAATTAATCCCAATATGGGCACGTCATTAAGTTGGCGTGCCCTAATCCTAAATGATTTATGGTAGAAAACAAAGTACCATGTGCATTATTGATCAATGATGTGCATGTCAGCAAAGATAATATTCCAGAATTTCATAAGAATTGGGACGAGGCTTTATCAATATGTCAAAAGGAGGGGATTCCTGACTTAATCGTTGGAGGTGATTTATGGCAAAGTCGTTCATCGCAAACGTTGAGTACATTATTGGCCGTCCGCGATGCTTTTATGAGAAGCAATAAATTAGGTATTGATGTGACATTATCGGAAGGGAATCACTGTAAGGTTGATCAAGAATCTATTTATGGATACAGTCATGTTTTCGATCAATATCCAGGTGTGTTTGCAATAGATGATGTGAAGTGCTATGATTATGATGATGTTTCACTCTATATAATGAGCTATTTCCCTGAGAACGGAAGCTGTATAGATAGATTAAATTGCATTATCGCCAATCTTGATAAATCTCGTTATAATATATTGTACGCACACCAAGGAATTAATGGAGCGTTGGCTGTAGCCACAGATAATGAATTGCCAACCAAAGCATTTAAAGATTTCGACAAGGTGCTGGTTGGGCATTATCACAATCGTTGTAAAATCAAAAATACAAATATCGAATACATCGGCTCTTCCCGTCAACATAATTTTGGAGAAGATGAAGAGAAGGGGTACACCTTGCTTTATTCCGATGGGAGTACAAAGTTCATCAAAAACAAAGTAAATATTCGCTATAAGGTTTTTGAGCTTACATCTAAGCAAATAAATGATGCAATGCTGGCCGAAGTTACAGTACTTGCTAAAAACCCTCAATACCTCATTAAAACTAAAATCAATTGTAGTGCAGCAGAAGCCTCATTGGTAGATAAAAGCAAATTGCTTTCCGCTGGCGTGTCAAAGATTGATATTGTTACAGATGATGTTCTTCCGGGTGTATGTCAGCAAGCAACACTGGAGTCCAAGTTTGATAAATTAGGTATCAAAAAAGAATACACCAGCTTTTGTGAGCAAAAAGAATTCCTTAATGTTGAATTGGGTCTAAAGTACCTCGATAAAATTAATTGAATATGTGGTCATTAACTAATATAACAGCAGAGAATATAGCAGCATTTAAAGAGCTTGCTTATAACCTTACGCAAGGTGTTACCACCCTTGTATTTGGTAATAATATGGATAATGACTCACAAGGTTCTAATGGGTCGGGAAAATCTGCTTTATTGGAAGCTATTTCGATTGCTTTTACCGGCGAACCTTTAAGGAAAGTCAAGATAGATGAAATAATAAACGATTCATCTGAAAATGCTTTTGTTAAGGCTGTTTTCCACAATAGTTTGTCTGGGGAGGATTTTATTGTTGAAAGAACATTTTATAGGAAAAACCCCCAACAGATTGAGTGTCGTATTTGTAAAAATGGGAAAGAGGTTGAATCAGAAGAAACCAAGCAATCAGGTGTTTCTGAATACAATAAATATATCCTTGGGAAAATTGGCTTATCTAAAGATGATATTTTCAGCAATTTCATTTTAAGTAAACACAAATTCCAATGTTTCCTTTCCAGTCCTGATAAAGACAAAAAGGAGATCATCAACCGTTTCTCGAATGCTATAATTGTCGATGATGCCATTGACGCATTAAACAAAGATTTAGACCCTGAAGTGGGATTGTTGAGAGCAGCTGAACTTAAAGTCTCCTCTATTGAAGGTAGTATTACCGCTATCGAGGAACAAATCGTCAAAGCGAATGACGATGAGGCTGCCAACAAAACAAATAAAGCCCAGCGAAAGAAAGAGCTGGAAGAAGCTGTCGAAAACAAGAAAAAGATTATTGAGGGGGCAAATCTAATGATTAGGTCTCACAAAAATCGTTTGTCAGTATTGGACGACACTTACAATTCAATCATTAACATAGAAGGCGATGAGAGTCTTTCTTTGTTGGATAGCTATAATTCAATTCGGTTGATATTTGAAAAGAACGAAATTGCTGGATTTGAGGATTGGAGTGAGAAATCAAAAGAACTTTCTGACGAATTGGTTGAAATACAGAAAGAACAAGAATTAGTAACCGATAAGGCAGAACAAGCTTTAGTTGAATACGAAAAAGCAAAAAAGGAACTCGAAGTTATTCGTAAAAACTACTTTTCTTTTGAGGCTTTAAATACGGAAAAAGTAAACCAACTCAAAAAAGAACTGTCTCTTGCAAAAGAAAAAGCCGATAAAGCAGAGAGTGAGCTGGAAGACATAAACAAACAGCAACAGCAGATCAAGAAACAAATTACTGAATTAAAAAATAAGATTGCGGGAGAGATTGTTTGTCCTAAATGCAAACACACTTTCGTTCTTGATCCAGATGTTGATATCATAGCAACAAAAGTACTGATTGAAAAATCGGAGAAAAATCTTCAAGTGCTCTCTGGTAAATACACAAAGAAAGAGGCTGATATAAAGGAATTTGCTGATAACAAAACTCAAATTACTTCCAACCAAAAAGAATTGTCAAATGAGTTAGATAAAGAGTATGAAAAGCTTCGAGTAAAGGGCATTGATGTCAATAAACTTAACGAAAATCATCAATCATTAAAAGAAAAAAATGATACTGTTAATGGAAAATTAAAACAGATCGAAGACAAACTTGACCGTGTATTAGATGATATGTTTGACTCTGCGTTTGGCATTGTAGACAGATTGACAAAAGAGTCTGAATCTCAAATTGAACAGCAAGAGCTTAATATTTCGACAAGCAATGGTTCTATTGCTACCTTCCAGAAATCAATAAAAGATTTGGATGTCGTTAAAGAAGAATCTTTGGTCTCTCAGTTGAAAGAAAGCTTAAAAGAGTATGAAAAAAAACTTGAAGAATCTAATTCAGACAAACGTAAGCATGAAGATAAAGTAAATGAGCTAAAAGCACAAGAACGTCGATTTCTTGAATTTAAAACGCATCTGGCAAACAGTAAAATAGATGCCTTGGGAGAAATGACCAATAAATTTTTGGAACAAATTGGGAGTGATATTAGGATTCGTTTCAGTGGCTATACTGTACTAAAAACAGGTAAAGTCCGCGATAAGATTTCTATTTCCCTTATCCGGAACGGTATTGATTGCGGCTCATTTGACAAATTCTCAGAAGGAGAAAAGGCTCGTGTTAACCTGGCCAATATTCTTGCTATGCACAAATTGACTAATGTAAGTTGCGAGGACGGCAAAGGTCTCGACTTATTAGTATTGGATGAAATCTTGGAAGCCACAGATGAATCCGGTTTAGCTAATATATTCGAAGCACTAAATTCCCTCCAGATTACATCATTGGTGGTTAGCCATGGCAACATTGCCGAGAACTACCCACATAGATTAATTGTGAATAAGAAAAACGGTGTATCATTTATAAATGAAAACTAATCATGGAGACAAGGCAGAAAATTCCAAAATAACACGGGATAATGTTCTGGGTTTGGATATTGCAACCCATACAGGATATTATTCAACTCATGGAAGCGGAACTTGGGATTTCTCGGAAAGTATGCGCAGAAACAACAATAAACAGCATAAGGCATTCCGGGACACGCTAATTGAGTTTATAACCAATCATAACATTAAAGTAATTGTCGCAGAGGACGTGAATTGCGGAAGATCAAGTAAAGAGTTCGCGTCATCTCGGAAGTTATCAGAATTCAGAGGCATACTGTTTGAAATATGCGACAGCTTGGATTTGCCAGAGCCAATATTCTTAAACCTCAGAACAGTAAAAAAATGGGCTACTGGAAATGGCAATGCTGACAAAAAGATGATGGTTGATTTTTGCAAAACGCGCTGGAAGACAAACCCGGTGGATGACAATGAAGCAGATGCAACACACATCTTTATGTATTATATAAGGAAATTTAATCTATAAAAGTAAATCGTAATGAGTATAGCGAGACGAAATCGACGAGCACAAGCTCGCGAATCACAGAAACATTTTAATGTCCTTGCAGAATTATTGATGGGTTTCTATGAGTTTTTGGAACAAGAAGAAAAACCATCTAATGAGCAAGTTCGTACAGAATTCAAAATAAGGGAAAAACATTGGAAAGGATACTGCAAAGCCCATCAATTGACTGAAGAAGCATCTCTATTGTTTAACAAAGAGGTAGGCCAGTCGTGGAAGAACAGATATGCGGAGCAACAATCACCGATCCAGAATTAGACCCTAAAGTTGCTGAACGAAGAAATTCATTATTTGAAAAATACGTTACCCCTTACTTAAATATGGTGTATAAGTTGTGCATCAACTACACCTACAATTCAGCTAACGTAGAAGAAAATTACACAGAGGTTCTTGTGAACTTTTATCGTAGAATTGAAACCTACGACCCAAATCGCTCTATACTTACTTGGCTACATATTGTCACTAAACGGCAAATTGCCGAAATAGAGAGGAAAAGAAAACAACTTGATATTAACAACTATGATCAGGACATTGAAATGTACGCTGATTCTGTTTTTAGTGATAGCGAAGTAAGTGGAAATACGATGGGTGTCGATAATTATAAAGAATTATACAACGATGACATTCTCTCTGTTTTAAACGGGATGAAAAGTATTCATAGAGATGCTTTTCTCCTTCAGGAAGCAGGTTATTCATTGAAAGAAATAGCTGAAATTGAGTTTAAGAAGGGGACATTAAAATCTCGCAATATAGAAACGGTTAAAAGTAGATTATTCCTTGCTCGTCAACATCTAAAGAATCACCTAACAAGAGATGGCAAGAGAAAGACAAATTAAACAAGTAATGACCGTTTATACGGAGATAGTGACCCGGTTGGTTGATAAGTCCTTCCGTTTTTCGCAAGGAGGTATAACCATCCGCGCTATCTCCAAATTTTTAGACGAATTCGAAAAAGAATACGGAATAATTACAAAAGAGCGTCTTGTAGATTTCTGTATATGTGCAGCTCATACTTTTCGGGAAAGGGAAAAGTGGACCATACAGCAAGTTTTTGGCCCAAAATCACAAACCCGATTTAGAGAGTCTAAGCAAGGAAAGGTGTATTACGAAGATAATTGGTTGTCCGAAGCTCAATTAACAAGGGATTATTTATACAACCTAATAGCTGACAGAAAAGAGCATCCACAGGCAAAATACATTCATGTTTTGTCTGAAGAGAGCACTAAAAAGAGACTGTTAAACCAAAAGATTGGGTACTTGCTTTGCCAGACATCCACACTTGGTTGGAGCCCTGTTTCAGAAACGTGTGAACAGTGTAATTTCCAACAGGATTGTAAGAAGGAAACGCAAAGTAAGTATCCCGAACTTTATCGAATTCGTTTAGAATATGGCAAACCAAAAGAATAATGTGTTAACGCCGGAGTTTCTTATGGACCTGTTTATGACCTGTATGGAAAACGACTACATACTTGGGGTTGTTTCAGAGCATTTAAAAAAAGAATATCTTCCAGACCGGGACTTTCAGGCATTGCATAATTATCTCTGTGAGTATTTTCAATCATACAAAAAATCTCCATCATATAGCGTTTTGAAACAAATGATGGTGAGCAATAGAGGTGCATCCATATTATTAGAAGATATTTATGACACTGCTTCTCCAATAGAATCTGAAGTTCTATTAGAGCAGTTAGAAGAATATATTAAGCAAGTAAGGTTCCAAAAAATGTATCAGGAAGTTGGAAAACTTTTCGTACAACAAGATCATAAAGGCTCTTCTGATAAAATGCACGAATACGTTGACTGGGTTAACTCGTTCAGTTTGAGGTCATCGGAATTCATTGATGTGTTGGGAACATTTGGACAAAGATTCAAAGCAAACAGGCAAAGACATAATTCAGAAAACAAATTATCTCCGATTACCAGATTTTACATAGATGACCTTGATGTAATGAATGAAGGCAGGGAACTAAGAACACAGCTGTCCTGTTTTCTTGCACCTACCGGAGTTGGTAAAAGTCATGCGGCCAGATGGATTGGAAAATGCGCTTGTCAAATCGATGGGCTCAATGTTCTCCATTTTCAGTTAGAAGGAAGTGAAGATGAAGTTGCTAATGCTTATTCCGCATCATTGGTTGCTTGCAACACATTTCGTTATGAAACTGGCACATTGCGTGATGCGGATATCGCCAAAATGGAAGAAATGATTCAATCTGTATCCGGGGCGTTGTTTGTTAAGTCTTATCCAAAATTCAATACCAAAGTTTCTACCATTGATGTAAAAAATGGTATTGGCGAATTTAGGAAAAGATATGGTATTAACCCAGATGTGGTGATAATTGATTCGATAGACTTGCTTACTGATTCCAGCGGCAAAAAATGGAGCGAGAATGGCACCCGGCATCAAAGAATAGCTGTGGCTAATGATTTGAAAGATTTAGCTGCGGACGAGAAAGTTTGGATGGTCGGAACATATCAAGCGACTATAGAAAATAGGGACTGGCTGAATGATGAGAAAAATGTTCTTACCGAATATAATTGCGCTGAAGCGAAAGGTCTGGCTCGTCCAATGACACATCTGATTACTTTAAATCAGAGCGACCGAGAAAGAAAAGAACGAGTTATGCGGCTCTATGTTGCTAAAAGTCGTTTTTTTGAAAAAGGAGAGCCATTTAAAATTGCAACAGACTACAACTCCGAACAATTTTATGATCCTGTTAGAACACTAAATCTCAACAAAGTAAATTAGTTGCATTATGGTTATTACGAAACAAGATAGAGAGCATCTTATTAGTGAATTGTCAATAGAGTTGCACGCTAAACCTGATGGGGGTAATAAAAATCTTATTGCTCCCAGATGCCCTTATTGCGGCAAAGAAGGTGGAAAATTTGGCATATATATTGGCAAAGAAACTGATAAGAAAAAGCTGTTTGTTAGTCACTGTTTTTCGTGTGGGCATACAACAAAAGACATCAATCAACTACTGGAAGATATTGGCCGTTCGGATTTGAAACTGGTTGAAACTGCTGATTTTCGACCAATAACTGAACAAAACCCTTTCTTTCAGTTGGATGATGAAAACGAAATTGACGATGAGTTATCTGTTGTAGAAATGCCTGAAGGGTGGAAGAAATGCTTTAAGAATCCTTACCTAAAAGAACGTGGATTTACAAGCGATGACTATGATTATTTCCCAGTTGGCACTACGCGTGGTTTGAATTTTAAATTTGAGAATTATGTAGTATTCCCCATTATTGATAATGGTGATATTGTAGGGTATATATCAAGACATATCTGGTCGAAAGATAAAATTGAAGACTACAACCGGAAAGCAAGACGAGCTGGTAAATATGAAATCAGGCGATACAACAACAGTATGGAAAATGATTTTTCAAAACTATTGTATAACTACGATAGTGTGATTGAAGATGAAACAGACACTGTAATCATTGTTGAAGGAGTATTTGATGTTGTTGCTTTGACTCGTAAGCTTGAATTGTATGACAATGAGCGAGTTGCCGTTGTTGCGACTTTCGGAAAGAAAATCTCACAAACTCAAATCTACAAACTACAAACAAAGGGTGTAAAAACCGTTGTTCTCGGATATGATGGTGATGCAGTTGAGGCTATAAATAACACTGCAATGCAGTTGAATGAGTATTTCGACACTTTTATAGCGTATATTGACCTTCCAGATGCCGATTTTGATAGTATGGATTTTTGGGATATTTATGATGTCTTTTCTTCAAACTTAAAGACCCCAGTGGAATATAAATTAAACACTATTCAGTTATGAAAGAATTGATAGAATGGTTGATCACTAATAAGGTTTCATATAAAGTGATTGATGATGAAGTAATTGAAATAATCGGTTTTGGAAAAATGTTTTTTGAAGATACCGATAAAATCCAATCTATTTTTAAAAAAAATAAAGATGGCGCTCTGGTATTTAACAGCATGGAACAGCCATCTGTATTAATTGAAGAAGGTATTAATTATGCTGTTTTTAAATTTGGCAATAATTTCTATTATACAGATTTACGCAAAGATTTCAAGCTTAATATTCTAAAGTATATTGGTGAAAAAGTACCACCATCACAACAGTTTGAATATGCAAACTTGGGTATCCACACCCCCTATGAATTGCTTAATGGAAGCTTTATGCCGAAGTCATGGGTAGAAAAAGCACAATTTTGCAGACATCCTGGTATTGGAATATGTGACCAGAATACCATGGCTGCCTGCTTTAACCTTCAAAAAGAATGTGAAGCGAAAAACCTAAAATTTGTCTTTGGGTATTCGTTGAATTTCATTGAAGGTGAAAACAAAATTGGAGCTAAAGTCTATGTGCAGACGCAGAAAGGGCTGCAAAATCTGTTGAGAATTCAAAAGGCTATTATGGTCGATAGTTCTGATAAAACTATTCAATTTGATGAGCTTATTCGTCGCGGTGATGGAAATATTATTGTTTTAAATAAATATTCTTCTTTTTGGATTAAAGACAATAAGGAAGCTGTCTGGGATTTACAAGACAATTTCATTGATGTTTTCTTTCAGGTTGATTTATCAGAATATAAGGCTGAGAGGATTGATGTTAAAGTCTTGAACGCAGCTAAACTATATTTTGATGAAATATATCAAGATAAAGAATTCGATCTTCCACCAGTACTTCTGACCGATTGTTATTATCTCGACCGAGATGATGCAAAGAATAAAATCATTTTAAACAAAGTCGCAGAAGGCGCTGCTCACGAACAAAGTGAGGAACAGTTTTACAAAGATGTTGATGATCATTACAGTTTGTTTGAGCAATTGTTTGATAGTGAAAAATGGGATATTCCAGCATTATTTCAAGAATGTTGTGATAACTCAATGGATATACTGGAAAACGCAAATGCCCGGTTTGACAATACTCGAAATTTCATGCCTAAATATGACCTGACTCTGGAAGAAGCCAGGAAATATGGAAGTGCTCATAATATGTTTAATCAACTTTTAGATGAAGGGTTTGAGCGATTGGTGCCGAAAGGTAAAGAAGAACAGTACCGGAAACAAATGGAATATGAAAAATATATCATTGAGTCTACAAACAATGTAGACTACCTTCTTGTGCAGTATGACACATGCAACTGGGCAAGACAAAATGGTATATTGGTAGGGTGTGGCCGTGGGTCAGCTGCTGGTTCACTACTGTTATTTTTGTTAGGCATAACTTTAATTGATCCGATAAAATACGACTTGATTTTTGAACGATTTCTTCTTCCGGAAAGAGCGGGTTTGTATCCCTCTGAAACAACTATTATATCTGAGGATATTTCATCGAACGATTTCATTGAAATCACTCTTGAAAACGGAAAAACAATCAAAGTAGATAAGGATGCCGAATTAATCGTAAAGAGAGAAGCGGAACATGATTCAATAGTAGTATATGCTGATGAGATACAGGAAGGGGATGATATTCTGTTTGACAACAGAGATGTTTTATTTACCATAAATGAGTTATAAACCATGATAACAATTACAGATGAAATGAAAGAAGCGTTGGATTTGATTAATAATACAAATTCGACAATATATATAACAGGAAAAGCGGGTACTGGAAAGACGACTCTGTTGAGGTATATAAAAGAAACAGTTCAAAAACAGTTTCTTATAGCCGCTCCAACCGGCGTTGCAGCTATAAATGCAGGTGGTGTAACTCTTCATAGTTTGTTCAATATCCCATTTGGACCTATAAATCCTTATACAAGTATCAAATCAACCATAAGTCAGGAAAAAGCGGAAATACTTAATTCAATGGAGGTTCTTGTTATTGATGAAATCAGCATGGTACGCCCTGATGTATTAGATTTCATAAATAGGAGATTGCAAATATGTAGAAACTGCTCTCTTCCTTTTGGTGGGGTTCAGGTCATCATGTTTGGAGACCTATTTCAATTGCCACCAGTTGTTCTTGATGATGAAAAATCTATCTTATTGCAGTTTTACAGTGGGATTTACTTTTTCTATGCAAAAGCATTCCAAGAGAATGGTTTTCACATAGTAGAGCTAAATCGCATATTTCGACAATCAGAACCGAGATTCATTGAACTTTTGAATAATATTCGTGAATACAAGATCACTAATAGTGATTTAGAAGAATTGGAAGAGCTGAGAAATAAAAAGATTAGTGACAAATTTGACAACCAATACATTCATATCTGCACTCATAAAAAGGACGTTCAGAATATCAATGAAACTATGTTGGGAGAGCCGACTCATACATTTTATGCAGAGGTTGAAGGTGATTTCTCATTAAATAGCGCTCCATGTGATCGCAAACTTATGGTTAGAAAGGACGCACGTGTTATGATACTGGTAAATGATCGATTCCAACAGTATTGTAATGGCACACTTGGGGTAGTTGAAAGCATTGATGATAAGACTATAGTTATAAAATTAGATAATGGATCAACTGTTGGAATCTCAAAATGCAAGTGGGTAACTTATGAATATAAGATGGAAGATGGAGAAATAACAGCAAAAGAAAAAGGTAGCTGCACGCAGTTTCCTATCACTTTAGCGTGGGCCATTACTATTCATAAGAGCCAAGGGTTAACTTTTGATCGTGTGGTTATACACACCCAAGGTGTTTTCTGTCCAGGGCAAATTTATGTAGCTTTAAGTCGATGCAGGACACTGGAAGGCATTGTTTCGGATACCTTTATTGATAAACGACACATTATTCCAGATTATGAATTACTTCAATTTGAAAAAGCTTATAAAAAAGCAAATAACTTTTTTAACAGTAGTTGTATGAAAACATAGAATGAAAGAAGTTTGGAAAGATATTCCTGAATATGAAGGATACTATCAAGTAAGTAATAATGGTAACGTTAGAAGTGTTGATAGGTATGTTGACAAAAGTGATGGGACAATTCAGTTTTGTAAAGGAAGGGTACTAACACCATTTAAAGGCGCAACATGCAACTATTTAAGCATTCAATTAAGCAAGTACAACTGTACACATAAATTTTTGATACATAGGCTGGTGGCTATTGTGTTTTTAGAGTTAGATACAAATTCAAAATTAGAAGTCAATCATAAAAATGGAGTAAGATTTGACAATAGAGCCGCCAATTTAGAGGTTGTTACGCATCAGGTAAACATAGATCATTCGGTAGCAAACATGCTTAAAAATGATTATGGAGAATTAAGTACTAATGCAAAGCTGACAAATCAACAAGCTGCTGAAATCAGGGAACAACACTCCAAGGGTGTTTTGCAAAAAGACTTAGCTGCAACTTATGGTGTCCATAAGCAAACAATATGTAACATAGTTAACAATAAAACTTATTTCAAATGAAAATTTTAAATGTAAAACAAATTAAAAGTACGAAGTCGGTCAATGTTCTTGATTGCTTCGTTGATGGAGGGTATTTGCAGGGAGCCAATGGCTCCCTGCCGTAAGGTCGGATGTAGATATTGATTTTCAGTCAGATAGAAGGGGTGAAATAAAAGAATATATTGAAACCCGTTATAATTATAATGGAAAGCAACGTGTATTCTCAGCAGGAACATTGACTACATTGAAAGTAAAAGCGGTATTGAAAGATGTTGGGCGAACAAAACGTATACCCCCACAATTGGTTAATTATCTAACAGCTATATTTGATGATGACAAATGTGATTTTACAGGCATATTCAAGTTAGCAGCTGAAAACAGAAAGGTTGCTAAGTTCGTTGAAGATTACCCTGATTTATTTGAAGATATTCGAACATTAATGTTTCAGCCACGTTCAGCTTCAATTCACGCATCGGCCCTACTTGTAACGCCAGACGAAAAGGATGGGGAGAGTGCGGAATGTTTTGATTTTATCCCCATCAAAAAAGTTGACGGAATTTTAGTTTCTGAGAATGATGGCTATGAGTTGGATGAGCTTGGCTTATTGAAAAATGACTGCTTGGCCACAAAAGAACTATCTAAGCTGCAATCAACAATGAATATCTGTAACCGTGAATATGGAACAAACTTATCATTAGAATTAATTGCAACAAGCGATTTAGATAACGCAAAAGCTTACGAGCTATTGGCGCAAGGATTTACACAAAACGTTTTCCAGTTTGCTTCAAGGGGGATGACTAAATTCTTGGTTAGCATGAAACCTACGTGCATCAATGACCTAATTGCAGCGAACGCATTGTATCGTCCAGCCACCTTAGAAAATGGATCAACAGAAGCATATATTGATTGTAAGAGTGGGTTAGTGGCTCCGACATATCTTTGGGGGACTTACAATGCACTGAAGGACACTTATGGTTTGATTACTTATCAGGAACAGGTGGTTTTAATCTCCAGAGAAGTCGGTGATTTCTCTCTTGGAGATGGTGTGAAGCTGGTAAAGCTAATTTCAAAAAAGAAGACAGATAAAATTCAAGAAATGAAAAGCAAGTTCATGGAAGGCGCTAAGAAAAATGGTTGCCCAAATGAAGATGCAATCGCTCTCTGGAATCAAATTGAGGCATGTGGAAGCTATTTATTTAATAAATCACATGCTACCGCTTATGCAGTAACATCTTATGTAGGAGCTTTCCTTAAAGCAAATTACCCAACTGCATTTTATACAGTGGCTTTACAGTGGGCTGATGACGATGAACTTGTTACATTAATGGGGGAAATGGAAGCGTGTAGCAATGCGAAAGTTGTACCTCCAGATATAAATGTTAGTGAAGAAAAATTTTACACTGATTATGCCTCCAATTCTATTTTCTGGTCTTTGTCACGTATAAAACAACTTGGGACAAAGGCGGTAAGTTGGATTGTTGGGGAACGCAATAAAAATGGGGATTTCACCAGTATTGAAAATTTTATAGATCGAGTTTTCAAATACAAGTTGAAAAAATATGAATACTGGGATGATCCGGATAATGAAGATGAAGTGGAGAGATGTCCAGTTAATGCCAGACATGTTTCTAATCTTATTTTGGCTGGATGTTTCGACAAGATAGAGAAAGCAGAATCAGTTGTTGAACGCTACGCCATACTTGAAAAAGCAGCAAATCGATTAGGGTTTGAGATTAAAGAAAAAGATATTCCGATTGAAATGAGAAACAAGCATTATTTCTGGTCACAGCAACAGGTGAAAGTTTCAGGAATCGGAGCTATTGATTACAAACGTATTTATGATAACTCAGAAGCAAAAACTGCTATTAGAGGAAAAGCTTCCTATTCTACCTTACAGGGAATAGCCCCATTAGAAGAAGAGGGTAAAAAAGTAGCAATTTGTGCGACTATTGTAGAAATCGAAGAAAAAAAATTCAAAAATAAGAAAACAGGAGACACTGAAACATTTTGTAAAATGGTGTTACAGCAAAATAATGACACTTGCGAATGTGTTATTTGGCCTGGCGAATATGCTGACAATAGAGGGAAACTATTGAATGCAAAAGACAAATTGATAATATTCTCGGCTATCGTAAAGTACAGCGATTATTCGGGAAAGAATAGTTTACAGTTTACTAAAAATTCGATTGTAGAAGTATTATGAAATTAGGAATTATCGCAATTGTAGGCCCATCTGGGGCTGGTAAAACATTGGCAACGCAAATTCTCAAAAAGAAAGCTGGGGTTCCAGACATCGTGTCTTATACAACACGTCCAATGAGAGAAGGGGAAACAAATGGAGTTGAACATCATTTTGTATCTGAGAAAGACATGCCGGACATGCTTGAAATGATGGCGTACACATATTATGGTGGTTATCATTATTGGGCAACTTTCAGCCAAGTTCCAGATGATTCATTATGTGTCTATGTAGTTGATGAAAAAGGGTTGAAAGACTTGATATACGCTAATTTTACAGAAATACATGCCGTATATATTGACCGTAACAATGAGAAAATTGCAGCAAGCGTTGCAAAGGAAAGAATTGAAAGAGACTCGAATAGAATTCAAGTAAATGATCTGTTATACAAACATGTGATTGAAAATAACGGAACAGTAGAAGAATTTGAAGAAAAATTATTATTAATGGTTGAAAATATTTAAGTTATGGCTGCACCAAAAGAAGAAGCAACAGTATTAGTAGCATTTACATTAGACTTTGAAACTGGAGGATTAAAATGTCAAACTGCGGCATGTACTCAAATCTCTATTCATGCAACAAGATTGGATACATTTGAGCGTCTTGATTCCTATATGAGCTACATTCAGCCATACGATCAAAAGGAAGTTAAAGGAGTGGGGGCTAAAAGGAAAGTATTAAAAAGCAAACATGATGTACCTGAAAGCAATCCTATGGAGTATGACGCAAAAGCTTTGACATATTCAGCTATTACAATGGATATGCTTTATGGGATGGGTAAAAATATTGAGGTTGTGGCCGCTGAAGTTATTGAGTTTATAAAACGTAATACTCCAGAGAAAACTCCAAAGAATATGAAGCCATTTTTAATTGGGCAAAATGTCGGATTTGACGTTGGTTTTTTGCAACAAATGATGGCTTATGCAGGATTGACTGGAGAGTTGTCAAAACTACTTCGCGGACAAGCTGATTTCTATGGCAATTTTCAGCCGTTAGCGTTGGACACAATTTCGCTTGGTCAATTAGCGATGTGTCATATTCCTAATATGAATTCATACAAATTAGAAATCATGTGTGAAAGATTGGGGATTGAATTGGACGACGCTCACGATGCCGACGCTGACGTATCTGCAACTACAAATGTAGTCAGTGTTCTCACCCAAAGACTAAGAAGTGTCGGTGGAACAATACCCGGAGAATCATTAGCTATTTCCAAGACAGAGAAAAGTAGAAAGCATTTTAAAATATGATTCTAATATGATGGACGAAAAAAAACAAATTGTGAACACAGAAGATGAACACACTGTTGAATTCAAAATGATAACAGATAGAACAGTGTGTGCTATTGTAAATGACGAAATAAATCAAACATTAATAGAAATATCCGGATATGACCTTATGATAAATTTCAATATGGAATATATTAACAGTGTTGAGGATGTTGAAGCTGCTGTTAGTGGAATCGCTGATTTATTTAGAAAAGAAATCATGTCCAAATTATTGGAACACAAAAAACAAAATAGTTAGATATACACTATTCATATTCAGAAAGGCCCTGACTTTTCAGGGCTTTATTTGTATTATGGATAATGGAAAATAACGAAATAAATTCTTCTCTTACAGACCAAGAACTTGTATTCTGCGAGCTATTTGTAAATGGATGCGCACCTTATTGTGGCAATGCGCCTAAATGTTACGAAGAGGCATTCAATATCACTTCTACAACTTCAGCCGGAAAAGCGAAAAGGCTTCTTTCTCAAAAACATATTAAAAACCACATAGAAGAGCTTGAGTCTTTAAGCTATGAAGAAGCTAAGCACATGAAAAAAAGATTAACAGAAAATCTTTTTAAAATAATAGAAGAAACTTCTACAGCGGAATATACAGACCGACGAGGAACAAAACTCTCCCCAGCTCCATTACGAAGTGTTGCCGTACAAGCAACGAAAGCGCTTATGGATTTACATCCTATTAAAGAAGCAAATGTCAGTAAACTCAACATTGAGGGCACTGGTGAGGGTGGCATTGTATTTAATGTTATCGTTCCCACTCCAGAAAAATTACAAAAAGAAACTGAAGATAACTAACATATAAATTTAAACTAAAATGACACTGAATTAAATGGATTTGGGAACTGTAATCGCCACTGTGGTTGGCTTGATTGGCGGGAATATTACTGCTTTTATGTTTTTTCCTCAAATGAGAAAAACAAAAAATATTGAAAATGAAGCCAAGCAATCAGAAGAGTGGAAAAAGCTATACGATGAAACAAAATCCGAAATCAAAGAATTGAATGAAAAAATTGATTCTCTCTATTCTAAAATAGAAGAACATAGAGATGAGAAAGTTGAATTGCATAAAGAGATAAAAAAATTAGTGGTAGACAACACAAGGCTGGCAATTTTAAAATGTGAAGTTCCTGCTTGTCTAAAAAGAACACCACCTACAGGATTTTAATTAAAGATTATGAAAAAAGGAGATAAGGTTATAATCATTCCTTCAAAGGAATTAACAGAAATGAAACTGGATGAACTTTGCGGACGAGAAGTAATTGTCGATGAAGTATTAGATTCAGAAAATCGCAAAATGAAAGGTTGTTGGGTCACTTTGATTGGAGAGCCTTTTGAGGATGAATTAGAATGGTTTGTTCCTCTTAGTTCAATTGTATAGCTATAAAGACTATGAATGAAACTATTATTAAAAAGAATTGCGAGAACAGACGGGTACACTATCGGAAAACTGTACATTGATGGGGTTTATTTTTGCGATACACTGGAGGACAAAGATAGAGGACTAACCCAAAACATGTCACTTGCAGAAATCGCTCAGAAGAAAATAAAACGAGAAACAGCTATTCCGGCGGGGACATATAAAATAACACTGGAGGTTGTAAGTCCTAAATATTCAACTCGTGATGCGTATAAATTTTGTGGGGGCAAATTACCTCGTTTGCTAAATGTTCCAGGATACGATGGGATTTTGATTCATATTGGGAATTACCCTAAAGATACAGAGGGTTGTCTTTTAGTAGGAGCCAATAACGTAAAGGGTGCTGTGATGAATTCAACGGCAACATTTAAAAAATTGTACGAAACTCTATTGAAAGATAGATACAACTTAACAATAACAATAGAATGAAAAAAACAGTAATACTATTATTTCTCGTTTGCTTGTCGTTGTCTGGATGTCGCACACTGAAAAATAATGAAACCTCATACAATGAGGTGGAAAATACTATACAAGAAACTGAATCAGACAAACATGAGGAGGAATTTTTGACGAAAAATACAACAGAGGAAACTGAAAAGAGCACCAGAGAGGAAACTGAAAAGACGGAAGCTTTGATAGAGCACACCACGGATTTTTATGAACCTACTTTAGAAAGCCCTAAAGGTGGAGCGCCAAAATCAACAACGACAAAAATTTATGTCACAAATGAAAAGGCTCTCAAAGAGGCTCAGGAAAAAGCAATAAAAGAAACAGAGGAAAAATATGAAAAACTTTTATCTGAAAAAAACAAGATCATAGAAAGTAAAGATAAAGAGATAGAATTACTTGAGTCTTCAATAAGTGAAAAGGACTCCAGATTAATTCAAAAAACAGAATGGTTTTGGGTGTCTCTTGCTTTTTCTACTGTTTTGATTCTTGCATTTATAATCATGTGTTCATATAAAAAGTTGAAGAGTGGCGGTCTGTTTAAAAAATTATTTTCCAATTCTTAAACCCTGATTGTTTTACAGAGCTATTCATAAATAAAAAGAATTATGGATTTATATATCAAAGACAGATTTTACATCCCTCAGATGTTTCCCCAGCAAGGCAAGTTTACAGAGTTTAACTTGAAGCGTGGCATTATTGCAAAAATTGCGATCACGAAAAAGGACAAAAAGGAATATTCGATTATAGAACACCCGGAAGACGGAAAAATTGAATGGGATTCTAAAAAAGATTTTGAATGCCCGTTAGCTGTGGAGTTTTCGAAAGAGGAAATTGATTATTTGAAGAAATCCTGTGAAAGCCTTGTCGAAACTGCTTTCCCGGATGATTTCTGGCTGACAGTTGAGAAAATATATGATGCAGCGAATTCTTAAAAATCTTGTTTCGTAACATATAAGAAAAGACGTGTCACCTTAATATGGCACGTCTTTTTAATTTTATATGTAATTCATAAATAAACTTTTACCTCCTCCTATAGACTATTCATAAACGATGATAGTCTATATATTAAAAGACCCTTTAGATAATTTGATAAAATATGTTGGTATTTCAAATAATACTGCATGGCACAGATTCAAAACGCACCGTAAGGATGCTAAAACAAGAAAAAGAAAGGGCGAATATTTAAGTAGGAAAGATAAATGGATTCTAAAATTGGATGACTTAGGTTTAGTGCCGATTATTGAAACCGTTTTTGAGGGCAATGAAGAAGATGCTGTACTAAAAGAAGTAGAACTGATTCGGTTATATAAAAGAAGTTATGAAGGGGGCTCTTTACTAAATGTACAGGAAGGAGGTTATTATGTCAGTGACATGACAATCCCGTGGAATAAGGGAGTGAAAAATTGTTATGATGAAGATTTACTGAAAAATAATAGAGAAAAACAACCAAATAGAAAAACAGTGTACCGTTTTGATAAGGATGGAAAATTACTGGATGAATGGTTGAGTTTAAGGTTTATGTGTGATTCGTTAAATTTAGATAGACGCGCTGTTATGAGATGCCTAAACAAAAGTCAAAATTTTATTTCTCATAAAGGATTTATGTTTAGTCATTGTGAAGAACCGCCAGTTTATTTAAACAAATCATCACTAAATACAGGTCCACGACACCATCGAAGGAAAGTTGTTGGACAAAAAGATGGAAAAATATATCAATTTGAGTCTATCAAGATTGCTGCCGCTTCACTTGGGGTAAATCCAACAAGTATAAGTTCAGTTTTGTCTGGTAGATATAGAACAGCTGGTGGTTACACTTGGAAATATTTATAAATGGCGTATGGATTATTAAAAGCACCTAAAAATTTGACTATAAATTTGGAGCCGTCTCCAAGACAATATGAACTTTGGAAACTGTTGCAACCAGATTACTGTCCTCATTGTGGGGGGAATATAAAACAGGTTTTAATAGGACATGACCCTAAAGGAAACCCTCAATACAAACCACAATGCACATCATGTAAAACACAAAATCTGCCCCAACTTATATTGGGTGGGGGAGCTGCTGGTAAACGACTCCACTGCCAGCCTTCACGGTAACGTGTCGACAACAAGCCCTTTAATTGCTGGGAAGCCGTACAGGTGATCAGCAGCCAGGCATAAAGCAAGGTTCAACGACTATTCCGAAAGGAAGTACAATCAAGCGATTGGAAACAAGGGCCTCCGGAAACGGATGAAGATATAGTCTAATCTATATGGAAACATATAGCAGGGAAACCGGTCAAGGGGGTAGCGAACCTTGGCGAATATAATTGGGAGGAAAATCATACTTAGGAAGCGCATGGATTATAAGTAGTTGTATTCGGTTTGAGAATATCCGAGCAGTGGTAGCTCGTAAAACTATCAAATCTTTGAAAGAATCCACTTTCAACACTATAAAGACAATCCTGAAGACGTGGGGGCTAAAAGAGGGGGTAAATTATAAAATCAACAACTTAGAGGGAACTGTTACTTTCTGGAATGATTCGGTCATCTTATTAAAAGAGATGGTTGACTTGCCTTCAGACCCAAACTTTGAACGATTTGGCTCTTCGGAGTACACAATAGCCTTTGTCGATGAGGTTTCGGAGATTTCGGAAAGAGCTGTAGAAGTTCTCTTTTCTCGTCTTAGATGGCGCACACACGAGACATTTAAGACCCCCAGAATGTTTCTCTCTACCAACCCTACAATCAATTGGGTTCGCAGTAGATTCGTTCAAGATGACGACGGAAATCCTGTTGTGTGTAAAGAGGGGGAAGCTTATGTGCCATTTTCTATATTTGACAATCCGGATATAGCCTTCAGGCAAACATACGAAGCATCTTTAAATAAAATACGGGATAAGGCAACAAAGGAAAGGCTTCTTTATGGTAACTGGGATTTTATTGATGTCAATGAAATGGCTGCTTACTGGGAATTCTCAGGAGAAAAGCATTTGGTGTCCGGATTACGGGAAAAAGTCTATAATTCACTAAATCCAATTATTGTTAGTTGGGACTTTAACGTATCTCCGTTTATGAGTACGTTATCTATGCAGTTTGATTACGATAATAAAAAAGTATATATACTGGAGGAAATACTTGGTAAGCCGGAAGCTAAAGAGAATAATACTCCGATGTTGGCCAAAAAGATTTCTAAGAAATATTTAACCGAAAAACACGTTGGGGGTCTATTCATAACGGGTGATCCTTCAGGACTTGCTCGATCAACTCAGACAGAAGATGGTGTGAATAATTACACAATCATTCTAAGCAATATGGACAGTCCTATTTTGAGGGCAAAAACCAAATTGTTGAGCAAGCAGCCATCACAAACAGCCAGGTTGGAATTTATAAATGAATTGTTTAAGGGCTATGATGGTTGGGAGATATTAATTGATATGCGGTGCCGTAGATTTGCGGAAGATTTAACTTACCAGAAGAAAAACCCTGATGGTACAAAATCTAAAGCAAAAGTAACTGATCCTAAAACCGGTCAGAAATACGAGAAGTATGGACACCTTTCAGATTGTCTTGATTATGCCATCTGTTACTTTTTAAAGGATAGCTGGAAGAAATATCAAAGAAATCAATCTACAATCGAAACAACTACCACACCGGTTTATGGTGCTTTTGAGTTTTAATAATGTATCAAAGATTTCTAAATAATTCTGATTATAGTGGGCTTATCACAGAAAAGCACCTAAATCAATTGATTCGTGAAGACGAAAAATGTTTAGATAGAGCAGAAGAAAATGCTGAGGCATCCATTCTTGAATATCTGACTGAGAATTATGAGGTGGAAAAAGCTCTACTGGTAGGAAAGAATATTATAGAGCAGAACCGGCAAATCACATATCCGGTTGGAAGTCATTTCTATAAAGACAATAAAATTTGGGAAGTGATACGGACTATTGGTGGATATGTAGCTCCAACAAATATAAATTACTGGGAAGAGTACACCGATATGCCAAAAGAAGAACCAATGGTTTACCTCCAGTTGAAAAGCTATGCTCCGGGTGATATTGTATCTTTTGCAAACACTCTCTATAAGTGCCTTGAATATAATGGCCTTGATTATGGAAATATACGCATACCTGGATTAACCGGTTGGGAGCAAGTATCGGCATATCCTTGGGAAGCCAATTTTGAATATAATGTTTGGGATGTGGTAAGTTGGGGTGGTAATTTTTATGCGTTACTTGACACAGCAGAAATAGACTTAACTGAAAATCCGGACATTTCAGACAACTGGGGACTTATCGGAGATTATGATCCGGAGTACAATGAATATGAGTTCTCTGACAACGAATATGTTGTATTTGATGGCGCAGTTTATATTCCGACAATGGAAGTAAATTCCGATGAAGTAAAAGAGGGATACAATGTAAAATTAGGAGACCCCAGAAACAAAAACTTGAAGAAACATATTGCGCGAATAGCTATATATGAAGTACATAAATTGATTTCGCCAAATAATGTTAGTGAGGTAAGAATCACTGACTATGAAGAAACTACTCGATGGCTGAGAGATGCCTCGAAATTACGGATAAATCCACAAATACCAAGGAAGTTAGACGAAGACAACAAGCCTATCACAGACTGGCAAGTAGCAACTTTCCAGCGGGACTATGACCCGTATAAAAATCCTTGGCAAATTTGATTCTTTTCTTTTAATTTTTACTGCTTAACTAAAATGGGTGGAAGGCTGTGAAGCTATCCACCCATTGCTTTTTACACTCCAAATGTTAGAAATTTCCAGAATGGATCGACAAATCTTCTTCTGGTGCCCAGCCAAGATTCTTGCCATTCAATGAAACTCGGTAGACAGCTTGGTCCTCAAATCCAGCACCTTCTTTAAATTTAGCGTGTCCAACAACTTCAATTAAAACTGTTTTTCCAATCATTTCAGAGTTAGGATGATTGTTTATAACTGCATTGTCTCCCTTTTTAAACTTTGCTTCCATAATTTGTTTTTCTATAAATCATTAATATATTTTTTCACATCATCAATTGTACCTCCAGCATTGAGGATAGTTTCTATATCCGACTTAAAAAGTTCGTAGAAGTGTTTTTGTTGAGCGTCGTCGATTACAGATTTCATTGCTTCTACAGTGTAGTTTGGCTTACTCATATTGCCCATACTGGCATGATCAAGAATAAGACAGAATCGAGTCTCCATTTCATCATATTCTTTCAGTCTTTTTGCCATTTCGCAGAAAAGCATATCCGGATCATTATTAAAATCAACAGGAACACGCAAGTTCCATGCTTGTCCTCCAGTTCTGGCAAGTTTGCTAACCCACTCATTGCTTTTTGTAATTAGTTCTGCATTCGAGAGCGTACATCTATTTTCCTCTTCCATAATTAACAACTCCCATATTTATAAGAATAAAACCCATCTTCAAAATCTGAATCTTCACCAGAATAGAACCCAAGCTCTTCAAGTTCTTTCTTGTCCTCTTCAGAAACAAGCTCTGGAGAGATGTCAACATAAAGAACGTCATGCTCGCAATGTGTTGGGTAATCCGGGTTGCCATACTTTAACAGTATCTGCAATGCTTTAATTAAGTTTTCCATTTTATATTTATAAACTGATTAATATTGTTCTATCAAATCTCTGTTTGTCTATTAATTGAGCTGGAATGCCCGGAGTAATGTCCCAGAGAAGATATTCTTCAATTAGTTTAATATCACTATTAGTTTTTAAAGCCATCTTTCCAACTTTAATTGCTGTTTCTTTAGTTCGAAAGGCCACTTCTTTTCCTCCAATGGACACATAAAACTTTGTGATAGTTTTTGTTTTACTGCTCACCATTATTGTTAAATTGCATTCTCTGTAATCTATCAATCTCGGCAGCAATAAGTGCTCCGGCTTTGGCTAATTCTCTTATACGATCATTTGGGGTAGGCTTCCACCAACTTATATCCCATGGCCAGGTGTTTTTTATCTGAAGCTCATATTCTCTGTAGTCTGAAGGTATGGCATAGGTTACAGCGGCCATTGCCAGTTGTTCGTCATTGTTGCCAATGTCGTCATGGTCTGCATCCCATCCTTCTACATTTATTTGCCGTTCTCTTTCTTCGGCGATAATTTCAATTCCTGTTTTCATTTTTCTACGAATTTAATTTCTTCAACTTTTCCCATTTCGACAAAAAGTCTATTATTTGCAGCATCTACAATATCACATGCCGGACATCTGCCTTCGTCGCACATAATAGTTATGTCTTTTAAATCACAGCAGTTACATAGCCAATCTTCCTCTTTACATGGAAGAGATTCGTAACATATTCCATTGATTATTATTTTTCCCATTAAGTGAATGATGATAAATAAACAAAATCATAATACATATTATCTCGATTGTGTGGATTGATTACCTCGTGACAAATCAAAATACAGGGATATTCATTTGGGGTTTGCTCTTCTGATGAAATTAGCAACCAATTTTTGTCAGAAAACATATACCACTCATCCCACTCTCTCTTATTTCTTAAAATAACTTGTTCCATGTCCTTGGTTTTACATTATACCTGTGGCATAGGAATGCCTGTTATTTTCACCAATCTATCAAACTGGTTTCTCATAAAGTTGGAGGTTTCAATAGCATCCAGCACCTCCTTGTATTCGGTAGCATTTTCAACTAAGGCTATTGTGATACTTCCACCTCGCTTATCGTCTGGACTGGCATTTAAAGCAAGGCACTTATATTTACCATAGTCAAAGAATTTGAACTGTCTTTTTCCTTCGAAAATGGCTGTCGTTTTATCACTATCCAATCGAATAACTTCACGCTCTTCTTCACGGCTGAATTGCCCCACAATTGCAGTAAAATAATGCCCAGCCACACCGCCTCCTTGTGTTCCAAAATATGCAACTCGTTTCATATCTTTTTATTCAATTTCAAGTAATTCATCAAGCGACTTCTGTAACAAAGCCTTTGAATTAATTATGAACTCTATCGTCTTTCTTTTGTCCTCCCCATTCGTTGCATTCTCATATTTTTCTATGAGTGCAATAATGTTTTTGAGGGGAGTTAGCTTATTTCTAATTTTGTGATTTATTGTTTCCATCATTTTTAGTCAGTATTGATTCTACAGTCTCGTATCTAAATCCGAAGCACCATTTTATCATAAGTCGCCTAAACCTATTAATCGGTTTATATACTGCTATTTTTGTTTTGGTAGCCTCATGGACAAGGTGCCCTAACACTTTTGTCTGTTTAATCATGTACCCAGTTTTCATATTTCTATACAGTTTTACGCATTAATAAAAGAATATTCTCCACTCTCAAAACCCCAAAGGGTATGTTGTAAGTTCCAATCTTCGTGCCAGGCAGAACCTGTTCTCTCACACTTGACAGCAAGTATTTCTCCTTTTATTTCTATAGGGGTTACGTTTCCGGCGAAGTGCGTTCCAGTGAATTGTTCACCGTCCTTTAACCGGTTGAGAATTCGTTCCTCTCTCGCCTTTGCGCGATCAGCTTTCATTTTCTCCTGAATATGTTCCGGCAAAGCGTCCTGTGCAGCTTTGTCGAATGTTATACACTTTGTTCTTTCCATCATTTCTATCTATAAGTTATTATTAAAATGACTAATAAGTTCCCCAACTGTTGCTTTATGAGTCTTAGAATAATCAAATCCGATTTCTTCAAAATACTCTTTCAATTCAAGTAAATGATGGATATCACTGATGACCCATTTTTCACCGTCTGTAAACCATTGAAATATGTCAGTGTCATCCCTTAAAGCCGCAATTGCAAAAAACAAATCTTCATTATCTCCACAATCAATGAACCCCTGTTTTAAAGCGCATTCTATCATTTGATCACTTCGATATGTTACTGTTCTTGGCCGTTTTCCATAATAACATTCTAACGTGGTAATACATCGCATTTTTCTTGTGTCATTTTCGTATCCAATCAAAGACAGCTTTCTGCGAATTTTTCTTGTGTTTTTTCTGATTAAACACTCTGTTGTAAATCCCATATTTTAATCGTTAAGAATTAAATTGTTTATCCAAATCACTTCCCCAATAATTACAATATCCTCTAACCTCCACTTCTCCAGAATCATAATTGTAATCAATATGACTGACTGCGTAGAGGTAATTGTCTATTGTAAAACATCCTTTAAGTTGTGGGATTCTGGGGTCTCCAATTTTGAAGTATAAAAAACACAAATTGCGTTTGGAGCCGTTGGGGTATACTTTTCTCATTTTCCTATTCTTGTTTTATTTAAAATTTCATTAAGCAATCCCAGCTGCCATAGACATTCTAATCAATCTACTACGAAGTCTATTTAAAATAGTGTTTGCCTTATTTCTCTGTATGGTAGAATAATTGCAATGTTTACAGTAGAGTTTGGCTCTATGGCATTTACTGCACCCTATTTGTGACTTTCTGAGGATTTTCTTTGCTATTCTTAATTTCATTTTCTTGGGTAATTGTACTTATTCTCCTTTACTTACTTTTCTTCTGCTTTTCCATTATCATTTCCAAAACTGTGTTGCAGCCATCTTTCAAACCATCTCTGTATCCTTTTGATCGTTCTCCGATATTATAGACATAGAAACCTATGATGATAAAAAACACCCCGATAGAGCGGTGCCAGTAAGGTAATGAAATGCTGAATGGTTTTACACTAATTGAAAAGTGTCCTACAAACAAGAGCGCTATGAGCAATAGCGCTACTCCAATGATTAATTCTTTCATATTTATCTATTATTTTTTTGATATTCCTTCAAAAAACGTTCAGACCAAACTGGAACATAGTCATTTAGGCAGTCTTTCAAACAATAAGTGGCATCAGAGTTTGGGTTAGCGAAATATCTTGGGGTTCCATCAGGCGATAACTCCGAAGGATGTTTAAGTTTTAAACATCCAGCAGAAGTGATGAAAGCGAGTGGGTATTTTACATCTTTTTCTTTTGTGCAGTTTTCAACTGATATATCTAACTTTCCTTTAAGTTGATTTAGCCTTTCTTCCAGTAATTCATATTCAATACATTTGACAAGTCTGGAATCATAGCCTACATACACTCTATCTCGATCAAGATAGCCGGAATACCATCTTTCGACTTTTGTACGCCCAAAGGAGTCAAGGAAATATCCGTATTGATTTTTGTGTTCTTCCTTTTTTGCATGTGGGTCGTCTCCCATATACACAAACACTTGGAATCCATTAATGGTCACTCTTGTGACTTTATCTCCAATCTGAAGTTGATTGAATGATGTTAATCTTGCTAATGCGTTCATATTATTCTATATTTTAAATTAATTTGCTGCACCCATAAATGCTTGTTTCAACCGATCTGTATTCATTTGGTTATCTCCATTATAATAATGCTTCTGGATCATCGTTGTGCTGGTTCCGGCAGCCATAGCCACATAAGATATAGGAACACCACTATCCAATGCAACAGTAATGGCTGTGTGGCGAAAAACATAGGCATATAGATTGTAATCCACCCCCAGTTCATTGCCAACGCATTTCAACCAAGTATTGATACGTTCCCTGAATTTCTTGAATATATAATCTTTAGTGGTGTATTCTTTTTCTTTTTCGTCATCCATGATGGGAAAGACATAGCCATTTTTTGTTTGTCCCCGATATTTATTGATGATGTTTTCCAGAACCGGGTTAAGTGGTATTTCTACCGGCTTATGAGTTTTCTTCCTCTTTACATGAATTTTACCCTGTTTGGTAATATCCTTGTATTTCAGTTTTATCACGTCACAAGGCGCAAAAAAGGTATGGAACATAAACACACAAAAGTCGTAGTACAATTCAACCTGTTTGCGGTCTTTATAACTGGGAGTCATGCTGGAGACATCTGCATTCAAAAACTCTTTCAGCTGATCTGGATTAAGTACATCCGGCCGGTTAAAATCGACTTCATTGATTTTAGGATCATAGTTGGCAAACATAAAGTCTCCGATTTGGGAAATACTGAAATTTACCCCCTGATCTTTCCCAGCCTTTCCTAATAAGTTCCGGAATGATTTGGATGTTCCTTTATAGCCATCGTGTTTGGCGAAAGTACGGGCAATACTAACGCATTTGTCGAAATTGATTTCCTGGAAGGTTAGAGAGGAAAAGCCTCGAAACAACTTCCTGCATTTCTTCAGTAATTTGTAATACGGCTCAAAATTACACCCCGGCTTTACCTTTTCACGCTCAATGACAACCTCCAGGTATTTTTCAACCAGATTCATGTCACTGTTTTCGGTGCTTGGAGTTTGTTCTTGAGATTGTAAAACAACAACCGGTTTAGATGATGAGTAATACTGAGCTACTTGTTTGGCAGAAAGCTCCGGGTATTCTTTGATAAGGGAAGAGTAAGTGTTCTTGAAGTCTTCAAGAATTTGATTGTTTTCTGCATAAGATACAGCGTAACTTGAAAACCGTTCTTTGTCATTACTCCAATGACGCTGGATGTTCGGATTTCCTTTTAGTAAGTGCTTAACTGATTTGTAAAATCGTTCTTTGTTTTCACTGATTCTTAAAACGAGAGCGTTGTCCCGAATGACAAATTTCAACTTAACCATAATTTGAACTTCTTTAATATTCTAAGAATAGAAATCTGGAAGGTCAAATGTTTCGTTTTTAGTGTGCATTTTTATTTTTTCAATGTACACTTTCCGCACACTCGGTAGGTCGTTCCTTATTTTTCGATTTTTCAGTTTAATCAGTTTTGAAAACTCTGATAAATCTCAAATGTATTGTGAATCAATGATTTACGCTCTTATTTTATGATTTTTTGTTTAACGAAAAAAGGGAAGCTAATTTCTTAACTTCCCTTCTGGGTGGTGCCACCAGGAATCGAACCGGGGACACAAGGATTTTCAGTCCTTTGCTCTACCAACTGAGCTATGGCACCTTAACCGTTTTGCGATTGCAAAGATAGGTATTTCTTTTATATCTCCAAAGAAAATCTTATTTTTTTTTCTCCTGTAATGGATTCCACCCTTGCGCTTTCAACTTAAACTCCTGATTATCACGGGTTATGAGGAAACAACCTAAATCTTTTTTTGTGATATGTCCAATAAGCTTAACTCCCTCCATCTCGGTTATTTTCTCATGATCGGCAATGGGAACAGTGAAAAGCAATTCATAATCTTCTCCGCCATTAAGGGCGCAAGTGGTAAGATTCATGTTAAACTCTTCGGCCATTACTGCTGTTTGGTAATCAATAGGGATATGTTCCTCATAAACGCGGCATCCTACATTGCTTTGCGTGCAGATGTGCATTAACTCAGAAGAAAGACCGTCAGATATATCCATCATAGAAGTAGGCCGGATGTTTGCTTTGGCCAGTTTCTCTATGATATCTTTGCGGGCTTCGGGTTTTAACTGACGTTCAAGGAGATATTCTTTTCCGGCAAAATCGGGTTGTACTTCTTTCTCTCCTTTGAAAACGGCTTTCTCACGTTCTAATAGTTGAAGCCCCATATAAGCAGCACCTAAGTCTCCGCTGACGCAGATTAAATCTGTGTCTTTGGCGCCATTTCGATATATGACTTTATCTTTGTCTGCTTCTCCTATACAAGTAATGCTGATGGCTAATCCTGTAAGAGATGAACTTGTGTCGCCGCCAACGATATCTACTTGATGCATTTTGCAAGCCAGTTGAACACCGGCATAGAAATCTTCTATATCTTCTACAGAGAAACGTTTGGATAAAGCTATGGATACGGTAATCTGCCTGGGCAAGCCATTCATTGCATAGATATCTGAGAAGTTGACCATGGCAGCTTTATACCCTAAATGCTTTAAAGGTACGTAGGTAAGGTCAAAATGAATCCCTTCCATTAATAAGTCGGTAGTGACTAACACTTGCTTGTCGGGATAGGATAATACGGCGGCATCATCGCCTACACCATATTTGCTTGAACTATTTTGTAGTTCAATGTTTTCGGTGAGTCGGCGGATCAAGCCAAACTCACCTAAAGTTGCTATTTCTGTTCTCATATATTAATCGGCGCGATTTATAAGTTCGCGCATAATGGCTGTCATTAATGGTTGTACTTCATTGGCTGCTTTTTGTACCTCTTCGTGAGAAACTTCTACGATTTTGCCTTCTACACCAAGGTCGGTAATGATTGACATGCCGAATACTTTAATCTTACAATGATTGGCAACAATAACCTCTGGTACGGTAGACATACCTACTGCGTCACCTCCCATAATTCTAAAGAGCTTATATTCTGCCGGGGTTTCAAAAGTTGGCCCTTGAGTTCCTACATATACGCCTTCTTTTACAGAGATTCCTTTTTCTTTGGCTATTAATTTAGCTTTCTCTATGAGCGGTTTAGAGTATGCTTCGCTCATATCGGGGAAGCGATCTCCGTACAAATTCTTACCGCGCAGAGGGTGCTCGGGGAAATGATTGATATGATCGGTGATAATCATTAAGTCGCCTATTTCGAAATCCGGATTGGTTCCTCCACTGGCGTTCGATACGAAAAGAGTTTTAATGCCAAGCTCTTTCATTACTCGTACCGGGAATGTAACTTCCTTCATGGAGTATCCCTCATAATAATGAAAACGGCCCTGCATTGCCATAATATCTTTTTCTCCTAATTTACCGAAAATCAGTTTGCCACTATGACCCTCTACCGTCGATACCGGAAAGTTGGGAATATCTTCGTATTTGACTTCATATTTTTCGGTAATCTCGTTTACTAAACTACCCAATCCAGTGCCAAGTATAATAGCAGTTTCAGGGCTTGTATGCATTTTCCCTTTCAGGTATGCTGCTGTCTCTTTTATTTTTTCTAACATAATCAATGATGTTTTGATTTAATATATATTCTTGATTTTGTAAAATCTTCACTTGAATAGGTAATATGTAAAGATTATCTTTTATTCTTTTGGAGATATCCGGATGATTGACTAACCGGGTGGCATCTTTCTCCGTTGTAATAATAATCTTTCTTTTGGAAGGAATGTTGTTAAAACGTTCGGTAATATGCTTGATGTCCTTCTTGGAGAAATTATGATGATCGCCGAAAGATTCTACTTGAATTTGTTGAGAGTATTTCTTTAATTCATCTATCAAAGAAGTTGGAGATGCTATGCCTGTAACAAGTAAGATTTGTTCGTAGTGTTGTAAGTCTTTTAAGGCTAACTCTTGCCCTGAAGTAAAAGCCGGAATTAATTTGCCATATTCAAATCTCGAAAAGAAAAGCCTTTGAAAAGGATATAATTTCAATCGCTTTGCAATGATATTGAAGTCTATGGGCTTCATGTCTTCCGGGCATTTGGTTACAATTACAATTTGTGCCCTGGATTTATTCTTAGCCGGTTCTCGTAAACGACCGGCCGGCAGTAGAGCATCGTCACAAAATAAACGGTGATAATCTGTAAGCAGAATATTAAGCCCGGCTTCTACATAACGGTGCTGAAAGGCGTCGTCCAGCAATATAACATCGGCTTTCGGCTCGTTTATAGCCATCAGATTTTCTATGCCATGGCAGCGGTTTTCGTCGACAGCCACCATCGTGTTCGGGAATTTTTGTTTAATTTGATAAGGTTCGTCTCCTATGCTTTGTGCATCACTATCCAAAGTTGATAAGAGATATCCTTTTGTACGGCGTTTGTAACCTCGGCTGAGGACGGCCGTTTGATAGTTCTTTTGTAATAGTTTAATGAGATATTCTGTATGAGGAGTCTTTCCTGTACCACCTACGGCAAGATTGCCTATGCATATAATCGGAATATTAAAACTCTTCGACTGGAGAATTTTCCGGTCAAAGAGCTTATTCCGAAAGGCTACCCCTAAGCCATATAAGAAGGATAGGGGATAGAACCATTTGTGTATTTTTACGAAATGTTCCTCCATAGATAATAGAGCTATTTGATATTAAGATCAAAAGGAAGTCGCGCTTGAATCAGGTCGGCGTTTTCTATACTTTTGATGAAGTTCAGTTGGTTATAGTAATCTCCCAATTTACTTTTCAAGAGCTTACTCTCGATATAACTTTCGCCTTTCTCTTTCAGAAATAAAGAGAAAAAGTCTTCTTTTTCCGGATAGCTAACAACGGTATATCCTTCTACGTCAGCCTTTTCTATCGCAATCTGAAGCGCCTTGTCTAACCCCCCAAGCTCGTCTACAAGTCCCAGTTCTTTGGCTTTGCTTCCTGTCCACACACGTCCTTCTGCTACTTTAGCAATTTCTTCTTTGGGCATATTTCTTCCGTCGGCGCAACGTGTTAAAAAGAGATCATAACCATCGTTCACCATCATCTGTAGGAGGCTTTTTTCATCATTATTTAATCCGCGTCCTAAAGCGCCAAAATCAGAGAACTTATTTGTTTTAACTACGTCGAATGTAAGTCCTACCTTTTTGGTTAGTCCTCCGATGTTAGGCATCATTCCAAATATTCCAATAGATCCTGTTAATGTAGTGGGTTCGGCTACAATGCAATCTGCACTACATGAAATATAATAGCCCCCCGAAGCGGCATAATTACCCATTGACACGATTACAGGTTTTTCTGCTTTCAGTTCTTCAACAGCATGCCAAATTTGCTCAGAGCCATAGGCGCTACCTCCTCCGGAGTTTACACGTAAAACAACAGCCTTAACGCTTTCCTGATCTTTCAATTTCTTTAAATCGCGAATTACCTTACTCGAAATAATGGTTTCCTCGGTAGAGTAAGAAGAAGATCCCATGTCTATGCCTCCGGCAGCATAATAAACGGCAATAATATTTCCACTTTTATCTTTGGGCACGTTTCTTCGCACATTAACCATTTCTGCCAGATTGTATACTGATAGCTTGCCATCCTTATCAATATTGGCTAATGATTTAAGATAATCACGAACATCGTTTTTATAAATAAGAGAGTCAACTAAACCATAGTTAAGAATATCTTCAGCTTGAGAGAACATCACCATTTTGTCTGCAATCATATTTAATGAATCGGCCGAGATGTTACGCGAAATCGAAACATCCTCAACAAGTTGACTCCATATTGAGCTGATATATTCTTTTACTTGTTCACGATTGGCCTCGCTCATTTCGGTATTAATATATGGCTCTACGGCAGATTTATATGTTCCGACTTTAAATATTTGCATCTCAATGCCAAGCTTTTCGAGCAAATCCTTGTAAAAAATAGGCGTTGAGGCCAGTCCTTTCCATTCTACTCGTCCTTTAGGATTTAGCAGCACCTTATCCGATACACTTGATAGGTAGTATAAACCTTGTGTGTAAACATCTCCGTATGAAACAATAAACTTACCGGTAGTTTTAAAATCTGCCAAGGCATCGCGTATCTCTTGCAAAGCCGCAAAGGAGGTGCTTAAATGGGTGGCTTGTATATAAATACCCTTTATATCGTTATGATCTTTGGCTTTTTGAATGGAGGAAAGAATGTCATCCAACCCGTAACTAACATAATCTTCGTCTCCAAAAAACTCTTCGAACGGATTTTCTTGTGACCTTTCTCTTAATTCGCCACTTAAATCCAACATCATTACTGAGCTTTTATTAATAACAGTTTCAGACTCGGAGACAGACATCAAGCCTACCAAAATCATTATTCCGATAAAAAACAAAACGATGCTTGATACAACTATACCTGTAATCGTTGCCAAAGTGAATTTAAAAAAATCTTTCATATACTTGTACTATATTACGCTATTCTCAGTAAGAATAGCAAAGTTAATTAATTGAATTGACATTATTCTATATGTCGTGTGCTTTTTTGAATTGCCATAATCTTCTATTTTTTCACTCCCTTTCTTCTCCTTTTCCTTTCTTCTTTTCTGTATTTCTTAAAATTTCTAAACTGGTTTCGTTATTTCTCTTCTTTTTCTTTTGTTTCTTGGGTAAAATATTCTGTTAATTCCCATCTCATTAAACCTCTTTCTTTACTTTTGATAAGCCGTTATATTCAAATCCGTACGCATTCCTTCTTCTTACACTTCTTTTAAAAACAGCATATCAAAAGTATAGCAAACAGTATAGCAAAAAAATGGCTATATATATAGTAGTAATAGTAATACTAAATATCAAACCAAGAAAAAGAACACAGTACCTTAAGGCAAAACAGAAAACATCCCCTGTTGCTACCATCACTTTCTCAACCTTCCAGTAGCATTTACTTCAATTGCCGGTATCACTTTTTGTAATTCCCGGCACCTTTTTCTCTCCTTTTCCCCGATCTGGAAACCGAATCTCACATTCGCTTAGTCTATTTTCCGGCCTTTATATATATTATAATGTGTCTTCTTTTCGCCCGTTTTCCGGTCTTCAAAAAAAGTTTCATTTCCACTACCTTGTCTTTCAGCGAGTTATAAAAAAGTTCATAATATTCTTCACTTTTTTCCTCCAATTATTTGGTTCGTATACCAAAACTCTCTACCTTTGCACTCGCTTTCCAGGAGATGGGGAGTCAAACAAACGAGTTCTTTGAAATATTTACATAACAACAAGTAGTACAAGCCAATCAATATTTGATTGGAAAATTTAAACCGTCAACCTATAAATATAGGTGTAGATCTTATAGATTTACGGTATCCTGAACAGAGCAAGACTAGTTACGAGTGACTAGTTACCAGTTACGAGTTTTTTCTTGTAACTTGTAACTCTTATCTTGTAACTTCAACAATACTTTTACAATGAAGAGTTTGATCCTGGCTCAGGATGAACGCTAGCTACAGGCTTAACACATGCAAGTCGAGGGGCATCGAGATGTAGCAATANACTCAAAAACAATACTTTTACAATGAAGAGTTTGATCCTGGCTCAGGATGAACGCTAGCTACAGGCTTAACACATGCAAGTCGAGGGGCATCGAGATGTAGCAATACATTGTCGGCGACCGGCGCACGGGTGAGTAACACGTATCCAACCTACCGTTCACTCGGGGATAGCCTTCTGAAAGGAAGATTAATACCCGATGGTATGCGAGTATCGCATGATGCTTTCATTAAAGAATTTCGGTGATCGATGGGGATGCGTTTCATTAGATTGTTGGTGAGGTAACGGCTCACCAAGTCTTCGATGAATAGGGGTTCTGAGAGGAAGGTCCCCCACACTGGTACTGAGACACGGACCAGACTCCTACGGGAGGCAGCAGTGAGGAATATTGGTCAATGGACGAGAGTCTGAACCAGCCAAGTAGCGTGAAGGATGACTGCCCTATGGGTTGTAAACTTCTTTTATAAGGGAATAAAGTGCAGTATGTATACTGTTTTGTATGTACCTTACGAATAAGGATCGGCTAACTCCGTGCCAGCAGCCGCGGTAATACGGAGGATCCAAGCGTTATCCGGATTTATTGGGTTTAAAGGGTGCGTAGGCGGACTGATAAGTCAGCTGTGAAAGTTTGCGGCTCAACCGTAAAATTGCAGTTGATACTGTTAGTCTTGAGTGTAGCGGAGGTAAGCGGAATTCGTGGTGTAGCGGTGAAATGCTTAGATATCACGAAGAACTCCAATTGCGTAGGCAGCTTACTATACTATAACTGACGCTGAGGCACGAAAGTGTGGGTATCAAACAGGATTAGATACCCTGGTAGTCCACACAGTAAACGATGAATACTCGCTGTTTGCGATATACTGCAAGCGGCCACGCGAAAGCATTAAGTATTCCACCTGGGGAGTACGCCGGCAACGGTGAAACTCAAAGGAATTGACGGGGGCCCGCACAAGCGGAGGAACATGTGGTTTAATTCGATGATACGCGAGGAACCTTACCCGGGCTTGAAATATGTCTGACCGGGGTGGAAACACCCTTTCTAGCAATAGCAGATATGTAGGTGCTGCATGGTTGTCGTCAGCTCGTGCCGTGAGGTGTCGGCTTAAGTGCCATAACGAGCGCAACCCTTATCTTTAGTTACTAACAGGTTATGCTGAGGACTCTGAAGAGACTGCCGTCGTAAGATGTGAGGAAGGTGGGGATGACGTCAAATCAGCACGGCCCTTACGTCCGGGGCTACACACGTGTTACAATGGGGGGTACAGCGAGTTGCTTACTGGTGACAGTTGGCTAATCTTGAAAACCTCTCTCAGTTCGGATCGAAGTCTGCAACCCGACTTCGTGAAGCTGGATTCGCTAGTAATCGCGCATCAGCCACGGCGCGGTGAATACGTTCCCGGGCCTTGTACACACCGCCCGTCAAGCCATGGGAGCCGGGGGTACCTGAAGTACGTAACCTAATTGGGGTCGTCCTAGGGTAAAACTGGTGACTGGGGCTAAGTCGTAACAAGGTAGCCGTACCGGAAGGTGCGGCTGGAACACCTCCTTTCTGGAGTGATACCGTTTTTTTAGTTGAGAGTTGAGAGTTGAGAGTTGAGAGTTTAGTTTTTGCTTTTCTTTTTCTCTTTTACTTTTCATCTTCTTCTACTAAAGGATCTGGATGGTTTAATAAGGCGTTAAGTTGTTTGTTAGTTGTATTGAGGTGAGTTAACTCTCCACTCTCAACTCTCAACTCTCAACTCCCTTGTGCTGCTGTTTGTTGTGTATATAATATAGATTGTAAAATAGATTGAGAAATCAAGAAGCCGAGCCGTAAGGCGAGGTTGAACTAGTCCTATAGCTCAGTTGGTTAGAGCGCTACACTGATAATGTAGAGGTCGGCAGTTCAACTCTGCCTGGGACTACGATTCTAATGTTTAATTTTTAATGTTTAATTTTGAATTTTCTTCATTGAACATTTCCCATTAAAAATTAGTCATTACTTATCGGGGGATTAGCTCAGCTGGCTAGAGCACCTGCCTTGCACGCAGGGGGTCAACGGTTCGAATCCGTTATTCTCCACTCTCATTTAATGTTTAATTTTGAGTTTTTAGTGTTCAATTCATTCAACATTATTCATTCAACATTAAAAATTAGAAGAAACGATCTTTGACATGTTGTACAAAAGCAAAAAGTAATTTTTTAGTTAAAAGCTAAAAGTATATATCAACCTTTGAGTTTTAAGTTAATTGTTTTTGGTTTTAAGTTTCGACTTGCTACTAACTACTTATTACTTACTACTTTAAAGCGGCGATAAAGAAAGTAATTAAGGGCACATGGCGGATGCCTTGGCTCTCGGAGGCGATGAAGGACGTGATAAGCTGCGATAAGCTTCGGGAAGGTGCAAATGACCTTTGATCCGGAGATTTCCGAATGGGACAACCCAATATCTTGAAGAGATATTATCCTATTCTATAGGAGGCGAACGCAGGGAACTGAAACATCTTAGTACCTGTAGGAAAAGAAAATAATAATGATTCCGTAAGTAGTGGCGAGCGAACGCGGATTAGCCCAAACCATAGTTGTTACGGCAATTATGGGGTTGTAGGACTACGTTGTGGGACGACATATAGTGAGTAGAATGTTTTGGAAAGAACAATCGTAGAAGGTGACAATCCTGTATACGAAGCTATATTAACCCTAGTAGTATCCTGAGTAGCGCGGGACACGTGAAATCCTGTGTGAATCTGCCGGGACCATCCGGTAAGGCTAAATACTCCCGAGAGACCGATAGTGAACCAGTACCGTGAGGGAAAGGTGAAAAGCACCTCGAATAGAGGAGTGAAATAGTTCCTGAAACCATGTGCCTACAAGCGGTCGGAGCATCTTAATGGTGTGACGGCGTGCCTTTTGCATAATGAACCTACGAGTTACTTTTACTGGCAAGGTTAAGACTTTAGAAAGTTGGATCCGAAGCGAAAGCGAGTCTTAATAGGGCGTATAGTCAGTAGGAGTAGACGCGAAACCAAGTGATCTACCCTTGGGCAGGTTGAAGGTTAGGTAACACTAACTGGAGGACCGAACCGATAAGCGTTGAAAAGCTTCCGGATGACCTGAGGGTGGGGGTGAAAGGCTAATCAAACTTGGAGATAGCTCGTACTCCCCGAAATGCATTTAGGTGCAGCCTTGTTTTATTACTAATGTGAGGTAGAGCGACTGATTAGATGCGAGGGCTTCACCGCCTATCAAGTCTTGATAAACTCCGAATGCGCATTAGTTAAGAACAGGAGTGAGGGCATGGGTGCTAAGGTCCATGTCCGAGAGGAGAAGAATCCGGACCATCAGCTAAGGTCCCCAAATATATGCTGAGTTGAACTAACGAAGTCAGATTGCTAAGACAGCTAGGATGTTGGCTTGGAAGCAGCCATTCATTTAAAGAGTGCGTAACAGCTCACTAGTCGAGGAGTTTGGCGTGGATAATAATCGGGCATAAGCATATTACCGAAGCTATGGGATGTGTAAACATCGGTAGGGGAGCATTCCACTCTGCGTTGAAGGCGTAGCGTAAGCTACTCTGGAGCGTGTGGAAACGCAAATGTAGGTATAAGTAACGATAAAGGGGGTGAGAAACCCCCTCGCCGAAAGACTAAGGTTTCCTGATCAACGCTAATCGGATCAGGGTTAGTCGGGTCCTAAGGTGTAGCCTAATGGCGAAGCCGATGGCAGAACTGGTTAATATTCCAGTACTACCTTAAGGAGTGATGTGGGGACGGAGTTGTGACAATGCCGCGAACTGACGGAATAGTTCGTTAAAGGGTGTAGATGTTGATTGGTGTAGGCAAATCCGCACTGAGAGTCGAACCTGATAGTATGGAGCGTTCTTTGAACAATCCAATAGTGCATGTAATCATACTTCCAAGAAAATCCGCTAAACTTAATCTTTAAGGTACCCGTACCGTAAACGGACACACGTAGTCGGGTTGAATATACTAAGGCGCTTGAGTGATTCACGGTTAAGGAACTAGGCAAATTGACCCTGTAACTTCGGGATAAAGGGTCCCTACCCAGTGATGGGAGGGCGCAGAGAATCGGTCCAGGCAACTGTTTAACAAAAACACAGGGCTATGCCAAATTTAACGATGAAGTATATAGCCTGACACCTGCCCGGTGCTGGAAGGTTAAGAGGAGATGTCATCGCAAGAGAAGCATTGAATTGAAGCCCCAGTAAACGGCGGCCGTAACTATAACGGTCCTAAGGTAGCGAAATTCCTTGTCGGGTAAGTTCCGACCTGCACGAATGGTGTAATGATCTGGACACTGTCTCAACCGTGAGCTCAGTGAAATTGTAGTATCGGTGAAGATGCCGATTACCCGCGATGGGACGAAAAGACCCCGTGAACCTTTACTATAGCTTAACATTGAATTTGGGCACGTGATGTGTAGGATAGGTCGGAGACTTTGAAGCAGGTACGCTAGTATTTGTGGAGTCGCTGTTGAAATACGACCCTTTGCCTGTCTGAGTTCTAACTCGCTGATGCGAGGACACTGTTTGGTGGGTAGTTTGACTGGGGTGGTCGCCTCCAAAAGTGTAACGGAGGCTTCTAAAGGTACCCTCACGACGATTGGTAACCGTCGGTAGAGTGTAATGGCATAAGGGTGCTTGACTGGGAGACATACACGTCGATCAGGTAGGAAACTAGAGCATAGTGATCCGGTGTTTCTGTATGGAAAGGACATCGCTCAAAGGATAAAAGGTACTCCGGGGATAACAGGCTGATCCCTCCCAAGAGCTCATATCGACGGAGGGGTTTGGCACCTCGATGTCGGCTCGTCACATCCTGGGGCTGGAGAAGGTCCCAAGGGTTGGGCTGTTCGCCCATTAAAGTGGCACGCGAGCTGGGTTCAGAACGTCGTGAGACAGTTCGGTCTCTATCTATCGTGGGCGTATGAAATTTGCGTGGCTCTGACACTAGTACGAGAGGACCGTGTTGGACTGACCTCTGGTTTATCGGTTGTGCCGCCAGGTGCATTGCCGAGTAGCTACGTCGGGATCGGATAAGTGCTGAAAGCATCTAAGTACGAAGCCGGCCACAAGATTAGATTTCTTTAGGGTCGTTGTAGACTACAACGTTGATAGGACGCAGGTGTACGTATAGAGATATGCTTAGCCGAGCGTTACTAATTGCCCGTTCACTTTCTTTATCTCGCAACTGGGTTGTTATATACGTTTAGCTTATCATGTTGCTAAATTATTATTATTTTGCTTTTGTATCACCATGTTTTAATTGTCAATAGTTCATTGTCAATTATAAAATATTAAGGTGACTATAGCACGAGGGTTCCACCTCTTCCCTTTCCGAACAGAGAAGTTAAGCCTCGTCACGCTGATGGTACTGCGTAACAGTGGGAGAGTAAGTAGTTGCCGTTTTAATGAAGAGCCTTCTTATCAAA